>DGRE01000043.1 GCA_002389905.1 Hungatella sp. UBA4396 | reverse complement strand
TGGGAGTTTGTATACTATAAAATACGAAAAGATTATAGCAAAAGATTATAGCGTACACGATGCTATCCCCTTTCCCTTTATATTGTGTTGACAGAGTTGTTGACAGCTTAACAAATATCCCTAAAAGCACGATAAATACACGTTAAAATATTGGTAGAAAAGTTCAAATCCTGTTACTCCGATTAATTTAATACGCTGGAAGCCTTATTTTTACTAGGCTTCCAGCTTTTTTATTCTCTGATTATCGAGCTCCATTTTGGTTGACACTGGTAGACAATTCTTATTTGTATGAAGTATGGAGGAGATGTCGTCAAAGTGGTAGATTTCATAGTATGACCAAGCCAACGTCTGTTTTAGTCACAAACATAATGGTAAAGAAAAAGACGATAGTAAATAACCTATCATCTTTATATTAATTGCCCTGGTATCCGATATTTACTTTTTACAAGATCTATCATACTTTTCAATTGGTTCTGGCCCCCTTGTCACAGTACGAAGGATCTGGAGTCCTCCATTTTCATCGGCGGCCACTCTCCAGTCAACCATTAAAATTTCACCATTTATTATCTCAATTCCCGATACCCCCCGTGTACGAATGCAACATCCTGTATTAAAATATGGAAGCTCATCTGCTTTTGGAAATTTGGGTCTATGAGTATGCCCGCAAATCATCATAGTCTTTTTCTTTTTCAACCATTCACTATATATCCGTTCTATCTTATGCCTTTTATATAAATTACGAGCAGGACTTGTAGGATTATCAAAACCCACAAGATGAAGATATCTCCATAAGTAGCGAAGCAACGCCATGGACAGGAACCATAGCTGATCATTCATAATATCTCCCTGATGTCCATGAAGAACAAATATCTTCTGTCTGCTGTTTTTATAATGAAGGACCAAAGCCTCCTTTGGTTCTAATCCTTTGAACAAATCTTCAGTTTTTTGATTGTATTCATCGTAATATTGATAATAATTGGCTTTAACAAAACGTTTTGACCGCAGATAAATATTATGATTCCCATATAGCATAATAAACCTTCCGGAATCATAAAACTTTTTCATTACAGTAAATACATCGGTGTGCGCAAGACGAATAACACTGAAATTCTTATATTCCCATAGTTCATCGCCATCGCCTACCTCAACATAGACATAACCTTCTTTATTATAATAATTCAAAGCATGTAGAAATACGGACTGGTTTCTGATAAACATATCAGATACACTATCATCTCCTCTGTGGCAATCACTGAAAAATATAAATTTTGAATTTTCATCAATTGATATGTTTGTAGCATTTTTAAATGCCCTGGTCAGTCTTTTATTTACTCTCATCATTGCTCCAAATACATTTTTTATATAGTATTTAACTTATTCTCAAATTTATACCATATATAAACGTTTACTATCATCAATGATTATTTAGCAAGCTGAAGGCTATTGGGCAATCTCTCATATAAAACAGTTCTTCAACCATTCAGGAAAATAATCGTACCGCTTAATCACACCATCTCCCTTCAACTTATCTTATTTTCATTCACAATATGTAATTAAACATGCATCTCTGAATGATACACGTTTAAATTCTAATTCATAAAAATTGACACATGTTCTCAACGAGCTTTTGCTCAAATCCAATAAGCCGCTTTGTAATATCTTTCGATTTTTCGTCGGCTGCTTTATACTGGTTTAGATATTTGTTAAGAGATTTTATACCCATATTACAACCATCCGTTATCAAATCAGCAATGGTTTGATCTGAATCATTCATAACTAACTTAACATTTGTTTTTATCCACGCCATGCTTTTAGCCATTGGATTCGGTGCCTTGCCATCGTCGTGAAATTCATTTAAAAGGGAGTGAATTTCCTCATCTAATTCTTCATGGTTATTTTTGCAATCAATCAGATACATTTTTAAATTGTTATCAGAAACGTATTCCAACACCTCATCAATCGATTTAATTCCCATTTTTATCCCTGCGTCGCACTCACGTAATAGCTTTATAGTATCTGTTTCTATCATAATATCAACCAACTCCTTACTTTATAGTATAAAATAAGTATATCTATTTTTGTCCCTTATATCCGAAAATAACTTTAGATATTACAAATATTCTATTAAGCAAGCCGTTCCTGTCCCATATTACATAAGTGTCAGACAGAAACGGCATTTTTTCAATTGATTCCCAAATAAATTTCCTTCACCTTTTCATCATGGAGCAGTTCCATTCCAGTTCCTTCCAGCACATTTTCACCGTGGTTAATGAGATATGCATAATCCGAAAACTGCAGGGTATCTGTGGCATTTTGTTCTACGATGATAATGGTGAGTCCCATTTGATTAATCTTCTTTATAAATTCAAACATCTCTCCTACCAGCTTAGGAGCAAGCCCCAGCGAGGGTTCGTCTAAAATCAGCAGCTTAGGCTGGCTCATCAGTCCTCTGGCGATGGCTACCATCTGCTGTTCTCCTCCTGACAAAGTTTCCGCAAGCTGATGTTCTCTTTCTTTTACTCTGGGAAAAATCTCATAGATTTCTTCCAGCCTTGTCTGAATCCTTTTCTTGTCTTTGATACGGTAGGCGCCCATACGCAGATTATCTGCCACGGACATCTTGCCGAATAAAAGTCTGCCTTCCGGCACCATGGCAATCCCCAGTTCCACCATCTTGTGGGCAGGAACATTCAAAACGGATTTTCCCTGATACAAGATCTCTCCGGAGGAAGGTTTCAGTTTTCCCACAACACTGCGTAAAGCCGTTGTTTTACCTGCTCCGTTTGAGCCTAATAAGGCGACAATCTTTCCTTCTTCTACTTGAAAAGACAAGTTGCTGATAATGGGAGTTCCATCATATCCTGCACACAGATTCTTCACCGATAGCATACGTTTACCTCCTTCGCAAATCATTTAAATGGTCTTTCCGCCCAAATAGGCACGTATTACTTCTGGATTTCCGGTTACTTCTTCCGGTGTTCCTTCTGCCAGCAGTTTACCTGAGGTCAGAACTATCACCCGGTCTGAAACACTCATAACCACTTCCATGACATGCTCAATCATCAAAATGGAAATTCCTGAAGTCCGGATCCGCCGAATCAGGTTGATGGCTTCTTTCCGCTCCACACCGCTTAAGCCGGCCATGGTTTCATCCAATAACAAAAGAGTGGGCTGAGTAGCCAGTGCCCTTGCAATCTCCAGCCTCTTTTTCTGCATGACATTTAAGTCACCCGCATTCATATAAATAAAGGCAGCCAGTCCGCACATGGCGATCACTTTTTCCGTGTGGGCTTTAGCTTCTTCCACCGTTTTGAATCTGTTAAGGGATGCCACCAGTACATTGTCCAAAACCGTCATGTCATTTAGGGACTGAGGAATCTGAAAGGTTCTTCCCACTCCCAATTTGCATATTTTATAGGATTTTTTCTTTGTAATATCAATGCCGTTAAAAATAATATTTCCTGAGGTTAAGGAGTGGGCTCCGCTGATGGAATTAAATAAAGTAGTCTTTCCAGCCCCATTGGGACCTACCACACCAACAATTTCTCCCTCTTGTACAGAGAAACTTACATCTTCATTGGCAACCAGGCCGCCAAATTTCTTTGTGGCATTTTTTATTTCCAATATAGTTTTCATTATGTTTTCCCCTCCATTTCCAGAGGTGTCAAAACTTTTGGCTTTTTGCGTTTAAACAGGGAAACCAATCCATTTGGCAAAAATATAACAATTAAAATAACTAAAGTGCCGTATAGGAACAGGTCAAATCCTCTGATGGAAGAAAAGGCTGCCCTGGTATATTCTGAAATCACAGTCAGGACGATGGCTCCTATCATAGGCCCGATCACCGTTCCGATACCTCCCATAACAGCAACCAGACAGATCATGAGAGATACATTCAAAGGCATCACCACCAGAGGGTCAATATATTGCAGATAGTTGGCATACAGACTTCCCGCCAGGCTTACGACCCCTGCGCTCAGCACAAATGCCAGCATTTTATAGCGGGAGGTATTGATTCCTACACTTTGGGCCGACTCTTCATTCGCTTTGATGGCTCTTAAATAATAGCCGAATTTGGACTTATCCAATACTTTTGTAAGCATCAAAATAATAGCTGCAAAGATTAAATATATGTAGTAATAGGGATATTTTGAGGTAAACTGCATGGTGTACCAGGCAGGTTTTGTTTTTTCCAGAAAATCAACGCCTGTAGCGCCTCCCACAGCACTCCAATTCAAAAATATAATACGTCCGCTTTCTCCGATTGCCATGGTAGCCACCGCAAAGTAATGTCCTTTTAACCGGAGCAGGGATGCTCCCAGAATAAAAGCCAGACCTATGGAAATCGCAGCCCCAATCCACATGGTAACCCAGGGAGTTGCACCAAAAGATTTCATTCCAATGGCACAGGAGTATGCTCCGATTCCATAAAACAGGGCATGTCCGTTGGAAACCTGTCCTGCATATCCGCCGATAAAATTCCAGCCCATTCCCAAAATGGCCCAGATACAAATCAGGATCATAACATGAACTGCAAAAGGTGTCTTTATAAAGAGCGGGAGCAGGGCGGCTGCCAATAAGCCGATTAAAAATCTTATGATAAACTGACTATTTGAACGTATAAAATTCTTCATTTTTCCTCCTTCTCCTTTGCTATTTACCAAACAATCCTTTCGGTCTGAAAGAAACCACCAGCATGAATAAAATACAGACTGCCACATATTTAAAAGCTGTGTTGAAATAAACCCCTGCAAATACATCCACAAGTCCCATCAGGATTCCGCCTACGTAAGCCCCAAAAATACTGCCAAATCCCCCAAGGGCAACGGCAATCAATCCAAACAGCAGGAAAGAAGAACCGGAAGTAGGGGTAATGTAATAATAATAGGAAAGAACGCATCCAGCTACACCTGCAATGGCACTTGCAATTCCAAAGGCCAATGTATAGGAAAATTCGATATTGATTCCCACCAGTTCTGCGGCATTCTTATCCATGGAAGTAGCCCGGATTCCTTTTCCCGTTTTCGTCCGGTTCATAAAAAGGAAAAGCAGCAGGGTAACGGTCACAGAAACGATCAGGGGCACCAGCTTTTCCTTGCTGATTACTAAAAATCCAAAATCAATGGTTCCTGTAAACAGAACTTTTGGAATGGTTCGAAATTCACTGGTGGCCAGCATAAGCATACCGTTTACCAGCACCATACTTAAGGCAAAGGTAACAAGACGCTGGGACAGAACAGGCCCCTTTAGTGCCCTTTGTATCAGACTCTTGTAAATGAGCACTCCCACAATAAACATGGCAATGGCTGCAAGGGGAATGGAAAAAATAGGGTCCAGACCAAACTTTTGATTTAAAAAGAAGGTAATATACATACCTATCATCAAAAATTCTCCCTGGGAAAAGCTAAGTACATTCATGACGCCCCAGATCAGCGCAATACCCATTGCGATCAGCGCCAATATAGAACCAATTACCAGCCCCTCAAAAATACATTGAATCACCATAATACCTTTTCCTCCTTATCTTTCATCCCATGGCGGCAGCGGATACAATCCCTCATAAGCCCTGGCTTCACTAGGATAAACGGTCTGGTACTTCCCGTCCTTAATCTGGCAGATCAAAGAAGTGGATGCCATATTCTGCCCAGCCTCATTAAATTCAAAACCCGTTCCTGCAATAAACAGCTTATCCATGGGATAATCCAGATTGTACATAGCCTCTTTCATGGCATCTGCATCTGTAGAGCCTGCCTGATTGATGGCAAGACACAGGATATAAAGGTCAGTTCCGCATTTTAACACATCCGGAATTAAATCCACTCCATTGGAATACTCTTCCCGATACAGATCACCGATCTGTCCTACCAACGGAATCTGTAAATCCAAAGCCCATGCACTGGTGGAACATAAGCCTTCTGCATCTTCCCCTAAGGCAGTAAAGAGTTCACTCTGCATGAAACCTCCCCGCTGTCCCATGATCATCTTTGGCATATAATTAAGCTGTTTAAAGGTTTTTATATATAAAATAACATCTGAAATATAGGAGGACATCATGACCACATCTGGATTTGATTTCTTTAATTTCAAAGATTCACTGATCAGATTGGTGGCATTGGAACTGTAAGTGATATTTTCCACAATCTCAAACCCATATTTCTCAGCACACTCTTTTTGCACATTTGCTATGTTTTTTCCAAATTCTGTATCCTCTGAAACAAAGGCTACGGTCTTGATATTGGCATTCTGTGTTTCATTTAATTCCATCAAATATTGATACGTATCCTCCACGTATATGGTATCGTCAGGGAACAGCCGGAAAAAATATTCGTATCCTTTTTGTGTCAATGTAGGAGAGGTTCCTTCTGATATCAAAGGAACACCATATTTTTCTGTGGCCACTGCTGCCGTCTTTGTATTGGCGCTGCTGAACAATCCTACAATTCCCACTGCTCCTTCTGAGGTAATCAGACGTTCCGCTTCCGACAATGCAGTGTCAACTGTTTTCAGATCGCCAAACACCAGCTCCACCTTTTTCCCGCCCAGATTGGGAAGGCCTTCTGACTCGGCCAGCGGTATATCAATATCACTTCTGCTTTCATTGATAATATCCGCAAACATAGTCATAGCCGCCCTTACTTCTGCTCCCGCTTTCGACTGGGCTCCGCTCATAGGAAGTAATACTCCGATTTTTATTGTGTCTTGATTGTTTTTCCCGGGAGCTTCTGTTACCTGCCCGGCATTTCCATTTTCCCCTTCCTGCTCCGGCTTTTGATTTCCTGCACATCCACTGATCAATACCGCCAGAAAAAGAGCCACCCCAAAATACTTTAAAAAAGATCCTGACTTTTGCTTCATTTTTGTCACCCCATTATGATATTGAATAAAGAAAAGAGCTCTTGCAACACCCGTAAGAGCTCTCATCCAGTGACACGAATTAATAAACAAGCTGTATATGGTTTTCCTCACAGAAACGAATCCATTCTTCATCCGGTTTCTGGTCTGTAATCAAATAATCAATCTGGCTCAAATCAAGGAAATGAGTAAAGGCAGTCTTATTCATCTTAAAGTGATCTGCAAATAATGCAACTTCTGATGCCTTTTCTACCATGACCTTCTTAATAATCGCTTCTCCCTCATTGGAATCTGTCACTCCCATTTCCAGATCAACACCTTTGCAGCTAATCAGAAGAATATCCACATGATATTTTCTGATATTATCCATTGCAATCTGTCCTCTCAGGGAAAGTGAATTCTTATTATAGATTCCTCCTGTGGAAATCACGTTGATATTTGAATGGGCCAACCCACGAAAGATCTCGGTGGATGTTGTCAGTACGGTAACGTCACTGCTGTCAGGAAGTAACTTGAGGGCCTCCATAACCGTACTGCTGGCATCAGCAGCAATGGTAAATTTGGTGGCAAGAATATCAGCAAATGCTTTTGCCATCTTCCTTTTCTCCGCAAGATGAATTGCTGCACGCCGATAGAAATGTATCCCTTCCCCCTGAGTCCCATGATTCAAGACTGCTCCTCCAAAGGTTCTTGTGAGAACACCTTCGCTCTCCAGCTTATCCAAATCCCGTCGAATGGTCTCTTCCGTTACTTGAAATTGATTACTTAATTCAGAAACTACAACTTTATTCTCTGCTCTTAATTTTTCTTTTATTGCTATTAATCTATCTTTTGCTGCCATTTATATAGTCGCTCCTCATCTTTATTTGCAAACATGCCTCTATAATACCACACAAAAATGTTGTTTTAAATAGTTTTTTCTTTTTTTTCAACATTTTTTACATGTTTCCAATATTCCGAGGAGCTTTTCATCCTGTTTTTTATTTTTCCAGACCTTCTGCAAGTTCACGCATATACTGTACATCAGCCGGATCCAATTCAATCTCCGCTGATTTTACATTTTCTTCAATCTGTGCTACGGTAGTAGCTCCGCTTAAAAGATTTAAGAAATCTCCCTGTGCGAGAATCCATCCCAGAGCCAGGTTTGCAACAGTACAGTTATACTTTTCACAAAGAGGTTTCCACTGATCCATCATATCCATAGCCTTTTGCATATTTTCCGGCTGGAACCATTTCTTTGGAATCTGAGCACCTACCGGCTTATAGTCTCTTGGCATGGTTCCTGATAACAGACCCATTTCCAATGGGGAATATGCCTGAATGGTAACTCCGTTTTCACGGCAGCAGGGAATAATCTCTTTTTCAATGTCACGATCCAAAATAGAGTATTTAGCCTGTACAATGTCAAGCTGACCCCACTTTAAGTACTCCTCAATATGATGAATATCTACGTTTGCAGCACCGATTGCCTTAATCTTACCCTGTGCTTTTAACTCATTTAACAAGTCCATAGTCCTTTGGATGGGCACAAAGTACTCGGTTCCCTCTATTGCCTGCCAATGTGTCATGTATACATCTACATAATCGGTTCCCAGGCGCTCCAAAGATTCTTGGATTTCTTTTTTCACAGATGCTGTATTTAAGTTTTTGTATAACTGAATCCCATTCACAACATTGAACAGATCGCCCTTCATTTCCTGATCCCAGGTAACTCCGCATTTCGTGATGATGACAACATCTTCACGTTTCATTCCTTCCAATGCTTTTCCAAGAATTTTTTCACTGTTGCCAAAGTTATATCCCGGTGCAGTGTCAATTAAGTTTACGCCTGCTTTGGGGGCTTCCCGGATGGTGTTTACCACTTCCTGAAGGTCGTGATCCCCGCCCCAGGCCGAGCCGCCGCCGATGGACCATGTGCCCAGGCCGATTCTTGAGATATTGATTCCAGTCTTACCAAGTTTCATTGTTTTCATATTGCCATATCCCTTTCTTAATCCATTCAATTAAAGGAAGTCACTGATAGTCTTCACGGTATTTTGCCAGCATTTCATCTACGATCTTTTTGTCTGTTACGCCAACCGTTGCACCCACATACTGAACCGAAACTGCCGCTGTACAGTTTGCATAGATTGCACATTCCCGGATATCTTTGCCTTCCAGCAAACCGGTAATGAAACCGGAAGCAAAATTATCGCCGGCTCCGATGGTATCCATTGCCGTCACGCCTTTACAGGCAGGAACGATCATAGAACCCTCAGAATTTCGGATATAACAGCCTCTCCTGCCGATTTTCATAATGACATTTTTTATGCCGTAGGCATACAGCTTGTCGGCAACCTTTGCCTCTTCGTTTTCCCCTGTCAGCGCACTGGCTTCTTCAAAGTTGGGGAAGAAGAAATCCACATAACTTAAGGCCTCTGCAATGTCATCTATCTTCTCATTCAATCGGGGATTAATCATATCTGCACAGATCATCATGCCTTCTTCTTTTGCCTTTTTGAAAACAGAGACCATTGCCTTATTGTCAAATAAGGGATTGTTGAAAATGCTGGCGAAAGAAAGAATCTTTGCATCCTTTAATGCCGACATATCCAGGTCATCATATTTGAATTTCCACAGACTTCCCTGACGGTTTGTTATGAACGTACGCTCTCCGTCTGCGGCCACCAGAGCAACGTTGATAGAAGTATCAAGGCTGGGATCCTGCTTTATGTAAGTGGTATCAATATGATTTCTTTTACAGTGATCAAGAACAAAGGCTCCCGGCACATCAACACCGATACAGCTCATCAAAGCAACTTTATGTCCCAATCTGGTGATAATGGTGGATTCGTTTAATGCGTCTCCGCCAATGGTCATGGCAATCCCGTCTACCGGATAAGATGCAACATCAAAGACTTCTTTGCTGACCGGTCTCAGTGGCAAATCTACGATTGCCGCTCCAATAATGATTACATCTATTTCTTTACCCACTTTATTCATCAGCCCTTCCGTCATCTCCGAATAATTTGATCTTACACATGGCTCGTTCTTTCACTGCTGCGCGTACGGCACGCTCTACAGCCAGAAATGGTTCATCCTTATGCTCATTGATTGCTTCCATAGCAGCCTGGCAAAGCTCTGTATGAATGTTAATCTTGGAAATACCAAGAGAAATTGCTTTCTTAATATCTTCATCACCGATACCGGAAGCTCCGTGAAGTACGATAGGTACATCTACGGTATTTGCCACTTCCTCTAAAATATCAAAGGCAAGTTTTGGCTCAGAAGTATATACTCCGTGTACATTTCCGATGGCTACTGCTAAAGAATCACATCCGGTTCTTTCTACAAAATCTCTTGCCTGTTTTGGATCTGTATAATGGTAGTCTGACAGTGCTTCTTCATAAACAGTTTCATTTCCCACATGCCCCAGTTCTGCTTCCACCGGAATGTTGTATGCGTGGAAATAATCTACGCATCGCTTGATCTCCGCTATATTTTCTTCATAAGGGAGAGCGGAAGCATCACGCATAACAGAATTCATGCAATGATCTACTGCATTTTGAAGAATTGTCATGTTACGTCCGTGATCCCAGTGAAGAATAACCGGAACAGTCGCTTTTTTCGCCATGGATTCCATCATGTAGCAGAAATCTTCAAAGGAAGTATTTCCCGTAAATCCTGTACCAAAGGAGATGATGATCGGAGCCCGAAGCTCTTCTGCCGCATCAATGACTCCCATTAACATTTCTGCATTCCATACATTAAAATGAGGAATTGCATAATGTCCGTCTTTTGCTTTCTTTTCCCAATATCTGATATCTGAAATCATAATTTTCTCCTCTTCTTAAAAAACGTTTTTTATTCAGCTACTTTAACAACGCCTTTGACCATATCCGCCTTTTTCACGGGATCGATTGCTTCTGTAAAGGCTTTCTGAACATCTTTATAATTATAAATATCTGTTACCATGTCTTTTACATTGATTTTTCCCGTTGCAACTGCTTCAATTGTCTGGGGGAAATTGTTGCAGTATCTGAATGCAGTCTGAATGGTCACTTCACGGTTAATCTTTAAGAAATCAATTTCTACCGGTTTTGACTGTGTACCAACCATGACGATTTTTCCGCCGCGGGCTACCATTCGTACTGCCTGATTTACGGTAAACGGAGAACCTGCTGCTTCAAATACCAGTTCTACTCCATGATCGCCGTAAAGTTCCGGTGAACGAAGTACAGCTACCGTATCTTCTTCTTTTCCATTGATGACTCTCTTGGCACCAAATTTTAAAGCAAGGTCCAGACGTTTCTGCATCACATCAACCACGGTAATATCTGTAGCGCCAAGGCTTAAGCAAGCCTGTAATACCATAAGACCGATGGCTCCGGCACCAAGGATTACAATGCTCTTTCCAACAGTTGCTCCGCCCAGCATTGCTGCATGCATCCCAACTGCTGCCGGTTCTACCAGTGCACCTTCCATGGTTGTCATTCCTTCCGGAATATGATAAGTCCATTCTTCCGGATGGGTCATGTATTCACACAGGGCACCTTTGTAGTGAGGCTGTGTTGCCAGCATGTCAACGCTTGGGCAGATATTGTAATGACCGCTGCGGCAGTAATCGCTTTTTCCGTCCGGTACACTTGGCTCGATCAGCACTTTATCTCCGGCCTTGAATCTTGTTACCTTAGAACCAACTTTTACTACTTCCCCTGCAACTTCATGTCCCAGTCCGATTTTCTGGTTTGGATCTTTCGGCGGAATAAAGGGGCCGAACTCAAATCCATGAATATCTGAGCCGCACATACCTACATATTCAACCTTCATTAAAATTTCATTGTCCTTTGGTTCCGGAACCGGGCATTCCTGAATTTCAAACTTCTTCGGTGTCACCAATATTGCTTCTGAATTTTTCATTTCAGATCCTCCTTCTATTGCAGGGGCTGCTGACGGCTGAATCCTTTCAGCCATCATGCCGGCCCCTATTTTAATTAGTCTACATTACCGATATCTTCTACAGATTCTCCTCTTGTTTCAATACCAAGGAACAAGATTCCTATTGCAATAATAACTGCCACGATGGAGATCAGTACAAACACTCCGCCTGCTCCAAAACTGCTTGCTGCTACATATGTTACAAGGAATGGGAAGAATACATTGCTTACACGTCCCATTGCGTTACTGAATCCGGAACCGGAAAGTTTTGCTGATGTGGGCCACATCTCCGGCACATACACTGCTGATGCATAGCATACATACATGTAAATAACCGTATTAAGAAGGAAAGTCCATAAGATCAGCGCGCCCATGGCTGTCTGCTGTCCTGTGATAATTCCCAGAATTGCCATCATGACAAGAAGTCCTACACCCATTACCTTACGCGGAATCTTATCCATGATCAGGGAGGCAATAAAGATTCCAAAGGGAGCTCCAAAGAGACCGAACATTGTCATAAACTGTGAATCCTTTGTGCTGTATCCCAATGAGGAAAGCATGGAAGGCATCCAGTTCATCAAGGTATACTGAATGGTATTCATACCGATCAGCACCAAAGATCCTACGATAGTTCTGCGAAGAAGTTTTCCTTTGAACAGTGCTGAGTAAGGAAGCTGCTTGACAGGCTTTGGTTCTTCTGTTACTTCCGGAAGAGGTTTTCCGGTAGACTGTTCGATTTCTTTTTCGATTGCTGTCATGATCTTGTCTGCTTCATCTAATCTTCCCTGTGATTCCAGCCATCTTGGTGACTCCGGGAATTTTATGTATACCCATATGCTTGCAATAATGGAAAGGGCAGAAGGAATCATGTACTGAATTCTCCAGTTTAATGCATAGCTGGCAACCATAGATCCTACTAAAAGTGCAATACCGTTACAGATCGGATGTGCCCAGTTACCAATAAAGGAGGTACGGCTTGACCATGTACCGCGGTTTCTTCCCGGAACATACTCGGTGAATCCTGCAAACAGTACGACTAACAGAGCTCCAAGTCCAAGACCCTGCAGGAATCGGAATACATACAGTACATTTACGTTTGGTGAAGCTGCTCCGCCGATCATGGCAATAATATGAAATACTTCATATAACAAAATAGATTTCTTACGGCCGATCTTATCTCCGATGGGCCCTCCCAGCAATGCGCCGAATAACTGTCCGGCTGTATATGTAATTCCCCACATCGCAAGAAGTTTGGTTCCTTTCTCTAACCAGTGAATCTCATTTAACAGAATATTCTGTACTGCACCGCCGATACCATTTGACCAGCAGACGAGAAGTGCAAATGCTGTTACCAGCCACATTTTAACATGCCATGATGAATTTGGAAGCCGGTCAAGTCTTGCCCCAATATTTACTGATGATTTATTCATTTTTACCCTCTCAATTCCATAAGTGTGATGTTATTTAATCTAATTTTAAATGTTGCGTGCGGCACCTTTTAATTCGGTTTCAAGGTCTTCTTCCATGATTGCCCAGGCTTTTTCAAAATCCGGGTCTTTATTCCAAAGAGCGGGAGGTCCCATGATCACAATATCTGCCCCTGCCTCATAAAGAGGGCGATACAGGTCTTTGTTCATGGAGCCGTCTGCTTCGATCAGGAAGTTCAATCCTCTCTCTTTTCGAATCTGTGCCAGTTGTCTAATCTTAACATACATCTGGGGATCTACCGGCTGTCCTGCAATGCCTGGATCTACGATCATGATGGTTACCTTGTCCAGTAACGGGAGGTAATATTCGATTGCAGAAAGGGGAACGGAGGGGCTTAAAGCAACGCCGGCTTTGCATCCCAAATCTTTGATTTTGTGGATAGTCACAAAGGCATCCCCTTCGATGCAATCTGTATGAGGTGTAATATATGCAGCACCAGCTTTCGCAAATGTTTCCAGATATTGCTGAGGGTGAGCTACCATAAGGTGGGCATCCATGGGTTTTAAATTTTCCATATGCTTATTTAAATAATCCAGATAATCCGGCCCGATGCCATAGCTTGGCACATATACTCCATCTTTAATATCCATATGCAGATAGTCGGATCTCTCATTGATAATCTTCATCTGCTCTTCTACATGAAACAGGTCGCAGCACCCTACCGACGGTGCGATCATCAATTTTCTTTCCATATCTTAATCCTCAAAATCATAGGTCATGATTACTTTGATCGCTGATTTATCAGCCATAGCCTGGAATCCTTCTTCCCACTGGGAAAGTCCCAGTCTATGTGTGATCATAGGCTGTACCTTGATGGCTCCGGACTCTAAAAGGCGGATCGCATTTCTCCAGGTAGTGGAATCATAAGCCATGTGACCGATAATGCTCTTATTCCATGAGGTAATGTCGTTGATGGAAAATTCCAATGGTTTGAATCCCATACCGATACGAACGATCTCTGCATTTGGTCTTGTCATTTCAAGAGCCTGCTTTAATGCAATATTAGCACCGGAGCACTCAAGCACCAGTCCAAGATTGTCTCTTCCGCAGATTTCCGTACAGCGCGCAACCACATCTTCTTTTGATCCATTGATACAATGGGTAGCGCCCAGTTCTTTTGCAACACCAAAACGTACCTTTGTGTCCTCTTCCAGACCTACCATAACAATGTTAACAGCTCCCATGATCCTGGCAATCTGTACTGCAAACAATCCGATGGGGCCTGTACCAAATACTACAACGTCCTGTCCCGGAAGAAAATGTGTCTGCTGAGCCATTGCGTTATAGGAATTACAGATTGGATCAAGAACTGCCGCTTCTTCATATTTTATGCCTTCCGGAATTTCCCAGATTGCATGTCTGTGGATTCTTAAGATTTCACCTGGAATGACACAATATTTTGTAAATCCGCCGCCCCACCGGTTATTGTCTAATCCAAGATTTACTTTTGATTCACAGCAAAGGAAATCACCTGATTCACAGGCCGGGCAGACTCCGCATACATGACCTGTATTATCAGACACAACCCTCTGTCCAACCTTCCAGTCTTTTACCTTTGAGCCAACTTTCACAATGTCTCCGGCAAATTCATGTCCGCGGATTGAATTAAATTCATCTGAGCCATTCTCCACTCTAAAGTGTTTCATGTCTGCTCCGCAGATTGCTGCAGCTTTAATCTCAACAATCAGATCTTCTTCTCCGCATTCCGGTTCCGGAACATCAATCAGTCTGTAGCCACCAAATTCTTTTCCATACCTTGCTAATGCTTTCATTGCTTTTCCTCCATTTCTTCCACTTACGTTACATTTCTTTGTATTGTTTCGGCCGAAAAACATCCGGTTCCCACTTCCATTTCAGAACCATTTGTTTATATTTACATACTAATCAAATTATCATCATTAGTCAATTCTAATTTTTGCTTTCAAAGATTTTCATTACTATTTCACAAGTTTAAATTCTGTTTTAAATGCTTTTATCTTTGTTTTTTGTTTATTTTTTCTTAAAAAAGTTATTGACAAAGATTTATTTCTTTATTTCAAAGATTTTATTTTGTGTTTCCATCATATTCAGACCTGGCATATGATCTGTTATATCTTTGGGCAGATTTCGATCACAAGCCAAGAAATAATTTGTCCGGAAACAAAAATCCCGCTTGCCTTTTTTCCCATTTTCAGGTACAATTCCTTTATGGAGACATAGCTCAGCTGGGAGAGCATTTGCTTGACGTGTAAAGGGTCGCAGGTTCGAGCCCTGTTGTCTCCACGAACAGTAAAAAGGCACCGGAATTTCCGGTGTCTTTTCTATTCCCCTACCCTTTTTACAAAATATTTATAATTTCTACAACTTTTCTACACACGCCCTTAGTATATTAATAAGTGTTATAGGTAATATCCTTTTAACTAAACTTTTTCATACTCCAGCCGGCAGGATTCCCCCATTCTGCCGGCGCCCTCCTTTTCACAAGTCCTTAAAAATCCCCTTATTTCCTCCTATCTCCGGCATAAAATCACATTCATACCATATACTTATCATGGGTGATATGATGAATGATTGCTGTGATATATTATTTATTGCTACAGCAGCCTGCCAGATTGCAAGCTGCCTTAATGACGATGAATTGGGCCTGCTGGCGGCAGACATGGTTTTATTAAGCGATGCCTTGGGTGCCATTGCGGTTCGGTGCAGCCTAAAGGACGATGATTCAGACAAATGTGCCACACCGCCTGCTTGTTCACACTTATTTTAATATTACATATACTGTTATTACAGAACAGATCATAAAAGCAGCTTCATAAAGGGCAGGCAGCGCATAGCCGCCGCTTTGCTTTATTGCCAATGATAAACAACTCATTCTGCGCTGCCGTTTTCGTCCGTCCGCTTTCATGAAAACTTCTGTAAACTGCCTGATCACAAGTATAATACCTCAAAAGGGCGGAAACCATATCCTTCTGGTTTCCGCCCTAAAAAAATATTATTTACATAAAATACAAAATTTGCACGCATAAACAGCCTTAAGACTGCACACCATAATTCTGAGGTGATGACCATGTCCTATATAGCTCCTGCAGTCCAGGCTAAATTTGAAACACTTTCTATTGACTTAAAAAATGAGATCCTGGAAAAAAACGTACAGATTAACACCATTTACGACTTAATCAATGTGCTGGAGGAAATCGTAAACCAGGGAAGTTAATCTCCTCTGACGCAAAAACAGCCATAAGCAAATATTGCTTTATGGCTGTTTTTATGGTTTTTATCTCCAGCAGTTGGAAATGGTTCTGCACTGGAATCCGTTGTTTGTGAAAGCCCCCTTAAGATTAGAACAATTGCTGTTCTTGTTTTGGGATACAGCCTCCTGTGTACACCCAAGACGATTTAAAATATCATTTATATTTCCGGATTGTCCGCAGAAGCTGGATGAAAAGCAATTGCTTACATTTACCGGGCAGGTTGCTGCCTGAGCGGTCATGGGAACACCGGATGCGATTATTGCGGTTGCTGCTGCTAATACAAATACTGGTAACTTCTTCATGGTAATATCCTCCTGTATTGTTACATAATTATTACATTTCTGTTACAAAACATATCATAACATACAGGAAATGGAATTTCACTAGGAGAAAAATGGAAACTATCCTTTGTTTTCCAGTTGGTACTCATCCACAGCAAGCTTTAAGGCTCCCATAATACCCTGGTTGTCATTTAAGCTGGGAAGAACGATGTAATTTTCTATATCTTCCAGCTCTTTTGTCTGCAAATATCCGTTAAGCTGACGCTTTACTTCTTCCCGCACCATAGGCATCATATGTTCCTGATGCATCACACCTCCGCCCAGAACAATGCGCTGGGGAGAAAGGGTCACAATATAATCTGCCAAAGCCTGTCCGATATAATATGCTTCCAGCTCCCAGACTTCTTTTTTATCAGCCAGCTCCACGCCTTTTTTACCCCAGCGGGCTTCTATGGCAGGACCTGAAGCAAGTCCTTCCAGACAGGTCTTATGGTAAGGGCAGCGGCCCTCGTAGGAATCCGAAGGATGCTTTGCCAGAAGCAGATGTCCGCCCTCCGGATGGAGCATGCCGTGAAGCAGTTTTCCGTTTGTGATGATTCCCGCTCCCACGCCGGTTCCAATGGTAATGTACATGCTGTTTTCAAGGCCCTTTGTAATGCCCCAGGTGGCCTCTCCCAACGCTGACCCATTTACATCTGTATCAAAGCCTACAGGAATCTTAAGGGCTTCCCGGAATGCCCCTACAATGTTATAATTGGCCCAGATAAGCTTAGGCGTGGTGGTAATATAGCCGTATGTATCAGAATTCCTGTTTAAGTCAATGGGACCGAAACAGCCTATTCCAAGGGCTTCAATCTTCTTGTCCGCAAAATATTCAATCAGCTTTGGAACGGTGATTTCCGGTGTTTCCGTCGGTATGGAAGTGCGCTCGAAAATCTCACCTTTTTCGTTTCCTATGGCGCAAACCATTTTTGTACCGCCTGCTTCTAATGCTCCAAGTCTCATATCCTTCTCCTCCTGCCTCATTCCGGATTGGAACAGATGATCGTCATCGTCCCTTCAAATCTGCACTCTCCGCTGTCTGCCGGTATAATAAAATGCTGTCCTGCTTTTAACGGAATGCCATTTACCAAACCGCTTCCGCTTATAACGCTTACGTTGGTAAAATATTTCTGAAATTTCTTCGCAAATAAACCCTCTATCTCATATTTATCCACCGAATAAAACTGACAAGTTACCAGATGAGTGCGGACCGCTCCCTCCTCCTCTGTCCTCTCCGGTGTGGTTTTATCCTCTTCAAAAGGAGCTTTTATGACTGCAATGCTCTGCTCTGTATGAAGCTGTCTGGGTTTTCCATCTGACAGGCGGTCATAATCATAAAGACGATAAGTGATATCGCTGCTCTGCTGAGTTTCTAAAATAAGGGTGCCGCCCTTAATGGCATGGACGCATCCGGGCTCAATCTGGAAAAAGTCTCCTTTTTTAATGGGCTGTTTACGGACAAATTCCTTCCACTGCCCATCTCTTACCATGGCTTCCATTTCTTCCCGGTCCTTTGCATGGTGTCCGATCACGATTTCCCCCACCGGAGCACAGTCCAAAATGTACCAGCACTCTGTTTTTCCAAAGGAACCGTTTTCATGGAGGCCGGCATACGCATCGTCGGGATGAACCTGAATGCTTAAATCCTCTTTTGCGTCAATGATTTTTACCAGAAGAGGAAACTTATCTCCCGGATAACCGCCAAACAAGGATTTATTTTCCTTCCACAGGCTGCTGAGAGAGCGTCCGTCATACGGGCCTCCTGCAACCCGGCATTCTCCGTTTTCATGGGCGCTGATGGCCCAGCATTCTCCGGTAGTATCACTTGGTATGTCATATCCAAATGCCTCCTTCAGCCTGGCGCCTCCCCAAATGGCCTCTTTAAAAACCGGCTCCAAAAACAAAAGTTCCATCCGATTTCCTCCTTTTTGCCCATGGTTTTGGGCATAATGGCATTTATGCTTGTTTCCTATATTCTACCTGAATATAGCAAAAAGGAAAAGAGGAATTTCCATATTTATATCAGGAATTTTTTCCGTATACTTCGATCTGGGTAAGAGCAGGGAATGGAGACGGATCATCGGCTTTTATTAATCTGCTCAGCTTCACCCAGGTGATGTTTTTCTTTTCAATGGTAAAGGTATGAGGCTTTACGCTTTTTTCCATTTCCACCTCCTGGGAGGTTCCGTCAGAAAAGGTGAAGGCAGCCTTTACCCACCAGTTGTCGTGAGGAAAGTCTGCACGTGTATAAAGAACGATCTTGTCAAAGTCCACAGGGCGTCCAAAGTCCAGGGTCATTTCCGCATCATCCTGACGGTTGATTCCCCAGGATTCATAGGGCCATGCTCCATGGGATTCATTTGCCAGAACGCCGTCAATGGCATTACGGGCTGCAAAAACAGCTTCCCCTCTTGTTTCCACATTAGCAAAGGCGTGGGGGAAACAGCCCCTGTCTCCGTGCTGATCCATGACGTTTCCGGCAAGATTCCGGTAGACTTCCGTTTCATAGTCATGTGCCTTGCGGATAGTCAGATAATGCCTTTCCCCGGTAAATGCTTTGGGATTATAAGAAATCTTTTTCTCTCCGAAGGGAATATCATAAACCACCTCCGGTTTTGTGATATAGACAAATGACTCATCCATGCAGTCATCCACTCTTACCACGTAATAAGCTTCTGGCTGATCCGTTCCAAAAACAATGGAATCTCCTTCCTGGTACTCTTCTTCTATCACCAGGATTGCCTGATTTTCTTCCCGGACAGATGCCTTAATTTCTCCGGCCTGGTTTTTTACAGTAATCGATACGTTAGCCATGTTCAGTTCTCCTCTTCTTCCTGTTCAAAATAGTCCTTATATTCCACCTCTATCTGGTATTTCATCCTCTTGGTGCTGTAATAAAGGTGTTCTTTCAATGCCTGTTCCAGGCCCTTAATATCCTTTTTCTCCATCAGTTCAAAGAGCTCTGTATGCTCTTTTATAATTCTTGTAAAATCTGTTTCCGTAACAAAATCCAGCATCCGGAATCTGGTGTAATGAAGCTGCTGGGCCTGGATCATGTCCCATAGCTTTCTCTTTCCCGTAGCCCGAAACCAGACTGCGTGCATATCCGCATCCATGCGGTAAAACTGCTCCGGCTCAAATCCTTTTTCCTGGATCAGGGCCTCCTGGCTGCGGATCATGTGGTGGACCTCCTCCAGCCAAAGGGGTGTTGCCATCTCCATAAAGTCCCGCATGACCATGGTTTCCACCGCAACTCTCATGTAAATCATCTGCTTAATATTATCCAGATTCAAAAGCGTTACCTGTGTGCCGGAATAAGGTACCGAATTGACGAATCCCTGTTCCTGGAGTCTTCTGACCGCCTCTCTGACCGGAGTCCGGGATACGCCAAATTTCTCACAGATTTCATTTTCGCTTATGATCTGGCCGGGCTTTAATTCCAAGTCCAGGATTTCCTGTTTTAATGTTTCAAATACCAGCTCGCCGCGGTTTTTATAAATCTTGTTCTTTCCTTCCATCGTACCCTCACTGTTCTCCCTGCCAGATATGCCCGGCTGAAAATCAAATAATGCCATGACCTCTACCTTGAAAGCAGACATCATGGCACCATTTTTCATCAAGGCCGGGCTATAAATCGTTATTTAGGCTGTTTGCCGATATAAGCTAAAATACCGCCGTCAACATACAGAATATGACCATTGACAAAGTTAGAAGCATCAGAAGAGAGGAACACTGCCGGACCTGCCAGATCTTCTGCTTCTCCCCAGCGTCCTGCAGGAGTCTTTGCAAGGATGAACTGGTCAAAAGGATGCTTGGAGCCGTCAGGCTGAGTCTCTCTTAAAGGTGCTGTCTGAGGTGTTGCAATGTATCCAGGTCCAATGCCGTTGCACTGGATGTTGAATTCGCCGTACTCGGAAGCAATGTTCTTGGTCAGCATCTTTAAGCCGCCCTTTGCTGCCGCATATGCGGAAACGGTTTCACGGCCAAGCTCAGACATCATGGAGCAGATGTTAATGATCTTTCCGTGGCCTTTTTTAATCATGGAAGGAATCACTGCCTTTGCCACAATAAAGGGAGCATTTAAGTCAACATCAATCACCTGTCTGAACTCAGCAGCAGTCATTTCACACATGGGAATACGCTTGATAATTCCTGCATTGTTCACCAGGATGTCGATAACACCCACTTCTTTTTCGATCTGAGCAACCATGGCATTTACGCCGTCTTCATCGGTAACGTCGCATACATATCCGTGGGCATCAATTCCCTCTTCCTTGTAGGCGGCAACTCCCTTGTCTACCAATTCCTGTTTGATATCATTAAAAACAATGACCGCACCTGCTGCTGCAAGGCCTTTTGCAATAGAAAAGCCAATGCCGTAGGAAGCGCCTGTAACCAATGCAACTTTTCCTTCCAGGGAAAACTGGTTTAATAAGTAGTCCTGATTCATGATTCATTCTCCTTTGCTTGATTTTTAGTGGTCAGCTATTTTATGGTTCGCATTGAAGTTTGTATGCAAACTATAAAATTTGTATACAAATTAAATGCTTGTATATAGGCTAGCACATTCTGACCCTTTTTTCAATAAGCATATTCGCCAAACAATGTGCCTTTCATTTAGTCATTATTTTGCTTCATAAATCATAATTCTATCCCTGTCCTGCAATTCCTGCTGAAAATATCCGTCTTCCCCATTGACCTCCAGCATGACCTGGCTTGTTAAGTTCTTAAAATCCAGACCGGAATACTCCAGCATATCCATCAGGTAGTAAGGCTGTCCGTCGGGTTTTAAGGGGAGTGTTAATGGCCTGTCGTTGAGGAAGAATGTGATTTTTCCGCTTCCGGGGCTCTTTTTTGTTTCATCCTTCTGAGTGGTAAGAGATGAAGATGGGCCTGTTTGTTTGACGGCTTTCTCTGAGGATTTTTCTGCGGGATGCTGGGAAGTGTTGTCCGGCAAGTCTTCTTCCAGCTGCCAGGAAAATCCCTCTGCCTCGTCCTCAATCTCTTCTGTAACGATTACATCCCCTGTCTTTAAAACCCTATCCTCTGAAACTTCCTCATCATTTACAAAAATCTTGATATTCTCTCCGAAATCCACCACCTGTGAAACCATGGCAGAAGCATTCTTTCCGCTTTTTGCAGGAATGAACAACAGCCTGTCCTCTCCATTTACTGCATCAGAAAGCTGGGAATCCTCCCCGTTTCTCTTCAAAACAGAAGGCTCCGCCTTTTCTCCGTAAAACACCACTCTTTTCCCATTTACAGTCACCACCAGATTCTGTCCGGAACGTCCGATCATGTCCTGGTAATTGTAACCGTTCATCATCAGAACATCCATAACCGTAAAGCTTCCCCTGCGGAACAGCTTGGCCGGCTTGTCATTCAAAATGACCCGGAAGCTGTCATTTACAATGTTAAATCCCGCTGAAATAACGATTCCAAGAGGAGTTGCATACTCCGGATTTTCAAGATCGTACTCCTCAGAAAAGGCATTGATCTTAAAATTATTGCCTGCAATGGCTACCCGCTTAGGATCCATGTTTAAATGCTTTACAATCCCTTCCTTTAAACCGGAAAGCCTGCTGCCCCCTCCCGCCAGGAATACTGCCGAGGGCGCACCTCCGTTCACTTCCATAATCTTTGCAGAAATCTCTTCGCAAAGCCTGGAGGAAGCATCCTGAATGCTTTCAAAAATCGTCTCTCTGGTAATCACCTGTTCAAATCCAAGGATGTCGGTAAAATGAAGCTCTGACCCTTCATCAATCTCTGACTTGATTTTCTCCGCAGTATCGAAATCAACCAGATATTCCTTCATAATGGTTTCCGTAATCTCATCACCTGCCAGAATTGCCATGGTATAGCCGGTCACGCTTCCATCCCGGCAGACCGCAATATCAGACGTTCCCGCCCCAATGTCCACCATAGCCAGGTTCAGCAGACGGATGTTCTGGGGAATCGCCGCATTAATGGCTGCAATCGGCTCCAGAGTCAGGCTGGCCACCTCAAGTCCCACCTTATTCATGGCAGCATACAGGCTTTCCACCACCTCTGTAGGCAGGAAAGTTGCAATAATATCTGCCTTTAACACCCTGCCGTGATGGTCAATCAGGTTGGAAATCATATAATTATCCAGATAATACCGGCTCACAGTATAGCCGACCAGATAAAACTGGCGGTCCGACTCCCTGCCTTCCCGGTCCATAAATGACTTTTCCGCTTCACTGATAGCTCCTGCTTCCAGGCGGCTTACAGATTCCGCGTCAATCTTCTGCGGCCTGGAAAGCTCCATTTCATAGGTGACACTCTCCGTTCGCAGGGCTCTTCCTGCTGCCGCCACACAAACCTTGTCCAGCCTGCAGCCCAGCTTTTTCTCCAGCTTTTCTTTTACCTGCCCTGCGATCTTAGCCACCTGCTCAATATCTTCGATCTGTCCGTCAATCATGGCCCGTTTTGTATGCTCGGCTCTTTCTATGGCAACGATATGAATTCTTTCCCCATCCGGCATTCCCACCATGCCAATGATGCTCCGGGTTCCGATATCCAGGGCAAAAATAGCCTGTTCCGGAAGTGTATCTGTCAAAATGCTATTTCTATGCTCCATAAATAATGCCCCATTCTCTTGTGTATTTGCTTATTATTTTACTAGTATCGTCAACCTGCGTCAATCGGATAAGGGAAACTTTTCTGAATAAAAAGGCATATGGACGGGCTCCTTCTCAAATTATACTGTTCTCGCCTCATAAAATACGAGATACTGTTCTCCTGCTTTATTTCTATGAATATCACAATTATAGGCGAAACTCCATTCAAGCATTACACTTGATCCGCAGGTCAATTCATCCTTAAAGCATCTCCGGATTTCCGGGACATGTTTTAATATTTTCTGCAATTCCTCTTCAGAAAGGAATTCTGAATTGCCGAAATACTCATTGTCTTTGTCTCTGATTATGATGGTAACATCCCGTTTTGAAAAAGTAACAAGGTTCCACAAATCTTCTTTCACTGCCTCTATTACCATTTTATCTGAAAAAACATTTAAAGTTCCGCTCTTTACAGCAATAAAATACGGGTAAAAAATAACGATGCCATTGTCACCTATTTTCTTTTTAAGACTGTCCGCAAACTCTATTGCCTTATGGGATTCTGCTCCAACTAATCTGGGTAAATTCAAATCATTTCCCTTATATACGGCACATCTGATTGTCCACAGCATGCTTGAATCCAGACTTTCCTTACCGGAATACTCGTTCCAGTCTACCGCAGGCAATCCCATAGCTTTTAACTCATAAAAACCCATTAATTTATTCATCCACGCTCTCCTCATTCAGCCTTTAAACCAAGGCAAAGAATCGTTTTTATAAACAGAAACAGTACATAAGTTCATCATACCGGAAACATAATCACAGTTCAACCTCTGTTGTAATTTATTACCATATTGCTTCATTATTTTTTACGTCCACTTCCTCTGCGGATTGTTTATAGTCAAAAGCCGGCTGTCCCTATTCCCTCAGTTCATATTTACCTGTCATCTTGCATATGTTGTGGAAACAGTTCCATTTATGAGGCTTCCATGCAGACAATCTCCCAAAGGACCCGGTCAGATGTCATGGTTTACCGGGACATTCCTGTTCTGACCTATACCATACACTATCCTGAATTTACCACAACCTGCAGTCGGTCTGCGGTGCAGAGCATCAACCGGTTTTATGCATTTCAGGCTAAAAATAAAGAAACCTACTGCCGCACCGTCCTTTATCCCCAGGCTTTGGAACAGGCACAGTATGTCCAGAGCAACCAGTTTCCATTTCACGGCTATGAATTTATGTCCGTCTATGAAATCACATACAATGACTGCTGCATTGTCAGCCTTTTTACAGACCAGTACAGTTATTTAGGAGGAGCTCACGGCAATACTGTCCGGGATTCCCAGACCTGGGATTTTGACACTGGGGAACAGATGGAACTGAGCAGTTTCTTTCCTGGCAATCCCAATTTTATTGATATGCTTTTCACAACCATGGAACAGCAGATACAGGAGCAGATGAAAACTTCCCCTTCCATGTATTTTGACGATTATGCAGCTCTTTTAAGAGGAAACTTTAATATCAAAGGATTTTATTTAAAGCCGGAAGGCATCGTCATCTATTATCAGCAGTATGATATTGCCCCATACGTCAGCGGCCTTCCGGAATTTTTATTTCCTTTTGAGAGCGATTTCTGCTAATGATATGGTTCTATGCTGTTTAATCAGCTAGTTTGACAAAAATCTTCATAAGGAGCAGGACACAGCACTGGCCGCTGGTGCCGGTGAAGGAGGACAAAATGTTATTCTCCCAGTAACCTTTATCTTTAACCTTAGATGACTGATGCTGCATAAGAATGTATTGAATAAAATGGAAGAATAACACTGAAAACCGGTGCCAGGATTTATGTCCTGACACCGGTTTTTTTATAGCCTGTGCACTACAGGCCGTCACAATCTTATTAAGTCCTGCCTTTATCAATCAAAACAGGGAAAATGCCAAAAACAAGGAAGACATTAAAGAAGCCACCAGAGAAACCACCGTTATCTGTGTGTTGATGGAAGGGCCAGCCGTATCCTTAAAGGGATCGCCCACCGTATCTCCTACTACAGCTGCCTTATGTGCTTCACTTCCTTTTCCTCCGTTTCCACCGGCCTCAATGTATTTCTTTGCATTATCCCACAATCCCCCTGAATTGCTCATAAACAGAGCAAGCAAGAGACCGCTGATAATGTTGCCTGCAAGGTATCCTCCTACGGATTCAACCCCGCCTATAAAACCGACTGCCATGGTCACAAAAATGCTGACCAGCCCGGCAGGAATCAGTTCTTTTAAGGCACCATCGGTAGCAATATCTATGCATTTGTCATATTCCGGCACAACTCCCGGCTTGCCCTCCTTAAGTCCCTTGATTTCCCTGAATTGACGGTGGATTTCCGCCACCATTCTCTGTGCATTACGGTCTACCCCAAGCATCAGCATAGAAGAGAAAATAGCCGGAACGGAAGCTCCCACCAGCATTCCGAAAAATACCGTAGGATTGATAATATCAAATCCGGTCAGCACTGTAGTGCCGGCTGCATCATTTACCTCACTCATAAACGCACCAAGCAGAGAAATAATGGTCAAGCCTGCCGCCGCAATGGCAAATCCTTTTGTCACTGCCTTTACTGTATTTCCTGCACTGTCAAGTGAATCTGTGATTTCAAGTGCCTCATCTCCCAGATCTCCCATCTCAACAAGTCCTCTGGCGTTATCGGCAATTGGCCCATAGGCATCATTAGAAATGATCATTCCAACGATGGAAAGCATTCCGACTGCAGCCATAGAAATTCCAAACATTCCTGCTGTAGGGTCACCAGGAGCGATGGAAGCGCAAAGGTTATAAGAAACCAGGGCAGAAATACCGATTCCCACCATGGCAGGCAGCACACTTAAGAAACCGTAGGAAACACCGGAAAGAATGGTGAATGCAGGCCCTGACTCAGAAGCCTTTGCTACATTCTGTACAGGTTTCTTATTATCGTTTGTAAAATAATCACTGGTAATTCCTATAATAACACCAACAAATAAGCCTATAGCCGCCGCTCCCCAGATACGCCAGTCAAATTGAAAAACGACTGTAGCTCCAGCAGTAAGTACAGCAAATATGCCCGTGGTAATATAGGTACTCATGTTAAGAGCCCTGGTAGGATCACCATTCTTTCCCATTCGGGCTGCCATAACTCCTATGATGGAAGATAAAAGTCCCAGAGAAGCATAACAGAATACCACAGCTGCATAGTCAACTCCTATTTTTTTGCTCAGAGCAATAGCCATAACCAGGGCAGATACTGTAGAAGCCACGTTAGAATCAAACAGGTCTGCACCCATTCCCGCAACATCACCTACATTATCTCCCACATTATCAGCAATTACCGCCGGATTTCTGGGATCATCCTCAGGGATTCCAAGTTCTACTTTTCCAACAAGGTCTGCACTGATATCCGCAGTCTTTGTAAAAATACCTCCTCCTGCCTTGGCAAATAAAGCCAGGGAACTGGCGCCAAAGCTGAATCCCAACAGGGCTACGGAGTCTCCGGTAAGCATCATAACAAGAGTTACTCCTAAAAGTGAACTTCCCACTACTGCCATTCCCATAACTGCACCGCCACGGAAGGCTGACAGAAAAGAGGGCTTTAAACCGCCGCTCTGTGCAGCTTCTGCAGTTTTCATATTGGCTATGGTAGCTACCTGTATTCCTATTTTACCTGCTATGGCAGAAAAAACAGTTCCGCATATGTATGCCAGAACGATGGTAAAGTTACCTAAAATTGAACCTCCGCTCCATAGGGGCGCAGGAAGAAACAGAAAAATCAGAAGCGAAGCTCCCGCGCAAAACTTTGATAAAACAATGTATTCTTTCTTTAAAAATGTGTTTGCCCCCCGCCTGATGTAGCTTCCAACCTCTTTCACCCGTTGATTCGAAGATGGCTGCGCAGATACCCAGCGGTACAACCACACCGCAAACGCAAACGCAAGAACAGAAACCAGAATGGAAATGATTAGAAATAAGTTCAAATTACCCATAACACCATTAACCTCCTATTTTCTTGAAAATAAAAATTCTTCCCATTGTACCATTGTATATTTTATCATATTTTACCATATATTTCAAGTTACTTGCTGTAAATATTGTACACATATTTTATCATCTTCAATCATATATTATAATATTTGTGATAAATCTCCTCAGAAACCCTTAGTATTTTAAAACATTTTCCTAATCCCATCTTCTGCACCCCGTCATAAAGATAATAAAACTATCTCCAAGTGTATTCCTTCCATGGATTTATTAAAAGGGGTTCTATTTCGATATTTGAGCTGGTTTTGCTGCAATATCCCACTGGAGAGAAAAGCAGCCATATAAAACGGACGGGAACCCCCCGTCCGTTTTTGTTATTTATAATTCCCGTTATTCCGACCCGGCCTTCAGGGCTTCACTCATGGAGATATTTAAAAGCTTCCGCCCGCTGAACCTCCTGGTTAACAAGTATACGGCTATGATCAGCACAAAGCTGATCAGCACATACACCGGACTCAGAATTATGGGCAGAACCATGTTGATCATTTCTCCTAAATAAGCGTACATTGCACCTGCGGCTGCCAGCATCAACGGCACCCCCAGCGCAAACCCTGCCACCACCACCCAGGTTGATCCATCGAGAATCAAAGAGCCTATCTCTTTCTCTCTATAGCCAAACACCTTCAACAGGGAAATGGTTCCCCGGTTCTCCTCAATCATCAGAGAAGTAACCAGAAAAATGATAATTGCCCCCATCAGCCCCGCAATCACAGTCATAAAGACTGCCGCCAGGATTATAGGCGCAGCCAGGTAGTCCATAGCGTTGTTCAGATTCTGCAAGTCCTTAACACCTGAAAGCTCCCATTCTTCATAAGGCAAAACCTCCGTACTGAACACTCCGGTATAACTGCCCTCCGGCTGTCCGGTCAGGCTGTTGAAGGCATCCAGAGGCAGGTAAATAAACTGTCCGGCATAAGTTTCAATAATTCCATCCACCGCCAGTTCATATATCTGTCCGTCTAGTTTGCTGACAAAAGTGACAAGGCTGCCAACCCGCAGCTTCAGCCGGTCAGCCATGGGGCGGGTGATGTTTACCTGATTTTTAGGCAAAATTTTTCCATCAGCCCCTCGTAAAATAATACCGCCGGCATCCGGTTCAATTCCAGTGAGATAAAATTCAGCGTTCTCCTTACCCTGAGGGTAGCAGCGCAGGGCATTAAATGGGGCTGCCCCATCAGGCACCTCGCCCCGGCGGGTTTCTTTAAAGGAATATTCCCAGGCATAATTGTACATGCCGTCAGTACCGCTTTGAAAGACAGCATTCATGGAATGGTTGATTGTAAAGCCAAACAGCATCATCATCGACGCAGCCGTAACCCCAAACAGTAAAAACAGAAGCTGGGGAATGCTGCGCAGCTGTTCCCTCAGCTGGAATCTGGTATGGAATGTAAATCGTTCCAGCCCCAGCCTGCTCTCCAAAAAGTTGACCTTTGCTTTCCCCCTTCCTCCCTTCATCAGCTCGCCGGCAGTTTTCCCCAGCTCCCGGCGGGTAACAAGTAAGGCTGCCAGCCCGAGAAACGCCATAGGCAGGAGGATACCGGCCAGAACATCTGAGACGGATATGACAAGCTTCTGATAGGGGATAATATAATAGCTGTTTGCCATATAGCTTACTGCAGGATCAATAGTCACCAGCCCCAAAAACACTCCTGTCATCCCTCCGGCAGCGGCCAGCAAAAGGGGAATGGCCAGGTAATGCCGCACAAGCTCCCGGCGGCGGTAGCCTTGTGCGTACAAGGTACCGATGATGACGCTGTCCGCCTTCACGGTCCTCCAGATGATAACACCTACAATGAGACAGCAAAGAAAGAACATAGCCACCGGCAAAGGGACCGCCATAGTTTTTGCTCCGGTGATGGTGGCCCAGGGCATACGAATGCGCTTATTATTTTCGGCGTCAATCCAGTCGGAGACCTGCACCCCCTGCCTGTTCAGGGCATTTCGCAGGCTGATGATCTGTCCATCAATATTGTCCCTGTCTGCAAAACGTGCGGCATAGACCGTCACTGCCTCTGGAAAAGCGTCCATATCCTTCTGGGACACAAGCCCTATGCCAAAGCCGCTGGGCGGCAGAATGTCGTTGATATATTTAAGGGGGTAAACATAGTGAGGCAGCGCCATGGTTCCGGCAATTTCAAATATTTTTTCTGCATCGTCAACCTTATCACCAATTTCAAGCCCGTGATTAGCTGCGAAAAAGGGATCGATCAGAATATCTCCCGCATTCTGCAGTCCTTTTCCCGATGTGACGGCAGGAATGTTAACTTTTTGCTGGGGTGTCAGCAGCCTCAGCTCCCCGCTGCCTGTCAGGGGCAGGTCGTAATACCGGTAAGACTCTATTGCCGCATTGCTTTCCCGCTCCAAGGCTGCAATATCTTCTAAAGGTCTGTCGATTGAAAAGGAAATATCTTCCTGCCAATTGTTTTGAGCAAAATCACTGACTAGCCGCTCGTAATTATCCCCAAAGCCTTTGGCCGCAATAAAAGTAAAGCTTCCCAGAAAAATAAGAATAAAGATGCCGATATAACGGCCCTTGTGCTCAGACAGGGTACGCCAAATCCGTTTATTCAGTGCCATGACTTACCACTCAATCCTTTCTGCGGGAACAGGCTGGGCATTGGAATACTCTTCTGCCACCTTGCCATCCCTCAGCCTATAAACAGCATGGGCTATTCCGGCAATTGCGCTGTTATGGGTAATCATCAGGAGGGTAGTGCCGTACTGTGCATTCACCCTTTGGAGCAGAGCCAGCACTCCCCTTGAAGTGACATAATCCAGAGCACCGGTGGGCTCGTCACAAAGAAGCAGGGCCGGATTTTTCACAATTGCCCGGGCAATAGAAACCCTCTGCTGCTCTCCGCCAGAAAGCTCACGGGGGAAACGGTACTTCTTATCGGCAAGACCTACCGCTGACAGCACCTCGTCAACAGGCAGAGGGGACTCGCTGATATTGGACACCACCTCGATATTCTCAGCAACCGTGAGATTGGGCACGAGATTGTAAAATTGAAAAACAAAACCAATCCGGTCCCGCCGGTATTCGGTGAGCTGGTTATCTGTCAGGGCTGTCACCTCTGTGCCATCCATCAGCACTTTTCCGCTGTCCGCCCGGTCCACACCGCCGATGATGTTCATCAGCGTGGATTTTCCCGATCCGGAGGGGCCGAGAATTACCCCGATGCTCCCCTGCTTTAACTCCAGATCTACTCCGTTCAGCACATGGGTTGTCGTCCCGCCTTGATAGCTTTTAGTGAGATTTGATACGGATAAAAACATACTCACACCTCCTTTGCGTCCTTGTAAAGCAGCTTGCGCAGCATATCCAGATAATCCCGCAGCTCTTTTTTTATTTGTTCAATTTGGCTGTCCCAGCCATCCTGCCTCCAGTCATATCCGGCAATCCGGTTGTTGTATCCATAAATAGTCCACATAATCAGGTCTGATGCTTTTTCCACGTCAATGTCCTTCCTAAAGAGACTGCGGTCCATTTGCCCCCGTGCACTTTTGAAAAGCCGGTCCAAAGGATTGCCGAACAGGCCGGCTTCTTCCGGGAATTCCTCCTGGATGACAAACACACCGCCTCCCATAAATCGAAGTACAAGCGGCATGACAGTGAGCAAATCCACTGCTATCATGGAGATATCCCAAATGGTTTCGATAAAGTCTTTGTTCCATGCCACAGCCTTTTCATATTCTGCACTGACCACGTCAATGGCATATTGCATCAAAAATAGAAAGAGACCCTTTTTGGAACCAAAGTAGTGAAACAGCAGTCCCTTAGAAATACCCGCCTTTTCCACAATGACGTCCGTGTTGGCTTTGCCGTAGCCCTTGAGAAATTCTTCCATGGCTGCCCTCAGTATACGTGCCCGCTTTTCGGGATCTGTTGACATAATTTTGTGCTCCTGTACTGTTTGGCTGAAAGTAACTTTTTGTTCTATTTCAATAAAATCCATGCAGATGTCTCCTTTCATTGACTTGTTAGTCAATTTAAATTATAACATTGATTGACTTGCAAGTCAATTTTGGATACTAGAATCTGCTGCCGGAATCATAACTACACATTTTGCATGTTTAATCAGGTATGATCTATAATTAAATATCTATGACAGCGTTTACAACTTCGATTATTTTTATAAACAAATTTATCTCGCAAAACTAAGAGAGAATATCTAAAGGATTCTAAATTATCTGAATTATATAAAGAATAAAGATTTTAAAGAAATTACTGAAACTTTGAAAGGTCACATTAAATTTAAGTAAACTTGGGGCGGAACCGGAGTACCCGCCCTGTTTCGTTACTCGGATATGTACTGTACTACATCCTCTACATTACACTTTAATATCTCGCATAGCCGCTCCAATGTGTGCGTGGATACATACCTGTTTTTCTTTAACCGGCCAATCTGACCAGCACTGATTCCGTAGTCCTTTATCAGGCGGTATTGACTTACACCTTTTTCCTTCATGGTATCCCATAGCTTGTTGTAAGTTATCATTTAATTTTCCTCCTATAAGATGTTTTACACGGTTATTATATGTGATTAGGAAAGGTTTTCATAATTTACTCTGCTAAACCTGGATACCTCAGAGCCCCATTCTGATCCGGGGTGAGTGTTATCGGCTGCATGACCATCTTACCGTTCTGGTCCAGATAATACCATTTGCCATCAATCACTTGCAGGCCCTTGACCATGGCTCTGTCAGCTCCCAGGTAGTACCACCTGCCCTTCTGGTTAATGCTATACGGCATTGGTTGTGCTTGTTGATTACATTATCCTCTCTTTTTATAATCCTTGCAGACATACCGTCGGCTGCGTTCCGGGCAATGGAGTTGGTGCCGGCAGGATTTACATGACCGGCCCGTTACTATGTCAGACCTTTCTTTTACCGCTGATTTTATATGTATCACCATTCCTTTCTTGTAAAACCTTCTGACTCTCCTTCTTCTGGCATCCCCTTACATCCCTAATAGATTTTTTTATTGACACACATATCTGATAATGGTATATTAATATTATCGAACATATGTTTGTTATTAAGGTTCACTTTTTGTTCTTCTAAACAACCAGATGAAATCATACTCAGGGAAAAATACTTTCCATATTTTTTGAGCATCATCAAAGTAAATGCCTTTTTCAGTATTTCCCTGAAAATTTTCACTTATCGTCTGATACCTGCATTCAAGTAAATCCGCAATTTGAGTAAAAGTTACTCCCTTCACCTTCATGGTTGCCAGTAAATTGGGATACACCTCATCACCTCCTGTTTTCATATTCGCACTAGCGAATATCTTTCTTGTATTATATTCTCACGTACAACCATTGTCAAGCACAATATTTTCATGTGAGAATATATTTCACCATATCATGCTGATTTTGTTTGCATTTGCGTCTTTTTCTATTTACAATATTCGCAAAATCATATATAATAAAGTCACTTAGAAAGAGGTGAAAACATGGAAAGAGAGCAAATTATACAACAACTTATAAAAGAACAGGGATATAGTCTGAGGGCTTTTGCAGAAAAATGCGATATACCATATACCAGCTTATACACAATATTAAATAGAACAGGTATTGGTAAAGCCAGCGTCGATGTCGTAATCAGAATATGCAGGGAACTGGGTATTACATTGGATGAGTTAGAAGAATTGTCTGCCCAGGATACTACGAAAAGCAGCTCTCATTCTTATGCTGATTTTGAAAAACTGGTTGCCAGAAATGGAAAGGCCTTATCCGTAGAACAAAAAATGCGCTTAATACAGCTTCTGTCCGAAATCGACAATTAAGGACTGATTTATTTGCGTAATATTTTATGCTTCACTGATCTGTCTCCTGAAATACGGAAAAAAATACTAAGAGGTATTTTAAAAGTTTATAAAGATTGCAGCATCCAAACCTTCCCTATTGATTGCTCAAACATTTTGGAACACTACAATTTCAAGCTGTATAGTTATACCGATTTAAAGGGGAAGAATCAAGAATTATATGAAATGTGTAAGCTATGTACCAATGACGCATTTTCATGGAACAGAATCGTTGCTTATAATGAGAAAATTCTTTCAAGCAGGATTCGATTTTCTTTAATGCATGAGCTAGGCCACCATATATTGGGTATCCCATCCACGAGCCAGGAATTTGAAAATATCGTAGATTACTTCACCAGTTATTTATTGGCCCCCAGAATCTTAATACATAAATATGGATACGAAAGCGCCGAGCAAATCCGCAGTACCTTCAATCTATCCGCCAGAGCTTCCAACAACGCCTTGGCAGATTATAAAATATGGTTTCAGTATATTTGCCAAACAACCAGAAAACCGTCAAAGCCGGAAATAGAGCTGGAAAATCTCTTCTTTCCTAAAATTCAGGCAAAGGAGATATCACAAAAAGGAAAACCCCATCTTTCCTCCAAAACCGAAGAGCGCATGTCTTTTTTTGAAGAGCTGAAACGGGAACGTGGAAATGATTACATGTTTCAGCGGGCTGAAGCACAATGGCTTTATGGAAGGGATTATTGAAAGAGATTAAATTGCCCTATGCTGGCATACCAGGCGGTTCTATCAAAGAATGCTTCTGAAATGATACAAAATATTCCAAAGGATTATCGGAATTAAGGTTAAACAGCCATTGGCTTTTTAATAAAAACAAAAGAAAAGAGGCAATGAAATGAGAAAGACAAAATTATTAATTGCAACCGCTATCCTATCTGCAGCTATGAGCACTGCGGTCCTTGCCGGAGAATGGAAGCAAGACACCACCGGTTGGTGGTATCAGAACGACGATGGAGGCTATACCAAGTCAGGCTGGCAGACAATTGACGGCAAATCCTATTATTTCAATGAATCAGGGTATATGCTTGTCAATACCACAACGCCCGACGGATACAACGTTGGCGCAGATGGAGCATGGGTTAATAACTCCGGCGCAAGCACATCTGTTCAGTTGAGCACTGTTACATCTTCCCCTTCAACGGTCATTGGTTCTGGCACATATAAAGTCGGTACGGATATCGCTGCCGGTGAATATGTATTATTCTCCACTAGTGATTTTGGTGCATATTATGAAATTGCTTCTGACAGCAGTGGTAATTTCGAGAGTATTATTGACAACGATAACTTTTCTTATAATGCCATTGTGACTGTAACAAACGGACAGTATTTGAAATTAACCAACGGAACCTTATCGCCTATCAGTGAAGTTTCACAAATCGACTACACCAAAGGAAATATGTTCAAAGTTGGATATCACATTCCAGCCGGAGAGTATAAGCTGCAAAGCGGCTCAGAATACAGCGGCTATTGCGCAGTGCTCGGAAATTCCAGCGGAGGACTTAATAATATTATAGCCAATGATAACTTCTTAGGAATAAGTTATATGACTGTTGAAAACGGTCAGTACCTGCAGATCAGCAGATGTGTGATTGTGCGATAAATTAATAGACCATAAACCTTACTGAAAAAGCCGATTTAGATATTAATATCTAAATCGGCCCCCTTACACTCCTTATAAGGCATTGCGTATCTCTGGAAAAGATAGCGCATGGAGGCTCCCATTTCTCCATCCGGTCCCCCGGATTTCTAAAACTCAGTATACAAAGTCCATGCAGGACAGTTCCATGTTCTTTATCACCACACGTGTAATGAGTATAAAAATACCACCGGCAAAATCAGCCAGTGGTATCTAAATAGTTAACATATTTTTTATTTCTTCTGCCTCCGCCACCGTTACCTCATCATATTCCCAATCTTCGCCTATAAATATGCAGCACTGCTCCGGAGAAGGTTTCCACTGTTCCGAATCCCTATCATAGCGCTCAAACTCTCCACCAATAAACCGGTATAGCCGTCTTGCCTTCTTTTTGCTCTTATCATAGCCGTATACAAAATAAAAGTCTTCCATGAGTCCTCCTACTTCACTTGATCTATATATGCGGGTATCTCCAACTGGGATGACAATTCAAACATTTTTATATTAAGCTCGGCCCTTCTTGCCGGGCTCGTGGTATCCTTCCTGGATTCCTCATACAGTTTATGCATTTCCCCGTTTTTTAAATTAAAACTTTCAGGCGTATGGAATTGTACTTCAAACCTCTGACCTTCAGGTGATTCAAAGACGCAATTAACCCCCTTATATACAGACCGCTTATCAAGCCAGGTGTTTTTTACTTTTACTGTCTTATATCCCTTGTTACTCATCTGCTTGTATACACTCTTATAAGATTCTAACAGAGTGAAAGGGCTGCTTTGATAAGTATATCGGATAACATCGTTGGTTAAATTAATGGTATCTTTAATAATTTGTGAATCCAAGCTATGATCGCTGTCTGTGTTTACCTTTCGCAAGAAAGAATCTTTTTCTTTTAACCGGCGGTCCAGTCCCACCATGACTACCCCCGTGTCCTTAGATATCTTTATTAGATCAGCGGTAATGCCCGGTTCTTTAAGGATTATCTGGTTGTAAGAATTGGTCTTTCGGTACAATGCCTGCACACTCTCCCATTTCTTATCACCATTATTATACTTCATTTTCTGGAAAGAATCCAGTGTTTTGGGAGTGTCCTCCTCAATCGTTTTTATTTTTAAATAAAAGAAAAGCACCCCATCGGATGCTTAACTTGGCTTTCTCTTTGTGTTTGGCCCCATACCTTCCCGAATGGAATTGTGGGTTTGGTTCTGGTTCTCTGGTTTCACTTTTTCCGTAATGCTGTTAAATGACTTGTTTGACTTCTTCTGTTCCTGCCTCTCCAGATCATGTTTGTCCATATTTATCACCTCACCCATAGTGTAGTCCGGAATAGAATGTTTTATTCGCAAGAAAGACTGCCATCAGGCTCACTTCTTTTCGTTTTGGTAAAAGAAAAGACAGCTACTCGCTGTCCTTTTCCTCGTAAATCTCTCTGTTCTTTTCATGTCTGAGCGTGTTAGGCCCTAAGAAATGTCCCGTTGCCCAGTGGTTGTTGAAAGTATTAACTTCCTTAGCCATATCTTTTTCAGATTCCTGATTTTCCTTGTTCTTTTCCATGCTTATCACCTCAGTGTTAGTATGGCCGATTTATAGAAAAAATATTATCTGAAAAAGAAAAGAGACGGAGTTGGACGCCTTCTCAATAATTTGTATAATATTAAAAGTAAGCATATACGATGCATTTGCACATATATATCGGGCGAAAGTCTGCCTCCCTGTTGGCATTCGCCTTTCCTATGACTGGAAATAAAAAGTCTCACATATCAACTTATATTTCTTATGATCAGTCAAATTTACTTATTTTACAAAAAACTCCTGTATACCCCAGGGCAAACCCAAGACCTTATGATTGCATAGACTGCCCGCCATCTACGTGGAGAACCTGACCCGTGACATATGAGGAATCATCACATGCTAAATATACATAGGTAGGAGCAAGTTCAACCGGCTGTCCAGCCCTTTTCATTGGAGTATTTGAGCCAAAGGTTGGAATGTAATCAGCTGGCCAGCTGGCTGGCTGAAGTGGAGTCCAAATTGGTCCCGGTGCAACTGCATTTACCCGAATACCTTTCGATACCAGGGAATGAGCCATGGCGCGGGTAAAGCTGACAATTGAACCTTTCGTACTAGAATAATCAATCAACTGGTCATTTCCAATATAAGCAGTTACCGATGTTGTATTAATTATTGTGCTGCCATTTTTTAAATATGGCAGAGCCATCTTTGTCATAATAAATATGCCAAAAAAATTCACCTCAAACGTTAACCTCATTTGTTTAATGGAAATGTCCTCAATTCCGTTTTGAGGAAATTGTACACCAGCATTATTTACAAGAACATCAAGACTGCCTAAAGAGGAAACCGTTTCATATACGGCATTTTGACAAAATCCTTCGTCACGTACATCTCCTGATATCAAAAGACATTTTCTTCCCTGTGCTTCAATATAGGACTTTGTTATCTGTGCGTCTTCATGCTCGTCATAATATACAATACTTACATCAGCACCTTCTTTGGCAAATGCCAACGACACAGCCCTTCCAATCCCACTGTCTCCCCCGCTCACCAGTGCCACCTTACCTTCTAGCTTACCTGTTCCAATATAATCAGGGTTATCGAAAATGGGTTGAGGAACCATAAGCGTTTCTAACCCTGGCTGTACTGACTGGTGCTGAGGAGGAAACTGAACAGGGACTTGTTGACATTCCTCTTTATACCCTAAATATGAAAAATAATCAGTCAATTTTAACTCCAATCCTATGAATTATATAATAATGATATATTAATCAATCTAATATCCTGTTACAAAATTTTATTTGGTTTATGATCAGAACAAGTTATTATTTTCTTAGGCAATTTTATTTTTTCATATAAACTCATTTCTTGATTTCTCTTTCATACAATTTTCCTTTCACAAACTTTTCACATATCCATCAAATTCCCGTCACAATTTCCAGGTATATTAATATCAAACAGGCAAAAGCCTTTATACATAAATCATTTCATACTCAGCCGGCAGGATCTCCCTCTTGCCGGCTCTGTTTTCATGCAATCCATAACGGTTACAATATGGCAGATTACGTGGGAGTAGCGGATGCATTCTATACATATAAGACAATAGATCATAAACCTTACTGAAAAAGCCGATTTAGATATCAATAATCTAAATCGGCCCCTTTTTTATTGTCGTTGACAAAGAGTATAGTTTACCTTTTCCCACCGTAAATATGACCCGTAAACCGTGGTTTTCTCTTGATCCAAACGAATATCGCTGTTATGGAATCCTGAAAAGCAAAACATTATTTAACTAAATTGATGATTGTAATATCAAAAAAGAGAAATCGTGCCGGTCATTTTCAACATTCTGTTTTAATATCAAAGCTTGGATTAAATGCATAGAAATTCCTGCTGTCCAGATTATCCTGGGTAATTCTCAGGGCTTCTCCAAACCGCTGGAAGTGAACAATTTCCCGTTCTCTCAGATAGCGGATGGGATCGCAGACGTCAGGGTCTGTTACGACACGCAGGATGTTGTCATAAGTACTCCTGGCCTTCTGTTCTGCCGCCATATCCTCCACTAAATCAGTAATGGGATCACCCTTTGACTGGAATTCACAGGCATTGAAAGGAACTCCTCCTGCTGACTGAGGCCAGATACCGGTGGTATGGTCAATATAATATGGACCAAAACCAGATTCCACCACCTGCTCCGGTGTTAAGTTCCTGGTGAGCTGATGGACGATAGTGGCAACGATCTCCAGATGAGCTAACTCTTCCGTTCCAATATCTGTCAAAAGCCCCTTACACTCCTTATAAGGCATTGCGTATCTCTGGGAAAGATAGCGCATGGAGGCTCCCATTTCTCCATCCGGTCCTCCATACTGACTCATAATAAACATAGCCATTTTGGGATTGGGAGTTTTAATATTTACTGGATACTGCAATCTCTTTTCATATCTCCACATCAGCCGCACACTCCTTCCCATGGCCATGGATCATTGATCCAGGTCCAGTAATTTGGATCCATGACACCCTCAACCATTAACGGCCCGCACTGAGCCTCATAGGCCAAAACGGCCTGCTGCCGCATACCTGCCACATAATAGAAATAGTTTAAGGCATCCTGATCACCGGGATGGGTGTCAAGATACAACACTACATCGTCCATGGCAAAGCTGGTTTCATACACCTGCTGTAACAATGCATTGCATTCAATATTAGTTCCTGTCATCTCCGGCACCCCTCCATTATAAACGGTTTATCCAGATCCGGGAAAATGGTTCCTCTGTTTATGGCTGTTTCTACAGAATAAACCTGCTGCCACTGCTGCCATGGCACATAAGCCATAGCCACTGGAAATTGGTCAATGTTTTCATACGGCATAGCCGGAGGATTGCACATGGGCTTTTCCGGCCGCTTTCTCCAAGCTGGTCTTGCATAAGAGTCCGGACACGTCATAGGAGCCTGCCACTTATTCCCGGAAGGACACGGCATTGCCGGACACACCTTTTCAGGCATGGGCGGACACTTCACCGGTTTTATTTCCTTTGGCATTGCCGGGCACTTTGCAGGGCAGATTTTTTCAGGCATAGGCGGGCACTGCACCGGTTTTATTTCCTTTGGCATTGCCGGACATTTTGCGGGGCAGATTTTTTCAGGCATGGGCGGACACTTCACCTGCTTTGCCTCTTTCTGGGCTGACGGACATTTTGTCGGACAGCATTTATCATACCTTGGCGGACACTGAGTTGATGATACCTCCTCTGGTTCTTCCAGACAGACCTCTTCTTTCGGAATCACTGTTTCCATCGGATGGATCCAGGGACAGGGACCGGTAGGAATTTGTGTATTTCCCGTTGACATCTGGTCAACAGGCATATGGTCAACCCTGGACGGGCCGGAGCCCAGGGGCATATCAGGACGGATGACCGTTCCGGGGATCATGGACATATCAAACTCCATGTCAGGACCCCAATGGCCTTCGCCCATGCCGGAAAAGGCTTCCGGAAAGCTTTGTTTCGTGTAACAATCCATAGAATGTATGACTCCTTTCATTATTCGAAAGTTTCTAATATCAATCTATGAATGGAATACTCTGTTGTGCAGGGCCAGATGAGATTTTTCCATTAAATTCAAAGGAAGAACCGTGACAGGGGCACTCCCACCGCTTGTCATACCGGTTCCAGACAAGGCGGCAGCCCATGTGAGGACAGTTTACAGCCCCTGGCAAGGCTCCGGAGGAAAGGCCTTTTACGGATTCCATCCCATGAAATACCAGCTTCTTGGCAGAAGCAGCCGGATGATGTCTTTGGGGAGAAAACACCCGGTCATAGGGAGTCCTTTTTCCTGCAACCTGGACGCTCAAAAGCTTTGCGGCCACCATGGATGAACTCATACCCCATTTCCCAAAGCCGGTGGCAACATACCAGTCGGGCCTGCTCCCGGAAAATTTTCCGATATATGGAATTCCATCCAGAGTCATACAGTCCTGGGCCGTCCATTTTCCACCTTCTTTTGTCCCGGGAAACAAATGCTCTCCCAGCCGTTTCATCACTGAAAAAGGACTTTCCTCAGAAAGCTTTCCGGTCCTGTGGCTTCCATATCCCAACAAAAGCTTATCCCCGGCGCTTCGGAAAGAATATGCTTTTGAATCAATTCCCAGATACATGCCGTGAAGGGGTTTTACAGGCTCCAGTTCCAGTACATAACTCTTTTCCTGATACATTTTTGCAAAATAAAATCCCGGAACATTGACAAAGGGATAGTGGGTGGCAAATACCACTTTATCCGCCTTTACCACTCCCCGGTCCGTCACCACTTCATGACCATTGACCTTAATGACTCTTGTCCTCTCAAATACCGTAAGTCCGGCAGATATGTCCCTTAAAAATTCCAGGGGGTGAAACTGGGCCTGCCCGGAAAACCGCACAGACCCGTGAACCTGGAAGGGCAAATCCAGCTCTCCCTCAAAAGAGGCAGGAAGTCCCAGGCCCATAGCACACTCCGCTTCCCGAAGAAGGGACGCCGATTCTTTGACCGAGTACAGATAAGCATCCTTTTTCTCATAATGGCACTGAATGGCGTTGGCTCTGATCAGCTTTCCATATTCTTCTACCGCAAGCTGGTTCGCCTTACCATACAGCCTTGCAGTTTCCTTCCCCATGATTTTTTCCATCTTTTTATAGATCATATTGTGCTGGGATGTGATTTTTGCCGTGGTAAATCCGGTCTGTCCGCTTCCTATCCTGTCTGCTTCCAGAACCACCACATGAAATCCCTGTCTCTGTAAGTAATAGGCCGTCAATATTCCTGCCATCCCTGCTCCTATGACCACAACCTGAGTCCTCTTGTTTCCCGGAAGGGGGTTCCTCCGGGGGATGGAGGCTGTTTCTGTCCAAATTGATTTCATCTTCTCACGTATAATCCAATTAT
>DGRE01000045.1 GCA_002389905.1 Hungatella sp. UBA4396 | reverse complement strand
TTCTGTAAACATCATACAAGTTTATATGGACAATAACAGCTATAATAAGGAAGCAACGGCAAGTGCAGGATTACCTTATGATAATATAAACTGGTATACTATTGCAGGTCAGCCGTTTGGTGCTGCATCCAGATTCAATGTTATTGTATTTAACGATGCAAATAACATTATAGATATTGAAGGGCCTGTAGCAATAGGCGGAAGTTTTTACAGCCCAAGGGGCTTGAGCGTTGGCTTTGTCCGTAGAGGTAACGGAGCAGTCAGTTACTCGCCGGATTTAGTACGCTTTTTAGTTGGCGGTAATGTATCTATGACCGGCCCTCTGGTTGTTATTGGCCATGTGGTTGTCGGCGGTGGATTCCGTGCAGCCAATGGAAGTACCTATTTAATCGGAAAAGATGGCATGACTGATGGAATACAAGAATTAAAATTTTTGTACCAGGCCAATGGGGGCAGTCAATATTGGACACCGTCGGATAAGGGGGATCATTATGTGGTTCCCAGTTATGATGTACCAAGATATATACCTGCAAGCAGGATAGGTGCTAACATACCACGTTTCTTTAGTGATGCAAGGGAAAGCATCGGATACTACAAAAACTGTATTGAAGCTTTAACTCCAAATGGAAGTGTAGTGGATAATAATTACGAATGGATTTTAAGGGGTAATGACCCTGTACAGAATGTATTCCTTATTGATGTAAGACCAAATGGTTTAATCAACAAAGGAATACGTGCAGAAGTTCCACAAGGAAGTACGGTCATTGTAAGACTTAGAACGGGAGCAAATGCCCATTTGCAATACGGTGTTTATGGGGAAAGAAATAAGGCGAATCAGACATTGTATTTATTTGAGGATGCAACTAATATTTATATGGAAAAATCTTCCGATATCTGGGGAAGTATACTGGCACCACAGGCTATGTTCCATGCACATCCTACAGGCGGCCATGTAAGCGGTAATGCTGCATTAGGAGCATTTGCGGTAAATGCTGCCAGCGGCTTTGAATTTCACTATTTTCCATTTGTTGGAGGTGTGATGTGTCAAGCCATAACACCAGCCCCTACTGTTCCAGTACCGGCAGTTCCAGCTCCGGCAGTTCCAGCTCCGGCAGTTCCGGCTCCGGTAGTTCCGGCACCGGCAGTTCCTGCTCCGGCACTTCCGGCACCGGCAGTTCCTGCACCGGCGGTTCCAGCTCCGGTAGTTCCGGCACCGGCAGTTCCTGCACCGGCGGTTCCAGCACCTGCTGTTCCGGCTCCTGCTGTTCCGGCACCTGTAGTTCCGACACCCACAGTTCCGGCACCGGCAGTTCCTGCTCCTGCTGTTCCAGCACCTGCTGTTCCGGCACCTGCTGTTCCCGCACCTGTAGTTCCGACACCCGCTGTTCCAGCACCTGCTGTTCCAGCACCTACAGTTCCAACACCTACTGTTCCGGCACCTGTTGTTCCAGCACCTGTTGTTCCAGTCCCTGCTGTTCCAATCCCAGAAGTACCTCAGGTGAGCCCGACGTGTCCGACACCGCAGCCATGCCCGACACCGCCTCCATGTCCTGCACCGGTACCATGCCCAACACCGGAGCCATGTCCAGTTTGCCCAGTTTGCCCAGCCTGCCCGGTACCGGAAAAGGAATATATTTTCGTTCCAATATCAATACCTGCAGAGTGTCCCGTACCGGAACCATGCCCTGTTTGCCAGGAATGCTTGATTAAACCCTGTATTATCACGGGATGTATCTGGGGCTGCCGCTGCCAAGATTTCCATGAGTGGGATGTAAAATTATATCAGAGATGCAACGACATCGATACTGTTCTGTACTGTGTACAGATTAACGGTTGTGGCTGCTTTGAATTTACTGTTCCTTATGAAGGCTTTTATATCTTAAAAGTAAAGATGTATAATAGCTACTGCAAGACATTCCGGTGCAAACCAATCATAATTTTTAATAATATTGGTGTGGCCTGCTTTATGGTTGAATAATTTTATATCAATTTACCGTGTATTAATTTATATTAGGGCTGCTGCATGAGAGGTATACCTTAATTGCAGCAGTTTTTTATCGTATAGGAAAGTTTGTCCTAGGATGAAAGTAAATGTGATCAAGGTAAATACCCACAAATACTCTGTGTCAGCAATGTGTAGAGTCCTACAAATTCCAAGAAGCACCTATTACTACGAAGCAAAATCAAAGCAAGACGAATCTGTTTTGATAATTGGTATTTCTAATATTCGAGTATAAAATTCAATGAGCTCTTCTGCTTTTTTGGAGAAAACATTTGTACAGTAATATCCTGTTATCATTATCTCACCCCTTAAATTCCGATTTGCATTCCGATATAACTGGGAATTTATGTTTCATTCGTACTACCGATTTCAAGTAGATTTCCCTCAGGGTCGGCAATATAAAAGTTGCGAATGCCAAAAGGATAGGTGATGGTTTCTCCTGTAGGAAATCTGTAGAACCGAACCATATTCTCTATATTGTCAACTAATAGACCCGCACCTATCCTTACATCTTTTCCGTTCAAAATCATCATCTCCTTTATATTAGAAAGTTAATTTGCAAATTCATATTTGTCGAAGTGATTTTGATTTATCAAATTGCTTTCTTCATCCATTCATTTAAAAAAGCAATTTGTTCCTCCGTATGAAACCAATGTTCTCCATTTTTCATTACAGTAAGTGTGGCATTGTGACTTTCAACGAAAGCATCTACTGTTTTATGTGATATAAGATTATCTTTTTCAGCATAAAGAATTTTTGTAGGAATACTCCACTCAATCGGGTTTTTTCTGACATAATTTAGGTATTCCCATGATAATGTTTCACCAAAATCAGTTGGTATTTTTCCCTTTTCATAAAGTTCTTGCTCTGTAACATTTGCCCATTGCATCATATCAAGAATGAGTCTTTCCATATCCAATACAGGAGATATAAATAATGCTTTTTCAATTTTGCAGTTTTGTAATGTATGCATTGCCAAATAGGCACCTACACTATTGGCAATTATATAAATATGTTCATGCCCTTTACATGCCTCGTCATATGCTGCCTTAATTTGATTTTGTACAATCCATGGAAAATAATCGTTATAGTCTATTCCAATAATATCGAAGCCAGGACAGTTTTTCTTGTAGTTCTCAGCTTCTAAATAACTTCCGCCTTTTCCGTGAATATATAATATAGCCTTTTTCAAAATATTACCTCCACAAATTTAAACTTTTTAGCTATGAGTTATACCCATAATCATCATGTCATTTTTTCACAAATTTCCTTTTTAAGCTTAAATTGCGCCTTATACCTGTCTATGCCTCCTTCAACGGCAACCACATGAAATCCACACTTATTGATATAGAAATGATGATTACGGTAAGATACCGCAGGAGTTTCAGTCTCCCATACAGCAATCTGCGGATATCTATGCTCCACAAAACACCATGCAGTATATCCATAGCCCTTTCCAATTAATTCGCTGTCGATAAACAAGTTGCCAAGGAAACCATGCTTCTGCTTGTCGTCGATAAACAAAATGATTGCCCCAATCGCTCTTTCGCCAAGGTTAATGCGGTAGGATACTGCATTTGAATCAACACCCCACTTTTCAAGAAAACTTCCATCGTCATAACCAGGCGGACCGCCTGCTGTTTTTTGAAAAAAGAGACGAGCATCATCATCAAACGCACGTTTCATAACAGGTATTAAAACTGATATATCTTCTTTTTTCATTAAGCTGAATTCTAATCCATTAAATATCATCTTTCAACCTCCTTGCGATGATATAAATAATCTACACTCCAAACTCAAAAAACAATATGAAAAATCATAGGAGTTATCAATATAGAAGCAACACCGATGATTGTAACAACTACAACCATTATATTGACGTCCCCATACAGTGTCAAGGAAAGTTCTGACAATGAACTTTTTAGAATCTTATTGTTACTATTTTTGGTCGAAACTATTTTGCTATCCTCACTTATCATCTCCTTGTATTTTTTAGTTACTTAAAGAAAAGGGCACCAGTGGAAAGTTTTTCTTCCACTAGCACCTTATGAACAAGTTCTATAGGTTCCAATATAGATAAATTAAATAATATCTGTTGGCAAAATACTTTCTCCAATGAGTTTTCAGACACGACTAAGCTCATAGCAATCCATATAAGATAAATCCATTCCTTCCGGAATCGCTGCAAATGTAGACTTATAAAATTCCTCCTTATCCCTTACCGAAGCACTGAATATATAATTATATCCCAGATCAAACAGATATTCCGGACACAGTTCAGCGCTTGGACCGTAAATGCCTCGGATTTTTGCATTTTTACACATCTTAAGAATATCCCTATAGGTATTATTTACGATTGTGCAGCCAGTCATTACCACGATATCCAGACTCTCCAGTACATCCTTATGCTCAAGGGCATTATTTCCAAGATGCCAGCAGATGTTTTCTGGATATACCTTTGTCTCATTTCCGATTTTATAATTTAAAATCCCCTTGGGATCCCGAAAATCAAAAGCATGAAATTCCTTACATTTTCCAAGAAAAACTTCATTATATAAACCATATCCTATAATTCCAACCTTTTTATCTTTTACATCATAGTCAAATATGCGCCCCTCTGTCCGAACAATTCCCCTGTCTTTCAGTCTTTCCGCTGAGTTAAATGGCTTGCTTAAAAGATTGCATAAACAGGCTGCCACGATTCTAAGTTCGGGATCCGACCGCTCAATCAGTTCGTAAACACATTCATCTGCCGGCCTGCCAATTAAAGATTTTAATATTTTCTCATATTCATCAAGTTCTTTTTCCTGCCCCACCCGTAGTGCCATGGATAATCTGTCCTTCGTATCAGACACCATGAACCACCGGTATCCCAGTACAAATTCTTTTACGATTGGCAGTGACTCATTATACTTTTTGTAGTTTTTCTGTATGATTTCCAATGCTGTACTTAAATCATTCATAACTTTCCTCCTCATTCATAATTGAAATAGGAACAATGCTCTTTACAATACGTTCGTTATATTGAAATTCATTTACCGCAACATTCACATGGAATGCTTTTGAAATATTTTCTTCATTGAGGACATCCTGAGTCTGTCCGTATACATACTCGCCGTTATTATGCAGCATGAGTGCTTCATCAGAAATAGAAATTGCATTGGTCGGATAATGTGTATTCATAACAGCACATATTCCTTTCTCATGAGCCATGCGCTCGATTAGACTGAGCACCAGTATCTGATTATGAAAATCAAGACCTGTTTCCGGTTCATCAAGAACGATGAGGTCAGGTTCATTTATAAGCGCTTTTGCTATAAGCACCATCTGTAACTCTCCTCCGCTCATATGGTTGCAGTCTTTATCTGCCAGCCTTCCTATTCCTATCTGCTTCATTATTTCTTCAGCCATCTCGATATCTTTAATGCCCGGCTGTTCAAAGGCTCCAAGATGTGCACTGCGTCCGAGAACAACCATTTCAAGACCTGTAATGGAAAATGCAAATCCATGGGACTGAGGGATATAGGAAACCTTTGACCACAGCTTTTTTGATTTAATACTTTTTATATCCTCTCCATATAAAAAGCTTTTCCCATCCGCCCAGTCCAAAAGTCCAACCATACATTTTAAAAGTGTTGTTTTCCCTACTCCATTGGGACCAAGCACGGACAGGATCCTGCCCTTATTCAATTTAAAGCTAATATTCTTTAATATCCTTTGTTGATGGGGATATCCGAAACTTCCATTCTGTACTTCAAGTATCAATGTAAACTCCCCCTATTTCTTTTCAGCAGTGATATAAATACTGGTGCTCCAATAATTGCAGTAAGAATGGACAGCGGAAGTTCAATGACACTGATGCTTCTTGAAAATGTATCAATGATGATCATAAAACTGGCGCCAAGGCTGATTCCTACAGGAACCGCATAACGGTTGTTGCTTCCTACAAGCATTCTTGCACAGTGGGGGATTAAAAGTCCGATCCAGCCAACCTGTCCGCACATAGAAACGCATGAAGCTGTTATAACTGTAGCCGCCAGCACGAAAACCAGGCGGGTTTTCTTTAAATCCATTCCGCTGGCTCTTGCCTCATCACTGCTGAGCGATAATATATTTAATTTCCATCTCATCATATAAATCACTGCAATGCCTGCAAGTATCAGCGGCGAGCCTACCGCGATTTTTTTATATGAGGCACTTGTAAAGCTGCCCATAAGCCAGTAGGTTATGGCCGGAAGTTTATCTAAAGGATCAGCAGTATATTTTAATAAAGAACCCACTGCATTAAACAATGCTGATATGATCACTCCGGCCAGAACAAGAAATACGACCGACTGCCCATTTCTGTCTCTTGCCAGTATCATCGTAATCCACACGGAAAGGAGTCCAAAAGCCAATGCAAGCAGCTGAGTCTGCATAATGCCCATAGACATAATAATGGCAATAATTGCGCCCACACATGTTCCACTTGTAACACCAAGTACATCTGGTGTTGCAAGCGGATTGGAAAAGAGTGACTGGAAGGCATTTCCTGCACAGGTAAGACCGGCTCCGACAATGATTGCCATTACGATTCTCGGTGCCCTTAAATTTATGACAATGGAATAGTTCTGGCTTTGCCGATTCCCCTTTGCCGCATCAGATAAGGTGTTAATAACCTCTCCGATAGAAAGATTCATTCTTCCTATACACAGGCATATGAGCGCAGTAGCAATTGGCAGTATAATCATTGTCAGTACGGCAACAATTGTAAATTTGTTATGTCTGATCCAAACAGTATTTTTCATTGCAATTGAAGCATTCCCTTCATTTCTTCATCAGTAATTTCGTACCCATAAAAGTTCTGGTAATATTCACGTATTACTGTTTCCAGAGGATAATCCGAAAATTCTTCCGGATAAGTATTATATGCGAGCCAGGCTAATACAAGAGGTGCATCAGGATTAGGGGTGAACCAGTTCCACATACCCAGCGTTGTGTTATATACGCGCTCATCCATTACTGCCTGTATTGTTGAAAAATCTACACCTTCCACTTTATTATCTATTACATCTTGCCTGCCCAGCTTTAGCAGTCCCGGACCGTTTAAAAATAATACCTGCGGATTCCAATCATATATTTGTTCAAAGCTGACCTGCGCAAACCCATTGGCATCCGCTGCCACATTTTTAACTCCAAGATGCTGCAGCCAAAAATCACCGAATACGCCTTTACCGGCAACCTGAGGAACACCGTCAATCAGCTTAAATAAAATCATTGCACTGGGGCGCTTATCCTCCGGAATATTTTCTATTCTGGTTTCCACATCTTCAACGATCTTATTGCCTGCTTCAAGAAAACCATCCATCTTGCCCTTCTCTCCAAATACATCTTCAAGAAGCTTCAGCCACTGTTCATACCTTTCTATTGGATCTGCAGGGGAATCTGCGCCCACTGTCGCAAATCCTACTGACGGAATTCCACTTGAGGCCAATATTTCCGCATGCTCTTTATTGTTTGCGTTATAAAGAATCACATCCGGTTTAAGCTTTATGATCTCCTCTATATTCAGATCTGACTGTGCATATACGGTATCTGATGATTCAAGCAGCTCAGGTGCAATGTTCTTTAATGCTGTTTCTGATATGGTTTCCTTAAAGGAACCGCTGTACCCGACAATATGGGGAGCTGAGCCTTCAAAATATGCCATGTATGTAGACAATATCGGAATCTGGTCGATTACAATACGTTGTATCTTATCCGGAACTTCAACCTGATTTCCGCCATGGTCCACTACCATATGAGTTCCTGACTGCTCATTACCTGCTTTGGTTTCTGTTTCATTTTCCTCAGCAGCAGTTACTGATTCTTCAGAAGTGGTTTCTGCCACTGACTGGGCAGCTGTATTATTATTCGTATTTGAAGCACATGCTGTTAATAGCAACACTGATGCAAATAAAAGTGACGCTGTTTTTAATCTTAATCTCATAATATCCTCCTCATTTTGTTAGTTTTGACTAACTTATATGTAAGTCTACATGAAAAAAAGGATTATTTCCGTTGCTGCTGCAACCAAATTAATCCTCTTATTGGTGTTTATTTATTATGAACGCATTTTTTCTATAATCTGCAAGGCTCTTTTGATGGCTTACTCCTTTCAACACCAAGATAATCTGCCATTTCCTGTCTATTCATATTGATTGAATATCTATCCCCTTTAGGAAAAGTATATTTTAATAGGGTCCAGATTTTGTCTTGTATAGAATGTTTACTTATAATATGGATCCTTCGATTTTGCTTAAGATTTGTAAAAGCTGTCTGCCTCAGCAATTCAAGTTAACTTTAACAATATAAGTTACGTATATTTTGGAACCACATTTATTTTCTATTATATTCTACATCAAAAAATTTTATATTATTTCCGCCACTCTCATCTTTGCATGGCATACGTCCCTATTTTTACGAGAAAGAAGTACCACCGTCTCCACATTCCCTGATGCTGTAATTTGAATGACCACAGCACCTGACGCCCCCTTGATGGCAACTGATATTTCTTAAAATTTTCGCTCAAAATCCATTTAATAAGACTTTGATTGGCTACCGACCAAGTTGGTCCATCTAAAAAAAGCCAGAGAATAAAAGTGCATTTCTGTACTCCGATTCTCCGGCTTATTGTTTGATTTTTTGACTTGAGGAAAAATATCTTATGGCATCAAATATCGCATAAATAAAAACAATATTACATTCCCCCATTTCCATATCTTGTTTAATCAAACTCTAAGTGGACGTCTTTGTCCGGGTGATTGTTTAAATTAATTCTATAATACATGGTAAAGAGCCATGTTTCAAACATACACATCTATTCTGCAGCACTTTTAAAATAAATCTGTTCCAGTTCCTGAGGTTCAAACTCCAGTTTCAAATATGCTTTCGTAAATGCATTGGCAGCAATTTCCTCAGCCGGGAGAATCCTTCTTGTCACCGGAATCATTTGGAACAGCTTCACCTTGCGTTTGAAGGAATCTCCCGTTCTTCCCCAGCGGAACATCTCAAAATAGTGGTACATCTCATGGCACAGGATCATTTCTTTTACAAGATTTCGCTCCATCTGCAGGGACACTGCGCCCAGCACCTGACTGTTCAGCAGCACCTTCTTCTGCTTAACATGAAACTCCGCAAATTTCACAAAGTCGGGACGGGTATTATCCCTGTCGTCTTCTTCGAGAATACGAATTCCCTGCATGCTGAGAATCTGGCTGGGTGATGCTGAGCAAAACTCATCCTTAAGTTCACCGGCTCGCTTCTCTCCCAGCCGGACAGCGGCCCGGATTATCTCGATTTTTTCCTGATCAGGCAGGGATTTTGTATATTCAAACCGTTCAAACATCTGAAGCCCTGATTTTTCAACTCTGCTGTATTCCTGTGCCATATATTTTCACCTTATCTCTTCTTGATAATTGCCAGGTAATCACTGCCTGGTGTCAGACGCTTAAATTCAAGGTCTGCCAAAGCCATGATCTGTTCTTCACTGTCCAACCCGGACAAATCTGCAATCTTGCCGTTTACCACCAGATGGATAATGGGGGAAGTTTTTCCTGATTCATCAAACTTCATGTGTTCTTCCACCCGATTTCCAAAAGATGTTCTGTCTGATTCACGAATCACATAATTATCACTGTCATCCACATTCAACCGGATCACTCCATTCATATCGATGACACAGGTGGTCCGTATCTTTTTCTTCATAAAAGGAAGAAACCCTTTTTTTGATGACACCACATCATAGGCATGGAGCGTCGGTGAATGATAAATCTCATTGACAGCACTCACTTCCTGATTGCTGAAAGCCTCCATCACCTTTTCCTTAATCTGCGCATCATTCAGCACTTCTCCATGAGATGTCTTTGCACTTAAGTCCGTCGTCCCTACTGCGGTTGCCCGTACAATATTCTTGGCCGCGTCAATATCTATGGTTATTTCTACAGAATCCGGTGAGGCACCTGAGCGAATCGCCGCCTGCTCCGCCTCATTCCTTATCTTCATAATATCATCCTGTGTGGGATTTACAATCGTTCTTTCTACAGAATCACGCACCATGGCCAGTGCCGCACCTATGGTAGCAATTACTGAGGCATTCTGGGCGACTTTATACTTAAGCTTCATCTGATCCGCCACGTATGGCACCACAGAGCTTGCTCCACCGCCGCCCCCTGTCAGTATAAGGTAATTTTTCGACAGATTATATTCTTTGACAAATTCCTCGACTGCAGGAGCAACCTTGGCAACAGCTAATGCCATGATCTCCGAAGCAATGCTTTGTGCCGGACGGCCAAATTCCCGCTCCAGTATCTCAAATATGATTCTGACGTTTTCGGGATTGGCTCTGGCATAATCACCTTCTTCTATTTTTCCCAGGTAATTTGCCGTACAAGTTAAGGTCACTGCGTAACGTTTTCCTTCTTTCGTCTCCAATGCCAGAAAATCACATGTTTTATCCTTTGGCGTAGTGACACTGATCACCTTTGCCCCTTCCAGCTCCTTTGCATCTGCAAAGCATGCATAGGCGAGTCCGGCAATATGGGAACTTCTCGGTCCCACATCTATGATTTTCTTCTGGTTAAAACGTATCATGCTTCCGCCGCCGATACCGATTGTATTGATATCCAGTGATGTTACATAAGTATTGTGACCGCCGATCTTAGAATATTTTGTTACTACTTTTCCATTTCTGATTGCGGATATATCCGTACTTGTCCCTCCGACTTCCAGAAAGATTCCGTCTGATATCTTTTCGTACATCAAGGCCCCCGCCACCCCTGCTGCCGGCCCTGACAGAACAGTAAGTATGGGGCGTTTTTTGACCTCATCTATCTGCATGACACCGCCGTCACTTCTCATAATCATCAATGGTGCCTTTATCTGTGCATCTTTTACTGCCTGGCCGGTCAAATCTGCTGTCTGCATCATCTTCGGAAGAATTGATGCATTTATAACTGCTGTTTTCGTCCTTGCCCTCAGCCCGTAAAGTTTCGACAACTCATGGGTTGCAGTGACCATCATGCCTTCTCTGACTGCGACTTCGGCTGCCTTCTGCTCATTTTCAGGATTATCCACGGAAAAAGCTTCACTGACAACAAGTACATTGATGTTTTCTTTCTTAAAATCTACTGCTGCCTGACTGACCTCCGCCTCCGGCACACCGTTTCCTGTATTGATGAATTTATAGGAGGTTTTTATCTCTTTGTCATCCTCCAGTTTTACTCCTCCAATATCCGTATCCGCTTTCACTTTAGCCACACCGAACCCGCTCCCCATACCCAGGATGCCAATATCAGCCACGTCACCCTCTAAAAGCGCATTGGTTGCCTGAGTGGTCCCATGTGCGATAAAGACCACGTCCTCTGAACTGCAGTGGATTTCCTCCAGCAGCATGTTCAATATGTCAATTACCCCGCGGGTAACTCCTTCTTCTGCATGATGGGTCGTGTGAACCTTTTTGATGCCTACGATTTCATATGTCTCATTATCAAGAGCAATGGCATCTGTAAAGGTTCCTCCCACATCAATTCCAATCCTGATTTTTCTTCCCATCATCTTTTCCTCATTTACTCAATTTACTACATAAAAAATACTACCGCAAGAATGACGCCTGCCAGTACAAAGAAAGCATCAACCAGGAATGTGCCCCGCGTATACTTTCCAACTCCTAACTGCATATAACCGCATGCCCAAGTTACCTGTGAAGCCGTCGGGTCATTCACTGCCACATAATAATCATAAAGCCAGGCCAAAGTTACAATCAGCCCGATGGGAAGTCCTGTTCCCAGTAAGATACCGATCAGCGCAGCGCCCAAACCCCAGGGATTTAACGGTCCTCGGTACATTGTCAGGAACGGTCCGATGGCTCCGAATACAAGAATAATCATAAAGGGGGATGTGGGGACCACCTTTGTAAGCAGCTCCTGAATCGGCGCCAGTAACAGCTCCTGTTTTGCAGCTGCCAATACCATACCGATTCCCATCATAATCACGATCGTCACAGAAACATTGGCAAAACCGTCAAATGCGGCTTTGTTGATTAAATCCAGGGAACCTTTGAATCCCACTTTCCATTGGGTGCATAAAACCGCATAGATGATACCTGCAATCAATGCAGTATTTACGTCCCACTTAAATGCCATAACAAGTACCAGCGGAATCACCGGAGCGAGTACGGCGTAAAGAGGTACGTCGCTGTCATTGGCTGAGGCTGATTTATTCTCTGCGGACCAGGAAAATACCGGCCCCTTTACCTTGATTCCAATTACAATTAAAAGAATACTGATAATAATACCTGGAATAATCAGCATGATAGCCGTATTCTTCACAAGCGGGTCTGACGCTTCCAACCCTACAAGATTACCGATGAACGTCCATCTTGCCACATTCATGAAATATCCAATAGACGTTCCCGCAAGCATGACAAAAGCTGCAATCACCTTAGGTACACCGACAGACAGCATAATCGGGAACACAATTAAGCCAAGCATAATCTTAGCGCCTACTCCGCTTAAACCGATGAAGCAAAAACCGCAGGCCAGAAAACAAAGAATAGCCATAAAATATGGATTATCCCCTCCCATTTCTGCCGCACTGCGGATTAATTTCTCAGCAATGCCTGTCTTTCGGATCACTTCTCCCAACACAGCCGCTATCAATGTTGAAAAGATAGCGCCCGACAGACCCGAGATACCGCCGCCTACAACATCATTCATAATTGTTTTTACAGGTATTCTTACGATAAGGCAGAGTACCACTGCCATAAGCGGCAAAGCAGCCACTGCATTGATTTTATCGGTTACCATCAAGGCAACGATCATGACAAATGCCGCTATAATCAAAACTGTTGTCATATTCATATCCCAACCCTCTTCTTTCTTCTGAATAAGAATGTATTTTTCATTTATTCATGCCTCTTCAGGCATTGTCCCTGTGCTTCCAGTATCTCCTGCAGCCTTCCCGTATCAAGCTGCTTTAGCTTTATATCACTTCCGGCAGCCAGGGCAGCAGCTGTTCCGGCTGCCTGAGCCATGGCGAAGACACTCGGCATAATCCGGATGGCTCCCAGCGCCTCATGAGTTGCCGACACACAGCGGCCTGCTGTCAGGACATTATCCAGATCTCTGGTCAGAAGGATACGGAATGGGATCTCATATACATCGGCCACATCGGTGTGTTCTTTTTTATAGCTCGTCCCGGTGAGAGCTCCTTTCGCCGGATGCAAATCTACCGGATAACTGCACAGCGCTATGGTATCCGGGAACTCTGTGTTCTCAATCATATCCTGTTCCGTCAATATGTATTCGCCTATGATTCGTCTTGATTCCCTGACTCCCACGTTTGCACCCACCTGAGCCAGACGTGCGTTTTCCAGGCCCGGAAGCTGTTTGAAGAATTCCATGAGAAAATCCACCTGTCTCATTCCGTCGATATAAGCCTGATTCATATCCTGTGTATCCACCGGATTCCTCCCCTGGATACGGGTGGTATTAAGCCTCCACTCTCCCGGATTGACCATGTGATACATGCCTATCTTATTCCGGTTAATGTTGAATCTGCCTTCCTGCCTTGCCTTTTCAATGATATGATGGTAGGGCAGGTATCTTGTTTCCTCGTCCTGGCTCAGAAATTCTTCGATTTTCTCATCATCAGCGTTGTAAATCCAGAAAAACAGTGTCATGGGCTGAAGTCCTGTCTCCACATCTTCCATCTCACATGCGGCGCCTGCCTTTACATTTACAAAGGCATCTCCGGTACAGTCTATTACGATTTTCCCCTCAAACAGCCGGAGATCGTTTCCATCAAATGCGACGATTCCGGTAACTCTGTCCCCATCCTTTTCCACATCCAGTATGGTGGTATTCAAATAACATTCCACGCCGGCTTCCACCAGCATCTCCAAAAGCACCATTTTCAGTGTCTCCGGATGAAACGGAGTTACATTATTATGACGGAGCTTGATATAACAGCCATAGTTACTCACGGCACCTGTCTTAGAAGGATGAACAGCACCGCCTTTTTCTTCCATTCTCTCAATAATTTCATTAAAAATCCCTTTGATGATCTGCTGCTCGCCTGAAGGGTCAAAACATGTCATGAATGGTCCGACCAAACCATTCGTCGCTGTTCCTCCTACAATGGACGTCCTTTCCAGCAAAACTGTCTTAACCCCGTTCCTGGCACTGGCAATCGCTGCCACCACACCGGCACATCCCCCTCCACACACAATTACATCCGCAGTTGTCACACCGCTGACCTTTGCTGTGTACCTTTCCATAGTTGCCTCCTTTTAAATTTCGTATTTTTCATAATCATTTCGCATTGCGGTTTATTATTTATATTAGTTTCGTATTGCGAAACGATTTTGTGTTTTTATAATACATCTTTTATACTTTAATGTCAATTATTTTTTTTATTTTATCATAAATGCACAAACACAAAATTAAGGGCATGGGGAAGAGATCTCATTCCTCTCTCTTCTCCACGCCCTTGTAAGCGTCATTACATATTCTTTTCATTTATCTATAAATATCCTGCATAACCCAGCTCGCCGGAAATACGGTTTACTGTATTCATCAAATCTAATATTTTTCTGGAGCGTACCTTCTGATCCTCCAAAGATATGGAATGGATGCTTAACACGCATACCAGATTTTTGGAATAATCGAAGACAGGCGCTGCTACACAGGGGAGAGCCCCCACGTCCCGTTCCGAATATCCGTAACCCTGAATCGAGATATTCTTAAGTTCCTGGCGGTATTCTGCTTCCTGCTTCATGGTAAGCCCTGGCGGATACATGTTTTTGCCTTGCTGCCAAACTGCAATGTTGGCACAGCAAGTCTTCACGATAATACTCTCCCTTGCAAGTACCTCTCCCACACGCAGAGGTGCCAGCATACCGCCTTCCAGACAGTCCATCACAACAAAATTTTGTTCCATACGTTTGCTGACCAACAGGAAACCTTCTTCTGTACAACGGCCTTCAGGAGAGGGAGTCATCTCTCCGGCCAAAAGTCCGGATATGTATTTACGTATAATTATCCGGATATCTACCTTCTCATAGAATGCATTGGCCAGGCTCAGTATTTTAAGACCCATAGAGTATCTTCCCGTCTGTTCATCCTGCTCGACAAAGTTCTTCTCCATCAGTGATGTCAGGAGGCGGTACACCGTAGTCTTATGCATATCCACGCGGCTGCTGATTTCCAGCAGCCCCAATCCCTCCGGCTCGTTGCTCAATACTTCCAATATGGTCAGGGCTTTGCTCACCGAGGCCACCTTATCTTCAAATCTGTTCGCCACTTCATCTCACCGCCTAATTTCTACATCGTTATAACAAAAAAGCCCTTGCGCTGCAAGAACTTCTTTACTTTGCTTATAGCTAACCTTATTATATCCAATAATACAGGGCATCGTCAATCACAATTTTCCCCTACGCCACCTTCCAGTGCAAAAAATCCCATCAGACTCATGATTGATTGCACTCATCTCAATATCCCCTGTTCCATCTTGATCTTTTCCGCAAATAGAATTTTTGCCGATAAGCATTTTGTAGATTTCTTCTCCTTACGGTCTTGATAGCCAAGGTTTAGTAAATGAATTACGCATCCCATAATTCTTTTCACCTGAAAACAGCCACACTATGGGTTGTGTAAAATGAACGAAGGACTCCAGCCCGTTTTATAAAAAATCAGGTAGCTCAATGTACTAAAAGCTCTGCTGACAGATATTCCATCAAGGCATTTAATACCGCACCACCCTCACCTTCGTCAATTGCTTTTATTGATGATCGTATGGGTACAGTACCATTAAGCAAAATCCCCATTTTCATAAGAGGAAATAATAGGGTATCATTTTGAGGGCTATATCTAAAAATCCGGCTTCTGCATCAGTATTTTTCGTTGAAAAAGGGGCGTAAAATCGTGCACTTTTCGCTCTGATTTTAGCCCCTTTTTTGTCCACAAACCACAACATCTTGTGGTTAAATCCTATTTTTCGCTTTCTATACCACAACGTTGCATCAGAACCACGCACTCAACGTTCCTTGTTGCTGTAATTCTAATGACCATTGCACCTAGTACCCCCTCAGCGGCAGGTATATTTTCAGCATTTTTTTCATTCAAACTTGTTTTTATAAAATAGCTGTATTAATTATATAATGATAACTTTATTAATAGCACTGATAATTCTTTCAACATCCCACATAACACAACACCCACCTTTTCCAATTCTATAAACCTATCCATAAGAATAATGCCATTTATATTTACACCATTTTCTAGCTCTCATCTTCCGCACACCTTCGTTCCCACTTACCATCTGCCTTATAGTAATATTCCAATAGAACATAGCTATACCTTGGTGGAAGGTTAACTCCCTCATCCCATAAATCTTTATTCCTATAAATCTTTTAAAGATTTTTCTATTTCCTCTATAGAAGGCAGACTGCTCTTATATTCATTCGGCAATAAGTCTTTCAACTTATATTCTGAAATACCAATGGGTTGACTGCTTGCCTCTAATGAGTATTCAGCCATCACATTATCTTTTGTTTTACATATAAGCAATCCTAAAGTCTCATTGTCAGTTTTCTTTTTCCTCTGATGATTAATTGCAGTAACATATACCCCTAGCTGACCGGTAAATGCAGGATCAAATTCACATACCTTAAGTTCTACAACAACAAAACATCTCAACTCAAGATGATAAAACAATAAGTCGATAAATAATTCTCTTTCACCTATTTGCACTGGCACTTGTCTTCCCACAAAAGCAAATCCCTGACCTAATTCCAACAGAAATTTTGTTATATTTGATGTTAATGCATCTTCTAATTCCCTCTCTTTATAACCTTCACTTAGAGTCAAAAAATCAAAATTATATGGGTCTTTTAATGTTTCCTTTGCCAGGTCACTATGTGTATCAGGTAATAACCTAGAAAAATTCGATATTGCTTTTCCTTGTCTTTCATACAGATCCGTTTCCAAAAAATTCAAAAGCATTGCTCTACTCCAGCCATTCTCCAATGTCTTATTAATGTAAAACAACGCTTCTTGTACCGTACGACATTTAGAAATCAACAATATCTGATGGCCCCAAGGAATCATACATATCTTTTCAAATTGGTCAACAAGCTGTTGACTAATTTCATTATCATCATAATAAAATAGATAAAACCGCTTCATATATTTTAAATTTGTCACCGAAAAGCCATCCAGCCCTGGAAATTCAGCTTTAAGTTCAGCACTCATAGTAGAATAAATTTTACTTCCCCATTTTGCTTCTACTCCTCGTTGAACGATATCTTTTCCCAAATCCCAATACAAACGAAGCAGCTCAGTATTTACCCGCACTGCTGCTTTCAATTGGCTCTCTCGTATTCGTAATTTTATTCTCTTCATCCAATCGCTAAAATATGAATCATTAGATATCTTCAAGTCTTTTGCCATAGAATTTCCCTCACAATATTTGAATTACTTATTTTTCACCTTATTATCTCAAAACAATTTGCAGCAAAACATATAGTATTTACCAACCATATACACTACTCTGTTTTTTCTTTATCAACACTTTATCTTCCATCGTTAACGAATGATCCCGTTTCCCCAAATACTCATCTTCCCTGGCCACAATCGGATCATACCAATCTGCTTTCTTCTTCGCCCATTCAATCCATTCGAAATCAACTTCAGTCAACTCACCTTTATTAATTACTGCGGCTATGTAATTCCTTATTTCACAAGCAATCTGATAATCCTTCGCTACATTTTCCAATGCCTGCGTTTTCAACGTTTCTTTCCTTTTCCTTTCTTTCAACTCCTCTTCCCGCAACCTCGCTTCCAGATATAACCGTTGCTGTTCCTCTCGCTTTACCCGATCTATTCTGTGTGCCTCAGAAATTTCATAAAGTCGGATCATGATTTCGTTCAGGCGATCTTCCAATTTAACTTCTGCATTGTCCCTGATATAAGAACTATCGTCAAACACAATTCTAAGTTTTCCATTATACACATTATCATATTTTCTTATTTTCGGTTCACTCGCATATCTACCAAAACGTTTTGCCTCCTTATATTCCAGTAATTCCTTAGCTTCTTGTTTTGTTATTTCATGAGGAACTTTATCCTGCGCTTCCGCAAATTTAAAACGCACAATATCCTGACGAATTTTTACAGATAAATCCCTTTGTACTTCTCCTTCCAGTTTTTCTACCGTTTTAAATATGACATCCATAATTGAAATAATCCGGCTCAACCCATTCTCAGAAATATCATTTATGAATTGAGGTGGTTCTACCACCTTACCCCTGTCATAATAATGTCTATTTTTTATTGAGAAATTATTGTTCTTGAGAGAGTCTTTATATTCCTTTATCAAAGTTTTATATACAACTAAACTTTTATGCAGATGAGCATTTTGATTAATCTCCAAGTTATTAATTGCTTCAATCACTTTTGTTCTTTCGTCATCTACTAAATAATCCAGAACTGTATCCGGAATTTCCATAGTTATAGAAACAGGTATCGTATCAGCCTCTGTCTTACCGGACTGGTGCTCATCCTCTGATTGTTTCCAATTTTCTTCTTTCTCTATTACATCAACAAGTTCCTTCCGTTTTCTGGTTACTACAGCATCTATCAGTGCAAGTTCCACTATTGATTCTCTATCACCTGACAATGGAACTAATTCTGCTGATACATCTTTTCCATGATCTACCCTTGTCCAATATCCAGAAGAAGGATATGGAATATTAGCCTGTTTCAAACTGCTTATCAAGCGGCCATAATGTAAACTATACTTTTTTGCAACCTTAGCCGCTGACTGTTTCCACACCTCATCATATAACTGCTGTCTTGTTAAAGTAATCATCTTTTTACTTGTCATGCCCGCCCCTTCTCCCTTCATATTTTTTCTCTTCATCTTTATACTTGGATAGCGAAAACGCATACTCAAACAATTCTACATCTTCGATTCTGCGTCTTCGCTTAATATAAAAAGCAGATCTTGTTTCAGTTCTTCAAATTTTTCTATGATTGTAGTCAAATTTTTTTCGATATTCTGAACCTGAATTTCATTAATCTTTCCATAATTATATGCAATAAGTCGTTCGGGAATAATATGGTACGACCAACTTTCCGAATATCTTCTGTCACGTTCCTCATTATGAATGGCAAATCCAATTGGTAAAAGGCCATTTCTCATACCGATACTCACCGCCATAGACGATATCCCTAAATATTCACCAGCAATTTTGCATGTTATTTTCGCCATATCACGTATCTCATCATCTGTATATTTTGCCATTATCTTCTCCTTTCATTGCCCATTGCAATCACTCAAAGCATTTAAAGATGCATAATTAACATCTTACCCCATCCAACTGACAATTTCCTGTTCCAGTTTCTTTCCTACGTCTAACATATACCTCATAATATCAGCATACATTTCATAATCCAGCAACGCATTTGCTTTCCGTATATCATGGTCTGTCAATGGCTTCGCATATGCTTTATATTGCTTAAGAATATCTATACCCATATAAACCGGCCTAAAATCAATCTCCGTTCCCCTTCTCAGGTTTTCAATGATATAGAAACCATCCGGATCGATATCACCAAAATGGCGCCATTCCAGGCCAGAATTTATATCATATATTTTCCTAATAAGTTTTTGCTTCGCTGAATTATGATAACCACTCAAAAAAATCATAAATGTATTTTCTTTTTCGATTCGATTAAAAGACGTCAAATTTTCTATGGTCATCACACATTTATCAAGAATCCGGATAAATTTTAAATGCTTTAATGTCTCTGTTGAAAACGCCATAGGAAGATGTAAATTCACCTGTATTTCCTGCCCATTATCAAAAAAGATTTCCGCATTTCCCTTAAAATACACATAAGATGGATTAGAATATACATGATGTTCTGCCAAAAGGATTCTCTCCATTTCCCGTTTATCCTCTTTGTCTTCTATATCAGAGATTCCCAACAACAGCTTATCATAATCTCCGTATTTCCTTAGAAGACCACAGACTCTGGAACGGTACGTTTTTTCCCATCGTTTACTATCCCCCAAAACCGCCACTGACAATTCCCGCTCCAGAATATCTTCCTGGTTTTTCAGTATAAAGCTGCAAAGCTTTAATATTGCCTCTGCATCCTGCATTTTATAAACAGCCTTTTTATTTGTCTGCAGCCTTTCAATCTGATTCTGGCAGAACCGAGCTATCAAAGTCCCATCATCCAAATATTTCTCATATAATTCTATCTGCAACATCTGCAAAAAACGCTTGTCCTTCCTCTGCAGAATCTCATAATAATCTTCCCATTTCTCAGGATTCGCTGTCAGTTTTTCAATCATTCCCCTGCTGCGTTTCACGAAGATAAGACCGTCATCCTCCATCTCCTTCATCTGATTTTCAAAATCACGTACAAGATCCATATCCGCATAATCTGAATCATAACTATCAAACACTTTTCCCGGCAAGACAGCAAAATTCTGAGTAACCTTATTTTCACCAAGATAGGTCTTGCTGTTTTCATATTGATCCAAAAAAACCTTCAACACTCGTTTCTGGTTTTCACTAAATATCATTTTTACCATCTCCCATTAAACCTTCCACTGCATGGGTATACCGTTCTGACATTACCAAACTCACTGTAGAATTAATAAAGGTTCCAATACTGCTTATTTTTTCTGGTGGTGCTGCATAAAACACCTGAAAATGGTTTTCTTCAAAGTATTGTACCATTTGTTCAATGCGCTCTCTGGACAGAGCAGAAAAAGCCTCATCAATAAATGCAAGCCTGGCACAGCATACATTCTTTGGATAATATTGAAGCAGACTGGCCGCCAGAATAATAAAATATGGAGTCTGCTTTTCCCCGTTACTTGCAGAACCCTGCTTTTTAGAAAGATCTGCGATGATTTCCTGTCCACCCTGCCTGCTGATAATTTTCATATCATATACAAAATATTTACGATAATCTGTATATTCCGTTTCATCCTCCTCATCCAGAATAACGCTCATAAATTCTTGAATATCATGCTCCATTTCTTCATCGTCTCTTGCAGAATTCATATATATTTCTGGAGAATCCATGTACCTCTCCAACTTTTTACAGATACGAAAAAATACGCTGCGATCCGGTTTTTCATCCATGACAAATCTGTAAGTGTCCTTGCCAAAGGGAATCCTCTTTAATTCCTGATTAATAATCTCGATCTCTCCCTTAGCTTCTCGGACCGTTTCGTTAATTTCTGCAACAAAGTCATTCATGAATGCACTTTCCAGCCTTTCTCCCTGTTCCTTCAGCCTGTTATGCGCTTCTTCAATCTTAATATTTGCAATATTCCGATACTCGTCTCTATAAAATGGAATATAACCCACTCCTCTTCTGTTAATATCGATTTCTGCCAGCTTACAGTATCTAAGCTGTGCATCCTCCATCTGTCTAATACATTCCTTAACTTCTCCTTCCAGATTTCGTACTGTTTTTCCTGTAATTGCCCTCCATGTACCTATCTTTCCCTGAATCAATTTTTCATACTCTTCCATCATCGGACGCTTTAATTCCAGATGCTTCAAACACTTCTCAGAGTATTCCTGATTCAGCGTATATATTTCTCCGGAAATTTCCTTCAAGGATGTTTCTTTCGTCCCCCTCTCATTTGCACATGAACCGATCTCCTGAGAATTTCTGTTTACAGCGCTTTTAATCTCTTCATATTCCCTTTTCGCATCCTGCTGCTCCTGGAGAACAGAAAGGAAATCCGGATTGCTTCGGATTTTATCAATATCTTTCTTGATTCTTCTCTCTTTTTCTACATTTTCTTCCAGCATTTTAGCGGATTCAAAATCATAGTGATTGACATCCCAATCAATTTGGTCAATCTCTTTCCGGTATTGTCTGTTACGTTCCACCTTTTTCTTCGTTACTTGAAGTTCTGACTTCTTTACCGCCTTTTTCTTTTCTGCTCTTTCAAGCTGAAGCTTTATGGCATCTCCACCAAGACAAAATTCAGTTTTCGATACTTCCATGTAGGATACTGCATAACTTTTTGCCAGCATTCCATTTTTCATCAAACCACCCTTGGGATATTCATGCAGTTCCTTTAATGAACTGCACAAATGAATTCCATTCAAAAGGTAATTAGCATATCTTCTGGCATAAATATTGGAAATCACTAGCATCTCCGCTGCCGATTCCTGCGTTATATGTGTATCCGGCAGCTTGTCTGTAATCACTACATTTACCCCATGTATGACCTTTTGCTCCAGGATTTCCATAGCTTTATGACAGTAAGTCTCATCCACTATAATATAAAACCGTTTCCTTCCCAGAAATGTCTCTATAGCGGCTCTCCACTCCACATCCTTAATCTCTGAAACCAACTCTGCAAAAAACCGGACATCCGTATGAATTCCCTGACGTTTAAACTCCTCCTGAATCGTTCGTTTTGCATGCTCAATATTCCTGGGAAAAATCATTTGATTCGCTTTTAGCTGCTTAATATTCTCCTCCAACTCATCCATTTCTGAATCCAGTTGCCTGATGTGATCTTCAAAATGAACCTCATCAGCCCAGAAAATATCTTTCTGCCTCTTGATTGTCTCTGCAAACACGAGAAAAGCCTGAGTCTTTTTTTCGTCATTATATTCTTTTTCTGCCAAATGGCACAAATATCGCTGTTCTATTTCTTCAACCTCAAAAAAGTCCCCAATCCATTTCAAAAGTCCGGACATCTGAATTTGTAACTTCTTCAGCGCAGCAGTTTTTTCCTCATACTTTTTGATTGCTCTCTCTACTGCTTCTATCTGTCGCTCCAATGTTTGAATGCTTTCCTGCATCCCTCGGAAAACATCATTATTTTCTGCAATCCGGTAACGCTCACCGGCCTCCACGTATTTCTTATCCAGCTCATTCTTCCGTTCTTCCAGGATTGTCTGTTTGTGTATAAGCGATTCCAGTTTACTTTTTATCTGTTTTTTTTCCTCTTCCCGTTCTCTCAGTTCCTGATAACAAAGCATTAATTCCCGGATATGCAAATTCCTCAGTTTCTTTTCGTATTCTACTGTCTTTTGCTCCACAGTTTCCAGTTGAACCTTACTGTTTTTCAGATTTTCATACATTCCTTTAATATGTTCAAACTGCCGCCTTTGCTCCCTCAGTTCCTTAAGAGAATCAACCTTTCCAGGTTCCAGTACACAATCCTGAATAAACTGATTAATATTATTTTCAGGATTAAAGGCCATCATTTTTAACAATTTGGAACGATACTTTGCATCATCACACCGCAGCCCCAACACGCGCAGGACCCGTTCCACGCCTTTTTCTCTTCCCAAAAACTCTGAGGACTTCAATCTATTTCCATCGATAGCTAGTTCATTTCTGGGAGTAAAACAGATTGTCTTATTCTCAACCACAGTAAAGTTTATCTGCTCCATTCGAGTATTGCGGCAGACAAACCAGTTACTCTTGTAAGAAAGTTCATTTGCAGATTCAATACAAACACCAATAACTATATAGGCATTTTCAACCGGAGACCAAAATTCCATGGCAATATAGCTAACTATCTCACCTTCCCTCAGATATCGCTCTGCGCCATTACTTTTGGTATCCCCTCTCACATAAGCAGCTACCGTCCTGTCCCTATCCTTTGCCGCCTTATTAAACTGTGTATTCCCAGTGAGCAAATACGTTACCGCATCCAAGATCGTGGATTTTCCACTACCATTTACTCCAGTAAATAGAGTAGAGCCTTCCAGACGAATGCATTCATTTTGAAATCTGGACCATTGAACCAACAACAGCCGGGTAGCTGTCTTCCTATTCATCTGCATCGTCATCCTCCTCATCATTTGTGGTTTCTCCTGATTTTTCAAGCATACGCTCATAAGTCATATCCGTAAATTTCCGAAATTCTTCTGATTCTAAAGCAAACTGTAAAGACGGATAAAGGCGAATCAAACACTCTTCCTCACCAACCCGTCCATTCACATCAATAAGATTAAATTTTGAAAACAGAGCTAAGATATTTCCCATAGTGCTTTTATCAATCTGTTCTCTTATTCCATACTTTTCCAACTCAAACCGCAGATCCATGATTGAAATCAAAAATGTCCGTGAAAGATTTCCCGACTCCATTCTGTCTGAATATAAAGTCCAAAGGCAACATAATATTACGCTTTCCGCTTTTTTTAACTGAAAACGATTGGCCTGTATCTTTCCGTTTTCTCCTACATCAGCACAATTACGCAGCATGACAACACCATTTTCCCTGTCAATAACAATATCAAAACCAATATATCGAAAATATGCAGAAAACGGCTCCGGTTTCTTGGAAACAAAATAATATGCTTTTTTGCTCTCCTCATCTTTATCGCGTACAATGAAAGTCTGTTTTAACAAGCGTCTGCATGACCGTTGAAATAAATCCTTTTCTGATGAAGTATAACTTTCCCAAAATTCTTCTATGATCACTAGTTTTCTCCTTTAATAATCTCGAAATTATGCAATATTAATCCATTTGTTTCCACATAACCTTCTTCCACCTGGATTGTATATCCGTTTTCTTCTCCATATGCCACAGCTGATAAAGCACAAAGCAGGTCCCTTTTACTTTCCATGGGCAGCCTGTTACTGCTTATAGATGCTTTCTCTCCCAAGATATTTTCCAGATATATTTTCATTTTTTCCTTTGAATACGGACTATAGGCTTCTTTTTCATGAGCTTCTCTTGCTTTCCGAATATCCTCCTCTGTCATTTCTTCCAAATTTGCAAATGTCTCTTTCCTGATGGTCTGTGCTTTTCTTGGGAAACGTATGGAGCCTATATCAATAAATTCATTTCTATCCAACAAAAACAAATCGCTCATTTCCACTGGCATCTCCGACTTCCAGTTAAGTGTCTGCATTTCTTCAGTAATATATCGAATCGTCTGCTCCACACTTCCTCTGATATCTGCTTCACGATTCCTCAAAAATCTCGCACGTCCCACAGCAATCTGCAGATATACATTGATTTTATGCTTGATTTCTCTCATAATACGGTCATAATCTTCAGACAAAAATTCTTTTGTCCTCTGAATCATATCCATAATGTGCTCTTTTGCAGTTTCTTCCTCCAGATCTTCTTCCACCGCACATCCGATTACGAGAAGTTCAAAGAGTTCATTGTCATTCTGTATATGTTCCAGTCTCGACCGGATGAAAGATCGATAAATATGAATATTCTGCTGCTTTGTAAGTCTCGCATATTCTCGGATAAAATTCCCTTCACAATATTCAATAATATTTTCTGTCAAGCTTTCTAAACTCTCTTCTTTAAACATACGCTCAATAATTTTCTTTATAAACGTAGCAAGACGTTTTAACGCTTTAGACAACAATTTTGCATTGCGATAAATATTTTTCAATCCTTCTGTATAAGGGTCCTGCATCCACTGTTCTCCATTTCGCAATACATTATAAATATTGTAAATATAGCTGGAAAATTCCTCTCTTTCCGGCCTTCTTAAATTTTGTAAAAATTCAGCCAGAAGTATCCCATGTTCCGTCATAATAATATGCTTCTCATAAGTAGCATCATCATTATCCTCTTCTAACCACCCAATCTCTTTGGAACAGAATTTTCGTATGATACCATTGGCCAGATCATTATAGTTTTTTCTAGTCCCAGTTTCTTCTTGTAACTCAATAAAATCCACATGATTTTCTAACAGATATGCTGCAACTGCATCACGAATACGGCTTCTGACAATTCGATACGAGATTTCTCTATCATATTGCTCATAAATAATCTGAAGACAGTCCGAATAAATTCCACTATTACTTCCACTGGATAAACAATTAAAAAATCCAGACGGTATCATATCAAAAAGCTTTTCCATTTAAACTCTCCACTCCATTTTCCCGGCATCATTCATGTTTTGGCTTGTATTTATACCTTATTTATAGAGATTATTTTCATTATTTGGATAAGATATATAGCAAAAAGTTATATTTAGTTCGTATGTAGAAACTTTGAACTTCTCTATATAAATAAATCTTTGGACATATTATCTCATATCTTTACATTATCTCCCTAGTTTATATAATATTCTATCAATTCTTTTCCATTAACTATGAAATCAATCATATCATTTTTATCTAACACGGGCAAGCAAAACCAAGATATTATCTCACCAATGTTTAAATTTTACAATTAATGTATACTTGACAATCTTTAACTTTGCTTAACATATTCCTCTACCACATCAAAAAAGGACATGAGAATTTTCATTCCCAAATCCTTAATCCTTGTATATTTCTATTGTTTTTCTTTTATAAGCTGATCCTTTTTCTTTTGCAACAGGACAATACTTTCCACATTAGCCGTAGAAGGAAACATATCCACACAACAAACCTTCTCCACCTCATACCCTCTCTCCTGCAAAACCACCAAATCCCTAACCAAACTGGTGGGCTTACAAGACACATACACCATCCTGTCCACCCCAAAATCAATAATCGCCCCCAACGCTTTCGGATGAATCCCATCCCTCGGCGGGTCCAAAATAATAAGATCCGGCTTATCTTCAATCCCACCAATCACCTTCAACACACTCCCAGCAATAAACTCACAATTCTCCAACCCATTAACCTTCACATTCTCCCTTGCCGCTTCCACAGCCTCTTCCACAATCTCCACTCCCACTACTTTCTTAGCAACAGGAGCTACAATCTGAGCAATAGTCCCGGTTCCGCTATACAAATCAAACACAACCTTATCCTTTGTCTCCCCCACATACTCCCTGGTCTTCTCATACAAAACCTCTGCCCCAAGAGAATTCGTCTGAAAAAAAGAAAAAGGTGATATCTTAAATTTCAACCCCAAAAGTTCTTCATAAAAGAAATCTTGCCCATACAAAATATCAGTCCGGTCACTTTTCACCACATCAGCCAGACTGTCATTAAGCGTATGCAAAATCCCAACAATTTTCCCTTCCAATTCAAGCCCCAATAGCATATCCGCAAACGGTTTCAAATCCAGATCTTCCTGAGTAGTAGTCACCAGATCCACCAGTATTTCCCCTGTCTTCACAGCCCTGCGCACCAGTAAATGACGCAGATACCCCGTATGCTGCATTTTCTTATAAAACCCAATTCCCCTAACTTCAAAATACTCCTTTACCCCTTTTAAAATACAACAAAAATCCGGGTGAACAATTCTGCAGTCCTCAGTGGTCACTACATCATAAAAACTCCCTCTCTTATGCATTCCCAGAGCAAGAGGTCCATCCTTATACTCATCCCCAAAGGAAAACTCCATCTTATTCCTATACCTGTCTTCCATGGGACTGCCCTTAATACCCTCAAACTCATACCCTTCACAGACCCCATCCAAAAGAGTCTTCACCTGCTGCTCTTTAATCTTAAGCTGCTCTTCATATGGAATAGTCTGGTACGTGCATCCTCCGCAGTTCCCAAAATGAGGACATGGATTTTCTGCTGTTTCCAGCGGAGAACGTTCCAACACCTCCAGAATCCGTCCTTCGCACTTCCCGCCTCTTTTCTTATTGATCATAACCCTTACCTTCTGACCGGGAAGGCTGTGCTTTACTGCAATTTTTCCTTCAGGAAGCTCAATAACTCCTTTATCCGGGAAATCAAATTTTCCTATTGTACCTTCGTATATCTCACCCTTTTTCACGTTTCTGACTCCTATCCTGCTCTATATTAATTTTCAGGCAAAAAAGCGTGTCTCACTTTCTGAGGCACGCTTTTGCTGGTTTTAAATGCAAATTTTACTCTTCAGAACCTTCGCCCGGCTGATCGTCTTCAAAAAAATCATCGTCAAAGTCATCATCAAAATCGTCTTCAAAGTCTTCCAGATAATCCGGTGTGAAGAAACGGTATACAGTGTAAGCAATTCCTGCCACTGCTGCCACTGCACCTATGATAGCCAATACCCAAAGGATACAGTTTTTCTTCTTTTCTTCCTGTTCCCTCCTATGAAGCAATTCGTTCACTCTGCTTGAATTTATCATATCTTCCAGTTTGCTCATCGCTTCTTTGCTCATTGCATCAAATCTGTTCATGTGTCCACGTCCTTTCTGAGAGCCCTGCTTTCTTTTTTTGCCTTTTTTCAAAGCTTTAAATATGCTGTAAGGCATTTTTCCTTACCTTCCGGCAAAGTTTTAGTCTCTCTGCCTATCGCAGTTATTATACCATTATATTGACTATTTTACTATCATTTTTGCCCTTTTTTATAAATTTTATAAATTTTGTAAATAAATCATACCACTTCATTCTTTTACACCAGCTTCAGCTTTGCAAAGGAAGCAAACATCTTTTTTACTCCTGCCTGATCAAACTGTACAGTCACCTCATAATCTCTTCCTCCGTCTTTGATCTCCATAACCTGGCCTTCTCCGAATTTCATGTGTCTGACCCGGTCCCCTTCCTTATAATCCAGGGAGCTGGCCTTTTCCACTGTAAAAGCCTTTCCAAAAGCAGGCTTGGCTGCACCGCCGTGATCCGGTCCGAACCGGTTGACTCCAATAGAATGTCCCGTACTTTTCCCTCCGCCCCAGGGCAATGCACTGTCATCAAAATCAGAAGCGCTCCGGGAGGAGAAAAGTCTGGATTCCAGCTTGGAAGAGTCCAGAAGATGTGCCGGAATTTCTTCTATAAAACGGCTTACTTTAGAATACCTGGTTTCCCCGTTGACCATGCGCTGTCTCGCCCCTGTCATCATCAGATACTGCTGGGCTCTGGTAATTCCAACGTAGCAAAGACGCCGTTCCTCTTCTACATCTTCCTTATCATCTGAAGATATGGACATCATGCTCGGGAATAATCCATCTTCCATTCCGCTTAAATAAACCCGCGGAAATTCCAGCCCCTTGGCACTATGTAGGGTCATAAGGGTCACTCTGTTTTCCGATTCATCCATACGGTCCACATCAGCCACCAAAGCCACTTCCTCTAAAAATTCATTGAGGTCGGGATGCTCATGCTCACCCTCAAAGCTGACCGCTTTATTAATTAATTCCTCAATATTTTCCAGACGGGTCTGATATTCAATCTCCCCTTCTGCCTCCAGCTCCTTTAAATATCCCGTTTCATCCAGAACATCTTCAATCAGATCGTGAATGGAATATACCTCTTCTTCCAGTCTTCCCCGGAAATCCTCAATCTGAGCCGTAAAGCCAAGAATCTTGTCCGCAGTCTTCCCCAGTCCAGGCACTGCCTTTGCCCGGCAAAAGGCATCATAAACGGAAAAATCGTGTTCCGATGCAAATGCCTGCACTTTTCCCAGACTGGTGGCTCCAATGCCACGCTTTGGAACGTTGACGATTCTCAAAGCCGACAAATCGTCCCTTCCATTGGCAATGGTCTTTAAGTAAGCCAGCACATCCTTGATTTCTTTTCTCTGATAGAAGTTTACACCTCCCACCATGCGGTAAGGAACATTGTGCTGAAGGCATTTTTCTTCCAGCAGACGGGACTGGGCATTGGTCCGGTAAAGGATTGCATTGTCCTGATAATCAGAAGCGCTGTTTAATATATCCCGTACAATGGCCTCTGCTTCCTCAGAGGCATTTTCAAACTGCTTAAACTGCACCAATGGGCCTTCGTCATTGGCGGTCCAAAGGGTCTTGTCCTTTCGCCCCCTGTTATGGCGGATCACCTCATTGGCCGCACTTAATATGCTCTGGCTGGAACGGTAATTCTGCTCCAGTTTAATCACTTTAGCCCCCCGATAAGCCTTTTCAAAATTTAAAATATTTTCAATATTAGCCCCCCGGAATTTATAGATGGACTGGTCATCATCTCCCACCACACAGAGATTTTTATATTTTCCGGCCAGCAGACTGATCAATTGAAACTGAGCCGTATTGGTATCCTGATACTCATCCACCATGATATATTTAAACCGCTCCTGATAGTAATCCAGTATCTCCGGATTTTGCTGAAATAACTGTACGGTTTTCATAATCAAGTCATCAAAATCCAGAGCATTGTTCTTCCTCAACTGATTCTGGTATTCCTTATAGATCGAAGCCGCTTTTTTCTGCCGGAAATCAGAAGAAGCATTTTTTTCAAACTCCTCGGCTGTTATTAATTCATTTTTTGCCGTGGAAATAAGCCCCAGCATGGCCCTGTCCTTATAAAGCTTGGGATCAATGTCCAAAGTCTTTAAAACAAGACGCATCAGGGTTCTCTGATCGTCAGAATCATAGATGGTGAAATTGGTAGTATAACCAAGGTTTTCAATATGCCTCCGCAGAATGCGGACACAGGAGGAATGAAAGGTGGATACCCATATGCTGTCGGCACCAAAGCCAACCAGACGGTCCACACGCTCCCTCATTTCTCCTGCTGCTTTGTTGGTAAAGGTGATTGCCAGGATATTCCATGGATTAATCCCTTTTTCTTCTATCAAATAAGCAATGCGGTGGGTAAGGACCCTGGTCTTTCCCGACCCGGCCCCTGCCAGCACAAGAAGCGGGCCTTCGGTGTGAAGTACCGCTTCCTTCTGCATTGGATTCAATGTATCATAAATGCTCATAAACTATACCGTCTTTCCTTCCCGCAAGGCATCCCTTACTCTGAAATTTCCAGATAATGCTTTAATTTTTCCAAATTCTCTTCTGCCAGACGCTTCCCGTCCTCATAAAGGGCTTCCAGCTTCCGCTTATCCTGTTCTGTCCTCTGTACTGTCACATGCTTATCCGGACGGATTACATAAATTCTTCCAGCCTCTTCCAGATTGTCAATTTCCTCCTGCATCCGGTTATACCGGTCCGGAACTTCTTTCAAAGCCTTTAAAAACTCAGGCAGAGGAGCAAAATAACGCTCATACCCTTTTTTTGTCCATTTATCCAGAGGCGGCTTCCGGTACCCCTTTTCCCTGGTCAGAATTAAAATGATTTTCTCATATCCTAAATCAATGGCCCTCTCATAGGCAATGGGCATGGAACAGCCGCCATCTAAATACTTCTTTCCGTTGACATTGACCATTCCGGAAAGGATGGGAATGCTGCTGGAAGCCTTTACCGCATTGATAAAATCATCACTGGAGCTTTTTTCAAAGTACTCCGGTTTTCCCGTCTTACAGCGGGTTGCAACCACCTCAAACTTTTGAGGAGATTTCCAAAAACTATCATAATCAAAGGGGACCAGGGTTTCACTGAGCTCCCCGAAGAGAAAATCAAAATTAAAAATAGAACGGTTTTTCACCATGTTCCGAAAGCTTAAAAACCGTTTATCTCTGACATAATCCAAATCAACTTTAATGGTCCGCCCGATCTGGCCGCTGACATAGCTCATTCCGGCCATGGAACCGGCTGACACACCATTTACATAAGACAGGCTGATTCCCGTTTCCATAAATACGTCCAATACTCCGGCTGTAAATACGCCTCTTAAAGAACCGCCTTCTAAAACCAATGCACCTTCTGTCATTTTTTTCACCTCGCCTTCTATTCTATTGCATTTCCCCGGTCCGGTCAATCCCTTTTCCGGTAAACCCTCCCCCCATAAAGAGAACCGCAGCCCATTAAGACTGCGGTTCTATCCATGCCTATTTCATTTATTTTACGGCTCCCGGCATATAGCCTGCCTTTCTTACGATCTCTTTCAGCTGGTCCTCGGACATCTGGTTTTTCATGCGGACCACTGCCTGTCTTTTATCCAGATCCACCGAAGCATACACTCCCTCCTGGTTGTTAAAAGCATTCTCCACTCTGTTTTGGCACTTTCCGCAGGTCATTCCATCCACTTCTATGATGCTTGAATAGGGGTAATGGGAAATATCTTTATCAGTTACCTTAATCTTCTTTTCTTCACCGCCGCCTCCGCAGCATCCATATTTCGTCCTTTTTATAGTACTTCTCACTCCAAAGAAGCAAAGTACGGCTAAAATAATACATATAATTGCAGTTGACATTCTGTATCCTCCATTTCTGTTATGCTTGATTCATTGGTTATCTTCCGGTTAAATCATATTATAGTACAATATGGTCAAAATTTCCTGATTATTTTTATCAACAGCAAAAATCTATGAAAACTGATCCCGTCCCCCCATACCACGGTAATATTGCCCTCGGGGTGTAGCACAATCTTTTCTCTTTAATATAATATAGTATACCAAGCAGGTATAATTAAACAACCTAACTTATTAAGCAAAATGGAGGTCACATCATGATGGATCAAGATATGAGAATGTGCGAATGCGATTGTGACGAGTGTCAGCAGGATTGCACATGCAACTGCAGCTGCACATGCGAGCGCAAGAAGAAATACCTAAAGCCAAACAGATCAATGCTAAAATGCGGAAGTCAGGGAGCCGTAACTCTCCCATTAGCTACTGTTGCAGGCGCTACCTTTACTTTATCAACTGTAAGCGTAGATACAAGAGGCTTAAAGAACCCATGTATTAAATTTGAATTTGCCAGCAACGTTGTAACTACAGCAGCAGTTATCACCCTTAACTTCCAGGTGTTCAAACAGTGTAGAGGCCAGCTTGTTCCTATTCCAGTAGGACCGATCTGGACATTTGCCCGGCTTGTAGCCGTTACAGACAGCAATACCTTCTCCTTCTTCGTCTGCGATTGCGATATCTGTGACGAAGACTGCTGCACCTACAGCGTAGTTGCTACGGTTGCCGGTGTTGCTACGGTTGGTGTTACTTCTATCAACAACGCTACTCTTTCTGCAATCGTTGTAGATAACGCAGACTGCTATTAATTGAAGCCATTGATACAAATAGCTGCATAAACTAACTTCTTTCATAGATAGGGTATTTGGTAATTTTACTGAATGCTCTATCTATGAGCTTTCATTTAAGGAGCTTTGGACATGAATCGTTGCTTATTTGGTATGCCCTATCCAAGGAATGTCCCATATCGCAATACGTTCAATCGGAACCCCCACCCTGTTCCGCCCGTACAATGCGGTCAAAAGCTAATGGTACAAAGTCTTCCTGAACCCGAAAGCCCTGAGGTAGTTTCTGCTCCAAACAAGATGATGTTGAAAGGTTCTTCTTCCGGTGGCATTTTTCTGCCGGAAAATACAGATAAAAATGCCATTTACACGGTAGCTTCCATCAATCTTGATACCTCTGAATATAAGAACTTTTCCATGCATTTTAACTTTTCCTGCAGCATTGCTATAACTGGGGCAAGGCTGCACCTTAAATTCCAGTTATTTAAACAGGAAAAAAATCAGACCAATCCGTTTCCCGTTGGCTCTAGCTTCGTTTTCATAAGAAATGAAGAAAGTACTGAAACCAACACGTTTTCATTAACAGCCTGGGACTTAGACTCAATGGCCTCTGAATGCTGCAACTACAGCATACGCATAGAAGTCATGGGATTTGATACGGTGGGCGCTGTAATGATTACAAATCCCGTCCTTGCTGCATTTATTATAGAAAACGAACAGTGAAATTATATAAGGGGGAATCTCATGACAAGTCAAAAGAATATGGTATTTAAAGATTCTACTATGGTTATCGAAGGAAATACCGTCAGATGGGAAAATCATATGATAAAAACCTCCGCCATTTCCCGGGTATGGATGGGAAATGGGCCGAAGGAAAGTTTTCCGATCCGTTTTTCACTGCTCCTGCTTTTTATAGCCTTATCCGGCCCCAATCTCATTAGTATCATTGGTATGCTGGCAGTTCTTGCCTTATACCTGGCCTCCTGGGCTTACCGGCATGAGAAAAAGAAAGATATAAAGGGCATTCATTTTGAGAGCTGTTCCGGAAAAACCTATACCTTTCTTTCAGCTAATGACGGCTTTACCCTTCAGGCTTATGAACTGATCAGCGAAAGCATTGCAGGAGACAAAGAGGACGCAAATCTTCAGATCAGCTTTTCAGGTGACGGAAAGGCCATCAGCGAAGACCCTCCAAAGGAAGCCAGCGAGGAAATACAGGTACTGAATGTGGTGGCAAGAGGAGCAAATGAACAGGTGATCAAGGAACTTCAGAAATTATTTGTAAGCTTCACTCATAAAAACGAAGCAAACAAAGAAATTGCCGAGCTCATTGAAGAAACCATCCGGCTGTTCAATATGAATGATCTGGCAGGAACAAAAAAATCCCTGGGCAAATTTATTGTTATGGGGCTGATCAATGATTGTAATGAACTGGGGCTCAATACATTGATTGACGCTATCAAGAGCAGCGTCTATTGATCATGGCGGATAGAGTACGCTGCGGAAGTGCAGCTCTTAAATTACCATAAGGCTGCCCTGCTGATTGGAATCAGCGGAGCGGCTTTTTTCTGCGAAGATTTAAGCACAATCAGGATTATTAAGTTTCTAACAAACTTGACATAAAGCACATATCATAAACTATAAAGGATTGCAAGAAGCCTTTATATTATGATTTCCGCTCTACAGCTAACTACGCGGATAATAAAATCACAATATTAAACCTTGACAGGAGGGAACTATAATGAGTAATTGTAGAAATTGGGACGATAACCGCTGTTGCGGTTGCTGCGGCCCAACGGGACCTCAGGGGCCTAGAGGCTGCCCTGGTCCTCAGGGGCCTAGAGGATTCGTAGGACCAACTGGACCTCAGGGACCAAGGGGATTCTCAGGACCAACCGGACCTCAGGGACCTAGAGGATTTATGGGACCTCAGGGACCAACCGGACCTCAGGGACCTGCCGGACCTGCCGGACCACAGGGACCTGCCGGCGCTCAGGGGCCTGTAGGACCTGCTGGACCTCAGGGCGTTCAGGGACCGACTGGACCTACCGGCGCAACCGGCGCTACCGGTGCTCAGGGACCAATTGGGCCAACCGGCGCAACTGGCGCTACCGGTGCTCAGGGACCAATTGGACCTACTGGCGCAACTGGCGCTACCGGTGCTCAGGGACCAACTGGGCCAGCCGGACCTAGCGGTGAAATTGGGCCTCAGGGACCAGTTGGACCTACCGGACCTACTGGCGCAACTGGTGCTACCGGTGCTCAGGGACCGACTGGACCTACCGGCGCAACTGGCGCTACCGGCGCTCAGGGACCTGCCGGACCTCAGGGACCAACAGGACCTACTGGCGCAACTGGCGCTACCGGCGCTCAGGGACCGACTGGACCTACTGGCGCAACTGGTGCTACCGGCGCTCAGGGACCTGCCGGACCTCAGGGACCGACCGGACCGACTGGCGCAACTGGCGCTACCGGCGCTCAGGGACCGACTGGACCTACTGGCGCGACTGGTGCTACCGGTGCTCAGGGACCTGCCGGACCTCAGGGACCGACCGGACCGACTGGCGCAACTGGCGCTACCGGCGCTCAGGGACCCGCTGGACCTCAGGGACCTGTAGGACCAACCGGACCTACCGGCGCAACTGGTGCTCAGGGACCCGCTGGACCACAAGGACCGACTGGACCGACCGGGCCTGCCGGACCGCAAGGACCTACTGGCGCAACTGGTGCAACTGGTGCTCAGGGACCTGCCGGACCTCAGGGACCGACCGGACCGACCGGCGCTACTGGTGCTACCGGTGCTCAGGGACCGACTGGACCGACTGGCGCAACTGGTGCTACTGGCGCTCAGGGACCTGCCGGACCACAAGGACCTACTGGACCTACTGGCGCTACTGGCGCTCAGGGACCTGCCGGACCTCAGGGACCGACTGGACCTACCGGCGCAACTGGTGCTCAGGGACCTGAAGGACCTACCGGACCTGCTGGCGCAACTGGTGCTCAAGGACCTGTTGGACCAACTGGACCGACTGGCGCTACCGGCGCTCAGGGACCTGCCGGACCTCAGGGACCGACCGGACCTACCGGCGCTACTGGTGCTCAGGGACCTGCCGGACCTCAGGGGCCGACTGGACCGACTGGCGCTACTGGTGCCCAGGGACCTGAAGGACCGACCGGACCTACCGGCGCTACTGGTGCTCAGGGACCTGTTGGACCGACCGGACCGACCGGCGCTACTGGCGCTCAAGGACCTATTGGACCGACCGGACCGACTGGCGCTACCGGCGCTCAGGGACCTGAAGGACCTACTGGACCTACCGGACCCGCTGGTGCTACTGGCGCTCAGGGACCGCAAGGACCTACCGGACCTACCGGTGCTACCGGCGCTACTGGCGCTACTGGTGCTCAAGGACCTATCGGACCTACCGGACCTACCGGCGCTACCGGAGCTACAGGCGCTACCGGTGCTCAGGGACCTGTCGGACCTCAGGGACCAACCGGACCTGAAGGACCTACTGGCGCTACTGGTGCTACCGGTGCTCAGGGACCACAGGGACCAATCGGACCTACCGGACCTACCGGCGCTACCGGACCTCAGGGACCGCAAGGACCTATCGGGCCTACCGGACCTCAGGGACCACAAGGAACTCAGGGACCTGCCGCACAGTTAAGAGGCGTCCAGATACAGCTCACAGGAGCTTCAAGTGTTGCAGACGACGGCATCGTTTTATTCAACACAATTTTAAATGACCAAAGCCTTAACATTGATTACAATCCTGCAACCGGTATTGTAACTCTCAGTGCAGAAAAGAACTACTATGTATACTGGTGGGTATCTACAGACGGAGCCGGCCCATCCACTTATGTGGAATTTACTTTAAGAATCAATACCAGCGGCAACGTTTCAGCAAGCTCACCTATCGTTACAGGACAGTTAAACGGAATGGCATTCCTGACCATCGGAGCAGTTCCTGCTACCTTGTCCCTGCTTAATACAACAGGATCAACCGTAAACTACGCTCAGGTTCCTATTCAGGCCAGCATGGTCATCATCGAAGCCAACTAAACAACATTTACAGGCATAAAGAAAGATCAAAAAATATGCCGGAGGCAACCGCCTCCGGCATATTTTCTTTCCTTCCACCCATTTACATAAGCGGCGCAAACAGCCGTAACGCTCTGCCTGCCAGCCTTTCCTGCCATGGGTAGTTTTTGTAATCTTCCAAAGTAACTCTCCGGCACTGGGCCAGGGTATCCTGAAAATCCCGTTCCACATCCCGGACAACCTCATTCCGGTATAAATATACTCCGCATTCAAAGTGTAGAAAAAGACTTCTAAAATCCATATTAACGGTTCCCACCACTGCCTTGCTATCATCGCTTGTAAAGACCTTAGCATGAACAAAACCAGGTATATACTGGTAAATCTGCACTCCTGCCCTGATCAGTTCCCCGTAATAGGACATAGCCAGAAAGAACGCATACTTCTTATCCGGTATACGGGGCATAATAATGACAGTTTCCACTCCCCGCTTGGCCGCATAGGTGAGGGCCTGGGTCATCTCATAGTCCAATACCAGATAAGGGGTCATAATGTGGACATAATGCCGGGCAGAATTGATCACATCCAGATAAACCTGTTTCCCCACTGTTTCCTGATCCAGAGGATTATCCCCATAAGGAATGACAAATCCATCCATATTCAATTCCAGAGGATAATAATATTCCGGATCCTTTAAATACCTGCCGTAATCCTCTGTCTCTTTTTCAGAAATATTCCACATCTGCAAAAACATCATGGTAAAGCTGGTGACAGCCTCGCCCTTCAGCATGATACCCGTATCCTTCCAGTGACCAAACCGCACCCGCCTGTTTATGTATTCATCCGCCAGATTGATTCCTCCTGTAAATGCCGTATGCCCATCCACCACCAGGATCTTTCTATGGTCGCGGTTGTTCTGATAAGTGGTAAGGAGGGGTCTGATGGGAGAAAATGCCTTTGCCTTTATGCCCCTTTCCTGCAATTCCTTAGGATAATCATAAGGAAGAAGGCTGAGAGAGCACATTCCGTCATACATAAACCGGACCTCCACCCCTTCTCTTGCCTTACGCTCCAGAATTTCCAAAATCCCGTCCCACATCTCTCCCCGTTCCACAATAAAATACTCCATGAAGATGAACCGCTCCGCCCCTTCCAGTTCCTTCTTCATCTCTTCAAACATGATCTCTCCCAATGAAAAATACTTTGCATTGGTACTTCCATAAACAGAGTAATTTCCCGAATTTTTAAGGTAAAAAGCCAGATTGGCACTTTGCCTGCTGATCTTTGACAGATTTTCCAGAACCTTTGGATTCTGGGCCAAATAGCCCTCCGTATGCTCCATATTGGCCCTCAGCTTTTTATCCATTAATTTTCCCAGAATCTGAAATTCCACAAACAGATAAAAAAGCGTTCCAAATACAGGAACTGCCGCAATGGGCACCATCCACGCCAGTTTAAAGCTGGGATTTTCCTCTTTGTTCAGAATATAAATGATCACAAGCGCACTGAGAAGAGTAAAGCTTCCGTAAACGTACACCATGTAGCGGCTTAAAAACCGGTAAGCGGCAACTAAAATCATCACCTGAACAGCAAGAGAAATGACAGCAAACATCGTCCTGCCAAAAATAATCCGAAGCACTCCCCTATTCCGTTTCATCCTTTGTACCTCCCATGATTCATTTAATTATCCACTCCATTATACAGCCTGTCCCTCCTTCTGGCAACACCCTGACGCCCGTCCTTCTCCTTTCCCGGAAATAAATCTGGACTTCTTGAATTTCCTGATTATTTCCAGTATAATAAAATAGTAATAAATTTTATCAAAAGGAGACCCCTTCATGGAAAAATCAAAGGTTTACTACACAAGCTTTCGTACTACATTTCAGGAAAACCTTCCCCAGAAGCTGAAAAGACTTATAAAAACTGCAGGTATGCTGGAACAAATCGACTTTCAGAACAAATATGCAGCTATTAAAATCCACTTCGGAGAATTAGGAAACTTATCCTTCCTCCGCCCCAACTATGCCAAAGTAGTGGTTGATCTTGTAAAAGAACAGGGAGGAAAGCCATTTTTAACAGACTGCAATACCCTCTATGTGGGAAGCCGTAAAAATGCCCTGGACCATTTGGAAACTGCTTATGAAAACGGTTTTTCCCCATTTTCCACCGGCTGTCACGTTCTCATTGCCGACGGCTTAAAGGGAACGGATGAAATTCTGGTTCCCATTGACGGAGAATACATCAAAGAAGCAAAAATCGGACGGGCTGTCATGGATGCCGATATTTTCATCTCTCTCAACCATTTTAAAGGCCATGAGAGCACCGGCTTTGGCGGCGCCTTAAAGAACATCGGAATGGGCTGCGGCTCCAGAGCAGGAAAAATGGAAATGCACAACTCCGGGAAGCCTCACGTAATCGAAAACCTCTGCATCGGCTGCCGTGCCTGCTATAAAAACTGTGCCCACAGCGCCATTACCTTCGAGGAAAGAATCGCTTACATCAACCATGACCGCTGCGTGGGATGCGGCCGCTGCATCGGTGTCTGTCCGGTGGATGCCGTACAATCAGACTTTGATGAAGCCAATGATGTCTTAAACTACAAGATCGCAGAATACACCCAGGCTATTTTAAAAGACCGGCCAAACTTCCACATCAGCCTTGTTATGGATGTTTCTCCTTACTGCGACTGCCATGCGGAAAATGATATTCCCATCATACCGGATGTGGGCATGTTTGCTTCCTTTGACCCTGTAGCCCTTGATGTGGCCTGTGCGGACGCCGCAAACAAACAGCCTGTTATGGCAGGCAGCATATTGGAAAAACACGGAAGCCACCATCATGACCACTTTAAGGACACTCATCCGGATACCAACTGGATGTCCTCCATCGAGCATTCGGTCAAAATCGGTCTTGGCAATTCCGAGTATGAGCTGATTACCATATAAAAACATACATCAGCATACAAAAAAGAGAAGGCGCGCCATACATATGCCTTCTCCTTTTTTCAGCCCTCACCCCGGCTTTTTCATAAAATACCCTTCGCTTTCTCCAAGGGGAATCTTGTCTCTCCCAATCTGCCATACGGAAATCGACCTATCCAGCACCTTTTTTTCCGGAACCTCCTTGGCTATGATCAGTTCCGGCCAGACAAAGATAGTCTCCAGCGCCTTTCCGTCAAGGCAGATCTTTGAATAAGGAGTGAAATTCTCCCCGTAAACCAGCAAATTGGAATCATTATATACCACCTGGTCAATGGTAATATGGTCAATTCCCATTTTCAAATCCGTCGCCTCATAGGGGCTTTCCCCTCCATACACCTGACGCCCGCCGTATAAAATGTCGTATTCCAGACTTTTCATATCTTCCAGGTATTTATCCTTCCCCTCATTAGGGCCATGGAAATACTTCTGGTGGAACCGCATCATGGTGCCCTCGTGAATGCCCGCCATATCCAGCACATGGGCGGCAATCTGATAAGCTTCCACATCCTTTTTTTCCAGGGGAAGATTTATATTGTTCCAGACCACGTATTCCGTCTGGAACAGGGAATTGTTCTTCATTTCATCCTGGGACCATTCAAAGCCCGGCAAATGGTCTCCGTACATCACCAGCACAATAGGCTCTTCCCTGGTCCTGAGAGTGTTCACAAGAGAACGGATAAACTGGTCCATTTCCCCGATCTGCTGGCAGTAATATTCAAAATCAGGATATTTTCCATGTCCCTGGACCGATATGGTGTAAATAAAATCAGGGCCTGAGGTGGAGTCCAAAGCCTTGATGATCTCCCCCGTAAGAATCTTGTCCTTGCTCCAGCCCGTAGGATTGCGCTCCACATGATTCATATATTCGATGGGGGTGAACGTGTCAAAGCCAAGCTGGGAAAACACCGTGTTCCGGTCATAAAAGGTGGCTTCATTGTTGTGAATGGCGTGGGCCTTATATCCGATATTCTTTAAATCAAAGGCAACGCTTTCACAGGAAGTCTTTTTCAGCACTGTCTTATAAGGATACTCACCGGGACCGAAAAAGTCCAGATTCATTCCTGTAATAGACTCAAATTCCGTGTTTGCTGTTCCCGCTCCTACAGAAGGCACACTTATATATCCTCCCGGATAGTTCTTTTGCAGTAAGTGAAAAAAAGGGATAGGGTCATAATCAACCGGATTATTTTCCCAAAGGGATGGATCGAAAAAGGATTCCAGCTGAATCATGATCACATTAGGCTTTGTGTCCTCGGATAAAGCATAGGTATTTTCAGGGATCAGCTCCTCTTCCCGGATGACTTCCATGGTCTCGCTTCCATACCCCTCCGGCTTGGATATGCCTGTATTAAAAAGGGAATTGGAAAAGCAGTAAGGAAACCCATAAGTCCGGAAGGCATCCCCAATATTTCCGAAATGCACTGCCACCAGCCCTGTTTTCATGGCTCCATCGGTTATTCCCAGCACAAGGACCGCACTGACCGCAATCAGCCCTGCTCCGGCCCTGTAGCGCACCTTTTCCCTTGTCACCGGAGCCCTGCGCCACAAGATGACCAGAAGGACCCCACAGCCGGCAATGGCCGCCCCCAGGGATATAATCTGCATCCAGGTAAAATAAAGGGTAGCCATGCTGACCGCATATTTCACCAGCCGCAAGTCTGCCGCTGTAAAAGGGGTTGTCCTGAAAATCAGCAGAATGCCGTTTACGATTCCCATAAAAATCCACATGGAAGAAACCGCAATACAGGAAAAAATCCTGCGCCTGGTGACAAACACCACCGTAAAGGTCAGCAGAATGATCATCATATTCAGCAGAAAAACCAGGGGACTGCCCCATATATACAAGCCCAGGCTGATCAAAGACTTCCTGGAAGCAAGCTCAATAAAAATATTCATCAGGAAAGAAAGGAGAAATATCCTTCCCAGCCATTTGATATATGAATCCATGATACGCTCCTTTGGGTCTGAAAGACCGGCTTTTTAACAAGCCGGCCTTTCTATCAATATCTTATTCTTCTGTAGATTCAAATACGTCTTCACTCACCGCATTAATTCCTGATGCTGTAGTCTCTTCCTCTGTAAAAACAGCCTGCTCTGCCTCTGCTTCTTCCTCTTCCTGGGCAGCAGCAGCTTCCTTTACAGGCGCACCGCACTTTCCGCAGTAAATGGAATCCTTGGTAACCTTTGCTCCGCATTCCGCGCAGAGACGGGTTCCTTCACTTTGGGTCAGTTCAATCTCCAGAGCGGCAATTCTCTCCCGGCAGGCCCTGACCGCTTCATAAGCCTTCTTATATTCTTCCTCCGGCTCCTTGTTGCTTTCATAAAACAGCTTGCCAATCACTGCATAAGCTTCTTCCAGCTTGGTTTTCTCCCCGCTGATCTGAGTCTTTAGCTGTATGGTTTCCGTCAGCGCCTTTGCCTTTGTTGCAACCTCTTTGCCGGTATCACTAAGTGTCTTACCCAGCCCTTCAAAAAATGCCATCCGTGATTCCTCCTTTGACTTATGCTCCTATCATTTTAACTTCATCAGAGGAAAAAGTCAATGAAAGACTGCTTACCCTTCGTTTTTTCTCTTCTCCATCTCCGCTTTCACATCCTCAGACAATGCGTTCAGAGGGACGCTGTAGCGGACCTCCTGGCCGCTTCCTCCGGAACCGGTAATCACTCCGAAGAGAGCTAAATCCTCTTCCCGCCGCTCCCAGAAAGGATTCATAGAGGAATACTCCTCCACAATGGCCTGGGACATAATCCGGCTGATCTCCTCCTGGTCTGTAATGGAGATGATCTCAAAGCCTCTCTGGCCGTAACGATAGCTATCGGAGGTATATTGTACCCCATCAATGCTGATCTGTCTTATATCGCTCCAGTCCGTCCAAACGTCCGTATTAATTCCGCATTCCCTTAACAGGCCCAGGGTCTTTTGGAAAGAAGGATAGACAGGATAGTAGCCCCTTGAAGCGACTTCACTGTATTTCCATGAACTCTGCAGTTCTTCCCTCTTAGCCTCTGCTTCTGCCTGAAGCTTTGTCATAAACTGAATGGTGGCTATGGGATTTTCCCGTTTCATGGTCTCTGCATCCAGATTCCTCAGTTCCTCCTGATATGCAAGAAGCAGCTGTTCGGTCATGGCTTTATCCGTCCCGTTTCTGTCCCGGCTGACGATGTTGGTCTGCCCTGACCGGCTCAGTCTCACCCATGCAGTGTCCTCCTTTGTCTGGGAAAGGATGGGATAAACGGTCTGAATGAAGTCAGGATTATCAAAAATATCAATGATCTCCTGTTCCGCCTCTATCTGGGGCAGCCAGTAGGAGCGGTAAACGCTCTTTCCGTTCTTTAAAATATATTTTACGGAAAACTGATATTCTCTTCCGTCTGTATTCCGTGTGTAGGAAGCATCATTTCCATGGTTTAATTCCTGGTTTCTTGCCACTGCCTTTTTTACCAGAGACATGACTGCCTCTCTGTCCTGCAGCTTCATATTGTCTAAGATGTACTGTCCGGAATTCACATAATCCCAGTAATACTCTCCCATGGCATCCTTTCTGGGATTTCCATAGTCAACCCAGTAGAAAGCGTTATTGACATCAACAGCAACCGATTCAATGGCATTCTCAGCCGGGATGTACCTGTCATATCCAAACAGATCATAGCGAAAGCCGCAAAATACCACTGCTGCCAAAAGGGCGGAAACCACCATTTGCTTCCAATGGGAAAACAGCTTTCTAAAATCAAAATGGTAAATAATTTCAATAACTCCGTGTGATACCACCGTTCCGCAAAGCAGTCCGAACAAGGACCAGCCTGCGCTGGAATGAAGGCTCCAGAAGAATACACTTCCGCTTAAAGCTGATAAGATTACAATGGGAATCCGGATAATCGGCATACTGATCTTAAATGCCATGGCCTTTCCTGCTGCCTCCAGCCCTCTCTTTTTATAAAGCCAGAAGGAAAACAGTGCCAGAGCCACAGTCACAGCAAAAACAGCAAAAATCCTGATCTCCTGGCCCCCTTTGGGATTACCCGGATACAGCCGGCCCACATTGGTTACAAACAGAACAAAGGGAGAGGTCTTATCCATCCATTTAGACAGGAAATACCCGCCTCCGCCGTAGCTGGTGCGGAAAAACGTGTCAAAGCACAATTCCAAAATCAGTATCACGCAGGATGAATAAAAGTTGAGCACCAGATTGCCCAGTATTCCCACCACTACATTTCCCGTCAGAACCATGGAGGTTACAGTGAGGGAATACATCATGGCATAATGGAGGATAAAAAGCGCAAATCCTGTGAAAGCAGTCCCTGATATTTCCATAAGTGGGACACCGCTTACACCGGCAATCCCTATGGTAACTAACAAGTTTAAGCCATACACCGCCCCAGGAATCCAGATTCCCTGAAAATAGCTGATCCAGAACAAATGCTTCCTGCTGACCGGAATCCCATGGTAAAAATCCACCTTCTGCCTGGAGTGTAAGTAAGAAAAGCAGCTCACTCCCATAATCAGCGACATAAGTATGAGAAAGCCTGCCACCAGCCCATTTTGAAATCCCAGCCACTCATTTAAAGTGGATACCATGTACTTATAATCCATCTCTCCCTTTGATTCATTGCTGAGAAGCAGTGCAACTCTCACCGGAAAAGTGAAGAAAAACAGCAGAAAGGACAATGCAATGGACCAATGGCGCCGTTTCCCATCCTCCCGGAACAGATTAAAATATAAGCTTTTTGATGTCATATCCTGCCACCTCCGTCTCACTGATAAATATTTCCTCCAAGGATAATGGAATAATCTCGTAAAATACCGGTTCATAGGATTCCATGATCTGTTCCACCTCGTTCCTGGTACCCCTCACCGTTATCGTATAGAGTCTTCCCCTCTCTTCTGTCTTAATCCGCTGCAAAAGCCCCATATCCTCCGCACTCATGCCTTCCTTTAAAACACACTGGATCTTGTGGATGTTAAGCTTCATATCATCCAAATCCCTGGAAAGCAGGATTCCGCCCCTGTGAAGAAGGCCTACATGATCACAGATATCCTCCAGCTCCCTTAAGTTGTGGGAGGCAATGATGGGGGTTAAATTCCGCTCCGCCATGTCATTGGCAAATATGCTTTTCACCGCCTGGCGCATCACAGGGTCAAGGCCGTCAAAGGTCTCATCACAGAACAGATAATCCGTATTGGCGCAAATGCCGCACAGGACAGAGAGCTGCTTTTTCATACCCTTTGAAAAAGTGTGAATCTTCCTTCTCCCTTCCAGCCCAAAGCTTTTTAAAAGCTTTTGAAAGCGTTCCTTGTCAAATGCCGGATACACCCTGCTGTAAAATTCCATCATATCCAGAGGCGAAGCATTATTAAAGTAATACTGGTCATCGGAAATGTAGAAGAAACGGCTCTTTACCTTGATATTTTCAAATATCTGTTCCCCGTCTATCACAACACTTCCCTCATCCGGCTTTAAAATACCGCTGATCATTCTCAAAAACGTGCTCTTGCCTGCTCCGTTGGTTCCAATGAGGCCAAACACGCTTCCATCCCTGATTTCCGCATTCACATGGTCTACTGCCACAATATCATCAAAATTTTTCGTCAGATTTTCTGCCTTTATCATAGTCTCTCCTCCCCTGTCGGATTTTCCGGGCTGACCCATTCTTCTGCCACCCATGTATGGGCCTTATCTTCCGTCAGCCCCGCCCTTTTAGCTTCTTCAATCCAGCTTCTCAGCTCTCTTTTTAGTTCACTGCATTTTAAGGCCCGGAGGGAACCGGCATCAGCCACAAAGCTTCCTCTTCCCTTAACCGAATAAATAAATCCCCGCCTCTCCAGCTCTGCGTAAGCCCGCTGTATGGTATTTGGATTAATGGAGAGATCTGTAGCCAGAGTCCGGACCGAAGGAAGCTGTACATCCTGTTCCAATACACCGCACAGAATAAGATCCTTCATCTTTTCTATAACCTGCTCGTAAATTGGTCTGCGGTCTTTGTAATCAAGCAGTATCATATTTCTCCTCCTATAATTGTATTAACACACTTAGTACAGTTACTATATCAGAAAACCTCTGGTCTGTCAACCAGAGGCTTTAATTCTAATTTCTCCTGTCCTCCACGATTAAAACACGAAGATCATCCTGGACACTGCTCCCGTTAAAAACATACAGGGTATAAGAGGTGTTTCCCCTTATATATAGATTGGAATTCAAAATGATATTCATGGAGTAAACATGGCTGCTGTAAACAGAAATCATGTAATAACCGGTCAGAAGATATTCAAATCTGGTCAGCTCCCTGTAACCCACTGCCCGGAAGGTAAGACCGGAATTTAAAGAAACATTGATTCTTCGGTTGGTTATGGATAAATTACACACCCGAAAACATCCCGTATGAATGCCTCCGTTACAGAATATGTCCCTTATTTCCACCAGATCCAGGCCAAAATCCGTATTGATAAAGGCAATGGTAACGGCCCCGTCCATTGGTACACAAATCTGTTTCTCCAGATAGACGTAGCCTGTTTCGTCAGATATGGACACCATTTGCAGCCCTGCAGAAACACGGCCATAGTCGCTGAGCCATCCGGCCTCCAGCCCGCTTACAGCCAACTGGCCACCGACAGAAATAAAAAATGAATGATATCCCACAGATGCATTGAGAAACCGGACAAGGCCGATTTGATTGGAGGTACAGTAATAACAGGGAATGACCTCCTGAGGGGATACGGTAATAATGGAAACCCTGGAATCTCCATCGGTTTCCAGATTATTTTGCATACAAGACAACCCGTCCATACAATTCCTCTTTATGATGATTATATTATAAGTTTATTCCAACATAAACGCCCAGTGCCTGTCTTGTTTTAAATACTGCTGTTCTTTTAAAAATTTAAACATTTTCACCATATACTATGCAGTTTTATAAAAAATATAAAATTATCATTTATTCATAAAATATAAAATCACATGAATCTTTCTAATTTTTTTCCAGTAAATTACAAAATTTCCTTTTTTTGCAATATCTATGGACTTTTATTTCTAAATATGTCATACTACAAAAGTATTTAGAAGTTAATTATTTAATTTCTAAGTTATGTTATTTTAATGTATATACAGGAGGACAAAAGTATGAATTGTAAAAATTGTGGACAACAAATTGATGACAAAGCAGTCATCTGCCCCCACTGTGGAGTTTCCCAGGCAGTAGATTCCGGTGGTATTGGCTGGAGCCTTTTAGGCTGCTGCATTCCATTAGCCGGTTTGATTTTATTTTTAATATGGAAAGATACAAAACCTAAATCAGCAAAAGCCGCCGGAATCGGTGCTTTGGTTGCTGTGGGACTTGGCATTGTATTTTATGTGTTAATGTTTGCCTTAGGAATCGGTGCCTCTTTATACGGAGTATGATGAGTTTTCTCTACCGGTCACTTCCTATTGTATTCGGCTGCCATTGCAGAGCGGACCGTTCCTTTTTCTTTCATGGAAAACAATTTCCCATCTGTGCAAGATGCACCGGCGAATTAGCAGGAATGATTATATTAAGCGTTACATATGTAATTTACCGTCTTCCAGTCTTATATGCCGCAGGCTTTCTCGTACCAATGACATTAGACGGAGGCATCCAATTACTTACTAAATATGAAAGCACGAATTTCAGAAGATTTTTTACAGGCATCCTTTTCGGATACGGTTTTTTTAATCTTTTCATTACAGGTGCAGTTGTTTCATACCAATATGGGTACAACTTGCTGTAAAAACCGTTCCTTTCACTTTAAAAAACGCATCCCTGACAGATATTTTTCCTGTCAGAGATGCGTTTTTTGCTGCCCGCCTTTTATAACCTTAAAACAGCCCCGGATGGTTTCATCCGGAGCTGTAATGATTACACAAATATCAATTAGTCGTTGCCGTATAAAGTAACCAGCTTCTGAAGGTGGTCAAATTTTTCCTTAGCATACTTCTTGTTCTGAGCGAACAATTCAGCAGCTCTCTCCGGATTCTTCATAGCCAGGGAAGAGTAACGAACCTCACCCTTTAAGAATTCCTCATAATTTTCCAGATTAGGAACCTTGCTGTCTAAGGAGAACTTCTTCTCAGCTTCAGGATTGAAGCGGAAGTTGTTCCAGTAACCGCACTCAACAGCCAGTTTCTCTTCTGTCTGAGCCTTGGACATACCCTTCTTGATACCATGGCTGATACATGGAGCATAAGCAATAACCAAAGATGGTCCTGGATAAGCCTCTGCCTCAGCAATAGCCTTAACAGTCTGTGCATAATCAGCACCCATAGCTACCTGAGCCACATATACATAACCATAGCTCATAGCAATTGCTGCCAGATCCTTCTTCTTGGTATCCTTACCGCCTGCAGCAAACTGTGCAACAGCGCCTGTATTGGTAGCCTTGGAAGACTGTCCGCCGGTATTGGAGTAAATCTCTGTATCAAATACCATTACGTTAATATCTCTGCCGCTTGCAAGAACGTGGTCAAGACCGCCGAAGCCGATATCATATGCCCAGCCGTCGCCGCCGAAGATCCACTGAGATTTCTTAGCTAAGAAATCCTTGTCTTTTGCAATAGCCTTGCAGGTATCGCAGTCAGCACCTTCCAATGCTGCAACCAGCTTGTCTGTTGCAGAACCGTTTGTTGCGCCAATGCTAAAGGTATCTAAATACTCTTTGCAGGCAGCCTTTACTTCCTCAGATGCCTGATCAGAGTTCATAACTTCCTCAATCTTAGCCTTTAAGCCGTTTCTTAAAGAAGTCTGAGCCAGAAGCATACCGTAACCAAACTCAGCATTGTCCTCAAACAGAGAGTTGGACCATGCAGGACCCTGTCCCTTTGCATTTACGGTGTAAGGTGTGGATGGTGCAGAGTTACCCCAGATGGAGGAACAGCCTGTAGCATTTGCAATATACATTCTGTCGCCGAATAACTGGGTAACCAGCTTTGCGTAAGGAGTCTCGCCGCAGCCTGCACATGCGCCTGAGAACTCAAGAAGCGGCTTCTTGAACTGGCTTCCCTTAACGCTTGACTCTTTAAATTTTTCAATAACATCCTGCTTGATCGGTACAGTCTGACCGAAGTCAAATTCCTTCTGCTTTGCAGCAACGTTAGCTTCCATATCAACCATAACAAGAGCCTTTTCGCCCTTCTTTCCAGGGCAAACATTGGCACAGGAACCGCAGCCTGTACAGTCAAAGCCTGATACAGTGATGCTGAACTGATATCCTGGCATACCTGTCATAGCGAGTGTCTGCATTCCTTCCGGTTTTGCAGCTGCTTCTTCTTCAGTCATAGCAACTGGACGGATAACTGCATGCGGACATACATAGGAACAGAAGTTACACTGAATACAGTTTTCAGGCTTCCAGCCTGGAATGGTAACTGCAATACCGCGCTTCTCGTATGCAGAGGAGCCGGATGGTGTGGAACCGTCAACATAATCGCTGAATGCGGATACAGGAAGTGTATCACCCTGCTGAGCGCTTACCTTTGTCTGAATGTTATTGACAAAGTTTACTACATCGCCTCTTCCTTCACCTACAAGCATATAATCCAGACCTTCGTCTTCGCAGTTCTTCCAGCTTTCCGGAACTTCAATCTTAACGATGTTCTTTGCGCCTGCATCGATAGCAGCCCAGTTCTTCTTAACAATTTCTTCACCCTTACGTCCGTAGGTTGCCTGAGCAGCAGCCTTCATCAGTTCATTTGCCTTTTCAGCAGGAATGATTCCGGTCAGCTCAAAGAATGCGGACTGAAGGATGGTGTTGATACGGGTAGCACCCATGCCTGTCTCAATACCGATTTTCACACCGTCAATGGTGTAGAATTTGATATTGTGATCAGCAATATACTTCTTAACCTGTCCGGGAAGATGCTTCTCAAGACTTTCTGCATCCCATGGGCAGTTGAGCAGGAAAACTCCTCCGTCAACCAGTTCCTGAACCATGTTGTATTTACGGATATAAGCAGGATTATGGCAAGCCACAAAGTTAGCCCGACGGATCAGATAAGTGGACTTAATCGGCTCATGTCCGAAACGAAGGTGAGACATGGTAATGCCGCCGGACTTCTTGGAATCATAGTCAAAGTAAGCCTGAGCGTACATATCTGTGTTGTCACCGATGATCTTAATGGAGTTCTTGTTAGCGCCTACGGTACCGTCTGCACCAAGACCCCAGAACTTACAGTTTGTGGTTCCTTCCGGAGTAGTAACGATAGGATCGCCTGCATCAAGGGAAAGGTGTGTTACATCATCCACAATACCGATGGTGAACGGAGATTTCTCCTCGTTGTTGTAAACTGCTACGATCTGAGCAGGTGTGGTATCCTTGGATCCTAAGCCGTAACGTCCGGTTAAAATCTTCACCTGATCAAACTTGGTTCCTCTGAGGGCAGCAACTACATCCAGGTATAAAGGCTCGCCTAAGGAACCTGGCTCTTTTGTTCTGTCCAATACGGAAATAGTCTTAACTGTATCAGGAATTGCATCGATAAGAGCTTCTGCACAGAATGGTCTGTAAAGACGAACCTTCACAACACCTACCTTGCTGCCTGCCGCAGTTAAATAATCAATGGTTTCATCAATGGTTTCATTCACAGAACCCATAGAAATGATTACATGATCTGCATCAGCAGCTCCGTAATAGTTAAACAGCTTATAGTCAGTACCGATCTTTGCGTTTACCTTGTCCATATATTTCTGAACAACTGCCGGCAGAGCATCGTAATACGGATTACATGCTTCTCTTGCCTGGAAGAAGATATCAGGGTTCTGAGCGGAACCTCTCTGGCATGGATGGTTTGGATTCAAAGCATGGCGGCGGAATGCATCCACAGCGTCCATGTTTACCATCTCTTTTAAATCCTCATAATCCCATGTTTCGATCTTCTGGATCTCATGAGATGTACGGAAACCGTCGAAGAAATTGATAAAAGGAACTTTCCCGTCCAAAGCTGCCATATGAGCAACCGGAGTTAAGTCCATAACTTCCTGTACGCTGGATTCGCAAAGCATAGCGCAGCCGGTCTGACGGCATGCATATACGTCGGAATGGTCACCAAAGATAGACAAAGCATGGCTGGCAATGGCACGGGCGGATACGTTGATTACGCCTGGAAGCTGCTCGCCTGCGATCTTATAAAGGTTTGGGATCATAAGTAACAGACCCTGGGAAGCTGTATAGGTGGTAGTCAGCGCACCTGCTGATAAGGAGCCGTGTACCGCACCGGCAGCACCTGCCTCAGACTGCATCTCTGTAATCTGTACCGTCTGTCCGAAAATATTGATTCTTCCGTCTGTTGCCCACTCATCTGAAGCCTCTGCCATAGGTGAGGATGGGGTAATCGGATAAATAGCCGCTACATCAGTAAATGCATAAGACGCATGTGCTGCTGCATGGTTACCATCCATGGTTTTCATTTTTCTTGCCATTCTTGATTTCCTCCTGCAAATGTGAATAATATATCAATTAGTATTCCCTTTTGGGAAAGTGACCTTAGATTATTATAACAATTATTTAACAAAAAGCAAATATTAAAACTGGAAAATTAAGTATTATTTTAAAAACAATCGCATAAAAACAGGATCGGGGTCAATATTTGCCCGATCCTGTCCAATTTTCCTTTACAAACCTCTAAAATGGGTTCGGCTGAATGATGGACGACCCGCCGTCTTCTCCCGGCCCTTGGGGTACAGGAGTTGTTCCCTGATCCGGATTTTCCGTCTCTTTAGGAACCGTCGTGACGCCGCCTGTGGTTTCGTTATTTCCAGGTCCCGGAGCCTCAGTCACTGTGGCCGGATTTTCTCCGCTGCCTTCAGAAGCGCCCTCTGATCCGTCAGTAGCCGGTATGACCACACCGGACGTATTCCGCTTAATGGTGGCAGGCTTTCCGCGGTAAGTGCTGTTATGGAAGAATTCATCGCTTACCACAACTCCATCTTTTTTCGTAACCATATTGGTCACCCACCGGCTTCCCTTTGTTTCAGCCTTCTCTATCTTCTCCACTCCGGCCTCTAAGGTCTGGTCCTCTTCATAAACCGGTGCCGGAGCAGCCAGTTCCCCTGTCTTTGTGGAAGACATGGAAAGGGTGACTCCCTCCTCCAGAATGGGAATTCCCACAACGGATATCTTCAGCTTCCTGTCCGCAAAGCTGGCCCTTATGGCAACGGCGCAGGAAGAATTGTTGACAAATTTCATATCAGGACCGCCAAAGCTTACCATAGCATCCTCTCCCGGCGTCACATAGCTGGGCTCATAGCTGTGAGCATGGCGCTCCGTGGTAGTCAGTCCCGCAAATACCACTGCATTATACAGGGTAGAAGAAACCTGACATACGCCGCCTCCCGGTTCTTCGACCAGAACCCCGTTTAAATATGCACCGGCCGGACGGTAGCCCTTTGCCGTCGAACGCTCTCCTGTGGCATTATTAAAGGAAAATGTCTCTCCCGGCTGGAGAATCATTCCGTTTAAAGCATCGGCAGCCAGTTCAATGTTCTTGTTCCGGTCCTTGTTGGCTGTGGTGGTGGTGGTATAAGTTCCGATAACCTTATACATCTCCTTGGCCTGGGCCTCGGTGATCTTGGGGGCCACTTCATTGGCGGAAGCAGCAATCACCGTAGTAAAGTTCTTCGCCTTGAGCTGGGTCTGAATGTCAGCGGCCAGCTTGTCCTGATCAATGACAACTCCGTTTTTCTCTCCGGAGTAGACAAATGATCCGCTCGCCTTATCAAAGCCTGATATGGAGCCGTTTTTCGGAGCCACATCCCATTTGGCGGCAATGGCCTGCACCTCGGTCTGAACGGCGTCTTCCAGGCCGGTCATATCAAGGGTATAGCTTTCCTTTGCCTCCCCTGTATAAATCTCCTCCAGCAGGCTTTTCACCTTACTGTCCAGCAGATTTTTCAGTTCGTATTCTTCATCCTGGTAAGTGACCTTCATCCCCCACTGATACTGCTTTTCAATGGCGGCCAAGGCTTCTTCCCTGGACATTCCCGCAATGGAAATTCCGTCTACCGTAACCTCTTTCTGAAGCTCTGTTTCCAGAGTTGCTGATGTCTCTGCCGACCCCTCTTTGGCATTTGCTGCCTCTAAGTACTTTGAGGCAGCCATAACAAGAACTATGGCGGACGCAGCGAAAAGAAGTATCCTCACTACTCTGGTAACATTGTATTCAGGGCCTCTTTTTCTCTTTTTTCCTCTTCTGCCCGGCGTACCGCTGCTCCGGTAGGACTGCCCCTGTCTGCGGCTTGTCCCTGACTGACTCCTTGAGCCGGACGTCCGGGAGGAGGTTCTTACTGCGCTTTTTTGTCTGTCATTCACTTGACTCATCTATCTTCACCTTTTTACATGATTATGTGGTATTACATGGACTAGTATACCATATTTTGTGGAAAATTCCATTACGATTTTATGAATTTTCAAATCTCCGCCTTTGGTTACGCTGAATTTTACAAAATGTTAAGAATATGTTACTATGTTGTTATCAAACCTTTTCATAAATAAGTCCGCGGACTTTACTAAAAATTCCCTTCAGGAGGTTCTTATGAAATTCATCGATCTGCACGTTCACTCAAATGCTTCAGATGGCACTTATACGCCCTCCCAGGTGGTGGCCCTGGCTGTGGAAAAAGGGCTCTCAGCCATGGCCCTGACCGACCACGACACCATTTCCGGCATTCCTGAGGCTCAGGCTGCTGCCGCCGGACTTCCTATTGAGATCATTCCGGGAATTGAGATTTCCTGCGTATACCAGGGAAAGGAAATCCATATTCTGGGGCTTTACGTCAATCCTGACGACCAGGAGTTTCGCGCAGCAGCCGAGAGCTTAAGGCTCATCCGGGACAAGCGCAACGAAACCATGATGCTCCGGTTTCAGGAGGCGGGCATGGACTTGACTCTGGAGGAAATTCTGGAAAAAAATCCGGGAGCCGTCATAACCAGAGCCCATATAGCCCGGCTTCTCATGGAAAAGGGCTACGTCAAAACCATGGATCAGGCCTTTCGGAAATACCTGAACTACGGCGGACCATACTGCCCTCCCAAGGAAGAGATCACCCCGGAATATGCCATGAAAATCCTCACCGGCTCCAAGGCTTCCCCTGTCCTGGCCCATCCATACCAATACCGGCTGGGCGATCAGAAAACGGAAGAACTGGTCTGCCATTTAACCTCCCTGGGCCTTCACGGCTTAGAGGTCTACCACTCCTCCAACAACCAGCACGAAAGCGGAAAGCTGAAGAAGCTGGCCCTCCAATACGGCTTATTTCCCACAGGCGGTTCCGATTTTCACGGAGACAATAAGCCTGATATCTCCATTGGAAGCGGCCGGGGAGGTCTGCGCATCACCTCACTGCTCCTTGACGACATCAAAAATGCCCGCCGGGAGAAAGGGCTTTGATCAGCCTATTTTTCCCTGGTCCATGCAGCCGGCAAGCTCCATAGCATAATAGGTGATGAGAATGTCCGCACCGGCCCGGTATATGCTGACCGCTGATTCACACATAACTTTCTCTTCATCAATATGGCCGGCTTTTGCTGCTGCCTTTATCATGGCATATTCCCCGCTGACGCTGTATGCAGCCACCGGAAGGTCATGGCGGTCAGCCACCTCCCTGATGATGTCCAGATAGGAAAGAGCAGGCTTTACCATCACGATATCAGCCCCTTCCTCTATATCCAGCTTCACTTCCTTTAATGCCTCTTTCCGGTTGTGGTAATCCATCTGATAGCTTTTCCGGTCCCCAAAAGCAGGAGCCGATCCGGCTGCCTCCCGGAAAGGTCCGTAAAAGGCGGAGGCATACTTGGCTGAATAAGCCATAACAGGTACTGTCTCAAATCCCGCCTCATCAAGGGCCTGCCTCATGGCACCGATCCGCCCATCCATCATATCTGAAGGGGCCACCATATGAGCTCCGGCCCTCACATGGGACAGGGCGATACGGTTTAAATATTCCAGAGTCTTATCATTGTCCACGTACTCCCCATCCAGAATTCCGCAGTGGCCGTGGGAGGTGTACTCGCACATACACACATCAGTAATCACGTATACAGACGGGTAATATTCCCTGATATAGCGGACAGCCCGCTGAATAATCCCGTTTTCATCATAAGCCTGGCTTCCGTAGCCGTCTTTATGGGCCGGAATCCCAAACAAAAGAATCTTTTCCACACCGGCCTCCATAAGCCGGTCCATAATGACAGAAAGCCGGTCCACGCTGTAGCGGTACTGGCCTTCCATGGATGGGATCTCTTCCACAATCCCCTCTCCGTCTACTGCAAACAGAGGATAGATCAAAGACTCCTTAGAAATTCTGGTTTCCCGGACCATTTTCCTCAAAGAATCTGAGGTTCTCAATCTTCTGGGCCTGTTTAATAAATTCATGTCCAAATCTCTCCTTTTTATTCTTGTCTATTATACACCCTCTTTAAGAAGATTCAAGTAGTTCTTGCGGCTGAGGAAAAGATTGTTTATAATAGTACCTGTATTCAATCAACGAGAAATGAGGTGCTGTTTTATGGAAGAGATTTACCAGGCCATTGAAGAAATAATCCGGGCTGCCGGCTATGAAAGCCCTGTCAAAGGGGATGAGATTTACGAGGAAATCTGCGATGAAATTGAGGACAAGGAGCCTGGTGCTTATGTGTTTATGTCTAAGAAGACAGACGACACCTTCTTTGAATATAAAATCCAGATTTTTGAAGACCAGTTCAACTTAAGCGCCATCGACATCCACACCCCAGACGGGATCTTCCACGCGAACTTTGATTGACAATTTAGCAGTGCAGCTTAGAAAGCCATAAGTCCGTCAGGGAATGCTTCACCTTCCCCCTATATCCCGTCATGGTTTTAGCCATGGCAAGAGAATTGAGAACTGCTTCCTCCGTAGCCTCTGCCGCGGCCCGAAAGGCCGTTTCCAGAGCTTCTTCTTTAAGAATCCGGAGAGTCAGCAGTTCTTTTTCCACTTTTTCCGGTATCCGGTTTGCCGTGGTAAAGCCGATGACAATATCCCCGCTTCCATGACCCATAAAGGACCCTGTCCTGGAAAGCCCTGCCCCGGCCCGTTTTAAAATCCTCTTTAGCTGGCGGTCAGAAACCGGCAGATCTGTCGCCACGATGACCATAATGGAGCCCCGGTCAAGAACTGCAGGCTCTGTAAGGGAGACAATTTCCTTGCCCACCGGCCTGCCATTGATCATAAGATCTTCCGTACTTCCGAAATTGGACTGGACCAGCGCTCCAAGGGTATAAGTTTCTCCCCCAATTTCAAACCGTCTGGAGGCAGATCCGATCCCTCCCTTTAAGCCGAAACAGACCGTGCCGCAGCCCGCTCCTACGGCTCCTTCTTTAAAATCCTTTTCTGCCGCCTTTACCGCCCGTCTCACTTCCTCTGTCCCAACAGGCCTGTCCTTGATCCGGTTTAAAACAGAGTCATTGCACTCTCCCACCACCGGATTTACAGAAGTGACTTCCACCCCCTCCCCGGCGCACTGTTCCAGAATCAAATCCACCAGGGCATCGTGAACCTTCCCTACATTTAAAGTATTGGTCAGGGCAATGGGCGTTTCTAAGGTTCCCAGCTCCTCCAGCTGAACCAGTCCCTGGCTCTTTCCAAAACCGTTGTGAACATAGGCGGCTGCGGTCAGCTTTGTCACGAATGGATTGTCCCGGCACGGCAGGATAACCGTCACTCCTGTCTTGTGATGTTCCGTGTCCAAGGTTTCATGTCCCACCAAAACACCCTCCACGTCTGTAATTTTGTTGAGAGGCCCCGGAGCCAGGTTTCCGATCTCAATGCCGTATTCCCGAATTCTTTTCATGATGTTTCCCTTTCTTTTTCTTTTTGATGTTGTAGGTCAGATCAAACCTTGATATAATGAAAAAGTGTAAAATAACATTTTTTACCGTTTTTCCCAAAGGAGGACATTGATATGAAGGTTCAAAACATTACAGATGTAGAGAAGTTCTTTAAAGTCATTGAGCAGTGCAAAGGGACTGTTGAACTGGTTTCCACCGAAGGGGACCGCATCAACTTAAAGTCCAAGCTCAGCCAGTATCTTTCCATGGCTACCATTTTCTCCAACGGCATCATCAATGAGCTGGAGCTGGTTGCCCATGAACCGGAAGACATGGAACGTTTGATCAAGTACATGTATCAGGGTGAATAATGGCAAAGAGGACATTCTGAAATCAGGCTGCTGATTCAGAATGTCCTTTGTATTTACGGCTGTTTGACAATCTTTTGTCTCTTCTGCTTCTTTCTGTTCTCCAGTCTCTTATTCACAACCTCCCGAATCACCGCATACAAGACGGAGCAGAGGGGGATGAATACCAGCATTCCCACAATTCCCAGGGCGCTGCCTCCTATGGTTACAGCTACCAAAACCCAGATAGAAGGAAGGCCTACAGAATTTCCCACCACATGGGGATAAATCAAATTTCCTTCAATCTGCTGAAGCACCAGGAATATAATAAGGAATATAAGGGCATCCAAAGGCTTTACCATCAGCATCAAAAATGCTCCGATCGCCAGACCGATAAATGCTCCAAACATGGGGATCAGCGCAGTAAATGCGATCAGCACCCCGATGAGAAGGGCATAGGGAAGGCGGAATACTGACAAGGCCAGAAAAAACATGGTTCCAAGGATCACCGCTTCCAGGCACTGGCCTGCAAGGAAATTGGAAAAGGTGTCATTGGTCAGCTTTAAAAGCCCCAGGGTCCGCACCGTGGCCTCCTCCGGAAGAAAGGCCGCCATCAGCTTCTTAATCTGGCGTGATAAGGTTTCCTTCTGGAGTAAAATATAAATGGCAAAAACAAGCCCGATTAAAAAGGTGGTCATACCGCTGATAATGGACATGGCGGCAGAAAAGGTAGAAGATAAGACAGTCCCTGCGCCTGTGGTCAGAAAGCCCACCACCTTTTCCAGAAAGGATTTCCAGTCAACCTGAATGCTGTTGATATAATTTCCGATCTCCGGATTTAAGGCAAACATCTTCTCCGCCTCCTCCTTGACCCCTGTCAGAAAGGCCGGGATGCTGTACTGCAAGCTTAAAATCGTATGAAAAAGCTCAGGCATTACCACAAAGGTGACTAAAATCAGAATCCCTATCACCAGAAGCAGGGTCAGGCACAGGCTTAAAGGCCTGCGCAGCTTGCTGTCTTCCTTTAATGGAAGCATTTTTTCAATCCATCTCATAGGAACATTTAAAATAAAGGCCATAACTCCTCCCACAAGAAAAGGGGTAATGAACCCAATCAGCTTCACACCAAGAGCAAGCACCCGGCTGTAATTCCAACCGATCACCACCGCTGCCACGGCAAATACGATGAGGCCCCTTATTTTTTTAATGGTACTGTCATTTAATTCCATTCCTGTCTCCTTTTATACTCCCTTACAGATAAAACCGGTTCGGTTTTTCCCTTTTTCTTTCATTATACACAACTTCTGGATAAGTTCAATCACATGAATTCTAAAATTTTAGAAAAATATGGAAACAGTGGCAAGCCAATATTCATACACTTACAGTGTAAACAATTTAATTGGAGGAACCAATATGAGTGATCTTGCAGCAACTAACTGTGGATGCGGATGTGACAGTGGAGGATGCAACAGCGGATTCGGTGGAAACTTAATCTGGCTGATCTTGATCCTTTGCTTCTGCGGCGGCGGCAGTGGCTTTGGCGGCGGCAGCTGTAACAGCGGATGCGGCGGAAATGATGGCGGCAGTTGGATTTGGATCATCATTCTTCTGTGCTGCTGCGGCGGCGGCGGCTTTGGCGGTGGTGGTGGTAACTTCTGCTGCTAAACAGAACATAAAACAACGCCCGGTCCATTCATGGACCGGGCGTTGTTTTTTCCTCTTACTGGCTCTGTCCCTTATTCCCTCCCTGTCTTGCAAGGGAACTCTGGCCATTTCCTCCTCTGATATCCGGCTTTTTATTCTGCTTTCTCTTCATACATTCCTCGTCAATTTCGTATACTGCATTTCCATCTATAATCAATCGGCTTCTCATATCTTAATCACTCTCCTGTAATACTAATATATGCAGACGCATATATTGTCAACAAGAAAAGTAAGGATGTCATGCCATGAACAATGAACAAAATCCCCGGGTAAATGACTTGGATGCCCTCATCGGTGACAACCACCTTCATATGATGAAGGCCGCCCTGCCCTATATGAGTGTTCCCCAGCAGCGCTATTTCTCTTTTTTCATCAAATTCAATGAGCTTAGCCGCACCATCAGCTTATTTGAAGACGGAGAAGTTGCCGCCATGGGACTCTCCGCCCCTGCAGAGAAAGAACAGTCTGAATTTCCTATTGACATGCTGAACACCATCAAACCCTTTGGAAGCCCGTCGGAACAAGATCTCATCGATCTCATCATCAATTTCATGCAGGGCTTTAAGATGGCAGGCGCTTTCTCCGATCCGGTCCCCGGCTCCACCATTCCCGTCCAGGCCCAGTCAGACGGACAAAGCAGGCCCCAGAACCACCAGCGCCAGAACAACAATCCCTTTGGACGGATGTCCCTGGAACAGATCAAGAACTTTATGCCCCCGGAACAGCAGTCCCGTTTTGAGACCATGCAGCTTATGATGTCTGCCATGCAGCAGATGGGCTAAAAGGCTTCACCCTTCCCCCGTTTACATATCCGTAAAGAAAGGATGTATCAAAACCTATGAATATCAACTGGAAACAGGACCCTAGATTAAAAAAAATGAATCCCCAGAAAATTTCCCTTTTGACTGAATTTGCAAAACGGGCGGAATCCGTTCCCAAGGACCAGCTCCTCCCAACTCTCCTCAGCTTAAATGCAGAGGCCAGCCAAAAGGGCATCCAATTCAATGACGAAGAAACAGACCTTCTCATGTCCATCATGAGCGCCAACATGAGTGAAAACGAACGGAAGCGGATGGAAACCCTCCGCCTTCTTTCCAGAAATCTCTCCAAGCGCGGCAACAAGTAAAAACAAGGACATTATGACCTGAAATAAAGGGGCCATAATGTCCTTGTTTTATTATGTAACTCTGAATCAGCGCTTCTCTCTTATATTAATCCTGTTCTGCAGTATCATCTGCAGGAACAATGATGTTCAGTAAGAAGGATACCAGGAAAGACAGAACGATTGGTGAATTTCCGATGATATTCCGAATATCCTGTGATGCGAACTGAAGAGATTTGGATGCAGTGGTGATACCTACACCAAGAGCCAGTGAAATACCAACGATCATCTTATTGCGGTAATTCATAGGCTGCTCTGTGATCAGCTGAATACCTGACATGGTGATGGCCGCAAATACTGTAACAGTAGCACCTCCCAGAACCGGGTAAGGAATTGTTGTCATAACAGCTCCGAATTTAGGGCAAAGACCTGCAACGATCATGATAACACCTACAATTACGAACACTCTCTTTGCAACAACCTTAGTGGTTACGATAAGACCTACGTTCTGGCTGTATGGGTCAGTTGGAAGACCGCCGATAAGAGCGCCTAACATACCGCAGATACCCTGGCCCATGATAGCTCCGCCGATTTCTTTATCAGCAGCTTCTCTGTTAAAAGCACCGATTGCAGTAGAAGAAACATCACCGATGGTCTGTACTGCCTGTACGATGTACATAATGATCATTGCCAGAATTGCTGAAGGATGGAATTCAAGTCCCCAGTGAACAAATCTTGGCAATGCAATCCAGTTTGCAGTTGCAACACCTTCGAATTTTACCATGCCGCCGAAAACCATAGATAAAATATAGCCTGCACCAATTCCGATCAGCATACCGGATACTTTAACATATCCCTTTCCAAATAAGTTACATGCAAGAGTAACAGCAAGAGTGATCAGGGCGATAAGCCAATACTTAGGCTCACCGAAGTTATCAGCATTAGCATTTCCGCCTGCCATGTAGTTGATTGCAGTACCGTATAAGGACAATCCGATACTGAGAACTACCGTACCGCTTACGATCGGCGGGAAGAACTTACGAATCTTGCCCATTGCCAAACCGATAAAAATAGAAGAAAAAGCTCCTACAAGCTGGGCACCGAAGATGGCGCGTATACCGTAACTCATACCGATAGCAGTCAAAATAGGCATGTAGGCAAAAGCAACACCCATAACGTTGGGAAGACCCATACCAAATCCCATAATAGGGAACAACTGTATCAATGTGGTAATACCACCAATAACCATAGCAGCCTGCATTAATAGAATTTTCTCTTCCTCAGGAAGCTGAAGCAGCTGGGCAATTAAAATAGGAGGAGTGATGTTTCCTACAAGCATGGCTAATACATGCTGCAATGCCTGCGGTGTTGCTGCCCCCCAGCTCGGTTTTCCTTCCAGTTGAAACAATGCTGTATCCGCACCTTTTACTGACTTAGCACTCATAATTTTTCTTTCCTTTCCTGTTCTTTAATAGAATGTTGATTTGAATATAAAAATTTTTCATGCTTTGATCCTCTTGTCGATACTCATCACGCTCCTTTTGAAGACATAGGTATATAATACAACATATTTGTCAAATTGTATAGTCTTTTTTTTATTTGCGCAACTTCTTTTTACACTTTTACCATATTTTTTCCTGAAATGCTCTTATTTCCTCAAAGCTCAGCACAAAAAAAAGTGCCTTAACCGGGGTTAAACACCCGATTTAAGCACCTTTTTACGTTATTATTACTGTGGTTTTTTACTAAATCTAAAAATTTTTTAGGTAAATGTTTGTTGAAACTTACTTCTGATTATTTGCATACAATGTTGATAATTCTGCCTGGAACGTATATTTCTTTTACAATGGTTCCGGTCATTTTATCCTGGATCAGGGCCTTTCCTGCTTCAATGGCATCTTCCTTTGACACATCTGCCGGAAGCTTTACCACTGCCCTGGTTTTTCCGTTTACCTGGACTGCGATTTCCACTTCATCATCCTTCATGGCTTCTTCATCGCATACCGGCCACTGGGCATGGAACACAGAACCGCTGCCGCCAAGCTGCTGCCATAACTCTTCTCCGATATGAGGAGCAAAGGGTGCCAGAAGAATCACAAAGGTCTTTAAAGTCTCCTTGTCAATGCCTCCTGCCCTCTTAGCCAGGTCAATCAGCTTGTTGTTATACTCCATAAATCCGGAAATAACCGTATTTAAGTTAAACTGGTTAAAACGCTGGTCAATATCAAAGATCAGCTTATTGCGCAGGCGGAGCATCTCCTTGTCAGGCTCAATTTCCTTTCCGCAGCTCTCTGCCGCCAGATTCCAGAAACGGCTTAAGAAACGGCTGACGCCTTCAATTCCCCTGTCATCCCACTCTGCATCCAGCTCCGGCGGTCCTACGAAAAGCTCATACATACGGAGGGAATCACAGCCGTAATCCCGCACCAGCTCATCAGGAGAAACCACATTTCCCTTGGACTTGCTCATCTTGATTCCGTTCTTTCCGGTGATCATACCCTGATTGAACAGCTTGGTAAACGGCTCGTCAAAGTCCACAACGCCGATGTCGTTTAAAAACTTGGTATAGAAGCGGGAGTACAGAAGGTGAAGCACCGCATGCTCCACGCCGCCGATATACATATCCACCGGAAGGTATTTATCAGCCTTTTCCCTGGATACCAGCTCCTTGTCATTGTGGCTGTCCACGTAGCGGAGGAAATACCAGGAGGAGCCGGCCCACTGAGGCATGGTGTTGGTCTCTCTCTTTGCAGCAGCGCCGCACACCGGACAGGTGGTGTTAACCCACTCTTCAATGTCTGCCAGAGGAGATTCACCGGTGCCTGTTGGCTGGTAGCTTTCTACCTCAGGCAGAGTAAGAGGAAGCTGATCCTCTGGAACGGGAACATTTCCGCAGTGAGGACAGTGGATAATAGGAATAGGCTCACCCCAGTAACGCTGTCTGGAAAATACCCAGTCACGCAGCTTGAAGTTAACGGTCTTCTTTCCAAGGCCTCTCTCCTCGATCATGGCAGGAGCTTCTTTTTTCAAAACAGAAGACTCCATGCCATTCCATTCTCCGGAGTTTATCATGATTCCGCTGGCCTCGGTATAGGCCTCGGTCATATCTTCTATTTCTATTCCATCCTTTGAAATAACCTGGACAATGGGGATGTTGAATTTCTTTGCAAACTCAAAGTCCCTGTCATCGTGGGCAGGCACACACATGATGGCTCCTGTACCGTAATCGGCAAGAACGTAGTCAGAAAGCCAGATGGGAACCTTTGCTCCGTTTAAAGGATTGATTGCATAGCTTCCTGTAAATACGCCTGTTTTCTCCTTATCCTGAAGGCGGTCCACGTTAGATTTCATGGAAGCATCGTAAATATACGTTTCAACTGCTTCCTTATTCTCAGGAGTGGCAAGTCCTGCTGCAAGGGCGTGTTCCGGTGCCAGAACCATAAAGGTTGCGCCGTACAAGGTGTCAGGTCTTGTGGTGTAAACGGTAATAGCCTCTTCTCTTCCGTCTACCTTAAAGTCTACTTCCGCGCCGTAGGATTTTCCAATCCACTCAGACTGCATCTTTTTAACCTTTTCCGGCCAGTCCAGCTTATCAAGGTCATTTAATAAACGGTCAGCATAAGCTGTGATTTTCAGCATCCACTGTCTTAAATTCTTCTTTGTAACCGCAGTGCCGCAGCGCTCGCAGCTTCCGTTTACCACTTCTTCGTTTGCCAGTCCTGTTTTACAGGAAGGACACCAGTTGATGGGGAATTCCTTCTCATAAGCCAGGCCCTTTTTAAACATCTGCACAAAAATCCACTGGGTCCATTTGTAAAAGCCCGGATCTGTGGTGTTGACTTCCATATCCCAGTCATAAATGGCTGCGATTTCATTGATCTGGCGCTTGATGTTAGATACATTTTCTGCTGTGGACTTGGCAGGATGAACGCCCATCTTAATGGCATAATTTTCTGCCGGAAGTCCGAAGGCATCCCAGCCCATAGGGTGAATGACGTAATTCCCCTTTAAAATCTGATACCGGCTCCAGACATCAGAGATGACATAGCCTCTCCAGTGTCCAACGTGAAGACCGCTTCCTGACGGATATGGGAACATGTCCAGACAGTAATATTTTGGTTTTGTTCCGTCGTCCACATTAATGGGATTCTTTTCCCAGTTCTCACGCCATTTCTTTTCAATGGCACTGTGATTGTATGATGCTGCCATAATAAAATTTTCCTCCTTCTGTGAAAGGGATTTCCCCTGTTTCAAATACTGCAGTGCGATCCTCAAGTCGTGTTTTTATATCATAGAATGCACTTCTTATAATATAAAAAAGCGCCTCAAGCCATCACCATAGGACAGCATAGAGACGCAGGATATACCGCGTGGTACCACTCTATTTCATACAATGTGTATGCTCTCGCTGGATATGCCGAAAAAACATATCCGCCCGCTGTAACGGCCAGGATGCCGGCGATGCCTACACAGAAAGTCTTCTTTCCTTCAGCACGCTACTCAAAGGCGAGTTCAGCCATCCTTCCCAACCGGCTTTCACCAGCCGCCGGCTCTCTGCATGTTTCAGACCGCTTACTATTCCTCTTCAACGTATTTTTGCTAAATCCAAATGTAACATAATTGGCGAAAAGTGTCAACTGCATTTTACGAAATCTCCGAAATAAGGAAAGCCGCCGCTGCCGTCAGGAAAAATATCACCATTCCCAGATTTAAAAACATGACGCGAAAGCCGCCCCTTCCCCAGATTTCCCTTATTCCAGGCTCCAGGCGAAGTTTTTTGCGGATGATAAAAAACAGAACCGTTCCCACCGCCGCCCCTCCCAGGATAAACAGGGAATAAAGAGCTGAAAGCCATAAAGAACTTACCGCATGAAGGGCCACATAGGACCCCATAAAATTAATTACCATATGAAACACAATAGTATAGCGAAGCTTTCCCGTCCTGATATAAATATACCCGAAAACCAGCCCGATTCCAAAGGCATAAAAGAACTGGTAAAAGTTGCCGTGGCTCAGCCCGAAGACAAAGCTGGACAACAGAATAGCTGCCTTATCCCCATACTGGCGGATTCTGCCGATGAGCACCTTCCGGTAAAGAATTTCCTCAAACACCGGGGCCATGACCACCATGGTGATAAGGATGGACCAGCCGCTTAAATTTTCCAGAACCTCTGAAAGGGGATTGACCATAGGTTTGCCTGAAATGGCAGAAACCATACTCATCAGCCCCAGACTGATCAGATTTCCGAAAAATAATGCGCTGATACAGACGAAAAAACCGGCTGTCAGCATTTTAACTCCGGCCTTTTCTTCCCGGCCCTTAAAAATCGGCATATCCCTTACAACCAGGTAGGTGAGCCCTCCGCCCAGGCAGTAAACAGCCAGGGAAGAGGCCGGCACATACCAGTCCTTAAAGGTTATATCTATCCCAAAACGAAACAGCACTGCTGTCAATATACTCATCTGAACCTGAAGGGTAAATGTCACAAGCAAAAATATTGCATACCCGCCTCCGATTCTTGAAAATGTTTTCCACGCTTCTTTTCTGTCATCCACAATGCAGCTACCTCCTGTTTCTGACAGTTTATCATAATTCATATAAAAGCGCAATTCCCCGGTCACCCCTTGACCGCTCCGCTGGTAAGTCCCCTTACAAACTGCCTGGACATGCAGATGAATAAAATGATCAATGGCAGCGAGGCGATGACAAGCCCTGCCAGGGTAGTTGTATAGTCAATCTTCAAATCCCCTTTAAATGTCATCAGGCCGATGGGAATGGTCTGAATCTTTTTGTTATTTAAAAACACATTGGCAAACAGGAATTCATTCCATACGAAGTTGAGGTTTACAATGGCACAGGAAGCGAATATAGGCTTGCTGATGGGCATAATGATTTTGGCGAAAATCTGAAGGCTGTTGTACCCATCCACTACGGCAGCTTCCTCCAGCTCCACGGGAATGGATATAAAATACGCCCTCATGAGAAAAACAGTAAAAGGGATACGGAATGCAATATATGGAAGAATTACCGCAGCATATGTATTGTAAATCTTCAATGCCTTGAGAATCTTATACAAGGGCACCAGAGCGATCTGCTCCGAAAGGGCCATTCCTCCCAACACTATAATAAAGATAATACTGCTCCCCCTGGCCCTGAACCGGGTCAGCCCATAGGCCAGAAACGAGGAGACAGAGAGAATCCCTATGAGCGATATGCTGCTGACTAAAAGGGAGTTTCCAAAATACCGGTAAAGTCCCATTTTCCAGGCTTTGATGTAATTATCAAACTTCCAGATTCCCGGCAGAGCCAGGGAATTTTTAAACAGTTCCTGGTTTGTTTTCAGGGAGTTTAAGATAATCCACCCAAGAGGGGCAACGATTATGATGCACATGACAATGCACAGCAGGTTTAAGACCACCTTTGTAACAGTCTTTTTCATAGTCCACCTCCTAATCTTTACCGGAATTGGTTAACTTGATCTGAATGACCGAAAGGGTCACGGTTATGACGAAAATAAAAACACCTGTCACTGCCGCCATTCCCAAATCATCGTGCAAAAATGCCTGCTGGTATAAAAACAGGCCCAGCACCTGAGAGCTGTTTCCCGGCCCGCCGCTGGTGGTGGCATATACCTCCGTATAAAGCTTAAATGCGCCGATGATGGTGATAATGGTACAGACGAGAAGCTGTTCCTTGGCCTGGGGAATCATAATGCTGATTGCCCGTTTAAAAGGGCCTGCGCCGTCAATGGAGGCAGCCTCTATGTATTCCTGGGGCACGTTCTGGAAGGCCACCACCATGAGAAGGGTGATGTATCCCGTAAACTGCCATTGGCTCATGGCTATGATACAGTAAATCGCCAGCTTGGAATCCCCAAGCCAGCCCCTTGCAGGAAGGTTGACCGCCTTTAATAAGTTGTTGATAAAGCCTATATTGGGCTCATAGATAAATGTGAACATCAGGCCCACGGCAGTTAAGGAAATCAGGGCCGGAATATAATAAACATTCCGGAAAAAGTTCTTTGCCCTGCCTCCGATTGCATTGCTTTCCAAGATCAGAGCCAGTATGGTTCCAAAGCCCACCTGAACCAGCAGGGAAATCAGGCAGTAGGCTATATTATTCTTAAGCATAATGGGAAAAACCTGATCCGCAAAAAACCTTTTATAATTGTTCAGCCCCACAAATGTCTGCCCGGCGGAATAAGAGGACAGCCTGAACAAACTGTATACAATGTTCATCAAAACCGGAATATAAACGAAAAACAGAACCAGCAAGACTCCTGGCAGCATATACAAATACGGTGTACGTTTCTTTGTTCTCATATCTTCACCATCTTTCTTCAAATATAGGCAGGCTTTTAAAAATCAAAAGCCTGCCTGCAAAACCGCCACTCTGGCTGTATCCTTTTACTTTCCGGTACCGACAAGCGTCTGTGCTTCTTTTGCTTTTACCTGGATCTTTGCCATCGCCTCTTCCGGCGTGATGTCGCCGTTTGTTAAATCGGATACGGTTGTCAGATATTCGTCACAAACCGTTGAATACAGGGCGTTATCCAGCCATGCACTCATGGCCTTTGCATCCATAACCGCCTGATATCCGTCCAGCAATGCGGTGTCTGTCAGACCTTCTGTCGTTCCCTTTGCAGCGTTGAACCAGCCGATTTCCTGGCACTGCTGAGTTCCCACTTCTTTGCCAAGGAACCACTTTAAAAACTCCACGCACTCGTCAGGATACTGGGTCTTGGAGGATACTACAAAGCCTTCCGGAACGCCTGTAAGAATATCCTGGTTTCCTTTTGCACCTTCCACCTTGGGGAAGTTAAACATACCAAAATTCATATCCGGATTATCCTGCTTGATATATGGAATTTCAATCAGCTCGGCATAATACATAGCCGCCATTTCCATAACAAAATTAGTTCTTCCCATATCCGGCTTCACTCCGTTTGGATTTTCCGTCATATAAGGAAGAAGGGACTGATAATGCTCCAATGCTTCCACATAGCCCGGATCAGTAAACTCACCGCTGGCAGGATCATAGTCCTTGGCTCTCACGTCATCGGGAACAAATATCTGGTTCAAGGTTCCGATGTAGTGGGAAGCTGACCAGGGCTCCTGATTGCCGTATGCGATAGGGGTGATTCCTGCTGCTTTCAGTGTTTCGCAGGCAGCCATAAACTCATCCCAGGTCTTCGGCACTTGGATATTGTTTTCTTCGAAGATCTTGCTGTTATAGAAAAACAGCTTGCAGTCAAGACGGAAAGGAATTCCGTAAAGCATTCCGTCTTTATTTATGTACTGTTCGATCTGAGACTCAATTAAGGAATCCTTCCACTCCTGATCAGCCTCCATATAAGGAGTCAAATCCAGAATCAGGTCTTCCCGGATAAACCGTTCCGTAAAATCTCCCACCCAGCTAAAGAAAATATCAGGAGTGTCGTCTCCCCCTACTACTATTTTAATCTTTTCCTTATATTCCTGGTTCTGTGCGCTGGTAATTTCAAACTTGATTTCCGGATGCATGGCCTCGTATTCATGAAGCTTGGACTCAATAAAGCTGTTATAAGGTTCATCGGGAAAACGGTGCATGAACTTAATCACTTTCTGCTCCCCGGAGGCCTTTGCCTCAGTGGTTTTTTCTTCGGTTGAATTGACAGCCGTGGTTCCTGTCCCTCCTCCGCATGCTGCCATAGAGAATACCATTGCTGCGGCCAGTCCCCCACATAATACCCTTTTTAATACTCCTCTTTTCATAATAATCTCCTTTCCCCAGGCCCTGCTTTTGCCGGACCCGTTACATATTTTACATATTCATCACCCTCAAATCTTCCTCCGTCAGTTCGATTTCTTTTCCAAATCCAAAGGACCCATCCCGCTGGCACTGTTTAGATGAAAATACCGCTGCACGGTAAAGACTGATTCGAATTAACATATCCTTAAATTCCTCTGCTGTAACGATTCCTCTGCTGCCTGACTGGGAACTGAAATCAACGGCTGATTTCATTCCTTCCAGATAGTGAATGAGAAAACAGGCGATGAAGGAATCTCCCGCCCCCATGGTATCTCTGGCCTTAACCAGACAGGGAGATTGTTCATATATCTTTCCGTCCGCCATTACAATGGCCCCCTTGGAGCCTCTTGTGGCGATTACCATATGCCTGCAGCCAAATTCCATCATTTGATTCATGGTCTTTTGAATTTCTCCCTCTTCCATATCGCCGCAGGAAATCTCAGCGCAGTCAATATGGGGACAGCATAGTTTCAAATATGCCTCGTCGTACCGGTCGGAAAAGTCCATGGAAACAAAGCCGGCGGCTTGTCTGATTTTCGGAAGCTCCTGTTCCATAAAGCTGTGAATGCTGGTATGGATCAAATCAAAACCTGATATGTACTGTTCATCAATTTTCGTGAGAACCGGAGGCTTGATTCTGGAAATGCCTCCCCTGTTTCCCTTGAGAAATACCCGGTCTCCATCTATCAGCATAACTCTGGCACAGCCGTTTTCCCCTTCTTCCATCCTGCAGTGGGATATGTCAATTTCCAGTTCCTTTACCACAGAATATACGTGCTGTCCCACTTCATCGTCGCCGAAGGTTCCCAGATATGCTGCCTGGGTGCCGAATAATTTTCCGAAAACTGCAATGTTCAAGGCATTTCCACCTGGATAAATTGTTTTCGTATGAAGATATTTATCACATACATTATCTCCAATCCCTAATACTTTGATCATAAGTTCCCCCGTGTTTATATATATTGTTATTTTATATTGTTCTATATTGTTATATCACATTTGCCACAATTAATCAAGTCTTGTATTAATATATTTTATTATTTTTATATAAAATATACTCCATAGTTCCGGATGAAAAAAGCTGCCGCACCAGTCAGTGCAGCAGCCACGATGTAACATGTTCTATAATACAGAATACAAACGGTGGATGCTCTGCTCCACAGATTTGGTGGGATTCATAAAATATCTTCCGTCTGTAATTTCCAGAGACAAATACCCCTGGTATCCTAAGTCATCAAACTCTGTTAAATACTGTTCCATATCAAGCACTCCATCTCCCCAGGCCAAATGCCCCCTGGGCTCTCCGTCAATGAAATGGACATGGACCAGCTTTTCCCCCAAAGCCTCTAAATACTGGGCCGGATGCTCTCCTGCAAGGGCCATGGGTATGGTATCAATCATTCCTCCTATGGAGTCGTGATTCAATTCCTGAAGTATGTTCTTTAAGGTGGGTAAATCATACACCAGATTGCTCTCATCATGTCTGAGCACCTCCAGAGCCAATGTCACCCCGTAATGCTTAGCAAGCTCTCCCAAACCGTGCAGGTTCTCTGCCGACCGGTTCCAGGCGTCGTCATAATTGCTTCCGTCAAAATATCCGGTGCCTGACGTAACAAGAACCTTATTGCAGCCAAGCTCTCCTGCCGCCCTGATGCTGTCCTCAAAAAACCGTATGCTTCTCCTCCTTGCCGCCAAAGACGGTGCCGCCAGATTGACAGGATATACGCACTGTTCCGGTGTAAAACAGACCAGTTTCAAATTCCTGCTTTCGATCTCCCGGCGTATTGCGGATATTTCCCCATAGGTCATATCCTCCAGGTGAAAATGGGGTTCTGCTCCCCACAATTCAATATTTTTCACGCCATTTGCAACTGCATCATCTAAAAAACGGGTCAGGGGAAAATATTTATACTGAATATTCATGATTGCAATTTGATTGCGATTAATCCGTTTCATTTTTCCCTCATCATATTGCTTGTCAATATTTTATACTCATAGCGGTCCGCATTGACAATTTCCTTCCCGCTGTAAACCGGTTCTCCTGCGGAATCGTAAGCAATATCTTTAGACAGGATCAAAGCGTCATTTTCCTTTACCTCCAGGTGCTTTGCCTCTTCCCTGGTGGCGTGGCATATCCCGATGGTCTTTGCGCCGCTGGTCAGGACAATCCCGTGGTCTGACAGAAGCTGGTGCAGGGACCCGTTTAAATCCTCAGCCAGCAGATATGCATACTTTCTGGGAAAATGATTCTCCTCTAAAATCACTGGAATATCGTTGCAATACCTTAAGCGCCTGATGCGGAGGACCTTGTCATCTTCCGTTAAATTCAAGGTTCTCACATCTGACGGCATCGCTTTCACCAGCTCGGCTGAGAGAAATTTCGTTCCCGCTTTACTTCCCGCCAATTCACAGCTTTGGGAAAAGCCCATAAAGCTGTTTAAGCTTCTGGACATCTTTTTATTTGAAACAAATGTTCCGATTCTCTGCTTGCGGACCAATATCTCTTCATCCACCAGAAGCTCCAGCGCTTTTCTTATAGTGATCCTGCTCACCTGATACGATTCGCTCAATTCCATCTCCGTAGGAATCCTGGTATTTGCCTTAATTTCTTCGTTTCTGATTTTTGATTTAATATCCTCAGCGATCTGAAGATAAAGAGGTACCACTGTGTCCCTCACCACTTCTGACATACAAACCTTCCTCCTTAAAATGGTCTGAATACCCATGGGGCGCCAGACCATTTTAGATTGATATATTGTATCATACCACACGGAAGGTTTTTCCGCCATGAAAAACGTCAAATTTTTCACATTTTAAGCCATCAATAGTCCAGTCTTTTATAGTATCTTCTGATAGCCAGGGGATGCCTTCTGCAGTGTTCCAGATGCACGTTGATCCGCTGAAAAGCGGAGCGCATGACAATGGGTGCAAGGATTCCCCTGAACTCATCACTGATGCCATCTAAACGGAATTTTCTGGTATCGAATACAATGACTTTAGCGCTGACCCGGTTGACAAAATTCTCTACCCGGTCCATCTGGGGTCTTGTCATATCTTCCCCTTTGATCAGTATAACAGGAATATCCCGTTCAATCACCTCAAGGGTTCCGTGGAAGAAGTTGGCCGCTGAAATGGGCCTTGTGCGCATCCACTGCATCTCTTCCATGATGCACATGCCGTAGCAGACCGCCCAGTCCTCCAGATTTCCTGATCCTACCAGATAAGTGATAGGCTCGTCGCAGTATTTCTCCGCATAGGCTTTTGCATCCTCATCAGCGTCCTTATACACCTGCACAATGTTATCCGGCATATGTACAATCTCTTGAAAAAACCGGTCATACTTGTCAAACTGGCCTGCATTTTTCAGGAACCGCAGGGTTACGGTGTACCAGAAATAATATCCACCTCCCACTGTGCTGACAAGATGATCGCACAATTCATATAATGGCGTCCCTTCCTTTTCCACGTAACCGATCACCCTGGCGCCTGCTGCACGCACCTTTTCCACTGACTCCACTACTTCCTTGGTATCTCCTGAAATGGATTCAATGACCACAACGGACCTGCTGTCAAAGAGGGGATTGCCCACCAGGTTAAAATCCGCCGCATTTTCAATATAAATGGGAAGTTTGGAGCCCAACTGCTTGGCAATGTGCATCATCTGGTTTGCATATAAAACAGTTCCTCCGATGCCGATATAAAAGATATTGGAATACCCTTCTTCGCACACCTGGTCAATGATCTTTTCTGTTTTCGGTATGATATCCACCCCATTTTGATGCTCCTGCCTCACCCTTGCCTCGTCAAAATTAAACATCTCTTTCCTCCTGTTGATTGTCTTATTGATTAAACATCCAGCCGTTTTTCAAAATGCCCCAAAATCATATCCGGAGATATGATCTGAACGAAAGCATCAGGGTCCTCCTGGCGGATCAGCCGCTTTAATGCCTGCAGCTCGTATTTATTCACCACCACCATATGTATTACCTCATCCTGACGGCTGTACTCTCCCCAGCCGCTCCAGCTTGTTACGCCCCGGTTCATGGAGCGGTTGATGACCTCTCCCAATGCTTTATTTTTGGTAACAATAAATGCGGATACCTTGATATTCTGATAATGAACCCGGTCTGTCATCATCCCTGCCACAATAGAGAAAACCATGGAATATGCTGCCACTTCCAAATCATAGCGCATGGCTGCGATGAAATAGATGAAAGCATTGATGATCACGCTGATCTTTCCCACGCTGAAATCCGGATATTCCTTAGCACAGTACATCCCCAGTATATCTACTCCTCCTCCAGAGCTTCCCGCCCTTAAAGTGATTCCCACACCCAGTCCTGATAATGCCCCTCCAATCATGCTGTTTAACAGATCATCACTGAATAAAGGCTCTTTCGGAGCAGGAATAAAGGTCAGCAGAACCGACTGAATGCATACCGCTATGATTGTCCTGTAGAGGAACTTCTTCCCGATACTCTTATACCCAAGCAAAAACAAGGGAAGATTGATGCACCAGAAAATAATTCCCGTAAGGTCCATGGCTTCCGGCACGTGAATGCCTGCAACTTCTGTAAGCAGCAGCTTTAAAAGCTGGGAAATCCCTGTAAATCCTCCGCTGTAGAGGTTGGAAGGGAACAGAAACCACCGGTAGGCAGCCGCAAAAAAAACCACTCCTAAAATCGCCCAGAACATGTTGGAAGTTTCTCTTTGCAGTGTTTTTCCCATGGATTAATATTCCAGCTTCCACATATATCTTCTCTTTGTCAATGGGTGGCTCCGGGCAATGGATAACTGTTCTGCATAGACGCGAAGCACTGCGGCCAGGACCATTGGATTGAAATATTCTGCAACCGGGGAAGGAAGTTCGGAACCAACGCCAAAATCCTTTCCGTCTAAGACCGTTGTCTTTGCCTGGAAGCGGTTTAAGAAGTCTAAGGCTCTGGAATCCAGGGCTCTTGTCCGCCCTTCATTCATCAATAAAATAAAAGGAACATCCTTATCGACGATTTCAAAAGGCCCATGGAAGAATTCTCCCGTATGGAAGGAACCTGAGTTGATCCACTGCATTTCCATCAGAAGGCAGATGGAGAAGGAATAGGCCACTTCCTGGGTCGCTCCTGAACTCATGACATAGATTATGGGTGCATCCTTGTAATCTCTCGCAAATTCCTGGGCAGGGGGAAGAACAAAGGACACTGCCATTTCAATGAGACCGTAGATTTTGCTGAATCCCTCCTGCATCTTATGGTAATGGACATAGCCCTCATACTGGTTCAGGATTTCCACCGCCAGGCTTAACACATTGGTCATCTTCTCAAGCTTTGCAGCGTAATTCTTCTCAAAGCCGTGGACAATCACATAATGAGCATGCTTTGCCAATGGGGAATCTTCTGCATGGGTGATTGCAATTACCTTTGCTCCCAGTTCCATGGCTTTTTTAGAAGCTGCAACGGTTTCAGGCGTATTTCCTCCCAAAGAGCAGGTAATAACAATTGCCGTCTCGTCCACTGCTGCCGGAGCAGCATACAAAAACTCATTTGCAGTATAGTGGCCTGCCCGAATCTCCTTTGCATTGGCCTCCAAAAAATATTTTCCGGGGTAAAGCTCTGCCTTTGATGCACCGCAGCCTACAAAATATACGGACTTTACAACCGGCATTGTTTCCTTAATTGATTCAATAATCTGTTTTGGTTCCATCATGGTATACCCTCCTTCTTTTATATAAAACAATATATAACAAATATAATACATTGTCAATATATATTGTATATTATACCAAGAAATATCATTATAATTTAATACATAAAAAAGCCCCCAACTGGACTTTATGCCAGTTGGGGGCTTTCCCTTGCTTATTTGTCTATTCCTTATTTTTTATTTATACTTCGTCCCTGTCAACCTTGGAAGCGCGCTCCTCTACTTCCTTCTTCTGAACATCACCAGGAGCCAGCTCGTAACGGCTGAATTCATATTCATAAACTCCCATACCGCCTGTCATGGAACGTAAGTCTGTATTATAGCCGAACAGCTCAGACATTGGCACGTCCGCTTCGATCACCTGTTTTCCGTAGTGATTGGAATTCATTCCCAGAACACGGCCTCTTCTGCGGTTTAAGTCTCCCATAATATCACCGGTAAATTTATCCGGCACTGTAACCTTCAGGGAGGCAATGGGTTCCAGCAGAACCGGATTGGCATCCATAAAGCCCTTTTTAAAGGCCATAGTAGCCGCCATCTTAAAGGCTAATTCTGAAGAGTCTACCGGATGGTAAGAGCCGTCTGTTAAGATAGCTTTTATACCTACCACAGGATAAGCGGCCAGAGGTCCTTTTAAAACGCACTCTGCAATTCCCTTTTCAACTGCCGGGAAGTAGTTTCTCGGAACAGCTCCGCCGAAAACGCTTTCTTCAAAGATATAAGGGGTTTCCAAATCACCGGAGGGCTCAAATGTCATCTTTACATCGCCGTACTGCCCGTGTCCGCCGGACTGCTTCTTATACTTACCCTGAACCTCCACTTTCTTGCGGATGGTCTCACGGAAAGCAAATTTAGGCTTATTCAGTTCAACTTCTACTTTGTAGCGGCTTAACAGCTTGCTTACCACCACTTCCAACTGCTGGTCGCCGATGGCATATATAAGAGACTGACGGTTTTCTGAATCATTAAAGGTCTTTAAGGTCAGATCTTCTTCCATCAGCTTGGAAAGAGCGTTGGAAACCTTGTCGTCATCGCCCTTTGTCTTGGTCTTATAGCGCATATATGTGTACGGAGTGGATATTTCGGGTTTATGGTATACGATGGGAGCGGAACGCAGAGCAATGGTGTCCCCGGTCTGGGTCACGTTCAGCTTGGATACGGCTCCAATGTCTCCGGCCTTTAATTCCGGAACTTCAATGACATCTTTTCCTCTTAACAGATAAACCTTTCCTATCTTCTCCTCAGTATCCTTATTCACATTATAAATAGAGGAATCGGGTTTTAAAACACCGGTACAAATCTTCATCAGGGAATACTTTCCGATAAACGGATCCACAACGGTCTTAAATACACGGGCAGATAAGGATACCTGATCGTTGTACTTAGCGGTAAAGCGCTCTCCTGTGGAAACGTCCACGCCGATGCACTCATAATGGTCAGGTGCCGGGAAATAAATGTCAATGGCCTGAAGCACCATCTTGGCGCCCTGGGCATTGATTCCGGAACCCAGCATAACGGGAACAATATTTCCTTCGGTTACATGTTCTCTGAGAGCAGCAGAAATCTCTTCCACTGTAAACTCATCTCCTGAGAAATAACGCTCCATATATTCCTCACTGGTCTCTGCAACTGCTTCCATAAGAGCTTCCCGGGCAATTCCTAAGTTTTTCTGGCTGTATTCCGGGATCTCGCATACTTCATAATCACTGTTGGTGGTGAAGCGCCTGCCTGCCATCTTTACTACATTGACAAAACCTACGAACTTTTCATTTTCACGAATTGGGAGGTGGAACGGCGCAATCTTTCTTCCGAATTCTTTTTCCAGCTTAAGCAGCAATTCACGGTAGCTTGCATGGTCGTCGTCCATATTTGTTACAAAGAAGAGTCTGGGCAGCCTGTACTTTTCGCAAAGCTCCCATGCCTTATAAGTACCGACTTCAATTCCTGCCTTACAGTTTACTACGATCACTGCTGCATCCGCAACGCTGATGGCCTCTTCGACTTCTCCTACAAAATCAAAGTATCCCGGAGTATCCAGCAGATTGATTTTAATAGGACCTTCTTCTCCTGTAAACTCCAAGGGAATCAGGGAAGCGGAGATAGAGAACTGTCTCTTGATCTCTTCTTTGTCATAATCGCTGATGGTATTGCCATCGGTAACTTTTCCCATTCTGCTGATGGCTCCGGTCACTAACGCCATGGCCTCTGCCAGGGTAGTTTTACCGGCGCCCCCGTGCCCAAGTAAGGCGACGTTACGGATTTGTTTGGTTCCATACACGTTCATAAACATTCCTCCTGTTCGGTATTTAAGTCTATGAGGATATTTTACTAAAAATGTCATATAATTGCAAGCAAAAGGTGCAATTTGCACAAACATTTTTCACATATTTTTTCATTTCTTATTTTTCTAATACCAGTCCTCAAAATCCTCGGTCAGCTTTCCGTCATCATCAAAATAGTAGTAATCTTCTCCTATCATAACGTCTCCGGTAACCATATGTCCGCTGTTGTCAAAATAATACCAATAATCACCAATCTGCTGCCAGCCTGTTACCATGCGCCCATCAGAAGCAAAATAGTACCAGTCATCCACAACCAGCTTCCACCCCGTTACCATATAGCCTTCCTGGGTAAAATAATACCAGTTTCCATCCGCCAATAAAAAACTGTCTTTTACGAAAGATCCGTCTCCATTTCCATACTTCCAGCCAATCCCATCCTGCTGCCAGCCTGCCGTAACCTGGTTCGTTTCATTCTGAACCGGCTGACCGGCTGTTTCAGTCGTATTTGATGCAGTGCTTCCAGAGGTTTCTCTTTGCTGGTTCTGGCTTCCTGAATTGCCGGATTTATAAGGACATACCCCATTGGGATGAAGGTGGGCCGGATATCCGCCGCAGTGATAATGATAGCTTCCCAATCCACTTTTATTTTGGTTGTCCCGATGACCCCCGTTTGCATCAGTCCTGCCTGAATGAGCCTCTGAAACCATAGGCAGTCCCCCAAATGCAATCAGACCGCAAATTCCATAAACAGCTAGCTTTTTACATAATTTTCTCATTTTTTACCCCCTCCAGGTTTTTTGTTTTATTATATCAAATATAAAACAAAATTGCCAGTTTAAATAAATTCAGAATGATCTGAAGTAAATAACTGGCCCAATTTCTCTCTTGCTTCCTGGAACCATTGATCCTCCGGGTTCACCAAAAGGATATATTGAATTTTTCCTAAAAGAGAAAGAAGATACTGGTTTTCCGTAATCCCTTCATTAATTCTTTTTTTCTCCATGTGGGATTTTACCCCGTATTTTAAGCAGTAAAAAGCCTCCTGGCGCAGCTTTCTCCTGTAATCCCTGGAAACCTGCACTTTTTCATTGACTACGATTCCTGTAACCGCCTGCCTTGTGTTGCGGTACAAAATCCTGGTCTTGGCTTCATTTAATTCAAAACCCATGGCCGTCAAGAAGCCGGAAACCTTCCTGATCACCTGGCCCGGATTAAAGTCACCGGAAAAAGTCATATCATCACAGTACCTGGTGTAGGAAATTTCTTTATCCTTACACCATTCCTCCATATATTCATCAAAAGGCTTCATAACCAGATTAGAAATTGCCGGTGAAGTGGGTGCGCCCTGGGGCAGAAACTCTTTATAACAGCATAAGGACGTGAGCATGGTTCTCACTGCCGGAGGAAAGTGATGGCCGGAAAAAGCATTTTTATACACCATAGGAAAGGAAATGCTCCCAAAGAAATCCTTTATATCCAGCTTTACCACCACATAAGTTCCCTTGTGGACCCTGGCATTGTCTGCCACCCCTGTGCCTTTGCGGTAGGCTGTGGCACAGCCGGAAACAGGATACCCGTCCAGAATATGATGAAGGATGTTCCTCTGTATCCTCATCAGCATCTTGTCCGGCACGAAAAGCCTGCGCATGGTTCCGTTTCCCCTGGGAATATGGACGGCATGGTAATGGCGCTCCGTATGGTTGCTGAAAGCATAAAGACATGCCATTACCTTTTCATCGGGCCAGCCGGTACTTCCCAGCAGCTCAAAAGATAATAGCATGTCCCTGCAATGCTCTGATGTGCAATATTTCCATAAATCCGTCTGATTCATAAGCCTCACTCTTTCTTTTCCCCTTAGAAACAACAGAAGCAATACAAACTTGATGCCGTAAGATGCGAAGATGTACGAGCCGCAGGCAAAAGCACATGCAGTGTGCGGAAGTACTTCGCAGCAGCTTGCGGCATATCTCTATGCCTTGAATTTCCCGGCAGCGACTCGCTGCCCGGCCGGATATGTTTTATTCCGAAAATGCTATTGCTTCTGCTGTTCTTCTGATTATTCTATCATAATGATTTTAAATATTCCACCATTTCCATTTAATATACGGAGAAATGCGGGAGAAAGCACTTTTAGATTATAATTTACGTTAAAGCGTCGAAGTTTAACGTGTAAAAGCGTTGACAAGTAACCTTTCATCTATTACAATGGGGGTTATATATTTGCAAAAGAGAGGAAAAAACACATGATCATTATTATGAAACCCAAGGCTTCCAATGAAGCTGTTGGTAAAATAAAGAACTTAATCGAATCAAACGGCCTTCAGGTTCATTTATCAGAAGGAACAGAGGTGACCATTGTAGGCGTGGTCGGTGACAAATCAAAACTGCAGGGGGCAAACATTGAGCTGATGGACGGCGTTGACAAAATTGTTGCGGTTACGGAAACCTACAAGCTGGTAAACAAAAAATTCCATCCCGATGACACTGTCATCACCATCGGAAATGCAAAAATCGGCCCCGGACACTTGACCATGATGGCCGGTCCATGTGCCATCGAAAACCACGACATGCTTATGGAAACCGCCTTTGCCGTAAAAAAAGCCGGAGCCCAGTTCCTTCGCGGCGGCGCTTACAAGCCAAGGACTTCTCCTTACGCATTTCAGGGTCTGGAGGAAGAAGGCTTAAAATTCATGAAGGAAGCCAAAGAAGCCACAGGCCTTAACATCGTATGTGAGGTCACCAGCTTAAAGGCCCTTGAAACAGCCGTTAAATATGTGGACATGATCCAGATCGGTGCACGCAACATGCAGAACTTTGAGCTTTTAAAGGAAACCGGAAAAGCAGGCGTTCCTGTTCTCTTAAAGAGAGGTCTTTCCGCCACCATCGACGAATGGCTCAATTCAGCCGAATACATCGCCTCTGAGGGCAACACCAACATCGTTCTCTGTGAACGGGGTATCCGCACATACGAAACAGCTACCAGAAATACACTGGACATCAGTGCAGTTCCGGTCATCCGCGCCAAGAGCCATCTTCCGGTCATCATTGACCCAAGCCACGCCACTGGAGTAAGAGCTTATATTGAACCCATTTCCAAAGCAGCCATAGCAGTAGGCGCTGACGGACTGATCGTAGAAGTTCATCCATGCCCTTCCTGCGCCTTGTCTGACGGTCCCCAGTCCCTGACCTTTGAGCAGTTTGACAATCTGGTGGAAGAATTAAAGCCTTATGCCAAACTTGCAGGGAGGACACTGAATGAATGACAAGGTGAATTTGCCCCCAGGGCAAAGAGAGGGCCCCCTGGGGGGTAAGGTGAATTTGTCCAAAGGACAAAGAGAGGACCCCCTGGGGGATGCCGTAATTGCCTTTATCGGGCTTGGTCTCATTGGCGGTTCCATTGCCAGAGGGATCAAGCGGGAAAAACCGGACACAAAAATCATGGCCTACATGCGGAGCCGTTCCAGGCTCTTAAAGGCCCAGGAAGACGGAATTGTGAATGTGATTCTGGACGGAATCGGGGAAGAACTGCGGGAATGTGATCTGATCTTTCTTTGCACTCCTGTGGAATACAACGCAAAGTATCTTTCTGAGATAAAGCCCTTTTTAAAGCCGGGTGCCATCATCACCGATGTGGGCAGCACAAAAACCGATATTCATGAGGAAGTCATTCGTCTTGGAATGGAAGGCTGCTTTGTAGGCGGCCATCCCATGGCAGGATCGGAAAAGACCGGATACGAAAATTCCACAGACCATCTGCTGGAAAATGCCTACTACATCATCACTCCCACCTCCTCTTCCACTGAGGACCAGGTAGAGCGGCTGGTACAGATTGCCGAAATGATCGGTTCCCTTCCCCTTGTTCTGGATTACCGCGAGCATGACTTCGTCACTGCTGCAATCAGCCACCTTCCCCACATCGTGGCTTCCAGCCTTGTCAATCTGGTAAAGGATTCGGACAATGCGCAGGGACTGATGAAACGGCTGGCAGCAGGAGGCTTTAAGGATATTACAAGAATCGCCTCTTCCTCACCAGAAATGTGGGAGCAGATCTGCATGACCAACAGCCAAAATCTGGCCGTTATTCTGGACCGGTACATTACTTCTTTAAGTCAGGTTCTGGCTGAGTTAAAGGAGAAGGACAACAAATACATTTACCGGCTCTTTGAAACCTCCAGAGATTACCGGGACTCTTTTTCGGAAAAGGTGGCAGGCTCCATTGCACCGGACTATTCTTTCACTGTGGATATGGCTGACGAGGTCGGTGCCATCTCCACTCTGGCCGTCATTCTGGCTGCAAAGGGAATCAGCATTAAAAATATCGGCATCAACCACAACCGGGAGCATGGGGAAGGCACCCTGCGGATTGCATTTTACGACAGGGAAACCATGGACAAGGCGTGGGAAGTGCTGGAGCGGTATCATTACGATTTAATTTCAACTTAAGAGAGGAACCTTATGAAATTCACAAAATCCTCCCCATTAAAGGGTGAGATAACCATACCCGGCGACAAGTCCATCTCCCACCGCAGCGTGATGTTTGGTGCCATTGCAAAGGGAACCACAGAAATCAGCCATTTCCTCCAGGGAGCCGACTGCCTTTCCACCATCTCCTGCTTTCAGAAAATGGGGATTCAGATTGAAAATAACAACGACACCGTCATTGTCCACGGCAAAGGGCTCCGGGGATTGAAAAAACCGGAAACCATTCTGGATTGCGGAAACAGCGGAACCACTACCCGCTTGATTTCCGGCCTTTTGGCTGCCCAGGACTTTGATGTGACCTTAACCGGTGACGAATCCATTCAAAAACGCCCTATGAAGCGCATTATGGAGCCCTTATCTATGATGGGGGCTGATATAAAGAGCTTAAATGACAATGGATGTGCCCCTCTTTCCATAACAGGAAAAAAGCTTCACAGCATTCACTACACCAGCCCGGTGGCCTCGGCTCAGGTGAAATCCTGTATTCTCTTAGCAGGATTGTATGCAGAAGGGGAAACTAAGGTGACGGAGCCTTATGTATCCAGAAATCACTCCGAAATCATGCTGAAATACTTTGGAGCCAATGTAAAAACAGAAGGAACCACCGCCTGCATCACTCCTGCACAGGAGCTTTACGGGAATAAAATTGTGGTTCCGGGGGATATCTCCTCTGCGGCTTTCTTTATTGCAGCAGGACTTATGGTTCCGGGCTCAGAAATACTGGTGAAAAATGTGGGCATCAACCCTACCCGCGACGGAATCATTGACGTGTGCCGGGATATGGGAGCTGATATTACCTTATTAGGGGTGAATACAGACTCAGGAGAGCCTACTGCCGATATTCTGGTGAAATCCGGTCCTCTCCACGGTGTTACCATCGGCGGGGCTATCATTCCCACCCTAATTGACGAACTTCCCATGATCGCTGCCATGGCCTGCTTTGCGGAAGGGGAAACAGTGATTAAGGATGCAGCGGAATTAAAGGTAAAAGAATCCAACCGCATTGATATTATGGTGCGGAACTTATCCGCCATGGGCGCCGATGTTGTGGAAACAGAGGACGGTATGATCATTAAGGGCGGAAAGCCTCTTCATGGCGCTGTCATTGACAGCAAGCTGGACCACCGGATCGCCATGACCTTTGCAGTGACCGGGTTATGTGCAGAGGGAGAAACCGAGATTCTGGGAGCAGAATGCGTCAATGTTTCTTATCCGGGATTTTATGAGGATTTGAAGAAGTTGAGTCTATAATTGGGATAATAAACAAAATAAGAAACTGTACTCTAATCCCAGAACACAGAACAAGAGGCTGTGTTAATGATTAGAGTACAGTTTCCCTTTTTATTTCAGAAATGTCTTTACTGATTTCTTAAATGGCTGAGGAGAGATTCTGATGTTTTACATCTCAATAACCGGTATATTTAACAGCTTACAGACCTCTATCATAGAATCCGCCACATCATCCCATACAATGCTGTAATGGTGAGGGATTCCTTCTTCCATAATGCGCTCCACTATTTTTCTTACAGGCTGATCCACTTTGATGTTAGCCATAACACCCTTTGTGTAGCGGTCCATATCAATTGATGTCCCTCTCAAAAGGAATAATTTATAAGAATCGTCGATATTGCAAAATCTTGCTATAGTCACGTTTCCTTCTTTCAGTGCCCCGTAAAATGCTGTTCCCTGTCCTGCCAGAGGGTGATTATTCATTGTATATTCATGCTTCGTGTTTTTTAAAGATGGCGCTGCATTCCCGCAATGCCAGAAAGTCATTACATTTTCTTCTTCGTCAATATTAATCATATCTGTAATAAAAGTTGGAAGTCCCGTAAGATAATTCTGCACAATCTGGGCAAGTTCCGCATCGATATCGCCTTCACAGCCTATGCTCATACCTTCGTCTGCTAATCTGCCTAATACTGCACATGGTGTAGTGTGCAGATTTCCCATCTCCGGCCAGCATTTGATCGTGGCAAAATCATAGGACTGTCTCTCCATAAGCTCTTTTAATGCCAGATATAATTTAGAATGATTCTCCAAATGCCCCTCTGGAAGCTTACTTACATCGTATTCATCTTCCACCTTTTTCATATCTGCTTCATATGCTTCCTTGGGCATACGGTCCATTTCATCAAATACCGCTTTTAAATCCGTCTCTTCCATTCTGATTCCAAAAGTTCTGCGGATTAAGCTTTCGCTGAAGCTTGAATTATAAAAAGCCGTAGGACGATAGCCAAACAATCCCAATACAGTGCCTTTTAACTTCTTTAATACGCCATAGGCGGTGATCAGATTTATGACTTTTGAGGCAGTCGCAGCCTCTTCCTTATCACCATAAATGGAATAGCATTTGCAGCCCAGTTTTTTTAGTGACGCCGAATTCATGGTAACTGCCACCAAAGCATTGGCATATAATCTGTCATTTTTATCAAAGGCAGGCTCATGGGGCGCCCAAAGAATAATCGGCACTTCCAGATTTTCTGCAAGGCAAGTTGGTATATCGTCTCCGGTAAATGCCCCGTAAACCATAACAATCATATCCACTGCTTCTGCTTTAAATTGCTGTGAAATCTCATCGACTGCTTTCGGTGAATCCCCCAAGGCTTTTGCCTTAATAATATTTACTCCGGGCAAATTTTCCTCCAGCCATTCCCCATATTCTTTCATTCTCTTTTCCGGAAGCTCTCTGGGCCATCTGCCTGAAAGTGTTGTTATAAATCCTACATTGAGTTGTTTCTTCATAAGAGTCCCTCTTTTCCATTTACCAATCTATTTTTATGTAGTTACCGATCAAAAGCCTTTCCTTCTGATCCCGCTAAACGGATAATAGCCTTTACATCCTCCGTTAATTTATCATTGGCATATTGAGATAGTTTCCAGGAGTGTCCCTGGTGATCCAGATTCTTCAATCCATCCGCATAATGTTCAACATATTTGTACCGTATTTCTGTGCCGAAATTAATTTTAGCTACCCCCATTCCAATTGCTTCTTTGATAATGCTCTCTGACATGCCGGTGCATCCATGAAGTACGAGAGGTATATCTGTGAACTCTCTTACGGCTTTCAAAATATCCAGTTTGATATCCGGTTTGCCCTTATAATAGCCATGGGCATTTCCAATCCCAATTGCCAAAGTGTCAGGCCGGCATAAAGCGAGATACCTTCTGACTTCTTCCGGATCAGCAACATTTTTATTTTCCACTGCATTTCCTTCTCCGTCTAATCGGGCAAGTTCTCCAATCTCTGCTTCAACCATAACACCGTATTTTCTGGCTTCTGCAATCACTCGATTGGTAAGCTCCACATTTTCTTCGATGGGTTTTGTGGAACCGTCAATCATAATGGAGGTAAAACCAAGCTCCAGTGCTTCTTTGCATATTTCATAGCTGTCTCCATGATCCAGATGAATGGATACAGGCACCGACACTCTGCCGGCACACCATTTCGCCACCTCTACAAACCAGTCATTTCCCGAATATGCGCCGGTAGATACATAATGCGCTAATATAATAGGAGATTTCAGTTCTTCTGCTGCCCGGCAAATGGCCCATATGATATCATAATTTCCACCTTGTGTATTAATTGCGGGAATAGCATATCCATTTCGGCTTGCATATTCCAGATTTTCTTTATTTGTTACTAACATCTCTTTGTCCTTCTTTCCTATTCAATATTCTGCCCTATCTTACTCATCCTTTTACTGCTCCTTGTACTAACCCCTTTACAAGATGCTTTTGAAAGAAAAAGAATAGAAGTAACATTGGAATAATACCAATCACTGAAATAGTATTAACCAGCGACCAATCGTAAGATAATTCTCCTAAATACCGTACGGAAACACCTGCTGAAAGAGTCCGGAGGGAATCCGTCTGGATCAGTGTGGTTGCATGCAGGTAATCATCCCAGGTCATTAATAAGGAATAAATGCCAACGGCAACAATACCCGGCTTTATCAACGGTATGATAACGGAATATAGGATTTTAAGCCTGCCGGCTCCGTCAATAAAAGCGGCTTCTTCCAAAACTCTGGGTATGCTGTCAAAAAAGCTGGCCATCAACATGGTTGTAAACGGGATCATTGCTGCCGTTAATGCTAAGACCAATCCCTGTCTGGTATTGATTAAGTGCATATTTCCCATAAGCCCATACAGGGAAATCATACGGCTTACAACCGGAAACATCTGTGCCGAAGTAAAGGCAGCTATGATCCACTTATTCCATTTAAAATGAAACCTTGATAAGGCATATCCGGATACAATTGCCATACATGTGGTTAATACGGCGCAGGAACCTGATACAATAAAATTATTGATGTAATAGCGGAAGAAATATTGATCCTCTGTAAACAGCTTTATGTATGCAGCCGCTGTGGGAGATTCAGGAAAAAACGTAGGAGGGAATTTATATGCCTCCATATTCTCTTTAAATGATGTCATTAAAACCCAATATAAGGGGAATAACAGAAATAATAAAATCAATGCAATGACTGTATAGCGAATAACCGAAAACATGATTTGCTTCTTCTTCATATCTATTATCCCCTCCTATTCCATGTCAGTTTCTTTAAATACAATATTGAATAATATGACTACCAAAATCATCAACAGCATCCATATGGTTGTAACTGCAGCTCCTGATCCAAGATTGTTGGATACAAATGCTTCCCTGTAGCTTAAAATCGCCAATGTGCTGGTTGAGTTATCAGGACCTCCGCCTGTCATAGTCCAGATCAGAGGAAACTGTTTAAAGTTTTCTATAATTGACATTGATGTTGTAACTTTAATGATACTTTTCATATATGGGATTGTAATGTGAAAAAAGCGGTTTACTGAATTGGCCCCGTCTACGGTGGCTGCTTCCAGGGTTTCTTCCGGCACATTGGCAAGTCCTGATACCAGCAGCAATGCCGTAAGAGGAATCTGTTTCCATAAAGCGGCAATTGCGATTCCCAATAGGGCTGTTGCCGGATTATTTAACATTGCAAAGTCTGCCACCTTGCCAAAGGTGAATACTCTCACCACATATTTCAACAGCCCATACTGAGGCTGATATATCCACATCCATATGAGACCGGATATAATGGTCGGTACAATCCAGGGCGCCATCATAATACTTCTGATAAACCTGGCTCCTCTTAAATTGGAATTTAACACTAAGGCCATTGCCATGCCAAGAATAAATTGGGCCAATACCACCCCGCCCACAAATATAAATGTAGTTTCTATTGATGACAATAGTTTGCTGTTGGAAAAGAGCTTCATGTAGTTGGCAAACTCATTCCATTTTCCCGGTGTTCCGGCAATAATATTTTTAATTCTGTAATCCTGAAAGCTTCTTATGACAGAATCCAAAACCGGGACTAAAATAAACATAACTGTAACTATGATAGACGGAGTCAGTAGTGCCAGGGCAAACAGCCTATCTTTTGTGATTCTTTTCATGAATGGTGCACCTTTTGTTTTATGTGAGTCAAATGATATTGACTTATTCTGCATGATAGGCTCCCCTTTCTGTGTTTATCACATTTTTCATTTTCTCTTCTCCATTAAATCTGAAAGCATTCCCTGAAGTATAATCCAAATCCGGTCAATGATTTAGTTTGGCAGAGGATTTTGTTCCTCTGCCAAATAATAGTTCCTAATTGCTCAATATGCCTTCTGCTGCTGTTTTAAAATCACTGATGGCCTGGTCTACATCTTTATCATTAACCGTAACTGCCTGTGCTAATGCGGCTAATTCAAGATTGAAATCATTGATAGCGGGAACATTGGTTGCACTTCTTGCTGTATCCAGGGATTTAATGGCACCTGCCAAAACTGGAGACTCAGTAATTCCCGGTATCTCGCTTAATGCCATCATGGAAGGATATCCAGGAGCAACATTTTGCAAATATGGAATCAGAACATCCTCAGTGAGTAAGTACTGGATGAATAATTTGGTCGCTTCTACCTGAGCTTCCCCGTTATTCCCCATCATAAGAGTATGAGCCTGGATTAAGCTTTCTCCTGTTCCCTGTCCGCCGGCTAAAGGAGCTGCAGAGGCGACAAAATCGATGGCATCGGGATTAATGCTGCGAACACCGTTAAATCCCCATGACTGGTCATAGTACATTGCAAGCTGGCCTAATGCAAATAAGTTTCTCAAATCTTTTAATTTACTTACCTGAGGATTATAGCCTTTATCATCTATTTCCTTTAAAAATTCAAAGGTCTGCTTAAATCCGGGATTATCAATGTCTAATTCTCCATCATCCGTTAATGTGTAACCGTCGAATCCATATATTAACGATGTAAGACATGATCCGGATACGGCTACAGATGCGGTTGTCATTCCAAAAGGATATACTGCATTGCCATCTGCAGTTTTTAATTCAGCTAATTTAGGTGCAATCTCCAGCATTTCGTCTATGGTAGCGGGAGGATTCTCAGGATCTAATCCGGCCTGCTCAAACAGAGCCTTGTTATACAGCATAATGAAAGGAGATGCGTACATCGGTATTCCATGAGGAACTCCATCAACCTTCATGGCATCCATCATGGATGGATATATTTGTGATAAATACTCAGCCGGGAATGCCTCTGTAGCAGGCATTAAAATTCCTGCATCTGCTAAGGTTGAAATCCAGGAAGCTTCACCGAGAACCAGATCCACTTTTTCTCCGCCTCCAACCCAGGTTACAACCTGAGTTAACATCTGACCATACTCAGCAGTCATGAACTCAACTGTAATATCAGGATATTTTTCTTCAAAACCTTTTTTTGCATCATTCCAAAACTTATCATAGCCAGCTTCCAGCACTGCATAATTTGCAAACTTAATTGTAACCGGTTCTTTAAACTCATAATTCTCACTTGTTTTGGTGGTTTCCTCTTGTGCTGCTGCCTGTGTTGTGGCATCTGTCTGCGCTGTATCTTTTGTTGTTTCTTCTTTTGTGGAACCCCCACATGCTCCCAAAGATACTGTTAATACAAAGGTTAACAATAGTGCCAATACTTTTTTCATTTTTCCCATTCTTGTCTTCTCCTTTTAAAAATTTATTAAGCTCCCTATATCTCCATTCAAACTCCCGGTGCCTTCTCCAAACCAAAAGAATGAACGTTTTTATAAGGTTAACTTTCATTTAAAACAGTAAAGCATTAATGAAAAGAATCCCTTGGAAATAAGGTTGTGTTCAAACCGGGAAACCTTGATATATCCCGGTGGGAATTGATTTTTCCCCCGGCTAATAGCTTATTTCCCTCTACCAGATGAGGGGAAGTTTCTTTCATTTTCTCTATCATGTTCCCCATAAGCTTTTCCTTAATTGAGCTGAATTCCGGCAGGGATGCCAGATTATGCTGCTCTAATGGGTCATGTTCCAAATCAAATAATAATTCCTCTCCTCCATACCAGGTCCACATATATTTAAATTGTTTATCCATGAAAACAAAATATTTGTCTTCACAATTTCCATAAAACTCTTTTTCGTTCTTATCTTCTATATAATGAAGCAAATCATTTCCGTCTAAGCCCTCCGGAGAACTGATTCCACAAATAGATAAGATAGTAGGCATGATATCTGCTAAAGTAGTTATTTTATCGCACTGCAATCCGGCATATCTCGTATCAGAGCTTCCAAATTCAGCAGGCGGCTTGATTAACAGGGGAATATGGGAAGAACCTTCTAAAAAATTGGTTTTTGCGCACATATTATGATCTCCCAGTAAATCTCCATGGTCTGAAGTGAATATGATCCAGGTATTTTCTAATAGGTTTAATTCACGCATTCTTGCAAACAACAAGCCTAAGTTATAATCAATCTGGGAAATACATGCGTAATATGCTCTCTTGATCTGCTTTTTTTGAGCTTCTGACATACGCCATATGTTATTTAATTGAAAAGTCGGTTTATAAAAGCCCAGGGGTGCCGTATCCATATGGGCGGACCAGTCTCCCATGACAGGGTCCGGCATTTCAATGCCGTTATAAATTTCCCAAAAAGATAAATTGGGATCAAGAGGAGAATGGGGTTTTGTGAAGCTGGTCCATAAAAAGAATGGTCTGGTAGGGTCTCTGTTTTCTATAAAATCAATGGATTTATCCACAGTCCAATGGGTTAATGAGTCTGCTTCATTTCCCGTATTGATAAAGGGCTCCACCTCATTTTCACCGACTCCATGATGCCGTGTGGAATATTTTCCATATTTTCTCATTTCATTAAAATAATCCATGGGTAAATCCGCATGTTCGATCCCGTAAGTCGCTCTCATAGGAAAAAAATGTAATTTCCCTTCAGCTCTTGTCTGGTATCCGTTTTCCGTCAGTAATTTAGGAAAGGTCACATGATCCCGCATTGGCAAACAATCATTATTATTTCCTGTCAACCCGTGTGTATAAGCCTCCTTGCCAGTCATAATGGTAGCCCTTGCAGGCATGCATACAGGACATGCAGAATAACATCTATTAAAGGTTATCCCCTCATCCACCAGCCAATTAAGATGTGGAGTAAATATTTCTTTATTACCTAAAGCATGAATCGTGTCAAATCTTTGCTGGTCCGTGGTAATAAGCAATATATTTGGTCTTTCCATGTTTTTCTCCTTTTGATTATGAGCGCCCGTCAATTCCTATGAACTGTTTTTGATTTTCCTTGTTTCCCATCATCTTGACCAATATCAACACGTGTGTATATCGTAATTAAAATCCTGTTGTATCATCAACAGGCTTGAATCATACTTATTTTAAGTGCTCTCTCTTAAAATAAGATTTGTTTTAAAAGATGCTTTTAAATCTCCCTCTCTCCTATCAATAATCCTTTGGAGCATATCGATTGCCGCATGACTGATCTCTTCCTGCTGCATCTCCATAGTGGTTAATTTGGGGCTGCAAAATCTGCTGATTGAGGAATTGTCATATCCTATTACAGATATATCTTCCGGAACTTTTAAATTCATCCTTTTAACTGCGGACATTGCCACGCAGGCCAGCATATCATTTCTTCCGAATATGCCATCTATTTTTAGTCCATCCTGGATTCTTTTTATAATCTCTGCTTCCACTTGTTCCTCTGAATAACAGCCTGCTATAATCTGTTTTTCAGTAAATTCCAGTTTACTTTCATGCATCTGATCAACAAAACCGCTAAGCCTCAAATCATCCATGGTGCTTTTCGTTCCTTTGGAACTGATTCTGTCTATATATAAAATATGCCTTCTGCCTTTTGCCACCAAATGTTTCACACATTCCCTTGCACCACTGTATAATCCCGAATTAATAATTCCTACATTATTAGGTATATTATGATATCTCCGATTCATAAAGAGGACTAATGGAATATTGGCATCGATGAATTGCTGTACATATTCATCGGGAAAACTGGTAGAACTTATGATAATGCCATCATATTGCCGACTGATTACCTGGGAGACAAACTCCTGTGAATTCCTATTGGCACACAAGGATATCAAATATCCATGGTTATAGGCAAACTTATCCATATTACTGACAATGCGGCTGAAATATTCATTGGTTATCTGATCCGCAATAAAAATAATCTGATTGCTCTGCTTCCCTTTTAAAGTCCTGGCCACATTATTGGGACGGTAATTCAACTCCCTGACGGCAGCCTCCACCCGTTCTCTTTTTTCTCTGCTCACATATCTGTTGTTATTAATCACATAAGATACGATAGTTTCGCTGACATTAGCATGTTTTGCAACATCAGCTCTTGTCACTCGCTTGTTATTGATCATTATGTGCAATCCCCCCTCGTGTCAACACGTATGTATACTATATTTTTCATTATAACACGTTGCTGTCATTTGTCAATATATCATTATTATTGATAATAACTTTATTTTTTTGTGAAATTTTCAACATATTTTTGTGCATTATTATATTTCCTTTTTAATCAATTCCAGATTATACGCCAACGAATCGTTTCCATTTACAACAATCTGTCTGCACTTTAACAGCTTTTGCCATTGATCATGTTTTGCCTTGCTTCTTGTATTTAGATCACCAGTATCATAACCGGCTGCCCATTCCATAAATTCCAGGTGATTTTGGTGCATGTCTCCGCCTGCCTCAATACGTGAACCGAAATAACGCTTCTCTCTTTCTTTTAACCGCTCCATACGGATCTTTCCATCTATGACTATCCGGACTGCCAATGTGAAATAAGGAGTCAGCTCATCTCCCCAATCTACAAGGGAACCTGAGATAACGACTTGTTCTGATTGAAGGATGTCCTTCTTCATCAATCGAAGCCTTTCTTCTATTTCTCTCTTCCTTGTATATTTAGGATCGGTAGGAAGCCAGTAATAATCATCGGTATCCATAAATGAATATCCCATCTGTTCTGATATGTATTTACCTAAGGTAGAAGTTCCTGAGCCTGATGCTCCGTATATGTGAATCACATTTTTATCCATATTTTCCTCCCTGAAAATTCTCATCTGCTGATTTGTAAACCTCAATATATATCCATTGGGGCCTTGAAGTATCAATTCTAATATTTTATTTTTAACAACGATTTATGATTATTGAAAAAATTTTAAAAAACCAAAAAATTTCGCTGGATTAAATTTAACTTTATGATAAAATGGAATAGCTGACAAATTTCACACATGCACACATGATTTCGGCAGAAACTTGGTCACAAAGACACTACCAGAATATCATAAAATTCGATTTGGGGGAATCATTTTATGATTGGTAAAAATAATAAGCAAAAAGATTTTATTGAACAAAGAGAAGGGATTAAAACATGGAACCGAAGTTAGAGAAAAAATACGGACTTTTTACAGCCATTGCAATGGTTATAGGTATCGTCGTGGGCAGCGGCGTTTTCTTCAAGGCGGAGAAAATCCTCACTGCAACAGGAGGGAATTTAAAACAGGGAATTCTTGCATGGGTCATTGGCGGTGTCATTATGATTTCCTGCGCTTATACGTTTTCCGTTATGGCTACTAAATATCAATATGTCAACGGAGTAGTTGATTACGCAGAGGCTGCCATGGGAAAGACCTATGCCTATTATGTGGGCTGGTTTATGGCAATGATCTATTATCCTACCATTACCTCTGTACTGGCCTGGGTTTCAGCCCGGTATACCTGTGTTATCTTTGGATTCCCCATTACAGGCGGGGAATGCATGACCATTGCCTGCCTGTATCTGATTTCCAGCTTTACCATAAATGCCTTATCTCCGGTTTTAGCCGGAAAGTTTCAGGTGAGTACCACAGCCATTAAGTTAATTCCGCTCTTTTTAATGGCAATTGTGGGAACCTTTACCGGGCTAAGAAGCGGAATGACGGTATACAATTTCACCCATTACGTGTCTCAAAGCAGCTCCAACGGATTATTCACCGCCATTGTTGCGGCATGCTTTGCTTATGAAGGCTGGATTATTGCAACCTGCATCAATGCCGAATTGAAAAATGCAAAGAAGAACCTTCCCCTGGCTTTGATCGTGGGAACATTTATCACCATGTCCGTCTATATCCTCTATTATATCGGATTGGCCGGAACCATTGAAAATGAGGTGATGATGGCCGGAGGCGAATCCGGTGCCAAGCTGGCTTTTCAGACGGTTTTCACATCAGCAGGCGGCTCATTGTTATTTGTATTTGTCATCATTTCATGCCTGGGAACCTTAAACGGGCTGATGCTTGGCTGTACCCGTGGAATTTATTCCCTTTCCGCAAGGGGTCTTGGCCCTGCTCCCAAGGTTTTCGTCCAGGTGGACCCGGTAACCAATATGCCTGTTAACTCTGCAATTTTAGGGTTATTTCTCTGCGGACTCTGGCTGTTTTATTTTTACGGAGCAAACTTAACCTCAAGCTGGTTTGGGTTTTTCAGCTTTGATTCCTCGGAGCTGCCTATTATTACCATATATGCCCTGTATATCCCCATTTTTATTATGTTCATGGTAAAAAGCAGGGAAATGAACTTTTTTAACCGGATATTTATGCCATGTCTGTCACTTGCAGGCAGCATATTTATGGTCGTTGCCGCCTGGTTCGCCCACGGAATGGCTGCAGTAGCTTATCTGGTTATATTTTCTGTTATTATGATCCTTGGAGCCCTGACTTTACGAAAGGCAAAATAACAGTTGACAAATCTTCTCAAACGTATTAATATCTTTTTAAATGAAATAAAAATAAACCGTTGAAAAAGAGTAGTAAGCTTTCCGGCAATATTTCAGAGAGCCGCCGTTGGTGAGAGTGCGGTATAGAGCAGATAGCTGAATGGACTTTTGAGGGTGGCCCTGAACTTATTTTTAGGGGCTGACGGAAACCACAACCGTTATTTGAGTGGCATATATGTCAGTATATGAAAAAGTGGGCTTTGACCAAGTCAATTTGAGTGGCACCGCGGATTGTATAATTCGTCTCAAGTACGTTTTTTTGCGTACTTGGGACTTTTTTATTTGCACCGGCCCCTTTGTCCTGTCAACGGAAACCATTTTAGGAGGAGAATATTATGAAAAAATCAATGAAAACCCTGTTACTGGCAGCCTTTGCTGCTGCCGCAATCTCCGGCTGCGCTTCTAATCCTGCCCCGGAAACAACCACAGAAGCTCCTGCTTCCCAGGCTACTTCTGAAGCAGCAAGCTCAGAACAGAGCGCTGAGAGTAAAACAGAAACTGATGGAGCATCCTATACCGTAGGAATCGCCCAGTTCGCTGAGCATGGCTCTCTTGACAACTGCAGGGAAGGATTTCTGCAGGGACTTGCAGAAGAAGGAATTGAAGAAGGAAAGAATTTAACCGTTCTGTTTGGAAATGCCCAGGCTGACGGAGGAACCGCAAGCCAGATCATCACCGAATTTACTTCTAAAAAAGCTGATTTGATCTGCGCCATTGCCACACCAATCGCCCAGGCCGCTTACGGTGCTACCAAAAACAGCGATCTTCCCGTTATCTTTACAGCAGTTACTGATCCAGTCGCAGCTGCACTGGCTAACGCAGACGGAACACCTGTCGGAGAGATCACCGGTACCAGTGATAAACTGCCCGTAGAAAAGCAGCTGGAAATGATCCGCACTCTCCTTCCTGATGCAAAGACCATCGGTATTCTTTACAGCACCAGCGAAGTAAACTCAGAAACAGCAATCAAAGAATATAAAGCAGCAGCTCCTGCTTACGGCTTTGAAATCGTAGAAGGTCCTGTTACTTCCGCAGCAGACATTCCGCTGGCCGCTGACAGTATCCTGGAAAAAGTTGACTGTTTAAACAACTTAACGGATAATACAGTAGTAAGCTCCCTTCCTGTCATCTTAGACAAAGCTGCAAAGAAAAACATTCCTGTATTCGGCAGCGAGGTTGAGCAGGTAAAGATCGGCTGTCTGGCTTCCATCGGACTGGACTATGTAGATTTAGGAAAGCAGACTGGAAAAATGGCAGCAAAAGTATTAAAGGGAGAAGCAAAGGCAAGCGAAATCAATTTTGAAGTAATCAAAGAGGCAGCTTTCTACGGAAATGCAAAGGTAGCAGAAAACCTGGGAATCACATTACCAACAGAACTGACCGACTCTGCTGCTGAGATTTTCACTGATATTGCCCAGTAATCAACACATTTGGAGGAATTGCAATCATGTCAATCATACTCGGCGTTTTGGAAGAGGGCCTGATTTATGCCATTATGGCGTTAGGCGTATACATCACCTATAAGATTCTGGATTTTCCCGATCTTTCCGTGGATGGAACCTTTCCTTTGGGAGGCGCAGTTACTGTGACCCTGATCCTGGCTAACGTACACCCCACGGCAACGCTTTTTATCGCTTTTGCCATTGGGGCACTGGCCGGATGCATCACCGGTTTTATCCACGTTAAATTAAAGGTAAGGGATCTTTTGTCAGGTATCATTGTCATGACTGCACTCTACTCCGTCAACCTAAGGGTTGCCGGAAAGGCCAATGTTCCTATTTTTAACAGCAGCACCATTTTTGAAAACCCGCTTATTGACCGGATTTTTTCCGGCAACCTTGCAAATGTGAGTGCTGTGGTGATTTTAGCTGTCATCGTTTTGATCGTAAAGTTTTTGCTGGATCAGTATTTAAAGACCCGCTCCGGCTATCTGCTTCAGGCTGTGGGAGACAACGAAGCCCTCGTCACCTCACTTGCCAAAGACAAGGGAATGGTGAAGATCATCGGCCTTGCAATCGCAAACGGTCTGGCTGCCCTGGCAGGTTCTGTTTACTGCCAGCAAAAGGGGTTCTTTGAAATCAGCATCGGTACGGGAACCATTGTGATCGGTCTGGCCAACGTGATCATCGGCACCAAGTTGTTTAAAAAGATTGGATTTGTAAAGACCACCACTGCTGTTGTTGCAGGCTCCATTATTTACAAAGGCTGTGTCTCCCTTGCTATTTCCATGGGAATGAAACCATCGGACTTAAAGATGATTACCGCTGTGCTGCTTTTGGCCATTCTGGTGCTCAGCAACGGAAGGGGAAAGAAGGTGAAAACTCATGCTTGAACTTCGGTCAATTAATAAATATTACAACCAGGGGACAGTCAATGAGATGTGCCTGTTTGATGACTTCAGCCTTACCATTGAAAATGAGCAGTTCGTATCTGTAGTGGGAAGCAACGGTTCAGGAAAGACTACTCTTTTAAACCTGATCTGCGGGAGCATTCCCTTAGACAGCGGTTCCATCCTGGTTGGCGGCAGCGATATCACCAATATGCCGGAATTCAAACGCCAGCGCCGCATTGGCAGGGTTTACCAGAATCCGGCCATGGGAACCTGTCCCAGCATGACCATCTTACAGAATATGGCTCTGGCTGACACAAAGGGCAAGCCCTTTAATCTCCTCCCCGGAACCAACAAGCAGCGCATTGACTTTTACAGGGAACAGCTCCGCTCTCTGGGCCTTGGCCTGGAGGATAAGCTGCAGGTAAAGGTAGGAGTCCTCTCCGGCGGACAAAGGCAGGCAATGGCCCTTCTCATGTCCACCATGACTCCCATTGAATTTCTGATTCTGGATGAGCACACCGCTGCTCTCGATCCCAAGACTGCGGAGATCATCATGGAGCTGACCGATAAGGTGGTAAAGGAAAAGCATCTGACCACCATTATGGTAACCCATAACCTCCGTCATGCGGTGGAATACGGAAACCGGCTTGTGATGATGCATCAGGGAACTGCCATCATTGACAAGGCGGGAAAAGAAAAAGAGAACCTCAATGTAGAGGATATTTTAGATAAGTTCAATGAAATAAGCATTGAATGCGGAAATTAAAAACAGACTGAAAAAGAGACTGTCCGAAAAGTGACGGTCCTTAAAAGACCAGAGGTTGAATCCTGTCACGGAATCAACCTCTGGTCTTTTTTCTGGCTTTAGAATCCCTTAATCAGCTCCCCATTCTTTGGTTCAAAGCGTCCGGTAAAGAAGCGCAGAACTTCTGGCTCATATACCCATTTAAGGCCGCTGATGTCACGTCTCTTCTGATACAACTGGATTACTGCGTCGGCAACATAGTCCAGATGTGCATATGTATACACCCTTCTCGGAATAGTCAGGCGGATTGTCTCCAGCTTCGGAACATGATCCTCTCCTGTCTTAATATCCCTTCCTGCGGAGATGATGCCGCGTTCCATTGTTCTGACGCCGGAGTACTCAAAAACTGCCGCTGACAGAGCCTGTGCCGGGAAGTCCGTTTTCTGGTCCAAATGGTCTAAGAATGCACGGGCATCTACGAAAATTGCGTGGCCGCCGTAGGGCTTAACCATAGGAACTCCTGCAGCGTCCAGCTTCTCGCCAAGGTAACGGATCTGATTTACCCGGTGGCTGATGTAGTTGTAATCCATTGACTCTCTAAGGCCGATTGCCATGGCTTCCATATCTCTTCCTGCCAGTCCGCCGTAGGTAGGCATGCCTTCAAACTGAACCACCATACCGGTTGCACGGATATATAAATCCCTGTCATTCATGCAGAGGAATCCGCCGATGTTGGTCAGGCAGTCTTTCTTTCCGGACATGGTACAGCCATCGCCGTAGGAGAATAATTCGTGTACAATCTCCTTGATGGTCTTGTCTTCATAGCCTTTTTCTCTTGTCTTAATGAAATATGAATTCTCCACACATCTGGTAGCATCAAACATTACCTTAATGCCGTGCTTATGGGCCATCTCGGATACAGTCTTTATGTTAGCCATGGAAACGGGCTGCCCGCCTGCCAGATTTACTGTAACCGCAAGGCAGATATATGGAATCCTGTCTGCGCCGACTTCGTCAATAAGAGCCTGGAATTTATTTAAGTCTACATTGCCCTTGAAGTCCAGGATAGCGTTTGGATCATGGGCTTCATCAATAACTACATCACGGAAGGTGGCTCCATTGTGCTCCTGATGGAAGCGGGTTGTAGTGAAATACATGTTACCCGGTATATAGTCTCCCGGCTTAATGGTAAGAGAAGACAGAATGTTCTCTGCGCCCCGTCCCTGATGAGTGGGAACTACATATTTAAATCCAAATAATTCCTGCACTGTCTCTTCCAGATGATAAAAGTTTCTGGAGCCGCCGTATGCTTCGTCACCTAACATCAGTCCTGCCCACTGTCTGTCGCTCATTGCATTTGTTCCTGAATCGGTCAAAAGGTCAATGAAACACTCCTCTGATTTAAGCAGAAACGTATTATACCCCGCTGCTTTTATAGCTTCTTTCCGCTCTTCTTTGTTAAGGTTGCCCATAGGCTCTACCATCTTAATTTTGAAAGGTTCTGGTGCAAATTTCATCATATCCATTTTTTTATTCTCCTTTAAAATATTTTTATTTTTCTTTTTTAAGTGAAAAATTCTTTTCATAATCCTTCAGGGCTGCAATTGCCTGACCGGACAGCGGAATGATTGCTAACATGTTGAAAATGGTCATCAGTCCCACGCCTAAGTCTCCTAAGTCCCACACAAAGCTGTATGCGGCCAGACCTCCGATGAACAGCGTCACCAGTGCAAAGACCTTGTATCCTGTCTGGGCTGCCCATGTATCTTTAAAAATATAGGCCACATTGCTGCGCGCATAATACAGAATGCCGATAAATGTGGAAACGCTGAACAGGAACAGGATAATCGCGATAAAAACAACTCCGAATTTACCCAGATGGTAGTTCATGGCCCCCTGCAAAAGGTCCATCCCCTGCAATCCGCCCACCGACTCCTGCGGTGCTAAAAGCATCAGGAATGCAGTACAACTGCAGATTACCAGAGTATCGATGAAAACGCCCAAAGACTGAATCAGCCCCTGTGATACCGGATGCTCCACCTCGGCAGCCGCAGCAGCACAGGGAGCCGAACCGCTTCCGGCTTCATTTGAAAACAGTCCCCGTTTTACTCCATTCATGACAACGGCGCCTAGTCCTCCGCCTACTAAAGGCTTAAATCCCAGTGCATTGGAAAAGATATCGCTGAACATAGCCGGAAGATGGGTAATGTTCTTGACAATGACAAAGAGTGTAATCGCGATATAAGCGCATGCCATAACCGGCACAATGATGTCCAGCACCTTCACGGTAGCATTCTTACGGAGCACGATATATGCAGAAACTGCAACCAGAACTACAGTCGTGGTAATCTGCGGAATGCCAAATGCATTTTTAAAGGCAGTGGAAACGGAGTTTCCGATTACCTGGCTGATACCGGCCCAGCAAAGCAGGCCCGAAAGTGCAAATGCAATTCCAAGGAATGTGAACTTGCATCCTTTTATGTAATGGGTATTACCGTCCGATGCCACATACTCTGCTTCCTTTTTGACATCCCCTACAAAGGCATCTTCATGCTTTACCTTTGTAATAAGCCGCATCCTTCCCATGAAATAGGCAGGTCCCCCTCTGTATCCCCCATAGAGAGGATCCTTTTCTTTGTAAATCTGCGCTAAGGTTGCTTCTATGAATGCCGTAGACGAACCGATAAGAGCTGTTATCCACATCCAGAATACCGCACCTGAACCGCCAAAAGAAATGGCCGCTACCACGCCTGCTAAATTCCCCATACCCACGCGGGTGGCCGTGGCGATGATCAGTGCCTGAAGACCGGAAATAGAATTCTGGTCTCCTCCCTGCTTTTTCTTCAAAGTGCACCGGATCATTTCCGGAAAAAGCCGGAATGGCAGGAATCTCGTTTTTACGGTGAAATAAAGTCCTGCGGGAATTAACAGGATCACCAGTAACGATATGCCGAACTGAGTTTCACCATTTGAAAATTCCAAAATAAACATATCGCCCCACAGCAGTTGATTGAGTGCTGTTACAATCTTTACGATGTAATGCCCCAGCCGTTCGAATAGTTGCATTTCCCTATCCTCCTTCTCATATTTAAGTTAACCGCCTCTCAATTTTCCGTACATTCGTTTATGCATCATGCATGATGCATCACATGTGTTAAGCATATTATACAACAAAACCCAACTTTGTCAATATCTTTTTAAATATTTTTTCTTTAGAAATATAGATAAACAAATCTAATTGTCCCATTCATTGCTTTTAAATGAGGTTTATAGTAAGATGTAAAATAAAGATATTTAAGGTAATCTGGAAGGAGAAAATAATGAAAGATACTCTTGTGAAAATGACCTTAAGCGAGCAGATATACAATATCCTGAAAAATGAAATTATAAGCGGAACCATTCCTTTGGGAAGCAAGGTGACAAATAGAGAGCTGCAGGAACGTTTTTTAGTTTCCTCCACACCAATACGGGATACCATCAATAAGCTGTATCAGGACGGCCTTGTAAAAGGGGTCACGAAAACAGGGGCACAGGTAATCAGCTTTGATTATGAATATGCGACAGAAATCAATGAATTCATCGCTGCAATTTCCAGTGTGGCTCTTACAATGACTGTTGCCAGGGGAACGGACAAAGAAGTGACAAAGAATTTGAAGGAATCTCTGAAAAAACAGGCTGCTGCCTCGGATGACGATGCCTACTTTGACGCAGACTTCCATTTTCACAAGTCGTTCTTTGACTTCTGCGGCAACCAGTTCCTGAAAGAGACCTACAAACGATATAATCTCATCCGTTTTCTTTTAATAAAGTCTGCAATCCGCACTGCTGAGGACCGTTCATGTTCCATCAGGCAGCACGGAGATATTGTCAACGCCTACAGCGCCGGCCAGTTTAGCCTGGCATCCCAGCTTCTTGAGCAGCACTATATCCACGGCCTTGCACTGATTAAAGAATACAATCCATAAAAAAGTTAAAAATATCCTGACAGACTGCAGAACTGGTTATATTGTCTAAAAAAGTTTTTATACGTCTAAAAATTTTGTTGACATATATATAAATAGTATATATAATAAAAGATGTCAACTCGTTTTCTTGTAGAAATCGAATAGTTTTATATACAGTGTCTTGTATATGCCCGGGGTAATGGCCCGGGCGTTTCTGTTCGGCTTCTGAAGGTCAGGTCTGCAAAGATTGGGGAATTATGCTATCTTTAAACCTCAGAAGTTTTTCCTGCAAAAAACGAAATACTTTTAAAAGGAGAAGGAATATGAAAAGCAACTCGGAAATCAGCATGAACAATATTTTCAAACTGGATGGACGCGTACCTCTGGAGAAGGCTATACCATTCGGTTTGCAGCATGTACTGGCCATGTTTGTAGCTAACTTAACTCCGATTGTCATTGTGGCATCAGCCGCAGGACTGGACGGAGGACAGACAGCTATGCTTATCCAGAATGCCATGTTCATCGCAGGGGTAGCCACCTTGATTCAGTTATATCCTGTTTGGAGGGTTGGGGCAAAGCTTCCTATCGTCATGGGGGTTAGTTTTACATTTGTTACGATCTTGAGTTCAGTGGGGGTTAAATACGGGTATCCGGGAATATTGGGAGCAATCCTTGTTGGGGGTATTGTTGAAGGAGTTTTGGGCCTTTTCGCAAAATACTGGAGAAAATTAATTTCTCCTATTGTTTCGGCATGTGTAGTAACTTCCATTGGTTTTTCCCTTTTAACCGTTGGAGCCAGATCCTTTGGCGGCGGTTACAGTGAATCCTTTGGTTCATCAACCAACTTAATCATCGGATTTGTAACTCTTCTCAGCAGCATTTTATTTAATATTTTTGCAAAGTCCTTCTGGAAACAGCTTTCTGTATTATTTGGTTTGATGGTCGGATACATACTCTCTATTTTCCTTGGTGTTGTGGACTTGTCCGGACTGCTTTCCGGCGGAATCATATCTCTGCCCAGAATTCTGCCATTTTTCCCAGAATTTCACGCAGGCGCTATTTTGTCCGTCGTAGTAATCTTCCTGGTTTCTGCAACTGAAACAATCGGTGACACCACAGCCATGGTAGTTTCAGGTCTTGACCGTGAAATAACTGAAAAAGAGATATCAGGTTCTCTCGCCTGTGATGGTTTTGCCAGCAGCATTTCTTCCCTGTTCGGCTGCCTGCCTGTTACCTCTTTCAGCCAGAACGTAGGGCTGATTGCCATGACTAAAGTTGTTAACCGCTTCACCATCATGACAGGTGCTGCCTGTATGATACTGGCAGGTTTATTCCCGCCTATCGGTGCTTTCTTTGCTTCTCTTCCCGATGCTGTACTGGGCGGCTGTACCATCATGATGTTTGGTTCCATCATTATAAGCGGATTCCAGATGATGGCCCGGGCCGGATTCAGCCAAAGAAACTCCATTATCAGTTCCTTGTCACTCAGTGTAGGTATCGGCTTTACCCTGATTCCTGAAATCTTCCATATATTCCCGACAATCATTCAGGATGTATTTGCACAGAACTGTGTGGCAGTAGTATTTGTACTGGCCTTATTGCTGAATCTCATTCTCCCGCAGAATATGGAGATTGAAATGCCGGCAGACACCGCAGAATAAAGTATATATTTTCATAAAAAACAAAAACAATACCCTGGCAGTAAGCACAAAAGAAGATCTGTGCCTGACTGCCAGGGTATTGTTTTTCTGTTTTATCTGCTCATCTCACTTTGAGGGCCTGTGGTATTATGATCCTTAATAACTGTATTGACCTCGCTTAAATCGGAGGTGGGAAGATCTCCCGGTATGGTATTCTTCAATGCTGCAGTGGCATTACCGTACTGGACAGCCTTCATGCAGTCGCCTCCGCTGCTTAACAGGCCGTAAAGGGCGCCTGCAATGTAGGCATCTCCGCTTCCGATCCGGTCCACAACATCAATGTTATGATAAGGTTCTTCCTCGTAATACTCTTTTTTAGAGGCATCGTAAATCACGGAACCAAAGGTATGGCTCTTTGGACTGTGCACAATTCTCTGGGTGGAAGCCACCACGGAAATGGGATATTCCTCTGTAAAGTTCCTCATCATTTCCTTGACTGAACCCTCTTTCTTAAAGGTCAGTCTGGCGGTTTCTTCTGAGCAGAAGAAAATATCCACATAGGGAAGAATCTGCTCAATGCATTCCCTGGCCTCCTCACCGGTCCAGAGATTTCCCCGGAAATTCACGTCAAAGGAAATGATGGTTCCCGTTTCCTTGAATTTCCTGATCATTTCAATGGCAGTGCTTCTGGTGTTCTCACACAAAGCCAGGGTAATGCCTGTGGTGTGAAAACAAGTGGTTGCCTTGTACATCTCCTCCGGAAAAGAGGAAGTGCTGATCTGAACAAAGGAGCTGTTCTTCCTGTCGTAAATGACCTTGGGCTTTCTCGGATATGCTCCGTATTCGTAATAATAAAGCCCAAGCCTTGCGTTGGAGCTGTCATCGTAAACAAAGTAATCATCGCTGATCCCGTAAGAACGGACTTTATTTTTCACAAAATTCCCTATGTCATTGGACGGAAGCTGGGTAACCACACCGGTGTGAAGCCCCAGCAGAGAAGCGCCCACTGCAACGTTTAACTCTGCGCCGCCCACCTGCTTCTGAAAGGAATTTCCCCGGACCAGACGTTCCACACCTTCCGGAGATAGACGCAAAAGCAGTTCTCCCAGGCTCAATAAATCAAAAGGTCTGTCAATCATTATGAACTCACCTCCATCATTTTTAAAAAAGGGAGTCATTGGTCAATGACTCCCATCTCTTATTATAAATTATCTCTGAACACGTCCGGAACCGTCGCCGCCTGCCAAGGTATCCACGTCCTCTCTGGATACTAAGTTGAAGTCTCCAGGAATGGTATGCTTTAATGCAGATGCTGCTACTGCATACTCCAGAGCGCTCTTGAAGTCCTTGCCGTCAGCCAGACCGCAGATCACGCCTGCTGCGAAGGAATCTCCGCCGCCAACGCGGTCAACGATAGGAGTCACGCGGTACTTCTTGGAATGGTAGAATTCACGGGTAGCACCATCCATGATGCATGCAGACCAGCCGTTGTCGGAAGCAGAAAAGCTTTCACGCAGGGAGCTGACCACATATTTGAAGTTAAACTTGTCTACCATCTGGTTGAAGATGTCCACATAGCCCTGTAATTCCAGCTCGCCGGAAGTTACATCCGTGTTGCCTGGCTTAAAGCCAAGAACCTTTTCTGCATCCTCTTCGTTGCCGATGCACACGTCAACGTACTGCATTAAGTTTGTCATAACCTTCTGAGCCTTCTCAGAGGACCATAATTTTTTACGGAAGTTTAAGTCTACAGAAACCGTTACACCGTGAGCCTTAGCTGCCTTTAAAGCTGCTTCAGTCAGTTCTGCAGCAGCATCGCTGACTGCCGGGGTGATTCCTGTAAAGTGGAACCACTCTGCATCCTTGAAAATTTCATCGAAGTTGAATTCTGCAGCAGTTGCTGTAGCGATAGAGGAATTAGCTCTGTCATATACAACAGCAGATGCTCTCATAGCGGAACCTGTCTCTAAGAAATAGATTCCAAGTCTTTCGCCGCTTCTTGAGATATGCTTTGTTCCTACGTTATATTTTCTCAAAGCTGCTACTGCACAGTCGCCGATTGGGTTTTTAGGAATTGCTGTTACAAACTCAACGTCATGTCCGTAGTTTGCCAGGGAAACAGCCACGTTAGCTTCTCCTCCGCCGTAATTTACATCAAACTCATCTGCCTGGATAAATTTTTCATTGTTTGGGGTGGATAATCTCAGCATGATTTCGCCCATTGTTACAAGTTTTCCCATTTTTGTATTCTCTCCTTAAACTTTTATGATTATTTTAATTATTTCCTTGCTGCTGCCACTGCTTCTACAAACTCTTTTGCCTTTGCGGTAACTGCTGCATAATCACCGGTATTAGCGCCCTTTGTCAGGCTGCTTCCTGTTCCAACAGCATAAGCGCCTGCCTTGATCCACTTGTCCACGTTATCCACGTCAACACCGCCGGATGGCATGAAATCACCCTGGGGAAGAGGTCCTTTGAAGGAACTGATGGCTGCCGGTCCTACTAAGTTACCTGGGAATACCTTAATTACATCACATCCGTACTCCAAAGCAGTAATGGCTTCCGTTGGAGTTAAAACACCTGGAAGCATAGGAACTCTGTAACGGTTGCAAAGCTTGATGGTCTCCACGTTAAGCCCTGGGCTAACCACATAGTTTGCTCCTGCAAGAATGACTGCTCTTGCTGTCTCCGGGTCCAGAACAGTACCTGCTCCAATCACAATAGCAGGATTTTCTCTGTATTTTTCAGACATTTTAGAAATGAATTCAACAGGATTTCCCTGGTCCATGGTCATTGTGATCTCAATGAAATTGATTCCGCCTGCGATGATGGCATCTACAACCTTCTCGCCCTGCTCCAAATTCTTTGCACGGACAACGGCAACCAGACAATCTTCTTTCATTCTTGCTAAAACCTGTTCTTTTTTCATGATTGTTCTCTCCTTCTCTCTTAAATTCGCATATACGAACTATCTTCATATTTACGATTCTTATACTTGAATATTAATCGCTTCCAGCCGTTTTGTCAATAAGTATTCCTCATATTTTTCCAAGAAATCCTAACAATCCGGAAACCTCCGCTCCCTTGTCCCAAACCAGCTTTCCAAGTGCATCATAATCCTCCGATGGCTTGTAGAGGCTGGACACGCTGATGGCGCCTAAAACATTACCGGCCCGGTCAAAAACAGGCGCTCCCACACACTGCATATGCTCTTCCATCTCCCTGGCATCAAAAGCGTAGCCCCGCTCCCGCACCCGTTCCAGCTCTTCCATAAGCTGTTCCTTGTTTTTGACAGTCCACTCCGTGTACTGGGTGAATTTGATCCTGCTGATCATCTTTTCCCTTTCCTCTTCGCTGCTGTAGGCCAAAATCACCTTTCCAAGAGAAGTACAGTACATAGGATTTCTGGAGCCCACGGTGGCTGTGGTGATAATAGGGTTCTCCGGTTCAAACTTACATATGTATACAACGTGATGATCAGAGGGAATTCCGAAGAAAACAGTTTTTCCCACTTCTTTTGAAAATGCCTTGAGGACAGGTTCAATGGTGCCGATAAAGTCCAGGTTATTGGTATAGTTGACCCCGATCCGGTAAGCCATCAGTCCGATGGTATAGCTTTGCTTCTGCCCTTTTGCCACGTTTACCATGTTCATTTCGGCCAGGGTTGTCACGATGTCATAGCCGCTGGTCTTTGGAAGGTCAAGCTTTTTACAGATATCATCGAGGGTGGCTCCCTCCGGTGACTGGGAAATCAGCTTTAATATCTCGATAGTCCTTTGTGTCGTTCTGTTCAGTTTCATGGTTCTGCCTCCATTTCTCACTATCAGTATACTCTTTGAATCAGGAAAAAAGCAAGTTGAATTTCGTATATGCGAAAGATTATAAAATCACAGGCCAGAGAGCCAAAAAATACAATTCGGGGATTGTAATATCTCCTGTAATTATGTATAATAAAATGGATATGTAAATACTTACAATTACGGGAGGTGATGTTGTTGAATATCTATGATGTTTCCGAACATGCCCGCGTTTCCATTGCCACTGTTTCCAGAGTCATCAACGGAAATCCCAATGTCAGTGAAAAGACCAGGAAAAAGGTTTTGGCCGTCATGGATGAACTTGGCTATACTCCCAATGTATTTGCCAGAAGCTTAGGGCTCAATACCATGAAGACCATTGGAATCATGTGCGCCGATTCTTCCGACCCGTGGCTGGCGGAAGCCATCTACTACCTGGAAAAGGAATTGAGAGGAAGCGGTTACGATTCCCTTCTCTGCTGCACCGGTCATCTTCATGGAACAAAAAAGAAGTATCTGGAACTGCTCCGCTCCAAACGGGTGGATGCGGTCATTCTGGCAGGTTCCCATTATATTGAGGAAAGGCCGGAGAATAATGCTTACCTTCTGGAGGCAGCCAGGGATATTCCCATCATGCTGGTAAACGGATATCTGGAGGGAGAACAGATTTACAGCACCGTCTGCGACGACCACGCTGCTGTCTACGATGCGGCTTCCAGGCTTTACCGCTCCGGGCGGTCTTCGGTGCTCTACCTCTATTCCGGAAACTCCTATAGTAACCTGCGCAAGCTTTCCGGCTACAAGGAAGCTGTCAGTGATGCAGGCTTTATCCTGCAGGATGAACTCATGGCACTCTGTCCCAAAGACCCTGACGCAGCCATGGAGCTGCTGAGCCAGCTTTCCCATTCCGGAATTTATTTTGACGCAGTTTTGGCCGCAGAGGATATTCTGGCAGTAGGAGCGGTAAAATATGCAGGTAAAGCAGAACTTAAAATTCCGGAAGATTTGAGCATTATCGGATATAATAACTCCATTTTATCCCGCTGTACCACTCCTGAAATCACTTCTGTGGACAACAAGGCGGAAGCTCTCTGTATTTCCACCGTAAACACCTTGATGAAGGTGCTGGAGGGGGAGGAAACGGCAAAAAAAACCGTTATCACTACAGAGCTAATAAAACGCGGTACTACAAACTTTTAATTATATATATCTAAGGAGGATTATCTAATATGAAACAGTTTATGGACAAAGACTTTTTATTGTCTACTGATGCAGCAAAAAACCTCTATCATACCTATGGGGAGAACATGCCTATTGTAGACTATCACTGCCACATCAATCCCCAGGAAATTTACGAAGACCGCAAATTTGACACCATCACCCAGGTGTGGTTAGGCGGAGACCATTACAAATGGCGCCAGATGCGTTCCAACGGCGTGGATGAAAAATATATTACCGGCGACGCTTCTGACCGGGAGAAATTCCAGAAATGGGCAGAAACCATGTCAAAGCTGATCGGAAACCCACTCTATCACTGGAGCCACTTAGAGCTGCAGAGATACTTCGGCTATACCGGCTACTTAAACGGCGACACTGCCGAAGAAGTCTGGAATTTATGCAATGAAAAGCTTCATCAGGATTCCATGAGCGCCCGCAATATCATCAGGCAGTCCAATGTAACCGTGATCTGTACCACTGACGATCCGGCAGACAGCCTGGAATGGCACCAGAAAATTGCGGCTGATTCTTCTTTTGAAGTCAAAGTCCTTCCAGCCTGGAGACCGGACAAGGCCATGAACATTGAAAAACCGGAATTTGCTTCCTATATGGCAAAATTATCTGCCGTAAGCGGCGTTGAAATCAAGGATTTCTCTTCCTTAAAGGCTGCCTTAAAGAACCGTATGGAATTCTTTGCAAGCCAGGGCTGCAGCGTATCCGACCATGCCCTTGAGTACGTGATGTACGCTCCCGCCGATGAGGCAGAGCTTGAGACCATCTTTGCAAACGGACTTGCCGGCAAAGCAATTTCCAAGGAAGATGAGTTAAAGTTTAAAACTGCATTCATGCTGTTTGCTGCAAAAGAATACAACCGCATGGGCTGGGTGATGCAGCTTCACTATGGCTGCAAGCGTGACAACAACGCCCTGATGTTTGAAAAGCTGGGAGCTGATACAGGCTACGACTGCATCAACAACTACGCTCCTTCCGCCCAGATGGCTGATTACTTAAACGCCTTAAGCGCAACCGATGAGATTCCAAAGACCATTATTTATTCTTTAAATCCCAACGACAACGCTTCCATCGGCACCATCTTAGGCTGCTTCCAGAGCCAGTTCCCGGGCAAGATCCAGCAGGGTTCCGCATGGTGGTTCAATGACCACAAAACCGGCATGCTGGAGCAGATGATCTCCTTAGCAAACTTAGGCTGCCTTGGAAACTTCATCGGAATGCTTACAGATTCCAGAAGCTTCTTATCCTACACCAGACATGAATATTTCCGCAGAATTCTCTGCGAGCTGGTCGGCGGCTGGGTGGAAAACGGAGAATATCCCGATGACCAGAAGGCGCTGAAAGAGATTATTGAAGGAATTTCTTATAACAATGCTATGAATTACTTTGGATTCTAAAAAAATATCAGAAAAGAGGCAGATCGTAATGACCTGCCTCTTTTTCATTTCTTATGATACAATTACTTTTACCGGACACTTCTGAGCGCACTTTCCGCAGTTGGTACATTTCTCATAATCAATGACAGCCACATTGTTATCCATGTGGATGGCATCAAATTCACACTGCTTGATGCACAGGGTACAGGCAATGCAGCCTACCTCGCATTTAGCCTTTACTTCCTTGCCCTTGTCGTGGGAATTGCACTGAACCAGATGTCTGGAACGGTAAGGCACCAGATCAATGAGACTGCTTGGACAGGCAGTCACGCACTTGCCGCAGGCAACGCATTTTTCCTTATCCACCACTGCAATTCCGTCAATTACATGAATGGCATCAAACTCGCAGGCTTTCACACAGGAGCCAAAGCCCATACAGCCATAAGCACATGCCTTTTCCGTACCGCCGGGAGCTACAGAAGCCATCCGGCAATCCTCAGCACCCACGTACTTGTATTTGACCTTTGTCTTGTCACAGGTTCCCTTGCATTTGACAAATGCAACCTTTTTATCCATAGCATCGGCTGAAACACCCATGATTTCACCGATCTGATCTGCCACGGAAGCACCGCCTACGGGGCAGGCCCCTACAGCGGCATTACCTTCTGCAATGGCCTTTGCCAAAGCGTCACATCCCGCATATCCGCAGCCACCGCAGTTGTTGCCCGGAAGCACATCCCGGATGAGAAGCTCTCTCTCATCCACTTCCACCTTAAACTTTTCACTGGCAATCCCTAAGAACACTCCGATTAAAATTCCCAGAATGCCCACCACGGCTGCCGCATATATAATACTTATTGCCATTCTTCGTCTCCTCCTTGTAAACCGGATATCTCCAATCCTATTTGCCGCTCTCTCATGAATACAGATGCATTTAAATCAATCCGGAAAATCCGAAAAATGCAATTGCCATAAGACCGGAGGTGATCAGAACAATGGGAGATCCCTTAAAGGAATTGGGAACATCATTGTATTCAATTCTCTCCCGGACACCTGCCAGCATGACGATGGCTATGGTAAAGCCTACGGATATACCGATGCCATTGATCACGCTTTCCAGGATGTTATAGGATTTCTGCACGTTGGTCAGCGCCACACCTAAAACCGCACAGTTGGTGGTGATCAGCGGCAGATATACGCCCAGGGAATCATAAAGTGCCGGCATGGATTTCTTTAAAAACATTTCTACAAACTGTACCAGGGCTGCAATTACCAGAATAAATACAATGGTCTGCAGAAATTCCAGTTCCAGACTTCTTAAAATCCCGTTATAAATTACGCTGGTAACAAAGGCAGCAATGGTGATTACAAAGATAACAGCTGCTCCCATACCCGTAGAAGTCTTTACATTTTTGGAAACTCCGATGAATGGACAAAGACCCAAAAACTGGCTGAGCACCACGTTGTTAACCAGGGCTGCGCCAATGGCAATCAATAACAATTCTTTCATCTATCCACCCTCCTATTCTTCTTTCCCTGAATCCGGCTTCTTATCTGCCGTTCCGTTTCCCAGGCTGCCGCAGGAAGCACAGTTGCCGCTGCATCCATCAGACTCCGGTCCATTGGAAGCAGAAGGTGCCTTCAGCTTATTCTGAAGAGCGGTCAGGATTGCCACCACAAAGAACGCTCCCGGTGCCAGAACAAAGATTGCGATGTGGTAATTCTCCGGAATAATGACACGTCCGAATACGGCCCCTGCTCCCAAAATCTCACGGACAAGGCCGATACAGGTAAGGGCAAGGGTAAAACCAAGGCCCATTCCGATTCCATCAAAGGTGGAATTCATGACACCGTTTTTAGAGGCATAAGACTCCGCACGGCCCAGGATGATGCAGTTTACCACGATCAGGGGAATGTAAATTCCAAGAGCAGAATAAATGCTTGGAACGTAAGCCTGTAAAAGCAGCTGCACAATGGTAACCAGAGTTGCAACAATAACAATATAAGCCGGAATCCTAACCCGGTCCGGAATGATCTTTCTAAGAGCTGAAATAATCATATTGGAAAACAACAGTACCACAGTGGTGGAAAGCCCCATGCCCACACCATTGACGGCTGAAGTGGTAACAGCCAGGGTCGGACACATACCAAGCATCAGGACGAAGGTTGGGTTTTCTTTTACGATACCGTTAAATAAACGTTCTGTACATTTGTTGTTCATCTTCCCGCCTCCTACTGATTGATATAATTATGAACATAATACAACGCAGCATTGACTGCATTGGTCACTGCGCTTGAGGTAATGGTGGCACCGCTGATGGAATTGATCTCAGCATCTCCCGCATTTCCGGATTTAACAACAGTGAGGGATTCCGTATTCTTTCCCACATACTGATTTTTAAAATCCGGTTCTGCTGCCTTTAAGCCCAGGCCAGGGGTATCGCTGATTTCGAGGAGTTCCACTCCGCTGATGGAGCCGTCTGCCTTGATTCCCACTGATAAACGGACAAGACCGCTGTAGCTGTCCTCCGAATAAGATGTAATCACATAGCCTGCTCCGTTTCCGCTTCCGTCAACTGCCTGAAGAACCTGATCCACTCCTGCATTTCCAAACTGGCCGGAAACCAGATCAGCATTGCAGCTTTCGATGGCTTCCTCTGAACCGTCAACAGACTGAAAATCGGCCGCTTCCGGAAATACAGTCTTATAAGCAGCTAAATTGGCCGCTAAATTGGCCTTTTCAATAGGCTCCTTGGTCATCTGATAAACGCCTCCCAGCAAAAATCCGGAAATCAGGGTAATAACAAATAAAACAAGTGCATCTTTCATATATCCGCCGTTTTTCATCTTATCTGCCCTCCTTTCCAAATGCTTTCGGAAGGGAAATCTTTTCAATCAGAGGTACTAAAATATTGCTGAAAATAATCGCATAGGAAACTCCCTCAGCCGTACCGCCATAGAGACGGAATACACCGGTTAAAATTCCAAGAAGAATTCCGAACATAATCTTTCCCTTAAATGTAATAGGACTGGTCACATAATCCGTAGCCATGAAAAATGCTCCGAAGATAAGGCCGCCTCCCATCAAATGAGCCAGTACATAATTCAAATCCTGCTGTCCGAAAATAAATACAAACACACTTAAGGTGATCAGATAAGTTGCCGGAATATAAATGGAAATCACCTTTCTGACCAGCATATAAGCTGCTCCGATCAGCAGTGCAACAACAGAAACCTCACCAATGGTTCCGGGAATCATTCCAATAAACATGGCAGCCATATCTACCGTCTCGCCTGCCTTTAATGCTGCGAGAGGGGTTGCACTTACAACCGCATCTTCATATGTAAAGGTGGTCATCTGACCTGCAAAAGAGATGACGAGAAAACACCTTGCCGCAAGAGCCGGGTTCATAAAGTTCTGTCCCAGTCCGCCGTAGAGCTGCTTGACTACAATAATGGCAAATACGCCGCCCAGAAAAGGAATCCACAGAGGAATGGCCGGAGGCATGTTAAGACCCAGGATCATTCCCGTCACAAGAGCGCTTCCGTCACTGATTGTAACCGGCTTTCCCATAAGGGACTCGAATACATATTCACTGAGAACACAGGATATGACACTGATGAGTAAAATCAGTGCCGCTTTAATTCCAAACTGATATACACCATAGGCAGAAGCCGGAATCATGGCAATAGCAACATCAAGCATGATGTTTTTTGTTGTCAGATAATTCCTGGTATGAGGTGATGTGGATACGTTTAATAATTTACTCATGCTTTCTTCCCCTCCTGCGCCTTTTTTCTTTCCGCCAATACCTGCTTGCGCATTTCTTTAAATGACTGGGTGAGAGGTAATTTAGCCGGGCAGATATAGGAACAGCAGCCGCATTCGCAGCATTCCATTCCGTCTAATTTCACAAACCTCTCAATATCAGACTGTTCCGCCGTCTTTATAAGAAGCTGAGGAACAACACGGCCCGGACATACGGTCACACATCTGCCGCATCGGATGCAGGCGGAGGTTGGGACTTCTGCCACCTCGTCCTTTTCAAAGCAGACCAGGGAAGAGGAGGTCTTGGTAACCGGAACATTGAAATCAAACAGTGCCTGTCCCATCATGGGGCCTCCGGAAATCACCTTTTCCGGCTCTGTCTTGAATCCGCCGGAAGCCTCGATAAGTTCGGAATAACTGGTTCCTGTTCTCACGTTATAATTCTGGGGATTTGTTATGGCATCTCCTGTCACCGTCAGAATACGGCGGATTAATGGAGTGCTTTTTGCAACCGCATTATAAATAGAAATAACAGTATCCACGTTGTCCACGATGCAGCCCACATCTGCCGGAAGCATGGAGGAATTGATCTTCCTTCCCGTCACTCCGTAAATCATGGGGCGCTCACCGCCCTGAGGATACTTTGTCTTTAAGGAAAACACCGTGATCCTGGGTTCATCCTTTACAAGCTCAGTCATACGCTTAACGGCCTCCGGCTTGTTGTCTTCAATCGCAATAACCCCTTTTGCATTTTCAAACAACTGGAGGATGATGTTAAGGCCTCCGATCAGGCTTTCAGACTCTTCCATCATCAGCCGGTAGTCGGAGGTTAAATAAGGCTCACACTCCGCACCATTGACGATAATGGTGTCAATCTTTGATTCATCCTTTGGAGACAGCTTTACATGGTTTGGAAAGCCCGCACCTCCAAGTCCCACAATACCGGCTTCCTTTATAATGCTGCGAATCTCTTCCTTCGACAAGGTCTTGGGGTCACGCTGGACGCCAAACCCTTCTACTGCCTGGTACTTTTCATCGTTTTCAACGATGACAGACATTACCTTCGTTCCGCTGACGGTCAATCTCGGTTCAACGGTTTTTACGGTTCCTGAAACAGAACTGATCACACAAGCAGAAATAAACCCTTCTGCTTCCCCGATCTTCTGGCCAACCAGGACCTGGTCACCTGCCGCCACCAATGGCTTTGCCGGTGCGCCGATATGCTGGGACAGGGGGAATACCAGCTCGCCTTTCGGCTGAAGCACCTGCACAGGTTTATTCTCCGACAGTTCTTTCCCCTCGTAGGGGTGAATGCCGCCTTTAAATGTAGCCAAACCCATTTAACTAACCCTCTTTCTCTACAATTCTTTGTTCCTCTGCAAAATTTATAATTTTGCTACCTTGAACAGTATACCATAATATATAACCAGAAACAATGAAAAATTAAATATTGTATACAAAAAACCTGCCATCATCTGATTTTAGATGATGGCAGGTTTACAGGCCAAAGAGCTGCTTAATCCAGTTCTGCCGCTCCTGTATAAAGTTGGTAATACCTGCCCCTTTGATCCAGCAGATCATCATGGTCTCCCCGTTCAATGATCTCCCCATTTTCCAGCACCATAATGGCATTGGCATTTCGCACCGTAGAAAGGCGGTGGGCAATTACAAAGGTGGTACGGTTGGCCATAAGACGGTCCATGCCTCTTTCAATATGCTTTTCCGTTCTGGTGTCCACAGAGCTGGTGGCCTCATCAAGGATCAGGACAGGTGCCTTTGAAACGGCTGCCCTGGCAATATTTAAAAGCTGCCTCTGGCCCTGGCTTAAATTGGCTCCATCTCCCTCCAGCACAGTGTCAAAGCCCTTGGGAAGCTTCATAATAAAGGAATAGGCCGATGCTGTTTTAGCCGCCTGGATAACCTCTTCATCAGTGGCTTCCAGCCTTCCGTAGCGTATATTTTCCATTACAGTTCCCGTAAATAAATGAGTGTCCTGCAGCACCATGGCCACATTGCGGCGGAGATTTTCCCGCTTGATGGAACGGATATCCTGGTCGTCAATGGTGATTTCCCCTCCCTGGATATCGTAGAAACGGTTCAAAAGATTGGTAATGGTGGTTTTTCCAGCTCCTGTAGAACCTACAAAGGCGATTTTCTGTCCCGGCTTAGCATAGAGGCTGATGTCCTTTAAGATTACCTTATCCGGATCATATCCAAAGGTCACATGATTGAGGTGTACATATCCGCTCATGGGGTTCAGTTCCACAGCATCTGCTTCATCCGCAGGCTCCGGCTCTTCATCCATGACTGCAAATACCCGTTCTGCTCCTGCAAGAGCAGAGAAAACATTGCTCACCTGCATGGAAATCTCATTGATAGGTCGGCTGAACTGACGGGAAAACATCAGAAATACGGTTAAGCCGCCTACGTCAAAACCCTTCAGCACACAGAGAAGACCTCCTATGCATGCGGTTAAAATATAGTTTAACTGGCTTAAATTGCCCATAACCGGCATCATGATACCCCCGAAGAACTGGGCATGAATCATCTGGTTTCTCAAATCCTCATTGAGAATTTCAAATTCCTCTTCCGCCATTTCTTCATGGCAGAAGACCTTTACCACCTTCTGTCCGCTGATGGTTTCTTCAATATATCCGTTGACCGCTCCCAAGGAGCTCTGCTGGGCAGAAAAATATCTCTGGCTTTTTGATGCGATAAAGCCTCCGGCTTTTATCATAAGCGGAACCATGACCAAGGTCACTAAGGTCAGCCAGATATTGGTATAAATCATCAGCACCAGGGTTCCAACAATACTGAGAGCTCCGGTAAAGAGCTGGACCAGAGTGCTGCTTAACATTTGTCCGATCACATCCACATCATTGCTGAACCGGCTCATCAAGTCTCCGGTATTGTTGCTGTCATAAAACCTTACAGGCAGCCTTTGCACCTTACTGAATAATTCATTTCGTATTTTCTGCAGGGAATTCTGGGCAACCGTCAGCATGACTCTTGTCTGGACATAGTTTCCTGCCACTGCCACCAGATACACAGCTGCCATGAGTGCAAGACCTCCCGCAAGACCTGCTGCACTGCCTTTTCCGCCGCCAATAGGAACAATATAACGGTTGATAATAGGCCGCAGCATATAGGAACCTGCCAGATTTGCCAGCGTACTGACAATGACACAGGCCAATGCAGCCACCATGAAAAACTTGTATTCATTTAAATAGGACATCAGACGGCGTATGGTGATTCTGGAATTCTTTGTAAGGGCAGCCTTGGCCGGCACTCCGCTTTTTCTTCCGCCCATACCGGGCTGTTTTCCCGGCATCACCGTTCTTCCGTAGCGCCTTTTTAAGCTTTCAATTTTCTTCTGGTCATCCATCAGGCGCTCGCCTCCTTCTCGCTGTCTCTCTGGGAATAATAAATTTCCTGGTAGGGTGCGCAGGAATTCATCAGCTCCTCATGACATCCCATGCCCACAATCCGCCCATCCTCCAGGACCAGAATCTTATCCGCATGTTCCACAGACCCGATTCTCTGGGCAATGATAAATTTAGTGGTGTCTTTTAAGGATGCCTCAAAACACTGGCGGATTTTCGCCTCCGTAGCCGTATCAACGGCTGACGTGCTGTCATCTAAAATCAGTATTTTTGGCTTCTTTAACAGGGTTCTTGCAATACAGAGCCTCTGCTTCTGGCCGCCGGATACATTAGAACCTCCATGACCTAAATCCGTATTGTAACCGTCTTTGAAATTCGAAATAAATCCGTCTGCCTGGGCATTTTCCGCCATGAGGACAATCTCCTCCATAGAGGCATCTTCATCTCCCCAGCGAAGATTTTCTTCAATGGTTCCGGAAAAAAGTACATTTTTCTGAAGAACCATTCCCACTCCCTGACGCAGGTTTTTAAGGGAATAATCTCTTACGTCAATGCCATCCACCAGCACCTGGCCTTCAGCCGCATCGTAAAGGCGGGGGATCATCTGAACCAGTGAGGTTTTTCCACTTCCTGTCGGGCCAATGATGCCAATGGTTTCTCCCGGTTCTGCGGTAAAGCTGATGCGGTCTAAAACCATTTCCTCCGTCCCCTTTGCATACTGAAAACAGACATCCTTAAATTCCACTTTTCCTCTTGTAACCTGGGCGGACTTCTGGGCAGACTCATCATCGGTTAAGTCGATTTCCGCATCCAGGACCTCTCTCACCCTCTTTAAAGAAGCCATTGCCCTGGAAGACTGTATAAATACCATGGCCAGCATCATTAAGGATATGAGAATCTGGACAATATAGGTGATAAAGGCCGTCAGATCACCTACCGGCATACTTCCGGCGATAATTAAATTTCCTCCATACCAGACCACAGCCAGGGTGGTCAGGTTCATGGCCAGCATCATGACAGGCATGGTGGCAATTACCACCTTCATGGCATCAAGGCTTCCTTTCTTTAAATCCTGGTTGGTAGCCTGAAATTTTTCCATCTCATAATCCTCCCGGACAAAGGACTTAATGACCCGCACATTGGTCAAAGCCTCCTGTACGCCGGAATTCAGGCGGTCAATTTTCTTCTGCATGGCTTCAAAACGGGGAAATGCTGTTCTTAAAATCAAAAATATAGCCAATGTCATAAGGGGAATTACTGCCACCAGAATCAGCACAAGCTGCCCGTTGATCAGATATGCCATCACCAGGCCTCCCACCATCATTCCGGGAGCCCGAAACAGCAGACGCAGGCTCATCATCAGCACGTTCTGAATCTGCTGGATATCATTGGTCAGTCTGGTGACCAGTGATCCGGTGCTGAAATCGTCAATGTTCTGAAAGGAAAATTGCTGAACCTTGTGAAATACAGCTTTTCTTAAATCAGTGCTGAAGCAGATGGAAGCCTTAGAGGAAAAATAAGAACCTCCGATTCCTCCTGCTGCCATGACTGCGGCAATGATCAGCATCCTCCCTCCCATGTTCAAAATATAGCTCATGTCCCTGACTGCCACTCCGTTGTTGATGATCATGGAGGTCAGTTTGGGAAGCATGATCTCTCCCAGCACCTCGGTCAGCATCAAAAGGGGTGCCAGAATAAATGCCCCTAAATAGGGCCTTATATATTCCCAATATCGTTTCAACTAGTTAGTCCTCTCTTTCTGTCTTTTCCTCTTGGATTTGGGACAGGTTTTCATAAATACGATCCAGATACTCTTTCATGATTTCCAATTCCTCACTGGAAAATCCCTGAAACATCTGTTTTTCCACATTATGAAAAAATTCCCGGCTGTTCCCCACCATATTCTTCCCTTTTTCCGTCAGGCAGAGCTGATTCATCCGGTTATCCTCCTGATCCATGACCCGGGTGATATAGCCTCCCTTTTCCAGCTTTTTTACAGATACCGCTATGGTTGCTGTGGAAACGTACAAGCGCTTTGCAATCTCTTTCTGGGAAACATTGGAATGATCCGACAGCATCATGAGAATCTGATGCTGGCTGCGGTACACCCCTGTTTCTCTCAGACGTTCATCGAGAATGGAGCGGTGCAGCTTCATAATCCGCATGTACCACATCATGACAGTATGCTGAAGGGGGATATCCTTTTTAAATTTTCCCCTTTCCCATGAACACATTGGTCTCATTCAAACTACCTCTTTCTGTTAGTCTGCTAACTGTTAGCTAATTAACTATATCGAAGTATATCATTTTCTGTTTTTTCCTGCAAGAGGAAAATTATGAAAATAAAATTAAGCTTCTATTGCTTTTCAGTATTTTTATTGCATTTATAACTTTTCTGTACTATGATTACTTTAAGAGGATGATTCTAATTACCATGGGAGAGAAACAGCCAGTAACTTTTTAGTAAAGAGGAGGACCATAGTATGTTAGATGAGAAAGATTTACAAGCAATTGCAACACTGATTAATGTCAGCACGGAAAAAACAGACCAACAATTCAGGGAAATAAAGGGGGAAATCGGGGAAATAAAAGGGGAAATCTCTGAGATGAAAGGAGAAATCTCTGAAATGAAAGGAGAAATTGCCGACGTAAAAGGCGAAATCTCTGAAATGAAAGGAGAAATTGCCAACGTAAAAGGCGAAATTTCTGAAATGAAAGGAGAAATTGCCAACGTAAAAAGCGAAATTATCGAAATAAGAGGACAAGTCAAGGCATCAGAAAAATTGTTGTTGGATGAATTGGGGTATATTCAGTCATATTTTGAAAAACAGATAGCACAAGTACAAAAAAATATAGATGAATTACAGCAGTATTATAAGATTGCAAAACTTGAAAACGATAATACTACCTTGCTGCTAAAAATGATTGAAACTCTTCAAAAAGATATTGAAGAATTAAAGAAAAAGACTGCATAATAAATTCTCTAAGCTACATACAAGCCCAATAAAGGCGCTCTGCAATCTCGCAGAGCGCCTTTATTTTATTCAAATCTATATATCTACGAAAGCAACAGCTTAATCACTGCCGTAGCCCCATAGACCATAGGCTTGTCATGATCAAAAAAGACGACACCGTCTTCAGGTGCCTTCAACTCTTCCAATACATTTCCCTCACATGCATCTAAAATCACTGCAAGAAGCTGTCCCTTATGAACCTGGTCCCGGGCCTGCACCAGGCTTCTGTAGATGCCAGATGTTTTTGGCCTTATGGAAAGAAGTTCCCTGTCTGAAAATACCCTGGATTCCGGACACTCTCCCGGTTCAGCCTCAATCATTCCATTGGCAGTCATAAAGCGCAGGACACTTTCCACCAGCTCGGCAGCGCTGTCTTCTTCAATTCTGTCCGTAGCAGTGCCGTACAAACTAAAGGCATCGGTTTCCCATATCTGCCAGTTGTAGTTAAGAGTGGCCGTATCATAGGGTTTGGGTATTTTCACGACAATGTAGGGCAGGCCAAACTGACGGGCCTTTTCCACATTTTCATAGCCCGTCTTCATGACCCTCACATGGGGGCAGAAACGTCCCGGCATATAGAAAGAAGAAAACTGTATTCCATTTTCATAGGCTGATATGGTTTTAAACACACCGGCTGCAATCCTCTGGGTAGTCTCCCCCAGCCCGTAACCCGGAAACATGCGGTTAATATCCGTATTGTCCGTGGGCCAGAACCTCTTTTCGATATTCATGGAGCAGGGATTTAAAGAAGGGATCACCAGGATTTCCTTGTCTTTTACAAGCCTGTTTTCTGCCTCCAGCTCCTTTAAACGCTTAATCAGCTGGGAACAGGTATAAATCTGCTGGTATTCATTTCCCCTCATGCTGCCTACAATGCACAATGCCTTTTTCCCGCTTCCAAACCGGTATCCCCGGATACGGAAATCATCCCGGTAAAGGGACGGAATTGTGAAAATAATTTCTTTTTCCATCAGCCGTCCTCCTGTTTTAAGATTCTGGCAATGAGGGAGCCCTCATCCACCACCGGATACTCCCGGATAGTAAACAGCAGTCCGGTGCAGGGAGCGGTTATCTGTTCCATTACCTCCCCGGTAAAAGGATTGAGAATAGATCCCACCTCATCACCGAGATAAACTTTACTTCCATGGTCCTGTTTCTTTAGGAAAATGCCGGATACAGGCGCATTGATATAGCATACTTCCTCCGGCCCCTCTGAAAAAACAGGCTTTTTTACGGAAATCTTCTCTCCCCTCCAGATATGAAGCTTCTGCATCAAATGGAAAATCCCTTCTGTCAACTGAGAAGCATAGGACGGAGTCAGGCGCATTCCCACTCCCATCTCAGCCACCAGGGTAGGAACCCCCAGGCTGTTCATGCTGTGGGCAAGGGTGGATTCCAAAACCGTATTAGCTCCATGAACCCATACAAAATCCACATTGGACTCCATAGCCAGGGGAACCAGCTTGTCCTTGTGAAGCTCATTAATCCGTATCTGGGGCAGCTCGGTCAGATAAATATTGCTGGCGTGGATATCCAGGCACAGATCAGACCCTACCAGATCCTCCACAATCTGCATGGCTATATACTCGGTAAAGGAACCATCCCTGGTTCCGGGGAAAATCCGGTTCATATCCAGATCAAAACCCGGAATCCCTCTGGTAATGGAATCAAGCCCCATGGGATTGAGGGCCGGATACAAATCCACTGTTCCAAGAAGGTGTTCCGGGTTTTCCCTGATCTTTTTTGCCATCTGAAAACAGACAAGCTGTCCCTCCAGTTCATCTCCATGGATTCCCGTCACAATACTGATTCTCTTTCCGTTTCCCCCATCAGGGGGACAGAAACGGCTTTTCTTTATTTCCAGTGTCTCATCCACAGGCAGCGGCACACTGGCTATAGAAATAATCATGTCCCTTCACCTGCTTCCTCTACGGTCACGGACACGGTTTGCTGCTGATTTGCGGTCCCGGTAAATACACCCTGGTTCAGCAGACAGTCTCCATAGTCCCTGCCATGTGATATTTTAATATGATTCTCCAATACTCTGACCCCGTTGGTGGGATCCAGCCCGTACCAGCGGCCTTCCTGTGCCACTTCCACCCAGGCGTGGCTCAGTCCCTCCCCGATCAGCATTCCAGCCGCATAGCGGGCCTGTATCCCGGCCATGCGGCATAGGGAAATCATGATGTGGGAATAATCCTGGCATACCCCGCAGCCGATTTCCCAGGCTTTTTCTGCTGTGGTGGATATGCCGGTCTTTCCCGGAACGTAAACATATGCCTCTCTCAAGGCGCTCATAATGCAGAGGCTTTTTTCCAGGTTTCCTTCCTTTTGAGGAAGCTTTAAGCCGGAAAAAAACTCTGTCAGCTTCTCTCCGGGAGCTGTATACCGGGTCTGTCCGGCATACATGCCCAGCCGGTAAGACGGCTCCGCTTCCACACTGTCCTCAATTCCGGTTTTAACCGTTCCCTCTGCCACCACCTCAAATAAGGTATGAGGCTCCCTGGCCCTTCCGAAAAAATAGGTGTTTCCAAAGGAATCCCCGTTCATGGATAAGAATTCCCTGGGCAGGATGCGGGTATCCTGCCTTATGATTTCCTGTCTTCCGTCTGCGGCAGGAGTACAGCGGACTGTAAAGCTGTGGTTTGTCACCGGACTATCGAATTCGATTTTCAGATAATACCGGTAATTCAGCATCTTCAAAGTATTAGACCTCCAGTATTCCTTCAATTATCCGGACTATCTCAGGATAGTCCAGCTCCTGCGCCTCAATTAAGCGGTCCAGTTTTCCGGGCACTTCCTCATTGTAATGAAGTCCGGTGCGGCTGATGCGGCCGTTTAAGCGGTGGACTTCCCTGACCATGTCCGGCTTTGGCGCTTTTAAGCGGCCGTATAAGTCAATCCGCTCCACCCGTTTTCCTATTTTTATGATGTTTCTGGTCTCCTCATCCTCGATCTGGTCATCTACAATTCCCCAGAAAGCAAGGATGTCATCCAGAATATTCTGGAACTCAATCATAGGGGCATCGCTGAGCGCCGCCTTGTTCAGCTCATAGACTGCCATCTGTATGTATGCCAGCGTCTCACTGCCAATTTCCTCCCTCAGCTCTATGGCATTGTCATAGGCCTTCATTAAGTTGCTGTAAATGGAATCGGGATTTTCCTTTCCAAAAGGATACGCCTGCCCGAACGCCTCTGCCGAAGCATAGATGTTGGGAATTGCAAGGGAACGGCAAAACTCGTCATATCCTCCTTCTCCTTCCTCCAGCATGCTGTCAAACCTCTGACCGTATAGCTTTAAGGTTGTATAGACTCTCTCCGAATATCTGCCCAGCCAGTACAGCCGGTCTGTATTTTCTATTGATTTAGCACCCATGTATCCTTAAACCCCCCTCCCTGAGATGAATTGACAATAAATGAATCCGGATTTCTGGAAAAACGGGTCAGTCCGCTCTTCCACACCACCGGCTTTTCCGCCGTCAGTACAAAGGCCCTTAAGTCGGCCTTTCTGTCCACCAGCTCCCCTTTTTCCAAAATAGGAAGGTCGCAGAAATCTATGACCTCCTGGGCAATGAAACGCCTTGGCTCCTTTTTCAGCAGTTCGATAAAGGCTTCTTTTTGCGCTGCGCTCATGCTGCATCCAAACACAACGCCGTATCCCCCGGCCTCCGCAACGTCCTTTAATACCAAACTGTCAAAATGCTCCAGCACGTATTTCATATCCTCCTCATAGTAAGGCAGGTAAGTAGGCGCATTGTGCAGGATGGGTTCCTCCCCTAAGTAATAGCGGATCATTTTGGGAACAAAATAGTAAATTCCCTTGTCATCTGCAACGCCGTTGCCAGGGGTATTTACTAAAGCTACCTTTCCCTTTCTGTAAATGTCAAACATATGGGGAATGCCGATGATTGAATCCCTGTTAAAGGTCATGGGGTCCATGTATTCGTCGGATATGCGGCGGTATACCGCTCCTACCGGCTCCTTCTTTCCATTGTAATTGATGAAGTACAGCCTGTCGTTTTCCACCTCCAGATCGTGGCAGGTGACAAGAGGAACCTGCATCCGCTCTGCAAGATAAGAATGCTCAAAATATGCCGCATTATACCGTCCGGGAGTCAAAACCACGGTTAAGCCTCCTGTATTGACGTGATCCAGGGTGGCTTTTAAAAGGTCTGCATAATTGCGGTTGTCTGCCACGGAAATGTTCCGAAAGGTCCTGGGGCTGCTTCTGCGGCACAGTCCCCTGGCGATCATGGGATAAGATGCTCCGGAGGGCACCCTTAAATTATCCTCCAGGATATACCAAACGCCGTCCTTTCCAAGGACCAGGTCAATGCCTGATATATGGGAATATACTCCCTTATGAGGCACGATCCCTTCGCATTCAACCAGATAACCGGAGGAGGCATAGATAAATTCTTCCGGCACCACCTTATCCTTTAATATCTTTTTTTCATTGTAGATATCCCTTAGGAACAAGTTCAAAGCTGTCACCCTCTGTTCTAGGCCCTTTTCCAGATAAGCAAACTCGTCTTTCCCGATCACCCTGGGAATTGCATCAAATGGGAAAAGCTGCTCCTGAAAGGTATTGTCCTTATAAATCCCAAATTTCACTCCATACCGGGCCAGAAGTCCATTAACCGTATCTGTCCGTTCAAATAGATCCATTCCTTCTCTTATCTCCATCGCCCTCACCTCACTGAACATTTGACTTGACAGTTAGATTGAAAAAAAGGCGCTCTGCAGCCTCGCAGAACGCCTTTGTATCTTAGTAATTATTGTATCGGATTTCGCTTTATCTGTCAATCCCCATAACCTTCTCTATGTAATATTGTGTGTTAACAATTAACCACATTTGGGCGTCGAATCTCATAACAGTCCAAATAGACACGCCCTGGAGATTAAATTCTTCTACGAGACTGATTCTTGCATCAAAGCTTCTTGCATCTTTAGTCCACACGATGTGCAATGTCCCGTCAATATTCTCATAATAGAAGTAAGCTGCCTGTGCAGCTTCATCGTATTGGATTGGTATGCCGTTTTTCGCTGCAATTTGCACCGCATTGTCATAAGTGATTGCGGTGGCCTCTGTTGCTCCGGGAACGTATGGAAGTGTCCAATCATAGCCCAGGGTGGTGATTCCCAGAAAAAGTTTTTCAGACGGAATAATGCTAAGTGAATAGTCTAACAATCGTTTTAAGACATTAACCGGGAAAATTAAGCTTGGATAACTATAAGACCTTGCCCATTCATAGGAGGAAAACATGATTGCATCTGCAAATTGAGATAATTTTGAATAATCTATTTTGTCAAAAATCATGTTGGGCGTATCAATATTGATAACCGGCGTTATGGTGATCACTACCCTGTAACCTTCTGCATGAAATATTGCAGCAGCCTTTTCTAAATATTCTGAAAAGGCATTTATATTTTCATAGGTTATGGTTTCGGCATATATGTTTATGCCATAAAACCCTTTTGTTCTCATTATATCGAGAGCATTATAAATAAGAAGGTCCCGCACGGAAGGATCACTTAAAATATCATAGGTCACTTCGCGGCTGACGATCCCCTCTTCCGTAATGGTGGAGACAAACATCATAGGTGCGACACCGTAATCTTTTGCTATCTGGATGAGTTCGGTATCGTCAGCATTGCAAATTATTTCTCCTTCGCTTGTGGCTCTGTAATTAAATATGGCTAAATAAGATAAAAAGGGGAGTGTTTTTTTTAAGACAGATTTCTCTATGTGAGGAAAGATATAACCACTGGTAGCAATTGTCTTTGTCCTATCGGTTTGATAACTTATTACGATGGTTTCTCCGATGTGCAAAACTTCTCTATCGGAAATGTATGGATTATTTCTCAGTAATTCCATTGGCGTAATGCCATACTGCACCGCAATGCTCTCTAAAGTATCTCCGGCTTGGACAGTGTAAAGGATTTCCGGCTGGACAATGACGATGGTCTGACCAATTGCCAGATTGTCAGGGTTTATAATTCCATTTTCTAAGACTAGTCTATAGGCAGGAATATTGTAATGCTCCGATATGGAGTCTACGGTCTCACCAGGCTGAACAACGTGTATGATCATGGCTTCCCCCAATGATCTTATTGGTTCTATTATATGCTGATGGTATCCGCTCATAACATGATATCATAAAATTATAAATGTTTTAAAACTTAAAATTCTTTTATTCCAGACATCTGGCAGCTCTTTGCGCGGAATGGACAAATGAGGGTGAACCTGTAAGGGCAAAGTGATGAAAACATCAGGAAACACCGGAATTCTGTATGAATACAAGAGTTCCCGGTGTTTTGCTTTTCTTGAAAGGTTATTATTTTTTCCAGCCGTGCTGTATTACATATTTTCTGCAATAATTGCGGAAAGAGAAACATTATTAATAACAGCAGAGCCTATTGTTTCATTGATTTCCGGTAAAATACCTGTTACTGTTGCAACAACGCTATATACACAGCATTCCTCACCGCAGATATTGCAGTCACAGGAAAAGAAGCGGAAAGAATCACTTTCAGTGACTGCTGCAAGCCGTGAATATGTCCAAACAGATCCTACAGGAATAGGGGCGAACTGGCCTTTGCACTGTTTGAATATCTGGAAATTAAGGGTAATAACAGCCTCGGTTGTCACGATGTTGCCTGCAAAATCAAATTTGATGCAGGGTCTCCGGTAACCTTTTGTATTCACGTTTAGGGTGGCCAAAGTAAATGTAGTGCCAGTTAAAGTTTCTTCTGGAATCGTTGCGCTGACCTGACTGCCGCATTTTAAAGTTGTTCGATTGGGCTTAAGGTATTTTCTGGGTCTTTCACATACGCATCTGCAATTGCAATCCTGAATTTCTTCGCTGCAGTCGCATTCGCATGTTCTTATATCTTGATCATTCATGAAACTGCCTCCATTATAAATATATAGAAAAATAACATTTGTACAAAAAGGTATATTCTATTATATTAGGGAGAAAAAGGATATGCTACACTTAAGAATGTATATTCTAAAACATGAATTTGCCTGTCTTGCACACAACTATAATGACTTAACTGGACAAGCAGCCCTCGTACATGATACTCAGTTCCCCATATACATGCGCCAGTTACGGAGCAGAACTCAATTTTCCTGTAATATTAATCCTCTTCTTCAACTTCCCATTCATGTTCCCATTTCATAAGTTTCGAAAAGAATTTACTATTCTTGTTCAGGTATTTAGTTGCAAAATTATCACAATCTTCTTCGCTTCCTTTAATATTCTGGTTCTTATGATAAGCATGCCGTAATTCATGTAACAGAGCATGAATAGAATACAACTGAGAACTCTGAAAATCATCATATTCTTCATGAGCAAATACATACACTATAACTGTTTTACTATTTGGTAAATAATAACCTTCTATTTTACCTCGAATAATTTCAGGCCAGTCCATTGGGTTCATCATAATAACACCGTGTTTTATAAGATCATATTTGTTTTCAATAATATATAGCTTATTGATTTTATATGCTTCTCCAAGTCTATTTAATATTTTAAGTAACTGCTTATTAGTAAAATAATTTTGGTTGTTATAGATGTTCATTAATAAGCCCCGATCTGTTTAAAATGTTTGATTTCACAAGGTATCTTAGCCTTTAATCTTATCATTTAACCCCCTGATGTCTCGCTAATACTATTTATAACTGGCATACTTTATGAGGATTTAAGATATTCTTTGGATCAAAAGCCTTCTTGATGCCCCTCATAATTTCAACGGTAGCCGGATCCAGCGACTCCATAAGATAGGACTTCTTCGCATAACCAATACCGTGTTCACCGGATACCTGACCACTTAGTTCTCTGGCTTTTCCATAGATCTTATCCATGGCAGCTTTCATTTTCTGCTCCCACTCTTCTTCGCTTAATTCATCCTTTAAGATATAGGCATGGAGATTGCCATCTCCTGCGTGGCCAAAGCTTTTGATACGGATATTAACTTCTTTATATAATCCGTGGATATATTCCACCATTTCATTTACGGAACTTCTGGGAACTACTACATCCACTTCATCCATAAAGGAGGTTGAACCTTTGATGGCTTCCAGAAAAGCACCTCTGGCTTTCCAGATGGAATCTTCTCTTTCCGTGGTATCAGAGATTAAAATATCAATAGCTCCCTGCTCCAGGCAGATTCTTGCTACGTTTTCATAATCTTTTTCAATTTCTTCCGTAGAGTTACCATCAAATTTAAGCAGTAAATAGGCATCTGCACTGTTATCAGGGAACTTTTTGCCCAGGTATTTTTCTGCATCAATAATAACTTCCCTCTGCATAAATTCAATAGCAGTGGGGATGGCTTTGGATTTAATAATCAGAGGTACGGTACCGATTGCCTTCTCCAGAGTTGGAAAAGGTATCAGCAAACTGATTGCTTTCTTTGGCAAAGGAAGAATCTTTAAGGTTGCTTTGGTAATAATACCAAGAGTCCCTTCTGATCCTACCATCAGATCCTTCATGGCATATCCGGTACTGTTCTTTACTACCTTACCGCCAAATTCCACCACCTTGCCATCGGGCAGCACAACTTCCAGTCCTCTTACATAATCTCTGGTCACACCGTATTTAACCGCTCTCATACCACCGGCATTGGTACTGATATTTCCTCCGATCGTAGCGGACTTCTCACCTGGATCCGGAGGGTAAAACAACTCTCTCTCCTGTACATAGGCAGCAAGTTCCATAAGCAATACTCCCGGCTCTACTGTAATGGTAAGATTATCCTCATCCAGTTCCAGAAATCGGTTCATAAGGCTGGTATCCAGCATGATACCATGTTCGATTGCAACAGAAGCTCCTACCAGACCTGTGCCTGAACCTCTGGGGGTAACAGGTATGGCATTCTCATAGGCATATTTCATAATTGAAGAAACTTCCTCGGTGGATTTAACCTTTACCACCACATCCGGATAGCTGACTGTGTCGCTTAACTCATCATGGCTGTATTCTTCATTAATATCTTCACCGCAAAGAACCCTGTCGTTTTCTTTTATAATACTTCTTATATAATTAATATCTTCCAATTCCAACTTTTTATAATTCATTTTAATAATCCTGCCTTTCTCATAGCCTGCATATTAACTTCATTCCAGCTACAACTGCATTTAAGCACTAATAGGTTTACCAGCTTTGATACGGCTGATGATTTCCGGCAGGATTTCATACAGATCCCCAACCAGGCAATAATGAGCTGTTTTAAAAATCGGTGCATTTTCATCCTTGTTAATGGCAATGATCTGCTCAGCATTATTCATACCAGCCGTAAACTGGACAGAACCGGATACACCACAGGTAATGATCAGCTTCGGTCTTACAGTACGTCCGCTTAAGCCTACCTGACATTTGGCTGCCAGCCATCCTGCTTCCATAACCGGACGAGTGCAGGCAAGCTGACCGCCCAGAATATCTGCAAGTTCTCTTAGCAGTTCAAGATCCTCTTCTTTTTTTACACCTCTGCCTGCAACTACCAGTACATCGGAGGCTTCTATAAACTGTTCTTTCTCCTTTGCAATAATATCCAAAACCGATACCTTACTGCCCAGTTCCTTTGAATCAATCACACAGTTAATAACTTCACCGGACACCTCTTCTTTTCTCTTCGGTGCATCCATAACCTTATAGCGCACAGTAGCCATCTGAGGTCTGTGATTGGGAGTTAATATCTGAGCCATAATATTTCCGCCGAAAGCAGGTCTGATCTGTACCAGATCCGTATTTTCATTAATGTCCAGGATAGTACAGTCAGCAGTTAACCCGGTCTTTAATCTGGCTGCCAGCCTTGGTGCCAGTTGTCTGCCAACCGGAGTTGCTCCCATTAAGATAGCCGTAGGTTTTATATGCCCGACAAAATCTTCAAACGCTTTTGTATATGGCTCCATCTTAAAGCGGTCCAGTTCTTCCTTATCATAAACAAATACCTTATCTACGTCATAATGCAGCAGTTCTTCACACTGTGTCTGTATATGGTGTCCCATCATTACGGCATATACAGGGTGATTGATCTTTGCTGCCAGTTCCTTTGCTTTTCCGATTAATTCATAGGTTACGGGATGAATCGCTCCGTCAATATGATCTACATATACTGCAATTCCTCTCCACTGCTCCTTGTCTATGGCTTCAACGGCTTCCTCCACATATTCAATAGCTCCTGCCGGGCCTTTTTTCACACAGAGCTTACACATTTTGCAGGCAGCATTTATCTGAATCAAGTTGTCTTTTTCTTCAATGGCACCAAAGGGGCAGATATTGATCAGCTCCTGTTTGTTTCCTACCTTTTCCTGGTTTACAATTAACTTAGCCATACCTATCTTCCTCCTCAGGCAAATTTTAATTTCTTCAATTTATGAAATAACTGCTCAGCCAGTTCCTTACTATCCCCGTTCCACACTTCTCTGTGGTTATTTACCTGGGGCGGAAATATTTTCTGCACTTGTGTGGGGGACCCGTTCAAGCCATAATTTTTCTCTTCTTTATCCTCCAGATCTGCAAGGGTAATCACTTTTATTTCTCTGTCCTTTGTCTCCTGTTTCTTTACATAGGAGGGAAGCCTTGGGATAAATATATCTTTATCCACCGCCAGCAGGCAGGGATATTGTATTTCTGCTACTTCTATGTCATCAGTCATATCCATTTCCACTACTAAGGAGCTCTCTTTTTGTTCAACTATTCGGGATACATTAGACAAGCTTGGAATACCCAGCCATTCTGCCACTTCCGGGCCTACCTGAGCAGTATCTCCATCGGTAGTCTGTTTTCCGCAGAGAATCAGATCAAATTCCCCGCTCTGTTTAATACCCTGTGAAAGGGTATAACTGGTCGCCAGTACATCGGCTCCGCCAAACTTACGGTCGGATATCAGTACTCCGGTATCTGCTCCCATGGCAAAAGCTTCTCTGATGATTCCCGCTGCCTGCCCCGGTCCCATAGTAATTACAGTAATAATGCCTCCGGTTTTCTCTCTGATTCGCAGCGCAGTCTCTAATGCGTATAAATCATAAGGATTCATTTTGGACTCCACTCCGTTTCGCTTCAACACGCCGGTAACCGGATCCACTTCCACCTTATTGCTGTCTGGCACCTGTTTAATGCATACTAAAATATTCATTTAAAACTCCTTTCCTTCCCTTTTCAGGCTTACTGTATGGCAGTGGTAATTCAAGTCAAAACCTACAGTATAAAACACTTTATAGTTTAATTTTAAGATTTCACATAATCTTGCTCACCGTCAGTTATGCCAGAAGTCTTGAACCTGCATAAGTAATAACCCCAACTATGATTATAAAAAGGACAAAATATTTAATGGTTCCCTTTAAAAGCATATTTTCCTTGCCCTCCAGATTTACCGCTGCTACTGCAATTGCTATACTCTGAGGTGAAATCATCTTAGCCATAACCGCACCTGCTGTATTTGACGCTGTAATCCAGGCCTGGTTAAGTCCCAATGCTGCTGAGGTTTCCGCCTGTAAGCCGCCAAATAATACACTGGCAGAGGTTCCGCTTCCGGTCACAAAGGTTCCGATGGACCCAAGGAATGGGGCAAAAAAGGGATAAAAAGAACCGGTATAGGTCACAAATACAAGTGAGATGGAAGCAATCATACCGCTGTATCCCATTAATTTTGCTGTTGCCATAATGGCAATAATGGTAACAACCGTTTTCATCATCTGAAGAATCGTCTTTTTAAGAATTACAAACATTTCCGTCATACTCAGTCCCTGAATCTTTCCTCCTATAAAGGCAGATAAAAGAATCCACAAACCAGGGGTTGCAAGCCAGGAAAAGGTATACGGTGAACTTCCGTTCCCCTGATAAATACTTACCGTAGTTTTCACGGATGCCAGCAGTTCGCTAAAGGGTCCTGCCATTTTAGACGTTACTAAAAGGAATACAAAAATCAGGATGAAGGGACTCCAGGCAACCACAGCTTCTTTCCCTGTTACTTTAACCTCCTGTCTGCCCTCCAGAAGATACTTTTCATCCACCTCGCCTTTCCCAAAAATCCCCGCGGCTAAAACCGTGGCGGCCATGGAACAAACCGCTCCGATTACTACGGGCAGCTCCGCTCCCAGATATTTTGCCACCAAATATTCAGGAAGCAAGAAGGAAATACCTGAAATGAAAGTGATCAGCGTTATTCCTTTTAAAGAATTCTTTGATTTACCCGTAAGAAATACCAATACAAAAGGTGTTAAGATAATAAGTAAGGCTAATAAAATTACGGTATTGGTAGACAGATCAATAACATTAATACCTGTGATATTAGCCAGCGTGGTGGTAGGAATACCGATGGAGCCAAAGGCTGTCGGTGTTGCATTTGCAATCAGACAGACAATTGCTGCAAATACCGGAGGAAAGCCAAGGCCGGCCAACATACTTGCCGGAATGGCAACCGCTGTTCCAAAGCCCGCCATTCCTTCCATAAAACCACCAAATCCCCATGCAATAATAAGTACTAAGACCCTTTTGTCTTTCGTAACATTTGCCAGCATTTTTTTGATTATTTCCATATCTCCTGTGGCAACGCAGACATTGTAAGTAAATATAGCAGCAATTATAACAATAATAATTGGCCATAAAGCTAGTGCGGCCCCTTCCGTAACTGCGCCCAGGCTGTCAACAAAAGGCATCTTCCATACAAATACGGCAAGTACATATGCAATTGCCAAAGCGATGGTACATGCTTTAAACCCCGGGATTTTTAAAGCTGTCAGAGCAATGATTAGCCAGATAATCGGTAACAATGCCATAACAAATTCGAAAATCATCTCCATAGCTTCTCCATTCTGTGGTATTTGAGGAGCCATCAGGAAGCCCTACTGATTCCTTTACACTCCTGAAATAAAATTTTCAATTGGTAGTACCACTTTGCGTTAAAAAAAATGGTGTTGCAAAACAGTCTTGTTTTACTACACCTATTTGCTGCCTACCCCCGGGGAATTGGTAGTACCACTTTGTGATTTAATTATAATTGCGCATGTTCCACATGTCAACATACGTCATTTTTTTAACAACTTCTTTGTTCAATTTTACTCAGACGGATTCCTTTTCATCATTGTCATGTCATTTTCTTTGATTTTTTCGTCAATTATACTAAAATGTTTGTTAATTGATTCATAAGCCAGGTTTTTATCTCTGGTAATTAAACTTTCTAACATACCGTTATGGGCTTCCATGAGAACTTTTCTGCTGTCATCCTGACTTAAGATTTCTCTTCGCAGGTCTACAATAAATTTATCCAGTACCTCTGAAAGAGCCTGGAGGATATTGATAATCAGAGTATTCTTGGAGGCCAGGGCTATGTTATAGTGCATTTTCTTATCCAACACGACATTATTTGCTTCTGTACCCGTCTCCAGCAGAGACATGATCTTTACCAGAGACTGAATTTCCTCATCCGTGATATTGTCTATCGCTAACATCAGCGCTTCCATTTCCAAAGCTCGTCTAAGTTCACTGACCTGTTTGTAATCGATCTGATTCAGCAGAAACATCATGGACAGGGATTCCACCAGGTTATTTTCAAAATTACCTGTAAGAAAATTACCCGCCCCCTGATGGCTTGAGATTACTCCCATATTATCCAGCGTCCGAATAGCTTCTCTGACAGAATTACGGCTGATACCCAGGACCTCTGACAGTTCTCTTTCTGCCGGAAGCTTTCCGCCTATCCTTAATTCACCACTGCGTATTTGTTTTTTTATGTAACTTATAACTTTCATATATGACTTTTTCTCTGTTCCGTACTCTTCCATAGATACCTCCGTGTGTCTCTTCTATCCGATTTTCATTACATCAATGTGCTTTTTCTGTTTACTAATTTATATCAATCGCATATCCTGTTGGCTCTTACTTTATTTTATACGCTGTTTTAACTTCTGGCTGTCTATAATTCTATCATATTCTGTTTTATTTTCAACTAATACACGGTTCTTTTAAATCATAATAAACCTACCATCCCATTACAAAACCTGCTGCCTCTATAGAAATAAGTATAGAAATAAGGCTTGAAGGGTTTATTATAAGATTCCAGCCTGCATTGGCATTCCACAGCTTCCTTGTTCCTGGTAATGCTTTCCATAAAATAAAAGAGTGCACTTTCATACAAATATTTGTATGACATATGCACTCTTCCAATACCTTTCGGCTGCTTTCTTTAAAAAGACAGCTTTAATGTTAATGTATCATATGGCGGAATAATAAAATCCTGATTTTCACAAATCTCTTCAATATCATTTACTTTTTCAACTGCTCTGAAACGGCTGAAATCATAATCCGTCAGATTGACTTCCCTGCCGGTAGGATTCTTGATTCTTAGCAAAGCTGCGTCAGAATAAAGGGAGGGTGAAATACTGCTGAACAGATAACTGTCTTTTATCTCCAGCAGAGAAAATTGCGGCTCTGATCTTCTCACCAGTTCCCTTGGCTGGATTTTGTTGTCCAGACGGAAGATAAACTTATTCAGAGTCTGGCTCTGATAGCTGATATGCTCCAAGCTGTATTCTTCCCAGGTTTTTGCTGTCTGGTATTCATCAAAGCATCCACTTCCTGCCTGAAGTGACCATTCAAATTCCAGTTCACCAATTAATTCCGCCATTGGCGTTTCAATCATTTCATGTCCCTGTCTTGTTGTATCACCGGAAGCTCTTCCCGGCCGGTAGATAAGATTTTCTTTCCCAAGCTGGCCAGTACTTGAGAAAAGGGTCAGATAAAGACTGTCATCGATCATTTGATATTCTTTCATTCCTTTGGCAAATGCGGTCAGATAATACCCGTTGCCTTCTACAGAGACAGAGCTTTCATATGGTTCAATATCAATTGGCATCTCGACATAGTGCTTCTTCCAATCAGCCGGCAGTTCTTTCAGGACAGGCCTTTTTATATAACCAAAGGGCAGTGAAGCGATTGCTTCCTGAGCCAGGATATCTGTGTTGATTTTTGCCCGCAGCCGATGACTGTATATCTGATTATCCACTTTGCAATGCACATCAAGGCGGTTAACATTCTGTAAAAGTGACAGCTTCAATTCAATATCAAGTGCCCCTTTCTCACCATCCTGAATCAGCCGTTCCGACAGCCTGGCCGGAAGCTGGAAATGTCCCTTTAAAATCATCTGCTGCATGACCGGTGTTTTCAGAACCTGATCCAGATCAAGGGATAGCAAAACCGGCCGGTCTCCTTCCAATGGTGAGAAGTCATAGGTGTCGCCATCATTTCCACAGTCTTCAAAGACAATAAAGTCTTTCATCTGTTTACCGAAAGAAGTCACCAGCTCAATCTGATGGTTGTTATATGTGACTGTATAAAATTCATTAGCAATACTTCTGCTGTCTGCCGGGTGAAGTTCATTTTCCTGATAGTCACTGTTCTCTTCAAAAGTAACCACCTGATAGCCCAGTGCCGGTAAACTCAATTTACATAATAGCGTAAGTTTGTAGTATGCCGGTTCCGTGATATAGCGTTCTCCCTGAGCATCAACAATGCGGACATGATCCCGGGGCGGATAATATTTTGTTTCCAGAATCATGGCATCCTCATGCCCAATTAGTCTGATCTTTTTAGAAGGAGCAACAACCTGTATCTTTTTATACCCGGTATAAGCATATGGCAGTGTATTAAACACCAGAATTTCATTGCTTTTTAAACCAATCTGTTCTGATAAGCGTTTGGCAATAACATTTTCTATCCCATCGGCAATTTCTTCGGCTTCTTTCATACGATGGAAAATATCGACGGCAACATTATCTGATACACAGCCACCCATGCCATCATGAGCGTGGGTTTCCAGCATCTTTTTCCAGGCTTTGTTCAACAGCTTTTCACTGACAGTAATCTGGTTTGCTCTGGCAATTGCCATTAACGGCTCGACCCGGTTAAGAAGCTTCTGTTCCAGAATGAAATTAATCCTCTTTACATCATACCGGACAGAACCAATGGTTTTATGTACTCTTGACAGACAAGGTTCTCTGAATTCGCCCTCATATACCTCATATTGGTCTTGCTTCCGGAGATAGTCCATAAACTGTTCATAGGAACTGATGACATAGGAATCCGCTGTTTTTGTACTGATTGATTCCAGTTTTTCCGGCAAATCAGGGACAATGTCCAGCTGGTCTTCTCCAATTGGAACCAGAATTTCATTTTGTCCGCTTTTTGCCTTTATCAATTCTGTAATTGGCAGTAATTTATTATTAATATAGATTTCACTGTCTTCCAAAAATGCGGCTGCTCCATATCCTTTGACCAGATTGACGGCCATTACCTCCTTGCCGGACAAACCTTTCCAGATAAAATACGGGGAACGGACATGATTTTCAAAATTAATGCCTCGAAAGAAAATGGCACTGTCAATTCCGCAGTTCTTTAGTATGGTAGGCAATTGGGCATTAAAGCCAAAGGTGTCGGGCAGATAGCCAATATTCATATAGCCGCCGTACTTTTTACAATCTCTGATCCCCAGAATCAGATTCCGGATCATGGATTCACCGCTGACAAAGAAAGCATCCGTCTGGGTATACCAGGGGCCGATTGACAACCGTCCTTGTTCCACAAATTTTCTGATCTGTTCCGCCCGCTCCGGACGTATCTCAAGATATTCTTCGATAATGGAAGACTGTCCGTCCAGACAAAACATTGCCCGGCGATTCTTTTCCAGCTCATCCAGCACCTCAGTAAAGCAATTATCACTGAGCACCAGGGCATCGGCAGTCGTAAAATACCATTCTCTGTCCCAATGTGTATGATTTACAATATGAACCTTTGCCATCTGTATTCTCCTCTTAATTATTTGTATCAACCACTAAAGTACCTTTTTTAATTTCATTATTTCGCAGGAAAATCACCAAAAGTGCCGTAACAGCAGCTCCTAAAAGAATCCCGAAGGCATAGGCCGGGAATCTGGTAATTAAAGGCCATACCCATACTGCCGACTCCGGAAACCACTGGGTTGCACCCAACAGTACGGCTGTCGTAGATCCCACAACAGCACCAATCATATAAGAAGGAATGGCGATTTTGGGCCGTTCCAAAGCAAACGGGATTGCCCCTTCAGAGATTCCCATAAAAGCCAGAAAGATAGCCGTTTTTCCCTGTGGATAAAACTGTTTATCAAAGACTCTCCTGCCAACCACATATTTATCAATAATGGTTGCCAGCCCAAGGCCAATAGAAGGAATTACAATTGCAATGCAGCGGGCAGTGATGGGAAGCAGATGATCTGTCGTAAGCGGCAAGGCAACAAATCCGGCTGCTTTATTAATGGGTCCTCCAAGGTCAATAGCCGTTGCCATAGACAGAACAACTGCATAAACAACCTCACCGGATTTACCGGCTGAAGTTAACACTTCACGCATCAGCTGATTAATAAAACCACCCAGAGGAGTAATTAAATATCTCATGCAAAGCATAACAAATAAAGCTCCGACTACCGGGATTAAGAAAGTTGTCTTAAACGCCAGCCAGTTCTGTGACATCTTAATATTCTGATTCAGCCACTTAATCAGATAACCAGCGGCAAATGCAATCAGTAAAGCACCGATAAAACCAGATGCCACCGGCGCTTCAGCCGTCCATGTACCGTCAACCAGGCTAAGCAGTGCAGTTGGCTTGGTTGCAATCAGACCTCCGATAAAACCAGCGGGAAACGCCAGTTTTCCGGCTATTGAGTTGGCTGTAAATGCGGCAAACATAGGAATTGCAAAACCAAACAAGGTGCCGCCAAAGCTTTCGGTCAGATAAGCGGCTTTTAACAGACTTAAATTAAAACCGGCAAACTGTCCGGAATTAATTGCATCAAGTACACCCATTGATGGATCCACATTCAGGAACACATACAGAACCAACTGCGAAAAGGCAAGAATCAAACCACCCATGATCAAAAACGGAATCATATTGGAGATACCTGTCATCATGTGCTTTTGCAATTCTTTCCAGATGCTGCCCTGATTCCCCGTCGATGAGCTCTGCTTAGGTGCCGGAGTTTTGCTCTCTGAATTTGTTGTAATTGCTTCTCTTTTCTTGATAGCCATATTATTTCCTCCTGTCTTTTTACCTGTCTATCGTTACTCTTTACTTAAATCATACCTTCAATCTCTTTGATAATCCCTTTTGCATCTTTAATTACGTCCTGAAGCTCAACCTCAAATATCTCATAAGCATCAAAGCGCTCATTGTTAATGGGTGTAACCGCAATTGCCTGAACGATGATATCAGCATCGGCAATATCCTGATCCGTCAGTTCATTCTGGAGTCCGTCTGCTCCCTGGGTTTCTATTTTCACCTCATATCCCAGTTCCTTAGCTGCATCCTCAAGAGCCTGAGCAGCCATAAAGGTGTGTGCCAGTCCCATTGGGCAGGCACATACTGCTACTAATTTTTTACTCATTGCTTTCTTCTCCTTATATATTTAATTCTTTAAATAATTCCATGATTTCATCTGCTGTCCCAGCCTGGAACAAATTCTTTTTAAATTCTTCATTGACCAGTTTTCTGGTTACTGTACTCAAAATCTGAAGATGGATATTATCTGGATTTTCTTTTGGCACCAGCAGGGCAATGGCCATATAAACCGGACCGTCATCAAATGATTCCCAGGTGACCGGAACCTCACTTTTAAAAATCAGGACAGATACTTCACCAATGGAATCCGTTTTGGTATGGGGTACTGCGATTCCTTCACCTATTCCGGTCGGTCCCATGGCTTCCCGTTCCATAAAGCCGTCATACACTTCTTTTGCATTGCCGGATATTCCAAGGGCCACCGACTGCTCGGCTAAAAACTGGATGATATCCTTTTTTTCTTTCAGTTCATTGTTAAAAAATATATGACTGCTTGACAATACTCCCATAGAATACTCCTCCTTCTCAAAATAATTTTCGAAATGAATCAAAGCTTTTATCCGTGATCATATGATTCACATTGGAAACGTCCTTGATTACCCGATATAAATAACGGAAAATATTGTTTTTTTCCGCATCCTGTTTATTTATGCCTGCCATAAAGATAATCTGAACCTTCTCTTTATCCCAGAGCACCGGTTTTTCCAAAATTCCTATTCCAATTACCGACTGCATGCTGTTATCAATAATCGCATGGGGAATGGCAACCAGATTGCCGATATCTGTTGAAGAGATCGTTTCACGTTCATAGATTCGGCTGATGGTATCAGGCTGAAAAAATTTCAGTGCCACCATTTTCTCCGCCATTTCAGTAAGAGCATTCTCTTTTGTTGACGCATTCAGGCAAAAATATGCCATGGGATTAAAATACCGGAGCAAAATGTTCTCTTCCGGCTCTTCAATTACTTTCTTAATCTCACTGAATGAATCGTTATCCAAAACCTGTTTGATGACAACCAACGGTTTTTTAAGCCGGCTCTGATCAATGGAGACTGTGGAAATAATTAAATCGATTTCCTGGTTCATCGCAACCTCCAGATAGTACAAAGGATAGACTCCAACCACTTCAAGCTGGGGAAAGCGTTCCCGCACCTGTTCCTTGATCAGTTGGGAGGTAGCCACACCGTAATTGCACAGAATAATTACCCGCTTCACCTTTTGATTGGCATGGCTGCTTAGAGCAAAATACAAGGCCAGATATCCTAATTCATCTTCCGGAATTTTAATCTTGAAATAATCTTCAATCATACTGCCAAAGGTAATGGCATAATTCATTTCCAGAATATAATTTGCTTTAATATCCTGCATCAAACCATTCTTAATATAATGCTTATGATTAATCCGGTTCAGCATCAGGCTCAAATGCAGAACCAATGATTCCCGGACTGTTTTTTCAATCACCAGGTTGGTATATATCTGCTGCATTTGTTCCAGTAACTGATTGACCAGTTCCCTGATATCCTCCTGTGCCCAAAACTCTTCCTTATCAATCCGGTGATTGAGTATATCAAAATAGATAGACAGGTAAGATATCTCTGACAAAGGTATTGATACTCCGCATTTTACCGATACCTCTTCCATCAGCAGACGAAGCATATTCTTTTCCTTCACTGCTTCTTCCTCATTAAGAAAGCGGTTCTGGCGGCATCTGGAGACAATCACTGTGGTCCGCATGATCAAATCGGAAACATCATCATCAGCAATAATAATTTTATGTTTCTGCAAAAAAGTGATAATTGTCATTTTAATTGATGCAAAGTCACCAGTACTGATATTTTTGAGAAAGCAGCTGATTTCCTGATAATAATTCTGGGTAAATCCGCAATCGATCATTAAATCACGGATATTCGTTTCCAGCCCAGTAATCGAAAGTCCATAGTGTGGCTTTGCCCTCAGCTTTAAATGAAAAGACATCAGATAGGTTTTGACTTCTGATATTAATTTGTTCAGAGCTGAAACAGAATAAAATAATACCTGACTGATTTCTTCAACTGTAATGTATTCCATGGAAAGTAAATAGACCGTAATATCCTTAACTCTCCGTTCATAGTCAACAGCAGACAAACCAGTCACCAACTCCTTAACCGCTTCAATATCCCCTTGCATCACAAAACCATACCCTCGCATTGATACAATTTCAGCATTATATTGTTCCAGATAAGGATTAATCAGCTCAATGTAACGTCGTACTGTTCTGGCTGAGAGGCCAAGCCGGTCGGATATCTGCTCGCTGCTCATAACCTCTTTACTTTGCACCAGAACATCAAGTAATTCACATTGTTTTTTCGTAAATATCTTACTCACCGCCCGTTTCTGTAATTGCTGCATTCCTACACTCTGCATCAGACTCAATTAAGTAATCAACCATTGTTTGTTTTGCCTATATACAGTTCTTATGATAACCTGATTTCGGCACCTTTTCCTTTCATAAAATGTCTCTTGCAAAGGACTTTTACAAAATCAACCATTTTTCTTCTTTTATTCAGATATGCAAAAAGAGGGAGCCAAATATTCCCTCTCTTCATGAAATCGCTGTCATTACTGAAAATAGAAGATTCTTTCATAAACAAATTTCCACCATTAATCCAGATTGACTTGCTTTTGCAAAACTTGAAACATTGGTTTAAATAGAACAAGCACAACAACAAAATTACTGATTCCATGAACAATATCATGGGGAACTCCTGCGATCCACCATGTAATTCCGGTTTCCATTCCGCCAATCAGAAAATAGGGAATGGAACATAGTGCACCAAATGACAATCCAAAAAATGAAGCCAGCAAAGCCCAGACTATGATATTTTTATTATTCTTAAAGTACCGTACCGCAAAATATAAAAAAGTCCAGACATACAGATACATAAACCACCAAATTCCAAAACCGTAAATGATACCTTCTAAAACTGCAAAAATATATATAATATAAAGTGTTTTCTTTCCTAAAAGTAAGGTATACAATATAATAAAGAGAGTCACCAGTTCAATGTTGGGAAGAAAATTTAAGGCAATTTGTAAAACCAGTAACAGGGCTGACAAAAGTGAAATTTCGGCCATATCCTTAATCTTCATTCCAGTCTCCTGTTGTGTAAATAATCTCAAACGCATCCCCATTATAAACCGGCTGTTGGGATATCCCATAATTACAAAACTGACCATTGACATAAAATGCCCAGTAATCACCCTTAAGTACGGTCTGACCATTTACGGTATCAATCATCAGCCCGTAATTTCCTGCTTCTCCTGAATATTCTAAGCCCTCTGCCTGCTCCATAACCTGTTCCAGATATTGAGCATTTGTATCAATGGAATATTCTTTTTTTTCTTTACCCTTTGAAATGACGGTAAGGGTAATCTTTTTTTCATCCGGATTTACTTCAGGTTTAAATCTCTGATAGCACACTGCCATCGCTGTCATTAATAAAAATAAAATAATTACAGCAAAAATCACATGATAATTGGACTTAATTTTTTTCATAATCCTTTTCCTTTTACTTTAGTCTGGCTTCCAGCATTTACTCATTATAGCATATTATTGAGTCCATTATCTTAAAATGATCAGAGCAGGTCGACTAATCTTGTGTAGTCACAGATGAAAACTTATTTTTGGATCATTTTTCCCTTTTAATTCCTAACTGCATTTTAAGAAGCAAAGGAATAATACGAATGGAGGTTTTCTTTGCTTTGATTGATATTTAATATTATATAACACTGAAAATTTGTTTTTTTATTTCTAATTTATTGACATTTAATGGTAATATATGATAAAATTAGAAAACAATCAGATAAGGAGGTGACATTTATGGGAATTATCGGTTGGATTATCATTGGTGCTTTAGCTGGTTGGCTCGCAAGCATGGTTACTGGAAATGACAGAAAGATGGGTGGATTCGCAAACATTGCTGTAGGTATTATTGGTGGTTTTATCGGTGGATTCATTATGAATTTGTTAGGTGGAGCAGGTGTTACCGGCTTTAATCTTTGGAGTCTTTTGGTTGCCTTTATAGGTTCCTTAATTCTCCTGGGGATATTTAATAAAATTCGAAAATAAAATCCATTATTTTAATATAATTTGTATATAAGTTTACGGGTTAATTCGAAAAAAGGAGGCGTTATTTATGAAGGACTCTATTAAAAGCAAAACAGATAAGGTTGTAGGTACTATAAAGGAAAATCTCGGAAAAACAATAGAATCTGAGCAGCTGGAGCTGGACGGTAAATTACAAAAACTTGCCGGCGAGGCCAGGGAAAAAGCAAAAGAGACGAAAGAAAAAGCCGAACAGCTGGGTGAGGATATTAAAGAAACAATTGCTGAAAAGGCAAATGATCTCATTGATTCGGTGCAAAAAAAGAAGAAATAGGTAATACTAACAGAATAAAATAAAAGACCGGCTATTGGCGTTAATGTGACTCCTGTAAGATAGAGAAATATCCAGCTTATGAGAGGTCAGTACACCAATAGTTGGTCTTTTTTATTCTGAGCGGCAGGCAAATCTATCATGATATAATGAATTTTTGTTAAAAAAATTTAAGAAAAGTTGTATCCAAGAAAATTTATTATTAAAAAAAAGGCCTGGTATTTACCAGACCTTTAAAATGGAGCAGACGGGAGTTGAACCCGTGTCCAAAAACCAATTCCCTGTTCTTCTACTATCATAGTCAGTTCTTTAACATTCCCTCCACTGACCGGGAACTAACACCCTGACAGCTTCAGTAGCTTCATATTACGTCCACATGCTCAAAGCTTTGCACATGTCGTTTCTCACATAGTCGATGCCGGGATCTTAAAGTGTGAGTGCCTTAAGGCCGACAAGCAGCTTACGCTGCTAATGCTAATTCGTTATTGTTAGCGTTTATATTTTTTTTGCCATTTAACGCATCGCATGCGGATAGCTTCACCAGCTGCATGACCCCTGTCGAAACCAGTACTGCCCCCGACTGGTGCTCTTTTTTTGAGCATCCTCATGTTAGCACGAATGAAGCCGATTGTCAAGACCGGCCTTTGACCGCTTACAGATCATCTATCAATGCGCTGCTCTTTGCATAAGCCGTACTTCTGGCTTCAAAAAAATCAGTTTTTATCATATTGGCATTGCTGTACTGGCTGACCCAGGCCATGTTTTCCGGTTCTCTGTCATGGCCTTCGTAAATGCTCTGCCAGCCAAGGCTTGCACACCGCAAATTTCCCAGATATTTAATATAATCGGTAATCATTTCCTTTGTCAGTCCCGGCACCTCATCGCCGATGGCATAGCATCCCCAGGCAATTTCCTGTTCGCAGCCTTCTTTCATCATACTGCGGTAAACTTCCACCCGTTCCGCCGTAAACAGCTCCGGCTCTTCTTTTTCCAGTTCCCTGACAATATTGCAAAACAGCCAGAGATGGGTGTTTTCATCCCGGTTGATGTAACGGATTTCCTGGGAAGAACCTGTCATCTTGTGATTTCTCCCCAAATTGTAAAAGAACATAAATCCGCTGTAAAAATAAATCCCTTCCAAAATCACATTGGCTACTACTGTTTTCATAAAGGCAAAGGGACTTTTATCCTTCTGGAATTCATTGTACAGATTTCCGATAAAGGTATTGCGGGCCAGCAGCTTGGAGTCATTTTTCCACTGGTACAGCACTTCGTTTCTGGTCTGAGGCTCGCAGATGGTATCCAGCATATAGCTGTAGCTCTGGCTGTGAACCGCTTCCTGAAAGGTCTGTATGGAAAGGCATAAGTTGATTTCATTGGCGGTCACATACTCCCCGATGGCCGGCAGGTTGGCAGTCTGAATGCTGTCCAAAAACACCAGAAAGGAGAGAATCTTATCATAAGCCCTCCGCTCAGAAGCACTTAGCAGGGGATAGTCCTTTCTGTCCCTGCTTAAATTAATTTCCTCCGGAATCCAGAAATTATTCATGGCCTGACGGTACCAGTCACTGACCCATTTGTATTTCATATTGTTAAAATCATTGAGATTTGTGGTATTTCCGTTGATCATCCGCCTCTCTCTTACATCAATCTCTCCATCGGGATTAAAGAGGGGCCTCTTTTTTAATGGTTCCATATCCGTGTTCCTCCGTTCTCCTGTTTTTATTTCTGCCGCCAGAAGTTTCTTAAGTGGAACAAACCTGGCATTCTTCCACTTCCAGACTTCTGGAGCGGATATAATAAACAGTTTTTACACCCTGTTCCCAGGCCAGGATATAAAGACCCAGCACCTGACGCAAGGTATAATCATTGGTAATGTAAAGATTCATACTCTGAGCCTGATCGATATGACGCTGACGGACTCCTGCCGCACGGATGGACCACTTCTGGTCAATGCGATGGGCATTTTTATAGGTCCAGAAGGTTTCCGGGGACAGATCAGGTGCAACCCTTGGCACCAGTCCATTCTTTTTTTCCTCCAGATAATAACGATCCATAATGGGATCTAACCCTGCAGTAGTGCCTGCTATCATGCTGGTGCTGCTGGTAGGGGCAATGGCTATGAGCCAGCCATTTCTCATCCCGGTGGAAGCCACTTTTTCACTAAGCTGCTTCCATTCCTCAGAAGTATATCCCCTCTGCTCAAAATAAGCTCCTGTCTGCCAGTCGCTTCCTTCAAACTTTTCATAAACACCCTTTTCCCCGGCAAAGTCACAGCTTGCTTCAATAGCTGCATAATTAATGGCCTCAAACACCTGATCCGCAAGCTCCAGATGCTTTTCAGATTCCCATGGGATCCCGTTCTTTGCCAGCATGTGATGATATCCGCTGACTCCAAGGCCTATGGGCCGGTAGCGGATATTGGTGACCTTTGCATAGGGGACAGGGAAAAAGTTTAAATCAATCACATTATCCAAAGCCCTTACCGCACTCCGGGTCAGTGACTGGAGTTCTTCTTTATTGGTTACATCAATTTTCCCCAAAGAAAGGCTGGCTAGATTACAAACCACAAAATCTCCGGGCTTTGTGACAGTAACAACTACCGTTTCTCCGTCAACAGTTTCCATCCGCTGGTCCACCAGCTCCACACCGCTCATATTCTGGGCGATTTCCGTACAGAGGTTGCTGCAATAAATGATGCCGCTGTGCTTATTGGGATTGGCTTCATTGACAATATCCCGGTTAAAGGCAAAGGGTGTTCCTGTTTCCACGGCACTTTTTAAGATCAGCCGAACCAGATCCTTGATGGAAACCACCCGCTTCTGAATCCTGTCATCTTTCACACATTCCAGATACCGTTCCTCCCACTGTGCCCCATAAGAATCCTCCAAAGCCCAGCCCTTTACCATTAAAATTTCATGAGGGCACATGAGATGCCAGTCGCCTTCCAGGCTTTCTTTTGCCCACCTCCAAAACAAGTCCGGGTAGCAGACTGCCGGAAAGACGTCATGAGCCTTCATCCGGTCATCTCCGTTGTTGGTCTTTAAGTCCAGAAATTCTGGCAAATCCTTATGCCAGGCATCTAAATACACCGCAACAGCTCCCTGGCGCACTCCAAGCTGATCCACAGCCACTGCCGTATCATTGGCCAGCTTGATCCAGCGGATCACGCCTCCTGCCGCACCTTGAAAGCCCCGGATAGGGCTTCCTGCCGCCCGCACCTTTCCAAAATAGAGCCCCATGCCTCCTCCGAATTTACTGACCTTAGCAAAGCTGTCAATGCTCCGGTAAATTCCATCCAGGCTGTCCGGCACAGTGTCAATAAAACAGGAAGAAAGCTGGTGATGAGGCTTTCTGGCATTTGACAGGGTAGGCGTTGCCATGGTCACCTTTAAGGTGCTGAGCATGTCATAAAACCGTTTTACCCACATATCCCGGTCTGTCTCTTCCTTCATGGCAAGGTGCATGGCAATTCCCAGGTACATTTCCTGAGGCGTTTCCAAAGGTGCATTCTGGCGGCTGCGGATGACATACCGGTTAAGAAGCAGTTCCAGACCGGAATAGTTGAAAAGATGATTTCTGGATCTGTCCATATACTCCTCATACCGGTCAATTTCTTCCTTTGTATAATGCTCCAGAATATACTCTCCGTAAAGCCGTTCTTCTGTCAGATAACATATTTTATCATAAAAACTTTTAAGCCGGCGCTGGTCCAGCTCTGCTTTTAAATCTGTTTCAAAGCGAAGCATCAAGAGCCTTGCCCCTATATACTCCCAATCCGGCGCTTCCTGGGTTGTCAGCTCCACAGCGGCCTGCAAAAGAGCGTTAAACCGCTGGGAAAGACTCATTTCTTCCTTGCAGAAGGATTTGAATTTCAAAAAAAGCTGTCCCAGGTCATAGGAGGGCGAAGTCCGCTCTTTATGAATTTCCCCCAAGACATGCTCCAGCTCCGGCACTTCCTGAAAATACTCTGCAAATTCCCTGATCCCCCGGTTTCCTTTGATGTCCATATATATTCTCCTGTTTCTATAATCAATATCAATAACTGTTATCAGATGCTGCTTGTAAAAATATACCACAACATATAGTTTATTTCAACCATGCAATCACAAAATGTTCCATTTTTTTCTTTCCCCATGAAAAAAAGAAGAAAAGAGACAAAGGTAGATATCTGTCTGTTTCCTTCTTTTGTTATGGCAAATAAACCTATCTGGCTCCCCTCACATAAGGCTTTCCAAGGCCTTCAGGAGCATGATTCTTCCCAATGGAACCCATCAAAGCAGCTAATGTAATCAAATAAGGAAGCATGGACAACGCCTGGGACGGAAGGGGGACACCGATGGCCTGAAGACGGATCTGCAGGGCATTGGCAGAGCCGAATAAAAAGGCTGCCCCCAGCATTCCGGCTGGAACGTAACGTCCTAAAATCACCGCCGCCAATGCGATGTATCCCCGGCCTGAAGTCATGTTTTCGGAGAAATTTCCCACCTGGACCAAAACCAGGTAAGCTCCCCCCATTCCTCCCAGCACACCGTTTAAAATCATGGATATATACTGGTACTTATGAACCGGTATACCGGCTGAATCTGCGGAACGGGGATTTTCCCCGATGGCCGCAAAGGAAAGGCCTTTATTGGTTCTTTTATAAAACCAGCTGACCCCAATCACCAGAAAATACATGAGATAAGTAAGCATATCCTGATGAAATAAGGCGCTTCCGATCAAAGGAATATCAGCCAGAATAGGGATTCTGATTCTGGAAAGAGGTTCAATCTGCTGATAGGATTGTCCTCCTGACATCAACTTATACAGAAAGCTGGTAACACCCATAATAAAGATATTAATGGCAATGCCGCTGACTGACTGATCCTTTGACAATTTAATGGATAATATTCCATGAATCATGCTGACAGCAGCTCCTCCGGCCATTCCGCTGAGAAGCCCAATGAGTATGCTTCCCGAAAAAAATGTGCCTGCAAAGGAAAAAAATGCTCCGGAAAGCATGACGCCTTCCATTCCGATATTCAATATGCCGCCTTTTTCCGAAATAGTCTCTCCCAAACCGGCATAGGCAAGAGGCACAGCCATACGCACAGCCGCTGAGAAAAATGCCGTAAGAAAGCCAACTGTAAATATCTGCTCCAACATCCTATCCCACCTCCCCTTTTTTCTTCCTGGAAAGCAGTTCTCTTCCCAAAATGAGAAGCACAACAAAGCCGATCAGAAAGTTGACGATTGCAGAGGGAATCCCCATCTGTCTCTGCATGGAATTGGCTCCTACCTCCAGGGCTGCAAAGAGAATGGCAGCCACCAGTACGCCAACCGGGTGATTGGAAGCCAGAAGGGTGATCAAAATGGCCGTATAGCCGCAACCTCCTGATATTCCTTCCAGCAGCTTTTTCTGGACTCCTAAAACCTCCACACATCCGGCGATTCCAGCCAGTCCCCCGCTTAAAACAGCGGAAAGGATAATGCTTCTTCCTACAGAAATGCCGCTGCAGGCTGCTGCCCGTTTATTAAAGCCCACCACCTTGAATTCATAGCCTGCCGTTGTCTTTTCCATGAGAAACCATACGAGAAACACCGCAGCCAGGGCAATGAAGATTCCCATATGAACCCGGGTGGGTTTTAAAAACCGAATCAGGGTGACAGAAGGTGGTATCTTTTCAGACTGGGGTATGCTTCCCGCCGGGTCCATAAGAAAAGTACGGACTGCAATGCCCAGAATATCCATGGCAATGTAGTTCAGCATAATGGTAACAATGATCTCCGATATCCCAAACTTTGCTTTTAAGGCTGCCGCAATCAGCGCCCAGATCCCTCCGAATAAAAAGCCTGCAAGGATAGCCAGAATGATGCGCAAAATCCCCGGAAGCCCATCCGTATACAAAGCCACACATGCCGATGCCAAAGCTCCCATATAAAACTGGCCTTCTGCACCGATATTAAAAAAGCCTGTCCGAAAGGCCACCGAACAGCCGAGACCGGTAAGAATCAAAGGAGTAGCCTTAACAAACACTTCTCCAAAACCATTGATGTTGCCGAAAATCCCGTTAAAGAACATCCTGCTGGCTTCCAGGGGATCGGCTCCCGACAAAATAACCAGAAGAGCTGCCATGGCAATTGAAATTGCTCCTGCTTTTGCCATTTCTGCTGCCTTCGCTTTTGTGCTGCTACTCATGGCTTATCTCCTTTCCAGTCACTCCGCCCATATAAAGCCCGATTTCATTGACACTGGCTTCCTTCCGGTTGAGGATTCCTATGATCCTGCCTTCAAACATTACGGCGATCCTGTCACTTAAGGACATGATCTCATCAAGGTCAGCGGAAATCAGCACCACACTCTTTCCCTGCTCCTTCTGGCGGATCAGGGTGTTATGTACAAATTCTGAGGCTCCCATATCCAGTCCTCTGGTAGGCTGGCTGGCCACAATCAGGCTGGCCTCCTCCGATATCTCCCTGGACAGGATGACCTTTTGCTGGTTTCCTCCGCTCATGAGCCTGACAAGAGTCTTGATTCCGCTCTTTCCGGAAGTCTTGATTCCATATTCTGCAAGGGCTTCCTCTGCCCGTTTTTCTGCTTTTTTATAATCCAGCAGCCGGTTCCTGGAAAAAGGAAGGCGGTTGTAGTTTCGCAGAATCAGATTTTCCATGACAGTCATATCCATAACCAGACTATCTCTGTGGCGGTCATCGGACACATAGGAAATCCCCCGGTTAAACCGTTCCCGTACGCAGAGCCTGTCAAGAGACTCTCCGTCAAAGGATAAGCTTCCCTCTGTGTGCCTGCGGATTCCCGTAATCACCTCGGCAAGTTCCTTCTGGCCGTTTCCTTCCACTCCGGCAACGCCCAGTATTTCTCCTTTTTTAACCGTAAAGCTGATGCTGTCCAAAACCTTTTTTCCACCATGCTTTTTGGAAATAGAAACACCCTTAAGCTCCAGCGCAGTCTGGGGAAGAGGTTCTTTTCTTTCCTCCTTTTTAGGGGAAAGAGGTCTGCCGATCATAAATGCAGAAAGCTCCTCCGGCGTGGTGTCCGCTGTAACCAGATTCTTTACCGACCTGCCATCCCGAAGGATGGTGACCCGGTCGCTGATTGCCATGATTTCACTTAAGCGGTGGGTGATGATGATGATACCGTAGCCTTCTTCCTTCAGGCGCTTTAATACATCGAAGAATCGTTCCGTCTCCTGGGGGGTTAAAACTCCTGTAGGCTCATCGAGAATCAGAAGATTTACATTGCGGTATAATGCCTTTAAGATTTCCACTCTCTGCTGCTCTCCCACAGACAGACCATTAATCCTGTCTTCAGGGTTTACTAAAAGTCCGTATTTTTCCCCAAGTCTTTTGACCTCTTCCCCTGCGGTTTTTCGGTCCAGAACTGCATTGCTGCTGCTCAGTCCCAAGATGATGTTGTCAAGAACCGTCATTTTATTCACAAGGGAAAAATGCTGATGGACCATGCCGATGCCATGTTCAATGGCATCGGCTGGGGAATGAAACCGGACTGATTTTCCTTTGTAGAGGATTTCTCCTCCATCGGCCTGATAAATGCCGAACAATATGTTCATCAGCGTAGTCTTTCCAGCTCCATTTTCTCCAAGGAGAGCATGAATCTCCCCTTGTTCCACGGATAAGCACACATCTTCATTTGCACATACACCGGAAAATGCTTTTGTGATATGTTTCATCTCCAATAATGGCATAATACTGCTCCCTATCTCACCTTTGTATCAAGAGGCACGGTAAATTGTCCTTCTGTAATGGCTGATATTGTTCTCTCGATCTCATCTTTTAACTCCTGGGGAACTTCAGCATCTAAATCGTGGTAAGGCGCAATGCTGACCGCATCTTCCCTCATGCCCAGATTATAAATACCGCCCTCAAATGTTCCGTTTTCAACACTTTGGAAAGCTGTTTCAATTACATTTGGAATGTGGTATACAGAAGAGGAAACCACAGTCTGAGGAGCCAGTGCGTTCTGATCGTAGGAATCTCCGGTAGCGAAAACTCCTGCTTCCTTTGCCGCATTGATAGCGCCTGTACCGGACTCATTGGCACAGTGTCCGATTACATCCACGCCGTTGTCGATCATGGCCTGAGCCGCTTCTTTTCCAAGGGCTGTATCCGTAAAGGAACCTGTCCAGGCAGTCTGAACCTCAATATTCGGATTGACAGCCTTGGCTCCGTCTTCAAAGCCGTTCATGATCTTTACCAAAGACGCTCCCTGGATGGGGCCTACAAAACCTACCTTATTGCTCTTGGACAATCCGGCTGCCAGCATTCCCATGATGTAACCGCCTTCTTCGCACTTGGTCACATAGGAAGCCACATTTTCAGCCGAAACTTCACCTTCTGTTACAATGAACTTCGTATCCGGATACTGCTCTGCCACCTCTACGGCCGGATCACCGAACTCATAGCCATGGCCGATCACCACATCGTATCCGTTTGCAGCATAATCCGCAAATGCAGCTTCAATGTCATCAGGTGTTAAATTCTCCGTATAGGAAATCTCACACCCATAATCGGATTCCAGAACCTTTAATCCGTCATAAGCGGTCTGGCACCAGCCCATATCATTGGCTGCGCCGGAAAGCAGAAGTGCTACCTTTAATCCCTTTGTCTCAGAAGCCGCTTTTGTTGTTTCAGCCTTTGCAGCCTCCGTCTTTGTCTCCGGTGCACTTGTGGTACTGGTTGTTGCGCTTGTGTCTGCTGCTTTTCCCCCGCAGCCTGCCAAAGCTGCTGCTGCCATTGAAGCCGTAAGAATCAGTGCCGCTAACTTTTTCATTTTTCTCATCCTCGTTTTCCTCTCTTGTTGTTCCTTTTGTTTATAGTTTATTTATTCCAATATCCGGATCTGAGCCAGGGTAATGTAGTTGGAACTGTCATTCTCCACAAACTGATCCAGAATATTAAAATTAACGGTAAGGTCTTCCAATTTCAAATCAGGCCTGGACTTTCGCAGGTGTTCCATGGTCTGGGGAACCTTGTCATAGGAACCCAGATGGTAGCCGCACAGATAATCTCCTGCCGGGATCCTGCGAATCTGATCCTCCTTCACAAATTCCGGCAAAGGCCCTTTGGAAGGGTATAAGTAAGCTCCGAAATATTTTAAACTACCTTCATAAAAGGCAATGGTGGGGTAAAAATAAAAAGAATTCTGCCGGTAAATCAGTTCTTCTTCTCCAATGGCGATGTAAGCCCGTTCCGGACAGTAGCGGATTGTGATCTGGTCCGGCTGAATATCCTTCATCTCCTCCTCAATAAAGGCAAGCTTTCTTTGAATTGCTTCATCAATGGAAAACAACTCCTTCCACTGCCTGTGAAGCTCTTCTGAACGCTTCCTTAAGGATTCCAGGGACGAATGGACATGCTGGATTCTCCGCTTGGCGGTTATCTCCTCCAGAGAGTACCCAAGCTTTCGCATATAGCAAATGGTAGCCAGCTCGTAAACCTGATCGAACTCGTATTTTCTCCTGCCGTTTTTGGGGTCCCTCTGCCTGGGGCAGAATATTCCGATGCTGTCATAATAATATAAAGTCTGAATATTCAGCCCAAACAAGGAACCCATTTCTCCTATGGATAAAAAATCCTTCAAACCGTTTTCCTCACCTTCACAAATAATAGAAATTTTTATAAGAACATCCGAAAAGCTTCATTTGGTTCCCGGATCACCTTATTACAGACCGCTTCTCCCTCAAAGGCAAGCTTCTTTTCATCCACACCGGTCAGAATGCCGTCTTTATAAACCACATTTCCATTAATCATAGTAAGCCATACATTTCCTGTCAGTCCAACCCGTCCAAGGAGATTTTTCGGGTCATGAATTGCTCCTGCCAGTTCCAGAGTCTCTGAATCAATCATAAATAAATCCGCAGCCTTTTCCGGCTCTAAGGAACCCAGATCAGGCCTTCCCAGGGTCTTTGCCCCGTTTATGGTAGCAATCTTTAACATATCATAAGCAGATACACAGCCGCCCCGTTCCTTTGTGTGGTAGGACTGCATGAGGTAAGCTGCCCGGAGGGCATCAAGAAGATTGGAGCCGTCATTGGTAGCAGAGCCGTCGCAGCCAAGGCTTAAAAGGACCCCCGCCTCCTGCATGGCCTTCATATCCAGAATGGGAAAGCCTCCCAGGATTGCCGGTGTGGGACAATGGGAAATTCCTGTCTTTGTCTCAGCCAGTATGGAATATTCCTCAGGAAGCACCTCCCAGTTATGGGCATACCAGACATCCTCTCCGATAAAGCCGATGTCACGGCACCACTCTAAGGTCCGTTTGCCGTAACGGGCTATGATTCCTTCGTTTTCCCCTTCTCCCAGATGGGTGTGCATCCGCACTCCCATTTCCCGGGCTGCCGGAACCGTATCAATAAAGGTATCGGCAAGGCAGTTAATGGGCTGACAGGGGGCCATGACGATCTGGCTCATGGAATAAGGACCCGGGTCGTGGTAAAGGCGTACCAGCCTTTCGCAATCCTTTAAAAATTCACTGGTGGTTTCCAGCATGTTGTCCGGGATGGAACTGCCCTGGCTCTGAGAAAGGGTATTGCTGCCCCGGCCCGCATGATAGCGGATTCCCAGCAGCTTTGCCGCCGCCATCTGCCTGTCTACAGGTTCCTTTCCGGTCTTCTTCGTATAGCAATACTGATGGTCAAAAGCAGTGGTACATCCATGCTTGATAAGATCAGCAAAAGCTGTGAGTGTGGAATAGTAAATTACATCATTGTCAATACACTGAAAAATCTGATAGATCTTATGGATCCAGTCCATAACCGTCAGATTTGGATAGTCAATGGTGATCAGGTTTCTTACAAAGGTCTGGAAGAAATGATGATGGGTATTGATCAGTCCCGGATACACAAACTTTCCTGTTCCGTCAATGACCTGGGCCCCTTCGCTGGAAAGCCCTTTTCCAATGGCCACAATCTTTGGACCTTCAATCAGAATATCCGTATCTTTATATACATGATCCGATTGGTCACAGGTCACAATCGCCCTGGCATTTTTTATGAGAAGTTTAGAAGCCATATTGTTCCTCCGTTCATAGTGCGGCAAACTGCCGTTTTCTCTAACCAGGATCATTATACATCCTATATCTACTATAGGTTCAAGTTAAAAATATTATTTTTTTGCGTCTTATTGTATTTTTTTGTAATCAATTTTCTTTCTTTTCATAAGAATTCTAAAATAAATGGGCCACTGCTTCCCGGTAATCGGACAAATGCTGGGACTTTTTGATTTTTTTAATCTGTTTCTCACTTCCCTCAAACATCTGTCCCATATAGGCCCATAATTCTTTCATCTTAAACAGCACATTCCTCTCTCCCGGTATGGTCTGTTCATATCCTGCCAATATCTGGTCATGAAATGCCTTCAGCCGCTCCATTTCCATTTTCTTTCCGTCCTTTATCTCCCCTGCCAGTCCGGGATTTGCCACCAGCCCTCTTCCCAGCATGACCTTGTCCACCTGGGGAAAGGCATTTGTAAACCGGTCATATGCCTCAGACGTAAACAAATCCCCGTTATAGCACAGGGAATGGGTGCTGCCTGAAACTGCTTTTTCAAATGCATCCCAGTTGGGATGGTTTTTATAAAAATCCGTCTGGACCCTGGGATGAATGATCAGCTCTTTTAGGGGATATTTCTCATAGATTTCCAGAAGCCGCTGAAATTCCTCAGGACTTTCCTTTCCGATTCTGGTCTTTATGGATATTTTCATATCCAGTGCGGTGAAAATCTGGTCCAGAAAATGATCCAGCTGATCGGGATAAGCCAGAAAGCCGGACCCCCTGTTCTTGGAAACCACGGTTCCTGAGGGGCAGCCCAGATTCAAGTTCACCTCGTCATAGCCATATGTTTTAATCTCTTCTGCCGCCCATATAAAATCCTCTCCCTTGTTGGTAAGAATCTGGGGAATCACATAAAGCCCTTCATTGTGCTCAGGCAGAATGTCATTTTTCTCCCTGGAGGTCAGTTTTCTGTTCTGGGTCGGGACAATAAAGGGAGTCATGTACACATCTATCTGGTCAAAAAACTTACGGTGCGCATTCCGGTATACATATCCTGTAATTCCCTCCATGGGGGCGAAATAATATTTCATAAATCCTGTCTCCTTTTTGCATTTCCTTCAGTCTGTTTATTTTATCACAAAGAAAAACAAATTGAAAGAAGACCATTTACAGGAGACGGCGAAAAATGGTATAATATAGGGAAAAACGTCAGAATTCAGGAGGACTCATCATGATACAGCTTAAAAACCTTTTGCGGGCCTCCGGCAGAACTCTTCTGCTGGCCGCTCTCATTTCCGGTGCTTTCGTTTCCGCCGCACAGGCCGAAGAGGAAGTGGGACCAGCCTTTGCACCTCCCGTCACCAAAACCGCTATCCCGGAAATCGGGCCGGGCATTGGACTTGGCGGGCCCATGGTGGTGGTTCTGGATCCGGGACACGGAAAAACAGAAGGCCATTACTCCGGATGCAGGTTTGAATACGAAGGCGCCACCTATTACGAAGATCTGATCGTTATGAAGATCGCAGGCTATACTAAGGAGTATTTGGAGCAGCATACCAACTACAAGGTCTATCTGACCAAGGACAGCGCAGAAGTAAGCGTCCCCCTGGATCAAAGAGCCGCCTTTGCAGCTTCTGTACAGGCAGATTTATTCGTAAGCCAGCATGTGGATTCCATAGCGGGCAATGGAACAGAGCGGAATGCATACGGGGTCAGCTCCATGTCTCCGGCTGTGGGGCGCTACAATAATGAGATTGCCCGTCAGTCCCAGGAGGCCGCCAACACCATTTTAAAACACTTAAATGCCCTGGGCCTTCACAACCGGGGACTGCTTCTGAAAGATTCCCAAAACGGAACCTTATATCCCGACGGAAGCACAGCCGACTATTACGCCATTCCCCGTTACTCCCAGATGTATGGCATCCGCGGCTTTATTATTGAACACGGCTATTTAAACCACACCAGCGACTTAACCCTATTCCTGTCCACGGAGGAACAGTATAAGGCTCTGGGAGAGGCTGATGCCAAAGGAATCATAGAATATCTGGAAAAAGCCGGAAAGGCTCCCAAGCTCATATCACAATAAACCGGACCAAAACCGGGCATGTCTTAACAATCATAATATCCTCCCTGCCGCATAAAATGTATTAATATGCATTGTACCGATCCGACAGGGAGGACTGATTTTGGTAAAAGCACTGGATAATAATTACTACGATCTGATTATCAGCAATATCTTAGTTCCTACCTACGATACCAGCGACAACATCACCTACTTAAACGACAGAAATTCCCTGCTTCACCTTCCTGCCGGCAGCGTGAATCCCTGTGATTTAGGGCGTCATTCTTACCACAGCTTCCCCACCCTCTATACTCTCAGTTCCACTGTCAGCCTGGAAAAGTCCGGGGTTACGGCAGTACAGTCAAACCCTGAGCTGGCATTGTTCGGCCAAGGGGTCTTAGTGGCCGTCATAGATACCGGAATCGACTATCAGCATCAGGCATTCCGGAACCAGGACGGAACCACCCGCATCCTCTCCATGTGGGATCAGACCGACCAAACCGGCACAATTCCAGACACCTTCACCTTTGGATCACAATACACCATGGAACAGATCAACGATGCCTTGAGTTCCGAAAATCCTTCCTCCTTAGTCCCCGTAACCGATACCAACGGCCACGGAACATCCATAGCCAGCATTATGGCAGGCACTCCAAATGAAGACGGCACCTTCAGCGGCGTTGCACCCCAGGCCGAGTACATTATCGTCAAGCTGAAAGAGGCAAAGGAAAATACAAAGAGGATTTATTTTGTCCCGTCCGATGTGCTATGCTACCAGGAATCCGATATTATCCTTGGAATCCGGTACTCTATAACCATTTCAGAGCAGGCAGGCAGGCCTCTGGTCATATGCATAGCCTTGTCCAGCAGCCAGGGAGGCCATGACGGAAGAGGAACCACCAGCACCTACATCGATTACCTTTCCCTGCTTCCGGGAATCGGAATCTCCGTTGCAGCGGGAAATGAAGGAAATAACCAGAGACATTATTTTAATTCCACCACCGCAGCTCCCTACTACAATGATATTGAGATGAGGGTGGGGAACGATGACAAGATGTTTTCCATGGAAATCTGGTCCTATTCCCCGGCAAGGCTTTCCATTGATGTGTCCTCGCCCAACAGGGAGTCCACCCAGCCGGTTTTCCCCGCCTTAAACCAGTGCAGAAGATTCAGCTTTATCTTTAACCAGACCATTGTCTACGTCAATAACATTATCTTTGAAGAGGAAACAGGGGATCAGCTCATCCTGCTGCGGTTTCAAAATCCCCTTCCCGGAATCTGGTATCTGCGGGTGCAAAACCCGGAAAGTGAGCCATTTTCCTTTCATTGCTGGCTGCCGTCGGGAAACATTATTTCAAATGAAACCTTTTTCCTCAATTCAAACCCTAATACCACCGTGACCTCTCCCGGAAATGCTACCCACCAGCTGACCGTGTCCGCTTATAACCAGCTAAGCAACAGCATCTTAAACGAATCCGGCAGAGGATATACCAGAATCGGCATCGTCAAACCGGACCTGGCAGCTCCCGGCTACGACCTTCCCTGTGCCATTCCGGGAAACCGGTACGGGGCGGTAACAGGCACCGGAGCCGCCGCCGCACACGCTGCCGGCATCATTGCCATGGTTCTGGAATGGGCCATTGTCAAGGAAAATTATCCCCGAATGACGGGAAACAACATCAACCGCCTGTTAATCGGCGGTGCAAACCGGTCCCTGACCAATACATATCCCAACAATATCTGGGGATATGGCCAGATTGATGTAAACCAGCTGTTTGAACGCTTTAACGGCCAGTGAATTCTCCACACCAAAAAACCTTCAGCCAGGGTAATTGCTTACTCCTGTCTGAAGGTCTTTTTATTAAATGAAACATCCCAAATCTTATTCCACTGGGGAAAAATCGTCCTTGCCAACTCCACAAAGTGGACAAACCCAATCCTCAGGTAAATCTTCAAATGATGTACCTGCTGCGATATCAGCATCAGAATCACCTACCTCTGGATCATAGATATATCCGCAGGCGTCACATACATACTTTGTCATCTCTCTTCACCTCCTTTAAATTCCTGTGCTTTCTTTATAGCATATTATACCATATTTATCAATAGCTTATGAAAAATCCTCTATTTATTCTCTCTATTTATTCTTTAATTGACAAATTCCCTGAGTCATGGTTCCCATGGGGCAGTATACACACCAGGACCTGGGCTTATAAAGAATCATGGTAATCATGCCAAGAACCGTTGAGGTCAGCATTACGCTGTAAAATCCAAAGGCAAACTGAGCCATCCAGGGCTCCGGCGCTGTTCCGTTATAGGCAAAATGCCAGGGCAGGTTAAAGGTCCATAATAGTTTCACTGTTTCTTTTAACCCGTTTGCTCCGGAAAAGACCATGTATGTGGAAAACAGCATATTTCCAAACATCACCATAAAAAACGCCAAAAAGCCATATCGGAACCACCGGCTTTTTATAAATCCCGGTATATCCTTTTTTCTGGATAATTTCAGCCTGTTCCCCAGCAGCTCAAAGAGCTGCCCTCTTCCGCAGTATTTGTTGCAGTAAGCCTTGTTCCCTTTGACCATGGAGATGAGGAGGGGTGTAAAAAAGCAGATAAGCCCCAGCCAGGCAAAAAGAATGTTAAACAAGCCTAAAACCAGATACATGGAGGATAAAATCCAAAGATAATCGTACCAGTATTTTTTCTTACCTTTCACCTGTCCCCACCTCCATTTCTACAGCTTTCACTGTGATTACGGAGGCCGGACATGCCTTTGCACAAAGGCCGCAGCCAATGCATGCGGCCAGATCCACTACGGCGTGAATTCCCTTGGGAACACTTATGGCTCCCTTGGGACACACCTTGATGCAGCAGCCGCAAGCCACACAAAGGGGCTCATGGACTGACGCATATTTCTTACTTTTCTGAACTGCCATCACTGTTTCCTCTCCTTTTTCAGGTGATTTTCTCAGTATTTATCATAGCAGTTTCAGTTTTTCTTTTCCGTGACCGGGTCACATTTACTATTTCATATATTTCTTTAAGGTTTTTCTGACTGCTCCGGGGCCTTCCAGCATTTCGCAGAACATGCCTTCGATTTTTTCAGACAAGCCTGCCTTTACCAGATCAGTACCAAAGAGAACAGAATTTGACAGAACTTCATTTAAAAAGCCTTTTTCCTGAGGAACCTGTCCCAGGCTGATTCCCTTTAACTGCTCCTTTAAAGCTTCCAGCATAGGATCGCTGCTGATTTCCATTTCAGTTCCTTCATCGTTGACACCCAGAAGGTAACGGAGCCAGCCCGCAATAGCCAGAGGAATGGCTGTCAGACTGTCCACATCCAGGGCTTCGTCAGCCAGATATGCCTTGATGGTCTCTCCAAAGCGGATGGCCACCTTCTGGCTGGTATCCGTTGCAATTCTCTGAGGTGTGTCAGGAATAAAAGGATTGGGCAGACGGTAGTCAATGACCTCTTTTACAAAGGCTTCCGGGCTTAAGATGCCGGGGTCAGTTACAACCGGCATTCCCTCCTGGTAGCCGATGCGCTCTACAAGTGCCTTTAAATCCTCATCCTTCATTTCCGCAGCAATGCTGTTGTATCCAAGGACGCAGCCGTATACAGCCAAAGCTGTGTGCAGCGGATTTAAGCAGGTGGTTACCTTCATACGCTCTGTCTGGTTTACCGTATCCCGGTCAGTTAAATATACTCCGGCTTTTTCAAGGGCAGGACGGCCATTGGGGAAGCGGTCCTCCACCACCAGATACTGAGGGATTTCAGCATTGACAAAGGGGGCGATATAAGTGTTTCTGCTGGTGATGATGGGAGCCATTTCTTCAATTCCATCTTCTTCCAAAGCCTTCTGCACTTCCTCTGCAGGACGGGGAGTGATCTTGTCGATCATGCTCCATGGGAAGGAAACCTGATTTTCATCCTCTACCCAGCCTAAAAAGCCTTCAGGCGCAAAGCCTTTTTCCACCCAGGCCTTTGCAATGGCAGCCACACTGCTCTTTAACTTCTCTCCGTTATGGCTGCAGTTGTCCATGCTGACAAGGGCCAGAGGGAAACGGCCTGCTTCATATCTCTTAAGCAGAAGGGCTGCTACAATGCTCATGGCATGGCTGGCCTTTCCCGGGCCTTCCTGCATATCTTTTTCAACTACCGGGAACAGTTCTCCCTTAAAGTTTGTGAGAGCATATCCCTTTTCCGTAATGGTAAAGCTGGCCATCTGGAGGGAAGGATTCTCAAATGCCCGTACCAGAGAACCAAATTCCTCCTCATCGTTCACATCAGCCCTTACACCCTTAGCTACGCTGGCAATAACCTCCCTGTCCATGGTTCCGTCAGGCTTTAAGCCCACCATCATGGTCATGCTGTCGTGGGGAGTGTATATTTTATCAATAATGTCAAAGTCAAAGGTATCTGCTGCTATGATACCGCTTTTTTCAAGGCCTTCTTCTAAAAGACGCTGCTGCAGCACTGCGATGAATCCTCTGAAAATATTTCCCGCACCGAAATGCACCCATACCGGGGACTGTTCTGTAACCTCTGTCATCTTTTCCCAGTCAAATTCCGGCAGCCTTACGGAAGCCTTGTTCCAGGTCTGTCTGTCTCTTAAGCAAGACCGATTCAGTTTCATAAATAGATTCCTCCTGTTCTCTGTGTAAGGGGATATTGGTATTTCCCTTTATCCTTCTAGTATATATCTAGTATACTAGTAGTTCAATTAATATTTTTGATAAATATTATTTGTTTTTTTAGATATATTGCACAAAATCCTCATTTAAAATACCCTGGATACTTGTCCCTCAAGGCTTTTTCATCAATTTTGTATCTAGACAAATGCTTTTCCATGAGAGCCTTGGCCTTATCACTGTCCTGTGCAACGATTGCCTCCACAATGGCCTGATGGTCGGAAACCAGCTTAAGCTCCTTAACCGCCTCCAAAGACATGCTGCGTATGCGGTCAAAATGTATGGTAATGCTGTCCATAAGCTGGTACACCTGATCCTTTCCGGTCATGTGAAACAGCATCTGGTGAAACTCATTATCCAGCTCCAAAAGCCTTTCAGAGGAGCGGTTTTCCATATAAAATTCCTGGAGCCTTACATTTTCCTGGAGCTTCAGCAAATCTTCCTTTGACGGGGATTTGCAGGCCAGTTCAACCACCGCACATTCCAGAACATTTCTCATGAAACGGGCCTCTTCTATGATATCATAATCAATGAGGGACACTGCGCTTCCCTTCTGAGGATAGATTTCCACAATCTTCACTTTTGACAGCTCAATCAAGGCTTCCCTTACGGGAGTCCGGGAAAGACTCATCTCCGCTGAAAGCTCATTTTCGCTCAGCATGCTTCCTGGAACCAGATCAAGGTGAATGATGTTATCCTTTAACATACGAAGGGCATATTCCCGCCCTGTTTCTTTCAAAATCCGCTCTGTCAGCCGCATATTTTACCCTTCTTTCAGATTCTCTTTTTAACTTTAGAATAAGTGATTTGACCACCTCTGTCAAGCACTAGTATGCAAGATGACAAAGGCGTGATGACAAAAAGGCCCGGCGGCAGACTGCCGCCAGACCTCTTTAAATCTGGTATTAATATCTCATAGGTATGATTTCCAGATAATCCTGTACGGACGCACCGTCCAGGAACATCTGAATGATCTTTCTTCCCATTGGATCTAATTCCTCTGTGTTATACTTCATAAGCTCCTGCCTGAAGAAATCTGTCAGTATTTTCGCTCCGGCATCGTAGCCTTCCTTGCCCACTTCCTGCTGGGTCTCAGGCCTTAAAAAGATTCTTCCGATATACTGGCCGTCAATTTTTAAGGAATCCAGACCAAAGCCTAAGAGGGGGCAGCGGGATTCTACCAGATGCTCTGGCTTGAATTTAGCGCTTCCTCTTCTTGCGATGTATTCCCTTGCAATCCACTGAGGCATAAAGCTGACGTAATATGCGCCGATGTGCTGGTTGGGAATCAGGACATAACGGGTGCTGGTGGATTTGACAATCTGATCCAGAAGCAGGTTTGCCTGTGTGACCATCTTACCGGTTGCAAAGGGCCAGTAGGAGCCAACACCTTCGCTTTTCATCTCCAGAGAATCAATGATGCTGGGATTGTTAAATCCTCTCGGTGCCACCAGACGCCATAACCAGGCCAGTGCAGGAGGCAGGATGTGGAGGATTCCCATGATTCCATAGGAAGGACTCTCCTTTGTACACGCAGGTGTTCTCACACCAAAGCTTCTCACATCCACTTCTACAGGAGTGTCAATGGCCTTTTCAATCAGCCTTCTGGGCAGAATGGCACGTGGGTTGGGGCAGCGCTTTCCATTGCTGTCCAAGGTGTGTTCCCAGGGCAGACAGGTTGCACCAGGCATTGCCTGCAGGTTTAAAAACACCAGAGGCTCTTTGGGATGGATCATCAGTTTTTCATACTGGGGAGAAGAACCGTAGACCTTCATGTTATCCACTCTTAAAAACCATGCGGATTCCGCATCCTTAACAACCAGCTTATTGCTGTCATTTTGCATCTTAGGATGGCACAAGGCCATATCATCGGTGACCGGAACCAGATCGCAGGTTTCATGGAGCACCAGATAATTTTTTTCACCTGTAACGGTATTTTTACCTATGAGGGAACGTCCATCCATCTCTTTGTGGATGTCCTCCAGCATCTCACTCTTTCCGCCTCCGGAAGCGCCTTCATGCATGATGACGATTTCGTTGTCATAAGGAGTGATTACCTTTACGGTAGCCGCATGGGCAGTTACCCAGCCCTCTTCCTCTCCAATGTTGAGAAGAACTCCGTAGATGCCTTTTTTGGCACTGGGACCTGGATAAAGATTATAGGCATAAAATTCATGAACTCCTTCCAGACGGTTGTGGATAACAATCTGCTTTCCGTCAAAATGGGTATGGCGGAAGGGAGGAGCCAGAAAGACAATTGCTCTCGGTGTAAAGTCAGAACAAATTTCATCAATATTTAAAAAGCCCTGCAGATCGCCAAGACCTGCGGCAAAAAAGCCTGCATTTGCGGGAGCCAGGAGAATGGAATCATATCCGTATTCAAGTCCGCCTGATTTAAAGGGGAAGAAAATAAGCTCCTGTTCTTTCAGCCAATCAAAGGTCTCGCCTCTTAAGGTTTCAAAATCTGCGCCATAAACATCCTGGTACCTGGGCTTATCGGTGGGCCTGTGATCAGAAATCAGCAAACTGTCAGGATCACGTCTTCGCATGTAATCTTCCATATAGTTGACCACAACCCCGTTTTTACACTTGGTTGCAATGGCCTCCAGTACGCTGCCTTTTCCCTCGACCTCATACTCAATACGGAATTCCATGTTCTCCGGATCATTGCCCATAGCCAGCAGCAACAGTTCTTCTCTTGTTTTTGGAACGATGACTCCCTTTGCATGATCCAGGATATCCTGTACATACTCCGGCAAGTTCATCTTACGCAAACATTCTAGCATATTTTCCTCCGTTCTTGCGCACCTGTGATACGCATTTCTCTCATGTTCCCATTTTCATTGTATTGCATCACTTCGCTGCATATTCTGAGCCATGACATATAAAAAGCTGACATCCAAACAAATGGATATCAGCTTTTTTACAATGTATAATAAGTCCTGTTTTCGATGTCTTCCGGCACTATTTAACTCTGTAAGCTCTACTGAGGGTTGCGGGTGGCTTGCCACTGGCAACTTACCGATATCCTGTTGATGCCTTCCTGAACCTTTCCATGCCTGCGGCCATGTAAAGATTTTTCTTCATATTTATATGGCCCATTGTAGAATACAGTAGCATGAAAACGCTTTTGTGTCAATGACTTTTTACTCTTCTCCAGCCCTTTTTACGATCTCTCTGCCAATATCCTGCCTCATATATTTATTCTCAAAGGAAACCCATCGGACCGCCTCATAAGCCTTGTCCCTGGCCTCCTTTAAGTCCGCTCCCACTGCGGTCACTCCCAGCACTCTTCCTCCGCTGGTCACCACATTTCCACAGTCATCCAAACTGGTTCCCGCATGAAAGGCAAAGTATCCGTTCCGGTTCTTAAATGCTTCCAGCCCATCAATGGGATACCCCTTTTCGTAATGCTCCGGATATCCAGACGATGCCAGAACCACGCAAACCGCGGCATTATCCTCAAACTGCAGATCAATCTGGTCTAAGCTGCCGTCAATGCAAGCCTCAAAAACTTCCACAATGTCATTTTTCATCCGGGGAAGTACAACCTGAGTCTCCGGGTCTCCGAATCTGGCGTTATACTCCAACACCTTCGGCCCCTCTTCCGTCAGCATTAACCCGAAAAATATAATCCCTTTAAATTCCCTTCCTTCTGCCTTCATGGCATCCACAGTGGCCTGATAAATATTCCTTCTGCAAAATTCATCCACTTCCTCTGTATAAAAGGGACTTGGTGAAAAGGTTCCCATGCCTCCTGTATTAAGGCCCTGATCTCCATCCTTAGCCCGTTTATGATCCTGGGCGGAGGTCATGATCTTAATGGTTTTTCCATCCACAAAGGAAAGCACCGACACCTCACGGCCCGTCATAAATTCCTCCGCCACAATCCTGTTTCCTGCAGAGCCGAACTGCTTATGAACCATCAGGGTTTTTACCCCATTTACCGCCTCTTCCCTTGTGCTGCAGATCAAAACGCCCTTTCCCAAAGCCAGTCCATCCACCTTTAACACAATGGGCATTTTGGCTGTCTCCAGATAGGAAAGAGCCGCCTCCGGCGAGTCAAACACCTCGTAAGAAGCCGTAGGAATCCCGTACTTTTTCATCAGATCTTTGGAAAATGACTTGGACCCTTCCAGCAAAGACGCCGCCTTACTGGGGCCGAACACCTTAAAGCCGGCCTCCTCCAATACATCCACCGCTCCGGCCACCAACGGATCATCAGGTCCCACAACAATGAGATCAATTCCCTTTTCCCTTGCAAAAGCCGCCTGCCGGTCAAAATCCATCACGCCGATATCCACACATTCTGCAATCTCAGCTATGCCTGCATTTCCGGGAGCACAGTATATCTGATGAACTTTCGGGCTCCTGGCAATCTTCCAGGCAATTGTATGCTCCCGCCCTCCGCCTCCTATGATGAGAACCTTCATTCTGTCTCCTCCTGTCTATCTGCGATCATCGCAATAGCTTGGGGAAGTATCTGCCATTCCGCTTCCTCCATGACCCGCTTCTGCAAAGACTCAGGTGTATCCCCTTCATGAACCTCCACTGCCTTCTGCAATAGGATAGGGCCTGTATCCGTTCCCTCATCCACGTAGTGAACCGTAGCGCCTGTGATCTTCACTCCCCGCTCCAGAACTGCCTCGTGAACCTTAAGCCCGTAATATCCTTTTCCGCAAAAAGATGGAATCAGGGAAGGATGGATATTGATGATCCTGTTTCTGTATTTTTTCACCATGGCCGGCGGAATTGTCACCAGGAATCCCGCCAGGACGATGAGATCCAGTCCGTATTCATCCACCTTTTCAAGAAGGGCGTTATTAAACGCCTCCCTATCCTGAAAGTCACCGGGAGAAATACAGAAAGCGTCAATTCCATGATTTCTGGCCCGTTCCAAGGCATAGGCGTTCTGATTGTTGCTGATGACCACCTTAACCTCTGCACCCGCTATCTGCCCGCTCTCAATTGCATCCAGAACCGCCTGCAGATTGGTACCCCCTCCGGAGACCAACACTCCGATCTTTAGCATAAGGTTACACCTTTTTCCCCGGACTCTGTATGCCCGATCACATAAGGAATCTCACCGGCCTGACGGATGGCTTCCATGGCTTCCTCTGCATCCGACGGATCTACAGCCAGCACCATTCCGATTCCCATGTTATAAGTGTTATACATCACATTTTCCTCAACCCCGCCTTTTTCTGCCAAAAGCTTAAAAATTGCCGGAATTTCATAGCTGTCTTTTTTAATCACAGCACCAATTCCCTCCGGCAGCATCCTGGGAATGTTTTCATAAAAGCCGCCGCCCGTAATATGGCTGCATGCCTTGATCACAATGCCTCTGTCCTTTATGCTTTTTAAAGCCTTCACATAAATCCTGGTAGGGGTCATCAGCTCTTCTCCAAGAGTTTTCCCTAATCCATCGTAGTAAGTATTAAGCCCTTCCGCTGTCATGTCAAATACCTTGCGCACCAGGGAATATCCATTGCTGTGAACGCCGGAGGAAGCCATGCCGATCAACACATCCCCGGCCTTTAATCCGGCTCCGGTAATCAGGTTCTTTTCATCTGCCACTCCAACAGCAAAGCCTGCTAGATCATATTCCTCCTCTGGGTAAAAGCCCGGCATTTCCGCCGTCTCCCCGCCGATTAAGGCGGCTCCTGCCTGCTTGCAGCCCTCTGCCACTCCCTTGACGATTTCAGCAATCCGCTCCGGATCATTTTTGCCGCAGGCAATGTAATCCAGGAAAAGTAAAGGCTCGCCTCCTACACAGGCGATGTCATTGACACACATTGCCACACAGTCAATTCCCACGGTATGATGCTTGTTCATGATAAATCCAACCTTCAGCTTTGTTCCCACTCCGTCGGTTCCGGATAACAATACAGGCTTTTCCATTTCCTTAAAGGCTGACATGGAAAATGCTCCTGAAAATCCTCCGAGCCCTCCAAGAACCTCCGGCCTCATAGTCTCCTGCACATGCTTTTTCATCAATTCCACCGATTTGTAACCAGCCTCAATGTCCACTCCGGCGTTTCTATAATCCATGTTTTTTCCTCCGCTTCCCCTGTTCCTACTTTTTCATCTGGGATAAATACTCCCGGTATCCTATTTCATTGAGCTTTTCCGCTTTTTTCACCACATCGTCCTTTAAATTTTCCCCGTATTTCTTTACCTTTTCCAAAAGCTCAGAATCACTGACAGACAGCATCTTAGCCGCCAGAATTCCCGCATTGGTTCCCCCGTTAATAGCAACGGTGGCAACAGGAATGCCGGAAGGCATCTGCACGATGGAATAAAGAGAATCCACGCCGCCTAAATCTGAGGTTTTCATAGGCACCCCGATCACAGGCATGGGAAATAAGGCCGCACACATACCGGGAAGGTGGGCCGCCTTGCCCGCTCCTGCAATAATGACCTTTATCCCTCTTGCCTCAGCCGTTTTGGCATACTCAAAGAATACATCAGGCTCCCTGTGGGCGGAAATCACAGTAATTTCAAACTCCACTCCCAACGCCTCCAAAACCTCAGCAGCCTGAGCCATAACAGGCATATCAGAATCACTTCCCATTACAATCGACACATTTGCCATAGTAAATTCTCCTTTTCCTTTCATATATTTATGTAATTTATTATGATCCGCAACATTTCATATAAGTAAGATTAATAAATAGCACTTATTAATTAACCTCATCTTATTAATTATAATACTAGCTTTTTTATAACCCGTCAATCATTTTTTCTAAAATTTAATCCCCGCAAAATCCATGGGAAGAAAAAATCATATTCCATAAAACCGTTTCTGTAAAAATGCAAAAAAACACGCTTTGACAAATAACATATCAAAGCGCATTTCATGTGTTAAAAGCTGTTTATGTATTTTCCGGCATCAATACTTCCCGCCTCCAAAAGCAGATGGCTCATCAAAATAAGAAGGATCTATATCTAAAGCCGGAATCTCCGTCTGTGCTGCGTAATAAGGAGCCGGAGACTTGCAGGTCTTTTCTCCTCCGCCAGTGCTGTTAAGGCTGAAACGGCTTAAAAGTCCCTTCATGATCTGAGCTTGTCCTGACAATTCCTCACTGGCTGCGGCGCTCTCTTCTGCGGTTGCGGAGTTGGTCTGGACAACACTGGATATCTGGTCAATTCCAAGGCTCACCTCATTGACCGCAGCCGCCTGTAAATCAGAAGCTGCTGCAATGGATTCAATGATGGTGGTGATACGCTTGCTGCCTGTCACCACTGCCTGCATTGCCTCTGCTGTCTCTGCTGTAATTCTGGCACCATTTTCCACGGCTCTTATGCTTTCCTCAATCAGCATGGTGGTGTTCTTGGCCGCTTCTCCTGATTTGCTGGCAAGATTGCGGACTTCATCAGCTACCACTGCAAAGCCTTTTCCTGCTTCTCCTGCACGGGCAGCTTCCACTGCCGCATTCAGTGCCAGGATATTGGTCTGAAAAGCGATGTCCTCAATGGTCTTTATGATCTTTCCGATCTCATTGGACTTATTACTGATTTCCAGCATGGCCATGTACATTTCATCCATCTTCTCATTGCTCTTTGTCACGTTAGTGGCAGTTTCCCCGGAGCTTAAACGGGCTTCCTTGGCACTCTGGGCATTGTTATTGATCTGGTTGGAAATATCATTAATGGTAGCTGCCAGCTCCTCAATGGAGGAAGCCTGCTCTGTGGCACCCTGGGATAAGGTCTGGGCACCGGAGGATACCTGGTCGGAACCGTTTGCCACTAAATCCGCGGACTCGCTGATGCGGTGAAGAGAATCGCTTAAATTGTCCCGGAGCTTACCCAGAGAACTGAGGATGGTGGCATAATCAACGACATACTTTTCCGGACAACGTGAATTTAACTGGAATCTTCCCTCCGCCATCTCTCCCGTCAGATAAGTGATATCTTCAATAATGGTTCTGATATTGGAAATCGTATTCCGCATGCTGTCAGAGAGGGCACCAAGCTCGTCCCCTGACTGGTAATTTAAGGAAACATGAAGGCTTCCCTCTGACATTTCCTTAGCGGCCTTCTCAATCTCCTTTATAGGAGCAACAATACGCTTTGTTAAGAAATAGGAAAATCCGAAAGCTGTCAGGACTGCAATAATCTGGACAGAAATCACCAGCACCTGAAGAAATGCAGCTTCTCTCTGGCTGTTCTTGAAATCTGTGTCAGTAACCTGACCTACCTGATTACCGATTTCCGTCAGACCGTCACGGATCTTGGCAAGAGCTGGATTGACGGAACCAAAGAACACTTCCGTAGCCTGACGGCTCTTGTTCTGCCGCGCCAGTCCAAATACCTCGTTCTTATAAAGCTCCAGTTCCTTTACGTCAGCTTCCAGCTGGTCCAGAATGGTTTTATCTTCCTTATGATTCTCCCTTAAAAACTGGATACCCATCATAAAGTTTTCCACATTGGAATCCGCCGATTTAATATATTGTTCGGTGTCGCTTAAATCAGTGCTCAAAGTAGCATACGCCATGTTTTTGGCTGCTGCCTGAATCTCAAGCCTCATCTCCATGGCCTTCAGCTCTACCTTATGCCCAACGTTGAAAAAATCCACCAGCCTTCCATTGTTCTGCCTCAATCCCATAATAGAAATGCCAGAAACAATTAAAAATAGTACAAGAACAACTCCAAATGCTACTGCAATCCTTTTGCCGATTTTCAAACTTTTCACACCAGTTCCTCCATATCCGTTCCTCTTTTGTAGAATCACTTATTATACTAATTTTATCGACAAAAGCAACACTTTCATAAGCAGGCCGACAAAATTTTTTAGCAATATTTTAAGATTCAGACCTTCCTTACAATTCTGATAAGGGGAGATTCAGTTCTTCTGTTCCCTTTAATACAAATTTTCCGCCCTCTATAATGGAAATCCTGCTTCCGTCAGACCTGATGGTTTCAATGGAATCCAGCTCTGCATAAGGTATGGTAATATCTGTGTGGCAGCTGAAATAAGCCTTTGATACATCTTCTTTTCTGAGAATGGAAACTTCATTATCCCTTGCAATGATCTCTTTCCCGTCAGGATTGTAAATAGGACTGTCTTCTGCCCAGCTGTAACAGGTGTCGCCCACTGCAAAATGAGGGCCCATTTTCTCCACAATGAGAATAGGAAGCTTATCTAAAATTCCAAACCTTTGGGCCATGGCATAGGCCGTAGTATTGGTGCCTATGGCAAATTCGCCCATGGGAAGGGTGTCGTGATTTTTCAGAATCATCTGCTTAACCAGTGCCTTTCCTTCCTCCGGAGTTTCAAAATTATCGCAGCCGTAATCCTTGATCATACCGTTTTCAAAGGTCATTACAAGATTTTTAAACTGGAATTCCCCGATGTAAACCGTACTGACAGCCAGGGTTCCATTTGTACCTGTCAGCCTTGGAGAAGTGAACACCTCTCCAAGAGGAATATTCACATCAGCTACACAGTTTTCAAAATTGGTTTCCTTATCCTTATTCCTGATGGGATGAAGAGCCACAGTCAGCCTGGTCCGGTTCTCCCCTTTTCCCCTGATTTCCACGTATGAGGCTTCATCCAGGGCATCGATGATGGACTGCTGGATTCCCTTGTATTTTTCGTAATCCAGGGTGTTGATGGCAATGGTTTCCTCAAATATTTTTTCAAAGTCCTCTCCGATTTCCGGAACCGGAAATGCGATGATGGTAAAGCTGGTCTCATTTCCCGGCACATACTGCTTTAAGATTCTGGAGGTTTCGTTGGACACTTCCACCGCCAGCTTTTCCTGCTTTAAATCCAGGCGGTTGGCTTCCGGCTTGTTCACCGGCTTAAAGCCCTCTTTTCCAAAGGTTTCCATGACGGCAGGGCCTGCATAGGCTGCCGCCAGTTCCTTGTACGTTTCATAAGCCACTTTTAAAACAGCGGCCTTCCGGTCCTTAAACGCTTTATTCAAATAAATGGCTTCATCATAGCGGTGGTCATATTCGTACTGCCGGTTGGGGGAGGTGCTGTAGTAGCCTGCCTTTCGGCCGGCATTTGTATTCACCGTCCACACGGATGCACGGCAGAGAATGATCTTAAGTCCAAGGGCTTCAAAATTCTCTATGGCATACTTCACCATGCGCTCAAAGCCCAGCTCATAGCGGATCTGCACAGCTCCCTTTTTCTTTAAATCCCTTCCCATCACCTCAAAGCCTCTGCAATAGCCTTCCGTATAGGTATTCGCCATCAGGCGCACCGTTTCCTCAGGAAGGGAATTTAAAAACTTTGCTGTCCTAAGCTCTGAGTCGGAAATATACTCCCCAAAATAATACAGATATCTAAGATCATTTAAATCATGATTCCTTATGATATCCGTTGCAAAAGAAAGAGAGGGGTCAAGCCCTTCCCGGACCCGGTAGGAAACCGTGTGGTCCGTATAGTCGCTGACAAACCAGTAAAGCACCTCTTTCACTGTTGAAACCTCAGGAATTTCCTCTTCAAACATATTGTAGATTTCAATGAAGGTTTCATTTAAAATGGTGATATCCTTAATCCTGTTTTCATGGACAAAGACAATATCTCCCCGTATTTCCTTATACAAATAAGAGAAAAGCCGTCCGTATCCCTCTCCCAGCCTTGCTGCCGCATAAGCCGGGTCTGCATAGCTTTTTTCATAATCCCCGGGCAGGATGTCCTCATAAAGCTTTTGGTTCCATTCCTTTAAGGCTTCAATAGAAGCCTTTTTCTGGCCACCTGACTCTATAAACCGGAGATACTCTCCCATCAGCCCAATAAAAGAAGCTGTTCTGATAAAATAATCCCGGTAAGGCTGGGGCACAGTCTCTTCTGATATGATCTGCCCGATCCGCTCCATGGACAATTCAAAACGCTCCTTCATGCTTTCGTTTTCTTCCTGAAACATCATTCCATAATCCATTCTATTACCTCATTCCTATGATAATCAGCACAATCCAAAAGAGAACCAAAAAACCGCTGATTCCTATTCCTATTTTAGACAGGATATATTTTTTATCCTTTTCCAGAAAAGAAAAAAAACCATAAGCCAGAGAAAACAAGGAAACCACCAGGCTGCAAAAAACCGCAGCAGCCGTATTGAGCTGGCCCTCTCCTTCTGCCAGCACCGATCCGGCAATTCCAAAAATTCCCAGAACCAACGCTCCTATGGCAAGGCCCAAAGAGAAAAAGCTTCTTCTGGCAAAGGTTTTTCTGATGTAAGACACTTTTTTACGCTTTGGCACGCCGTCTCCTCCTTATTCTTATGGTCTGTACTATTTTATACAGGATGTAGCCCAGCAATCCCCCCAGGGTGTTCAGTATCATATCATCTACGTCAAAGCTCCCCACTTTAAAAATAAGCTGGACAGTTTCCACACAAAAACTGAACAGGAAGCTTAACAAAACCGTATTAAACCAGATACGGCTTCTACGGCTGATGATGGGGAGAAAGAATCCGCAGGGCATAAATCCCACAATATTACCTGCAATATTCAAAAGAAAGGACCTTGTTCCAACCACATGGCGGTAAACAATGAAACGCCTTATCTCTGTAAATGGAACCAGGTTATAAGCGTATTCCTCCTGAACATGTTTCCCTCTTCCAAAATAATCGGAGAAAAACAGAAAATACGCCAAAAAGATCAGGTAAAACACAAAAATTACCCAACCCATCTTCTGCCGTTTTGTTGTATTTTTAATCATAGCAGCTCCGTCTGTATATATTAAAAGGGAGGAAGTCCGGCTGATTTCTAAATTCAGGCCGTGCTTCCCTTACCTTCATTAAGTGAATTATGCCTAAAAAATGATTTCAGACTTTCTTTTCAGTAAAACCGCACCTGTAATAATTGTCATGACTCCGGCAGCAACGCCCAGCACGACCATGGTGATTCCAGCGGCAATGTTTAAAGCACCTGCATTTCTCATTGTTTTATATACTCGTTCCATATAAAACCCTCCTTATTTTACGCCGTAGATTTGGTAGTAGGCTTCAATAGCTTCTTTGATGGTATCATCAATGATAATCTTCCCCTCACCCCCCAGGGGGTCCTCTCTTTGCCCGTCGGGCAAATTCACCTTATATTCCCTGTTATGCAGATGTTCAATAACTTCTGCCATGGAAACGATGGCTGCCGCATTAAATCCGTACGTTTCCTGAATTTCATCCAATGCTCCCTTGTCCCCTTTTCCCTTTTCCATACGGTTTAAGGAAACCATAAGGCCCAAAATCTCCACATTTCCCTGAGCCTTGATAATGGGGAAGGTCTCTTCAATGGATTTTCCGGAGGTGGTCACATCTTCGATAATGACAACGCGGTCCCCATCTTTGATGGGACTTCCGAGAAGAATTCCCGCATCACCGCCGTGATCCTTCTCCTCTTTCCTGTTTGAACAGTATTTGATTTCCTTTCCATACAGCTCATGGAAAGCGATGGCAGTGGTAACACTTAAGGGAATTCCCTTATAGGCCGGTCCGAATAACACATCAAAATCATCTCCGAAATTGTCATGAATGGCCTTTGCATAGTATTCTCCCAGCTTTTTAAGCTGTCCTCCTGTTACATAAGAACCTGCATTCATAAAAAACGGGGACTTTCTTCCGCTTTTCAATGTAAAGTCGCCAAACTTCAGAACATTGCTTTCTACCATAAATTCTATAAATTCCTGCTTGTACTGTTCCATTCTATCATTTTCTCCTTATTTTATGCGCTTTCCAGCGTTTCTATATACAGTGAATTTGCTCCACAACACCACTTTTACACCATTTTTCAATTAAGCTCCGCTTCTGTTCCATCTTATTCCTCTCTGAAAACAGCGTATCTTCAGTCACATGGCAATATTTAAGTGATTTACCCTTTACTTTCTCCTTCCTGGTAAAAATCAAGGAAAGAATTTCGGTTAGAACATTTGCTCCTAATTTTACCATATTCAATATTTATTTTCAATCGACAATCGTTATATAATTTGATTTAGTAACCATTTGTCCAGTTTACCCTTATGCGCATATAGTCTATTACTGATTCTAACGGCAAAACCATTTCTATCCCTCGTTCCAGTTTTATATCTTTACATGCAAAAAGAGCGAAGTATCGGCCTCGCTCTTAATTAATCTCCATAATCTTCTCTATGTAGTATTGAGTATTAATAATAAACCACATTTGAGTATCAAATCTCATGATAGTCCAGAGAGATAAACCTTGAAGAGCATATTCTGCTACCAGCCTGGCTCGTGCGTCAAAACTTCTTGCATCATTAAACCACACTAAGTGAAGAATCCCATCACTATCAACATAATAGAAGTAAGGTGACTGTGCTGCTTCATTAAATTGTATTGGTATATTATTTTCCGCTGCAATCTGTATCGCATTATTGTTTTCTATAGCAGTTGCACTTGTTGCACCCGGAACATAGGGAAGTGTCCAATCATAACCGAGCGTAGTGATTCCTAAGAATAAAAATTCAGGTGGAATAATACTAACTACATAGTCTAATAATTCTCTTAAAACATTAACCGGAAAAAGTGAACTTGGGTAACTATAAAACCTGGCCCAATCATAAGAAGCAAATACAATTCCATCTACAAATCCAGAAAATTGTGAATAATCCAACTTTTCAAAACTGACAACAGGCCCTTCAATATTCATAACTGGTGTTGTGGTAATTAATACTCTGTAGCCTTCTGAATAAAATATCATAGAAGCTTTTTTTACGTATTCTACAATACTATTTATGTTGTCCGATGTAACATCTTCAATGTACATATTTATTCCATAATAACCCTTTGTTTTTATCACTTGAAGCATATTTTCAATGAGCCGGTCTTGCACAGAAGAGTTATTTAAAATATTTTGGGTTACTTCACGAATAATTGTTCCTTCTTCCGTAATCGTAGAAACAAACATCATGGGTGCAACACCATAAATTTTAGCAAGCTGAATAACTTCAGTGTCGTCAGCAATGGAGATAATCTCTCCTTCTCTTGTAGCCCTATAATTGAATACAGTTAGATATGATAAAAAAGGAAGCGTTTTTGTTAAAACAGATTTATCTATATATGAAAAAGTATAACCACTGGTTGCAATTGTTCTTGTTCTATCCGTTCCATAAGTTATGACAATGGTCTCACCGGCGTACAGATATTCTCTATCGGAAAGATAGGGATTATTTCTTAATAATTCCATTGGTGAAACACCGTACTGCTGTGCTATACTCCCCAATGTATCGCCAACCTGGACGGTATAGAGTATTTCCGGCTGAACAACCACAATGGTTTGGCCTATTGCTAAATTGTCAGGATTTGTAATTTCATTTTCCAATATTAATCTTTCCACAGGGATATTATAATACTCTGATATTGAATCGATTGTTTCTCCAGGTTGTACAACGTGTATGATCATGGTTTCCCTCAAATGATCTTATTGATACTATTATATGCCACGCTTACACATTCATAACGATATAGTGTAAATAAATATGTATTTCTGCTTCATTACTTAATTGTATGGCTAAAATTTCTCCCTATCTCACCGCACCAATCAAATCCCTGATATCTTCCACCTGGTATTTCTTCATATACTCCTCAATGCCGCTTACCACTTCCTCTGCCGCATAAGGATTCCAGAAATTCACTGTTCCAACAGAAACAGCCGCAGCCCCTGCCAAAATGAACTCAATGGCATCTTCTGCATTGCGGATTCCGCCCATTCCGATAATGGGAATCTTCACTGCCTGGGCTGCCTGGTAAACCATACGGACTGCAATGGGCTTAATAGCAGGACCGGACAAGCCGCCTGTTTTGTTGGCAAGTGCAAAGGTTCTGCGGTTTACATCAATTTTCATGCCTGTAATGGTATTGATGAGAGAAATAGCATCAGCTCCGCCTGCTTCTGCTGCCTTCGCCATTTCCCCGATGTCCGTCACATTGGGACTCAGCTTCATGATAATGGGCTGCTTTGCATGCTTTTTCACTTCTCTGGTTATTTCCTCTACAGACTGGCACTGCTGTCCGAAGGCGATTCCGCCTTCTTTTACATTGGGACATGAAATGTTGATTTCCAGCATGTCCACCGGCTCCTGGCCCAGGCGTTCCACCACGTCAATGTAATCCTCTGTAGTCCTTCCGCAGACGTTTACAATGATTTTCGTATCGTACTGCTTTAAAAAGGGAATATCCCTCTTTGCAAACACTTCCATTCCCGGATTTTGAAGGCCGATGGCATTGAGCATTCCACCGTAGGTCTCCGCAATTCGGGGAGTTGGATTTCCCGGCCATGGCACGTTGGCCACACCTTTGGTAACCACTGCGCCCAGACGGCTTAAATCAATCATCTCACTGTATTCTTCTCCTGAGCCAAAGGTGCCGGAGGCGGTCATTACCGGGTTTTTAAGCTCTACTCCGGCCAGATTCACTTTCGTATTCATCTAAAACTCCACCTCCTCAGCCTTAAATACAGGACCATCCTTACAGATGCGCTTGTTATGGACCATGGAATGCTCGTCCACCTCTGTGGTCTTGCACACGCAGGCAAGACAGGCACCGATTCCGCATGCCATCTTTTCCTCTAAGGAAAGATAACATTCAATTCCATGCTCCAGGGCATAAGCCTTTAAGGCTTTCAGCATGGGAGTGGGACCGCAGGCAAAAATCACGTCACCTTTTAAGCCGTTTTCCCGGATGGCATCCAATACATTGCCCTTTGTTCCGGCGCTTCCGTCCTCTGTGGCAACGTAAGTAGCTCCATAGGGGTGAAATTCTTCATTTAAAAACAGGACATCTCTATATCCAAGCACCACCTGCTTTTCACAGGGCAGATGCTTCGCAAGCTCCAGCATGGGAGGAATTCCAATTCCTCCGCCGATTAAAAATGCTTTTCTTCCTTCCCTGCCTGCTTCTAAAGGAAACCCGTTTCCAAGAGATCCCATGATCTCAACCGTATCACCGGCTTTATAATGGGAGAATTCCTCTGTTCCTTCTCCAACCACCCGGTATACCAGCCTCAAAAGGCCTTTTTCCTTATCTGTTTCACAAATGCTGATAGGACGGGGCAAAAGCTTTGCTCCGTCTTTTGGGTATACGTCAACAAACTGTCCCGGCTCTGCCTGGGCAGTGATTGTTTCTGTTTTTATCCACATGCTGTATACATCGTCTGCCAGCCGTGTCTGGCTTTCAACCAATGCTGTTTCCTTTATTTTTGCCATTGCTCTTTTCTCCTATAATACCCTGTTGATATCAGCCACCATGTCGATGACAGCCTGTCTGGAGGCTTCGCCGAAATGTTCCCCGCCAAACCGGGCATAGGCTTCTGTCTTATAGGCTGCAATGATTCCTCTGGAGGAGTTTACAATAGCTCCAAGACCGTCTTCGTTAAAGCAGGGCTTTAAATCTTCTGCCGTTCCCCCCTGTGCTCCGTATCCGGGAACCAGGAAATAGGTGTTTGGCATAAGCTTTCTGAGAATCCGGCTCATTTCCGGATAAGTAGCTCCCACAACTGCGCCCACATTGCTGTAGGTGCCATCCATGGACTCTGCGCCCCATTCCACTACCTTCTGGGCAACCAGCTCGTACAGAGGTTTTCCGTCAATCAGCTTGTCCTGGAATTCACCGCTGGAGGGGTTGGAGGTCTTCACAAGAACGAAAAGTCCCTTGTCTTCTTCCCTGCACACATCCACAAAGGGCTTCACCCCATCGGTTCCCAGATATGGATTCACTGTGAGAAATTCCGTACCAAAACCGGAGAAGGTATTGCTTCCCACCTTCACCTTCCCTAAATGTCCTATGGCATAAGCAGCTGAGGTAGAGCCGATATCTCCTCTTTTTGCATCTCCAATGACCAAAAGTCCCTTTTCCTGACAGTAATTGACAGTTTTTACATAAGCCTTCAGGCCCTCAATGCCGAACTGTTCGTACATGGCGATCTGAGGCTTTACAGACGGAATCAGATCATATACGTGATCTACGATTTCTTTATTGAACTGCCAGATAGCTTCTGCAGCTCCTTCTAATGTCTCACCAAATTCATCAAATGCTTTCTTCGTCACATGCTCCGGTATATAATTTAACATTGGGTCCAAACCTACACAGATCGGTGCCTTTGTTGCCTGAATTTTTTCAATTAACTGCCTGATCATTGTCTCCTCCTTGGTTCTCCTGGTTCTTATTATTTTCTATTCTTACCAATTCTATCATAATAGGGAAGCGGCTTCAAGCCTTTTGCCAAACTGATGGTAAAAATCCTGGCTCCCGTCATAGGGTGTCAGATAAAACTGTTTCAGTACATAAAGGCTCACCTGATTGGCAAATGCCTGGTCTCCTTTTTCCGCTATATTTCTTTCCAGCCCCTTTAAGAAAAAATGCCAGTCCCCCACGAAAGTTTCATAGCGCTTTGGATCAGGGGTATCAATCCATTTGCGCACCTTTACCTTGGTCCTGTTCTCCATTTTGCATTCGTGGACCTGAAGGAAATACCGGAAATCTTCGTCCTCATATACCCTTCCCAAGGGGAATAAACGACAGATCCCCGGACGGAAGCTATGTATTGTGCAGCGCCCCTCCTGATTTAAAAAACCGCACTTCTCTCCCTCTCCCTTCATCCTGAGGTTTGGAAGGACAATGCCATCCACCACATTTAATTCCAGCTCTGACCCAAGCAGCGCCTCCAAGGTGCAGGAAAGGTTCTGGGTTATGCGAAAGCAGTCCAGAGGGTCTAAGACAACAGATTGTCCCATGCCCTGACAGCAGGCAAAACAGCCCTTGCAGTCGCCGCAGTCCGCCTTTACCATGTCATTGATTCCGTATAATTTTCCGTCTGAAATCTCCTTTAAATCGACTTCCCGTTTCATGAATTCTTTTCTCCGCTTTTTCAAATAATTTTTTACATAAAGAGTTTCATATAAAAGGTTTCATATTAAAGTTAATAAAGAGAAGCCCGCAGAAAAAAAGAGAAGACCATATATATCCGCAAGCCTTCTCTTTCTGTCCCCGCCGTTTCAAACGGCTTTTCTTCATTTGTACTCTTTTATATACGCCGTAGTCACATATGTTCCGCTTTTATAAGACTTTTTCTCCATGCTTTCTTCCTTTTCCAGCCTTATGTTCATCCACATTTCCTCTGCCGCAATAGTCATATGGGAAAGCATAATGCCGATGCTCATTTCCCTCATGGACACAAAGGGGGAGGAGGGCAGGAATTCTCTGCAGCAAAACACATAGATTTTGTCATGATATACGATAAAACGCCAGGGCTGGGTGTTCATGGCCGAGGGAGCCAGGCGGACAGCCTTTAAAATGTTTTTCATAGACTCCGGCACTTCTTCTTTGAACACGCACAGTTCCTTCAAAGGAAGTCTTTTTGCTGTAGCCGGGTCCCGGTAAAGCAGGCCCTTGGGATATCCGAAAGCAACTGCAATGACCTGTTTAAGCCCTGAATTCTGAGAACCCGACTGAGGAAGCCTTGTATTTCCCAGATAACAGGTTCCAAGCCCCTTTCCCGTCATATACAAAAAGACAAATTCCAGAATATACCCGGCGTTGGTTAAGTACCCTTCCTTCTCCTCGGAATAAAATACCAGATAATAAGGCGCCTCCACCTTCCATAATCCCTTGACTGCAAGACGCCCATCCAGATTTTCAACAATTTCCATCTTAACCGGAATATCTGCCTGAAGTCCGGAAACGCGGCTGCCGTAATAAAGGATATCCTTTAAAAGCTGCTCCGGAACTGGTTCTTTTTTAAATTTTCTGACCGATCTTCTTTTAAATATCATCTGATATAAATTCATCCTGAACTCCCCCCTTTTCTATTCTGACCCCTCAGGGGTCCTCCCTTTGCCCTGAGGGCAAATTCACCTTACAGGCTGATTAAATCAGCCTGTTCATCTCCTCCAAAAGCTCTGAAAATACGGCCAGAGCATCCGTCACCGGCTTTGACGTTGACATGTCAACGCCGCACAGCTTTAATAAGTCTATGGGAGTCATGGAATTTCCGCCGCTTAAGAACTGGTAATACCCCTCCAGCACCTTCTCATCTCCCTCTAAAATCTTACTGCTGATTGCAATGGCCGCCGAAAAGCCGGTAGCATATTGATACACATAAAACGGCGTATAAAAGTGAGGGATTCTGGACCATTCATAGTCAATTTCCCGGTCAACAATCATATCCGGTCCAAAGTATTCCTCATTAAGTCTGCGGTATATACTGCAGAGAAGGTCTGCCGTAAGCACCTCTCCTTTTCCCAGACGGCGGTGGGTTTCCTCTTCAAATTCCGCAAACATGGCCTGGCGGTATAGAGTTCCCCGGAAGCTATCCATAAAGTGATTTACAAGATAAGCTCTTTCAGCCTTATCCTCGGTGATCTCCAAAAGATGCCGGATGAGCAGGGCCTCATTGCAGGTGGAAGCCACCTCAGCCACAAAAATCTTGTAAGCTGCATCCACATAGGTCCGGTGTTTGTCGGAAAACCAACTGTGAAGGGCGTGCCCCATCTCATGAGCCAGAGTGAATACACTGTCCAGGGTTCCGTTGAAATTCAAAAGCACATAAGGATGGATTCCGTAAACACCCCAGGAATAAGCCCCGCTGCGCTTTCCTTCATTTTCATATACATCAATCCAGCGGTTTTCAAAGCCCTCTTTCAGCAGGGACAGGTATTCCTCTCCCAAAGGTTTCAGTCCTTCCAAAACCATGGCCTTGGCGCCTTCGAAGGTGAACTTCTGCTCTTCTCTGGAAACCATGGGCACATAGAGGTCATACATGTGCAGTTCTTCCACTCCAAGTGCCTTTTTCCGGATGGATACATACTGGTGAAGCAGAGGCAGGCCTTCGTGAACCGCCTGTAGAAGGTTGTCGTAAACCTCTTCCGGAACCTCATTCTCCCCAAGGGAATGGGCCCTGGCAGAAGGGTAATTCCTTGCCTGGGCGTAAAAAGCTGCCCGTTTTAAATTAGATGCAAAGGTGGATGCCAATGTGTTTCCAAATTGCTTGTAAACACTGTACAAACCTTCAAAGGCGGATTTGCGGACCTCTCTGTTTTGCTTTTCCATCAATGCAATGTAGTTTCCGTGAGTGATCCGGACAGGCTCCTTGTTCTCATCAAGAATCTCAGGAAATTTCACGTCAGCATTGTTGAACATGTTAAAAACGTCAGACGAACCGGAGGTGGCGTCCATGGATTTTGCCAGCAAGGCTTCCATGGAAGCGGATAAGGTATGCGCCTTCTTTTTTAAGATGATTTCAAAGGTTCTGTCATAGCGTTTCAGCTTTTCCGTATCTTTGCGCAAACGGGATAAGGTTTCCTCCGGAATTTCTAAAATCTCAGGAACGATGAAGGACGACATCCCTGCCGCTTCATAGGAAAGGGCTCTGGCCCTGGAGGAAAACTCCTGGTATCTGGCGTTGCCCGTATTTTCATCGGATTTCTGTCTTCCATATACAAACAGGGTTTCTATTTTCAGGGACATTTCCTCGTCAAATTCCAGACAAGAAAAAAGCATCTCGCCTGAATCCGCCAGATGTCCCTCGTACTTTTTATAACCAGACAGCGCCTGCTCTGTTTCACGGAACAAATTCTCCCATGCTTCCTCAGACGGCAGAATGTCCGCCATATTCCAGGTATGGCAAACCGGTATTTCTTCTCTTTTTTTCAAATAAATCCCTCCACTCTTACACTTGTATTTATTCTATCACCCATACTTCAAAGAGACAATCAGCAATATGGAAAATATTTGGTTGAAATTTGATATTTTCTTGTATTATACTATTAGTCAGGGAAATACCCTTTCTAAAAATCACATCAGTTAGGAGCTGCCATGAATATAATCCGAACAGAGGCCCTTTGTGAATCACAAAAAAATGACTTGCTCACTTTGCAGAACATCTGCCAGGGCCACGACTCCATCTCTCTTACATTCCCTATGGAAGAAGGCTGGGTATACTACTTATTATACGACGAAGATTGTCTCTTATCCGCCTTATCCGCTTTTTTTAATGAAAACAGTGAATGGGAATGCTGCGCCTTCACTCTTCCCCAAAAACGGCATCAGGGCTGCTTCACCCTGCTTTTTGAAGAACTTCTGAAGGAAACCGGAGAAAGCGACCTGATTTTTTCTGTTCAGGAGAGCTGCCAGGATACGATTTCTGCTCTGGAGGCCATAGGAGCTGCCTTCTGGTACCAGGAGCATATGATGAACCTTTCTTTTTCTGATTTTTCCGGATCGGAACTGGCAAAGGGGGAGCATATTCCTGAATCCATTTCCATACCCCCCAGGGGGTCCTCTCTTTGCCCAGAGGGCAAATTCACCTTATCTGAAAGGCAGAGCTTTCAGGATGAGCCGGTTCATTACGTGTTTTTGGCAGGAGATAAGGCTGTCGGCTCCTGTTACCTGGATTCCCGGGAAAACAGTTCTTATTTTTATGGCTTTGAAATTCCGGAGGACTTGCGGAACCAGGGATATGGCAGGGCCTGTCTTTCCTTGCTTTTGAACACTTTTTTTACACGGTCCGGAACCGGAAAGGAAGAAACTCTTTTTCTGCAGGTATCCGGCCAGAATGTGCCTGCCATGGCCTTATATAAGAAGGCAGGGTTTCAGATTACAGAAAGCCTGTCCTATTATATTTACTAATTTCGTTACAGGATAACATGTTTTTCTTGCTTTTATGAGTTTTTTGTAATATTTTCCTTAATTATATAATAAAATACAGAATCTGTCAAAACCTTCCGGAATTTGACAAAAAATGAGGAAAGACCATGATACAGCAGTCTTTCCTCACTTTTTATTCTTCCCAGTTGTGGTAAGTAGCCTGGACATCGTCCTCAACATCCAACAGATCCAGGATTTTATTCATTTTCTTAACAGACTCTTCATCGGCCAGCTCCACCCAGGTCTGGGGGATCATGGTGACGTCTGCTTCTGCCATAGGCACGCCTGCAGCTTCCAGGGCTTCCCTCACCGCGCTGAACTCTTCCGGCCCTGTGATCACCTCAAAGCTGTCTTCTTCCTCAGAAAAATCCTCTGCTCCGGCTTCTAAGGAAATCATCATCAGCTCATCAGGGTCCATTTCACATTCCTCTTTGTCAATGATGATCTGGCCTTTTCTGTCAAACATAAAAGAAACGCAGCCGGGAGTTCCCACATTGCCGCCTCCCTTGGTAAAGGCATTTTTTACATTGGCTGCTGTCCGGTTTTTGTTGTCTGTCAGCGTATCCACGATGATAGCAACCCCGTTAGGACCGTAGCCTTCATATGTGATGGTTTCATAATTGACGCTTCCTGCATCACCGGCAGCCTTTTTAATGCCTCTGTCAATGGTATCATTGGGCATATTGTTGGCCTTGGCCTTTGCAATTATATCACGGAGCTTGCTGTTGTTTGCAGGGTCTGGTCCGCCTTCTTTCACCGCTACCGCCAACTCTCTTCCGATGACAGTGAAAATCTTGCCTTTTGCAGCATCATTTCTCTCTTTTTTGTGTTTAATATTTGCGAACTTTGAATGTCCTGACATTGTTTCCAACACTCCTTTTCTTTCTCTATTTCATCTTTTTTACTTCTGAAAAATCAATATCTTTCTTATTCTAGCACTATTCTTTTCATCTGGCAAGAAAAAATAATGCACAGCAGCCTGAACTCAAAAGAGCCCTGGCGCTGTGCAGATCTTACATCTCTTCTTCAGAGGTCTTCTCCTGGATTTCCTCTGTTTCTTCTGGTTCCTCCGGCTCTTCCTTCCAGGCCCTTATGGCCTGAATAATCTTATTTTCCACCTGAAGGATCTTAAAGCAGTATCCAAGAATAGACACCTCTGTTTCCTCCCCTTCCTGGGGAATCCGGTCCAGGCGGGAAATCAAAAGGCCGTTTATGGTATCATAAGAGTCATAGTCCTCATCCTCAAATTCAATATCCAGGGCCTTTTCCACGTCCTCCAAAAGAGTCATGCCATTGATATAAAAGGAACCGTCATCAGAAGGAACGATGTATTCCTCGTCCACATCATACTCGTCTAAAATATTGCCCACAATCTCTTCCAGAATGTCTTCCATGGTCACCACGCCTGCGGTCTGGCCGTATTCATCTACAACCACCACCATGTGAATCTTTTCAGACTGCATCTCCTTAAATAAATCATTTAAGTTTCTGGTTTCGGGAATGAAATGGGCCTCTCTGAGAAGTCCCGGAATCTCACACAATGCGCGGTTTTTGTCTTCCTCATGCTTTGCCGCAACCAGGGCATCCCTCATGTGCAGGATTCCGATGATATCATCCACATCCTTTTTGTAGACAGGATAACGGGAATTAAGGCCCTCATTCAATATGAAGTCCGCTGCCTCCATAAGAGGCATTTCACAGTCTAAGGCCGCCAGATTCTTTCTGTGGGTCATGATATCTCCGGCTTCTGTGTCATTTAATTCAAAGATGTTGGTGATCATCTCCGCTTCCCTGGCCTCTAAGACACCCTGCTCATGGCCTTCGTTGACCATGGACATAATGTCCTCTTCCGTAACATTTTCACTGTCTGATACCATCTTGATGCCCATGAGCTTTAAAGACAGGTAAGCCACCGCATTGGCCAGCCAGGTCACGGGAAGAAGAGGGATCATGATGAGGGAAACCACCGGCTGCAGCCCGTATCCCCACTTTTCAGGATTTTCTGCGGCACAGCGCTTGGGAATGATGATTCCAAAGCTGATGAGCACCACGATCATCCCAATCCAGATCAGCACCATAAGCAGGAAAGAAAACAACTGGCTGGGAAATACGCCTCCCCTTGCCAGGATCTCTTCCAGCTTTGCCGCCGGCTGTTCCAAAATAAATGCCCCGGTTATCATGCCTATTAAATTAGTGGTAATCTGAATAGTGTTAACAAACCTGGTGGGCCTGTTCACAATGCGCAGCAGTTTCCGGGCTTTTTCGCTTCCCTCCTCCATCTGACGTTCTAAATCACCGGTGTTCACGTTTTGGATTGCTGCTCCAAATCCATAAAACACTGCGTCCAGCAGGATAAAAGCGACAAAAATAATCACGCGTAAAAGCGGATTGCCATCGTCCATTCTAAAAATCGACTCCTTTTATTCATTATCTTTCGTATTTTCATGCAACTATCTAAAAATATACCATTTTATCAGGGTTTCGTCAAGAAAGGAAGTTTGCTCCGCCTGGCGGCTATGTATCCAGTTCCAGGCTCACCCGCAATGCACAATTCACTTCCTGCTGGAGTTCCTCATCAATATGGCAGATTTTTTCCTTCAGTCTCTGCTTATCGATCGTTCGTAACTGTTCCAATAAAATAACCGAATCCTTAATCATATCACATTTTTTTGTATCCAGCTCCACATGGGTAGGAAGCTTCGCCTTATTCATTCTGGATGTAATGGCCGCACAGATTACGGTGGGGCTGTGCTTGTTGCCTATGTCATTTTGTATAATAAGGACCGGGCGGATGCCCCCTTGCTCCGAGCCAACGACTGGCCTTAAATCGGCATAATAAATATCTCCACGTCTGATTATCACATTCTCACACTCCGTCAATTCATCATTGAACGGCTAACTTATTCATTTCCTCTAATAAGTTATGCCTAAGTCTAGTATTGACCTTCTTTGACTCGTGTATTCACTTAAGTTTTTCCGCCGCATAGTTTATTGTATGCGGCAAAGGCCCAATTCGCCATTGGCTCATGACCTGAACGTGGATTTTGTTATCAGCTTCTTTAAAAACCTTGAAAGCAGTCATCAAAATAATCCTTGGTTCCGATGACCTGACCGCCTTGTAAGTAAATCCTGGGGACCCGTTTGCCGATCCCGCAGATGATCTCATAGTGGAAGCCGCCGCCGGTTTGGGCCAAGTCCTCCACAGTGATTTCTTTCTTTCCCTGGCGTCCGATTAAAACCACCTCATCCTCTTCTTCTGCCTCAGGAATATCCGTCACATCCACCATAAACTGGTCCATGCAGATCCGTCCCAGAATTCTGGCCCGTTTTCCCCTTATGAGCACCTCTCCTTTTCCGGAAAGGTTTCTCGGATATCCGTCTCCGTAGCCTGCGGGAATGGTGGCTATCATCATTTCCCTGTCCGCCTGAAAGGTTCCTCCATAGCTGACACAGTCTCCGGGACCGATTTTTTTGATATAGGAAATCGAGCTTTTCAGTTCCATGGCAGGCTCCAGCCTTACCTTTTCCCTGCACACCTCATCAGAAGGATAAAGGCCGTACATGGCAATTCCGGCCCGGACCATGTGAAAGCCTGCGTTATCCAGATCCAGAATTCCGGCGCTGTTGGAGCAGTGAAGCAGGGGAATGGTGACGCCTCTTTGGGAAAGCATATTTACAAATTTTAAATATTTTTCAACCTGTATCAGGGCGTGTCTTTTGTCCGTCTCATCTGCCTTTGCAAAATGGGTAAAGAGTCCCTCTGCCCTGATTCCGGGCAGGGCGCATATTCTGGCCGCCTCATCTGCCGCCTCCTCTGCCACCGGATATCCGATCCGGCTCATTCCCGTATCCACCACCAAATGTATGGAAGCAGTTTTTCCGGCCCTCCCGGCTGCTGCAGAAAGGCTCTCCGCCTTTTGGATCTGGAAAATTGAGGGCATGATATCATATTCCACCAGCATATCATATTCCGCCGGGGGAACGGTTCCTAAAACCAGAATGGGCTTTTTAATCCTGTGATTTCTTAAAATTACCCCTTCCTCTGCTGTGGCTACCCCATACCCCCAGACATAAGGCTCAATGGCCTTTGCCACCGGAACTGCCCCATGGCCGTATCCGTCGCTTTTCACAACGCCCATAACCTCTGTCCCAGGACCTAAATCCGCCTTCATAGCCTGTATATTATGCTGTATGGCATCAAGGTTTATTGTCTCGTAAATTCTGCCGTATGATTTTGTCATATACTTACCTCATCTGCTTATCTAAGAAAATCATGTTTGTCAGCTCCCTGGCAAGAAGACTGTGATCTCCCTGTTTTTCCCTCACCACATCACCGGCCCGTCCGTGCAGCCATATGCCAAGGGCTGCTGCCTCTGATTCCTCCAGGCCCTGAGCCAGAAGCCCAGCCACGATTCCGGTCAGCACATCTCCTGACCCTGCCTTTGCCATGGAGCTGTTTCCGCTTCCATTGACATAGGTTCTCTGATCCTTTAAGGCTCCGATGGTCACCGCATCCTTTAATATGCAGGTGATTCCAAACCGGTCCGCATATTCTCTGGCGGCGGGAATCAGCCGCTGCTGCAAATCCTCCACTGAACAGCCTAACAGCCTTGCCATCTCTCCCATATGAGGAGTTATGATAATATTTTCTGTAAAATAACCAGTCAAGGACGGATTTTTTGCAATTACGCCCAGTCCGTCCGCATCCAGTACAATAGGCACATAAGCATTGACCAAAACCTCTTCCACCAGATTCTTGACATAGGCATCCTGGCCCAGGCCCGGTCCTAAGACAATGACACTGGCCCACTCGCACTGCTTTTTCAGCAGTTCTTTAAAATCCTCGGTCTTATATTCCGCTTCCTGAGCGTCGTAAGAGGTGATGATGGCTTCCGGAAGCCCGGTCTGGAGGATCACACGGTTTTCCTCAGGGGTGAAAATCCTCACCACACCGGCTCCTGTCCGGTATGCTGCCAGAGCGCTTAAATAAGCAGCCCCGCTCATGTTCCGGGAGCCTGCCGCGATCAGGACCTTTCCAAAGTCCCCTTTGTTGGAATAAGCCGGACGCCTGGGAACCAGGACTTCATCTCCCGGCTCATAGGTGAAGTATTCCGGCTTAAGGCGCAGGAGGGCGTCTTGGGGGAAGCCAATGTCAGCCACACAGACCCTGCCGCTGTATTCCCTGCCCGGATACACCATGGTTCCCAGCTTTTCCCAGCCAAAGGTCACGGTCACATCTGCTTTTAATGCCATTCCCATAACCTTTCCGGTATTGGGGTGAATACCTGAGGGAATATCTGCCGCTACCGTAAAGCCCGGCTTGCAGCCGGCTACTGCGGTCATGATTTCCCGGTAAATGTCTGATATATCCCGGTCAAGGCCAACTCCAAAAAGGGCATCCACCAGAATATCACAGCTTCCGGGACGGAAATCAGCAAATTCCGTCATAGGAACCCCTATATGCTCCGCTATGGAAACCTGGGTCAGAAGCTCCGGGCTTCCCTTATCCTTTCTGCCTGCCAGTATGACCAAAACCTCATATCCCTTTAAATGGAGCATCCGGCCTGCCGCCACTCCATCAGCTCCATTATTGCCGCTTCCGCACAAAACCCATATCTGACCGGTCTTTTCAGCCTGGTTTAAAACCTCCTGCACAATTGCCAGGGCAGCCCGTTCCATAAGCACCAAAGAGGGAATCCCCACTTCTTCTATGGTATATCGGTCCACTTCCTTCATCTGTTCCCCAGTTACCAGATACCTCATATTTCTCCCGCCTTTCAGCCGTCCGGTAAGCGTAAGCCAGCCGGATCTCATGATTGAAATACCGGCAGCGAAGAGTCATTCCTCTTCATCTGCCGGCAGGTTTTTTCAGCCTTTTTTCTTACTCTTCTTCATTCTCCCTTTTTTCATTGTCCTGCATACTGCATACCTTGTAGGACAAACGCATCAGGCTTTCCGACAAGTGGACGTTTTCCACCACTACATCCTCAGGCACATTTAAATCCGTGTGCGCAAAATTCCAGATGGCCTTGATCCCTGCGGATACAAGACGGTCAGCAATCTCTGGTGCTTTTGTCTTGGGAATGGTAAGGGCTGCGATCTGGACTTCATTTTCCTTTACAAAGGTCTCCAGATCATCCACGCTCCGAATTTCAACTCCCCGGACCACAAGGCCGATGAGGCGGGGGTTCACATCAAACATACCCTTAATCAAAAAGCCTCTCTTTTCAAAATTCGTATAATTGGCAATGGCTTGTCCCAAATTACCCGCACCTATGATGATAACGTTGTGCTGTCTGTTGATTCCCAGAATATTTGCGATTTCCGTGTATAAGTATTTTACATTATAGCCATAGCCTTGCTGGCCGAATCCACCGAAATTATTCAAATCCTGACGAATCTGGGAAGCCGTAACCTTCATCCGTACACTCAACTCATTGGAGGAAATCCTCTCCACCCCGTCTTCCATCAGTTCTCCCAAATACCGGTAATACCTGGGAAGCCTGACGATCACTGCTTTCGAAATCTCTTTTTCTGCCACATCTTCACCTACTTTAAAATTTAGAGTCTATTTTATATTATAGCCTGATGATAAAATATTGTCAAACGAGTTTTGCGACTGTGTCCTTGAAAAAAAAAGGGACCTATATTATACTAGTCCTGTTGCCCTGCATCAATTCAGGGATTTCGGTTTCCCACTTAAGAAAATTATGCCCAGGAGGAAATAAAACATGATACTCTCATGCAGCAATATATGCAAAGCATTTGGAAGCAATCAGGTCATCAAGCATGCTTCCTTTCATATAGAAGATCACGAAAAGGCTGCCATCGTAGGAATTAACGGCGCAGGCAAATCCACTCTCTTAAAAATCATCATCGGGGAACTGCCCCAGGATGAAGGGGAGGTAGTGATTTCCAAGGGGAAAACCATTGGCTATCTCTCCCAGCACCAGGATTTATCCGGGGAACGGACGGTGTATGAAGAGGTGCTGGAGGTCAAGCGCCCTGTTATGGAAATGGAAGCAAGGCTTCGCCAGCTGGAGCTGGACATGAAGCACGTGTCCGGGGAAGAGCTGGACTCCATGCTCTCCTCTTACAGCCGCTTAAACCACGAGTTTGAACTGGTTAACGGTTATGCCTATCAAAGTGAAGTGACCGGAGTTTTAAAGGGCCTGGGCTTTACGGAAGAGGAATTTAAAAAGCCTGTATCCGCCCTGTCGGGAGGACAGAAAACCAGGGTTTCCTTAGGAAAGCTTCTTCTTACAAAGCCTGATATCATCCTCCTTGATGAGCCTACCAACCATCTGGACATGGAGTCTATTGCATGGCTGGAGGGGTATTTGATCAATTACGACGGAAGCGTCATCATCGTGGCCCATGACCGTTATTTTCTGGACCGGGTGGTGACCAAGATCGTGGAGCTTGACAATGGGCTGATGGCTGTATACCAGGGAAATTATACTGCTTACAGTGAAAAACGGGCCATGATCCGGGAAGCCAAGATGAAAGCTTTTTTAAACCAGCAGCAGGAAATCAAGCACCAGGAAGAGGTCATTGCCAAATTAAAATCCTTTAACCGGGAAAAATCCATCAAGCGGGCCGAAAGCCGGGAAAAGATGTTGGATAAGATCGAGGTTTTGGAAAAACCTGCAGAGGTAAATGATGAAATGCGTATTCGCCTGGAGCCGAATATCATCAGCGGAAACGATGTCCTGACTGTAAAAGGGCTGAAAAAAGCCTTTGGCCAGAATCTTCTTTTCCATAACGTAAGCTTTGAAATCAAGCGGGGGGAACGAATCGCCATCATCGGCGGAAACGGCACGGGAAAAACTACCATACTGAAGATTTTAAACAATTTACAGACGGCAGATCAGGGTGAGGTTACTCTGGGTTCCAAGGTACATATCGGCTACTATGACCAGGAACACCAGGTGCTTCATATGGAAAAGACTTTGTTTGACGAGCTTCAGGACACCTATCCTGCTATGAACAATACTCAGATACGTAACATTCTGGCCGCCTTTCTCTTTACCGGAGACGACGTGTTCAAACGGGTTAAGGACTTAAGCGGCGGGGAGAGGGGACGTGTTTCCCTGGCCAAGCTGATGCTTTCTGAAGCAAATTTTCTCATCCTGGACGAGCCTACCAACCATCTGGATATTACCTCAAAGGAAATTCTGGAGGACGCCCTGGTCAATTATACAGGAACTGTGCTTTATGTGTCCCATGACCGTTACTTCATCAACAAGACGGCCACCAGGATTCTGGATCTGACCAATCAGGCCTTGGTCAATTATATCGGCAATTATGACTATTATCTGGAAAAAAGAGAATTGATGACCGGTTTATATGCAGCTCCTTCTCCTTCAGAAGAAGCACCTGTCCAGGAGATTTCAGAAACCAAGCTGGACTGGAAAACCCAGAAGGAGGAACAGGCCCGCTTACGAAAGCGCCAGAATGAACTGCAAAAGACAGAGGAAGAAATCCACCGCCTGGAGTCCAGAAGTGTGGAAATTGATGAAATTTTAGGAAAAGAAGAGGTTTTCACCGATGTTTCTAAATTAATGGAACTGAGCAAGGAAAAAGGGGATATTGAACAGAAACTGGGGAAACTTTATGAATTATGGGAAGAACTGGCGGAGTAAAGCCGGTTCTTCCCATTTTTATTTAAAGCAGATGATTCTTTTTAAAATTTCGGCCATTTCCGGAGCCTCTTCCTCGATCTCAGCTCTGACAGAAGCGCTTCCCACATAGGCTGCCGCCAGCTTTCCGAAATAAAACTTCAAATCATCGGAATAATAATCCGGTATGTAAACAAACTGATCTAAATAAGCCTTTCCCATAAGCAGGTCTAACCCATCCTGGTTTCCGGCTTTATAACAGCCGGAGGCATAGCCAATGTATTCTCCCAGAGCCTCGGTCAGGGCCTCCGGGCTGCATATCTTTATTTTTTTATAATTGGTATCCAGCACATGAGTCACAAAGTACGTTCCGTTTCCTGTCATAGGGGCGGAAAAATACGATTTATCCGGATAATAAATGATCTCCCAGCCCTGGTCGATAAACCGTTTCATCCATTCTCCCGGTATATTCTTAACAGCTTCCGTAATCCCTTCCTTTACCTCGGCAGGCAGGGTATCCGTCCCCTTCTTCCCGGAAATCCGGATGTCATGGTCCCTGTTTCTCACGCCGTTTTCATCCATATAGAAAAGGCCCACATACCGGTTTGCCGCCAGCCTGCCGTCGTTATAGAAAAAGTAACGCTTTCCCAGTATATTTTTATAGCCGGATGAAGCCATTTCCCCTTTATGGGAAAACCAGTACCAGTTTCCGTCTTCATCCTGGTGCCAGCCCTTTCCCACTGTGCCATCCTCATTAAAATAATACCACTTTTCTTCTTCCTCGTCGTAAATCCAGCCAAGCTCCAGCTCCCCGGTTTCCCGGAAGCAGTAGTTAATGCCCCTGATTTCGGTCCATTCCGTGGTAATGTATCCGTCCGAGTCAAAGTAATACCAGTATCCATTGATCTTTTCCCAGCGGTTTTTCTTAAATTCCCCTTCTCTGTTGGCATATTTCCAGCTATAGGAATCCTCCTGCCACTGCCAGTCCTGTATTTCAGCCTGGGAGGGCGTTGCTTCTGCCCGGGAGGTCATAGCCCCTCCCATACTGAGAATTACCCCTGCTGCTGCAATCCATGTTCTATTCAAGGCTTTTCACCCCTTTCCGCCTGCTGATTCCTGTTATTTAAAAATTTTACTACACTTTGGACGAAATGTACAGTTTTTCAAATTCCTTCTTCCCATCCATCTTTTGCTGGGTTATACTATTGACAAGCTGCATAATTGTTAAGCAGAAAGCGAGGTATCTCTTTTTATGAAATGGAAACGCCCCCTGGCATTTCTGGGACTGGCGGTCATTCTGGCAATATATGCCATAGCCATCATCTCAGCCTTTCTCCAAAGCCCCCAGTCTTCCACCTGGCTCATGGCAGCCCTCTTCTCTTCCGTTGTTATTCCCATCTTTCTCTATGCAGGAGGAATGGTTTACCGGCTTTTGAAGAGGGAGGAGGAGGAGAAAGGCTCTGACTCCAACCAGAAATAGGATTGAAACCTGAAAATAGGACAAAGTAAAATAAAAATAGGCATAAAAATAAGCAGAACAGCAGGAAATTAATTCTGCTGCTCTGCTTAGGGTTGTTCTCTTTTGAACTTGCTTTTCTTTAGGGAACAACAGTATGTAATTATTTCTGTATTCTTCTATTTTAAAGCATGATTTTATCAATTCATCAATTGAGTTATCTACGCCCATCATATAAGAGTGACACACCCACCAGTCAATTAAGGAATTTATTAGGTATTTTATAGAAATGGCTTGAATTTGAAAAGAGAATTGACTATAATAGAATTATAAAAAGGAACAATCGCCCACAAAGTGGTTGACCTTATAAGATTGAATTCAGGAAATCCACCCTTTACCGGCCAAGTATCAGGGTGGTTTTCTACGTTTAATGGCTAACTAAATAAATGAAAGTCAGCAATGCCAAAATAAACATTCCAAAAGACATCAAGTCTTTAAAATCAAAATGTTTCATAGACATCACCTCCCATCTTATGTAAAATGGAAGGTCAATACACCCTGTAATACGATTGTTCCCTATGAATATTTTACCACAAGAACTGATGTTCTGTAAATATAACAATAAGCAGAACAGTAAAATATTAATCTCACTGTTCTGCTTAGAATAGTTCTTTGATACAAAACCGGCAGGACATCTGCAAAAACCTTATTTCCGGTATATAATCTCATCTCTCCCCGGACCATTGGACACCATGGTAATAGGAGTTTCCAGCTCTTTTTCAATGAATTCAATGTAATTCCTGCAATTCTCCGGCAAATCCTCATAGTTCTTGATTCCCCTGATCTCGCACTTCCATCCCGGAAGAACGGTATACACTGGCTTTGCCTTATTAAGCTCTGTCGTTGTGGGGAAATCCTTTGTGACCTTTCCGTTGATCTCATATCCAACACATACAGGAAGCTCATCCAAATATCCCAGAACATCGAGAACTGTAAGAGCGGCCTCTGTAGCTCCCTGAATCCGGCAGCCGTATCTGGAGGCAACCGCATCGAACCACCCCATACGTCTCGGGCGTCCGGTTGTAGCACCGTATTCTCCGCCGTCACCGCCCCGACGTCTCAGCTCGTCGGCTTCTTCTCCGAATATCTCGCTGACAAATGCTCCTGCGCCTACTGCACTGGAATAAGCCTTTACAACTGTCGTAATATTTTTAATCTCATAAGGAGGAATACCTGCGCCAATGGCACCGTATGCAGCCAGTGTGGAGGAAGAGGTCACCATGGGATAAATTCCATGATCTGTGTCCTTTAAGGAGCCAAGCTGACCCTCTAAAAGAATTGTTTTTCCTTCCTTTATGGCCTGGTGAAGATATGCAGACACATCGCATACATAAGGAGCCACCATTTCCCTGTATTCCCGAAGAGTATGAAGCAGCTCCTCCTGGTCAATGGCAGGTTTGTGGTACAGGTGCTCCATCAGGACATTTTTCGTCTCACATACCCTGGCAACCTTTTCTCTTAACAGTTCATCGTCAAATAACTCGCTGACCTGAAAACCGATTTTAGCGTATTTATCAGAATAAAATGGCGCAATCCCTGATTTTGTGGAGCCAAAGGACTTCTTTCCAAGACGCTCCTCCTCATATTCGTCAAATAAAATATGATAGGGCATCAGAATTTGGGCCCTGTCTGAAACCAGAACATGGGGCTTGGGAACACCCTTGCTTACCAGATCGTCAATTTCCTTAACGAGAAAGGGAATATTCAGTGCCACACCGTTTCCGATAATGCTGGTGGTGTGATTGTAGAACACGCCTGACGGCAAAAGATGAAGGGCAAATTTGCCGTAATTGTTGATGATGGTATGCCCTGCATTGCTGCCTCCCTGATAGCGGATGATAATATCCGATTCCATTGCCAGCATGTCTGTGATTTTGCCTTTTCCTTCGTCTCCCCAGTTAGCTCCTACGATTGCTCTTACCATTTAATTGTTCCTCCTTAGAGTGAAAAGTAACTTTTACTGACTTATGATAACGCAAAGATAAGCATAAGTAAAATCAATATTATTTATATTCTTCATAATTTTCACTTATGTTATTCGTCATCAGCCTTAAAAGCCTGTTTCCTGCCGTGGACATAGGAAGTTTTTTATCTGTAACAAGAGAAAAATGGCGCTTTGGCATTTCCTCCCGGAACTTCAGTTCAATCAGGTTCCCCTTTTCCAGCTCCGCCTGGGCAAACTCCGACATAACACACCCCACACCCAGATTTCGCATGGCAAACTGGACGATCATGTCGCTGGTAGACAACTCGAATTCCGGTTCCACAACCACGTTATGAGAAGCCAGATAATCGTCCATAAAAACCCTGGTGCTGGTAGGTTTTTCCAGGAAAATACAGGGAAGCTCCTTAAGAATCTCATAATCCAGCACCTTTCCCTCCAGGTGACGGAATTTTTCTCCCGCCACGAATACGTTCCTGATTTCCTTTACATCGGTGCTGACTACCTGAGCCCTGGCTTCAAAGGGAGTGCTGACCACTCCGAAATCAATTTTTCCCTGGTATAAAAAACCAAGGGTTTCCGGGGTTGGGCCGTTGGAAACCATTACCTTGATACCGGGATAGAGCTCATGAAACTGTTCCAGATAAGGCAAAAGATAAAACTGCAGGGTCATATCACTGGCCCCGATCCGCACCTCTCCCGTATCCAAGTCCCTCATCCGCTTTAGTACAGTTTCCCCATTCCAGATATTCTCTAAACCGACTTTTACATAATCGTAAAAAACTTCTCCTTCCCTGGTTAAGCGGACTCCCTTGGGGGTTCTCAGAAAAAGCCTGGTGTCCAAAGACAGCTCCAACTGCCTGATGGTCTGGCTTACAGCGGGCTGGGAGATGCAAAGCTTATCTGCCGCCAAGGTAATGCTCCCAAGGCTTGCCACATGGTAAAATACCTTATAATATTCCAGATTACCGTTCATGGTTCCTCCTGACATCAAAAATAAAAGGCAGGCAGACCTTTCAAAAACACAAAGTCTGCCCGCACAGCTTTACACGTTAATCTCTGCTTTCATCCCCAGAAATTCCCTGTTTTTCTCCAGAAGGGGCTTTACCTCTTCATCGAGATAAGCAGTGACCTGAGCCGGGGCGCAGCCCACATACTTTTGGGGGTCCATGCTTTCCTTTAATTCCTCCAGGGAAAGGTTAAAGGAAGGATCTGCCGCAATCAGCTCCAGTAAATTATTATCCAGGCCCTTTTCCTTTACATTCCGTCCGGCTTCCATGGACAGTTCCCGGATTCTTTCGTGAAGCTCCTGTCTGTCCCCTCCTGCCTTTACAGCGTCCATCATGATATTTTCCGTTGCCATAAAGGGAAGCTCGGCCATTAAATGCTTTTCGATGACCTTAGGATAGACCACAAGGCCGTCCACCACATTCAAATAAAGATCCAGAATGCCGTCCACAGCTAAAAAGCCTTCCGGCACGCTGAGACGCTTGTTGGCGGAGTCGTCAAGGGTCCGTTCAAACCACTGGGTAGAGGACACCAGCATGGGATTCATCACGTCTGCCATCACATAATTGGACAAGGAAGCCATCCTCTCGCTTCTCATTGGGTTGCGTTTATAAGCCATGGCAGAAGAACCGATCTGATGCTTTTCAAAAGGCTCCTCCACCTCTTTTAAATGCTGCAAAAGGCGGATATCATTGGAAAATTTATGAGCGCTCTGGGCAATGCCTGCCAGCACATTGACCACCCGGCTGTCCACCTTTCTGGAATAAGTCTGTCCGGAAACCGGATAGCAGCCTGGAAATCCCATTTTTTCCGCAATCATATCGTCAGCTTTTCTCACCTTGTCCATATCGCCGTCAAACAGCTCCAGAAAGCTGGCCTGGGTGCCAGTTGTTCCCTTGGAACCTAAAAGGCGGATGGAGCTCAATAAATAATCCAGATCTTCCAGATCCATCATCAGATCGTGAAGCCAAAGGGTGGCTCTCTTTCCCACAGTGGTGGGCTGGGCAGGCTGGAAATGGGTAAAGGCAAGGGCAGGCATATCCTTATATGTGTGACAGAATCCGGCCAGCAGGCTGATGACGTTTAACAGCTTTCTGCGGACTAAGTTTAATGCCTCTGCCATAATAATAATATCTGTATTATCTCCCACATAGCAGGAGGTGGCTCCTAAATGGATGATGCCCTTGGCCTTAGGACACTGAACGCCGTATGCGTAGACATGGGACATCACATCGTGGCGGACCTCTTTTTCTCTCTGTCTTGCCACATCGTAATTGATCTCATCCTGATGGGCTTTTAATTCCCCGATCTGTTCTTCTGTAATAGGAAGGCCCAGTTCTCTTTCCGTTTCCGCCAGTGCGATCCACAGTTTTCTCCAGGTTTTAAACTTTTTATCCTGGGAAAAAATATACTGCATTTCCCGGCTGGCATAACGCTCTGAGAGCGGACTCTGATATCTGTCTGTCATCCTTTCCCTATTCCTCCTTGGTTTTGATTTCCTGCTTATCATAGCATATTTTTTGATTCATGGGAAGAAAAAAGCGGGGCTGCTTCCATAGCAAGCCCCCTTTTTCAACCTTCTCATCTCGTGTATTCTCCCCGGATGTCCTCCTTGGGAGGATCGACCGGATAATTTCCGCTGAAACAGGCCGTACATATGGGAAGTCCCTCTGCCAGCTCGCTCAGACGCTCCAGTTTTAAGTAAGACAGGGAATCAGCTCCCAGAAATTCCCGGATTTCCTCTACAGTCCGGTTATGTGCAAGAAGCTGGTCCTCGTCAGGGATGTCTGTGCCAAAGTAGCAGGGATGGAGGAAGGGAGGTGCACTGATCCGGACATGAACCTCCTTTGCCCCTGCTTCCCGGAGCATATTGACGATGATTGCACTGGTGGTTCCCCGTACAATGGAATCGTCAATCATGATGACCCGTTTCCCGGCCACTGCCTCTTTTAAAACATTTAATTTAATCCTGACAGAGGATTCCCGGCTGCTCTGCTTTGGCCGTATAAATGTCCTGCCCACATAGGAATTTTTCACAAAAGCCGTTCCGTAAGGGATTCCTGACTGAAGGGAAAATCCCAAAGCCGCGCCATGACCCGACTCCGGCACACCCACTACAAGGTCGGCCTCAACCGGAGAATCCATTGCAAGAGCCCTTCCCGCACAAAGCCTGGAATGATAGACGCTGACCCCGTCAAATACGCTGTCTGGCCTTGCAAAATAGATATATTCAAAGACACACCTGGCTTCCTTTGATTTTTCCTCAGGACAAAGGGTGGTATCGGAAGAAATGCCCTCTTTTGTAATGGTGACGATCTCTCCCGGTTTCACATCCCGTATAAACTCAGCTCCAATGGTATCCAGTGCACAGCTTTCTGATGCCAAAATGTAGGCATTATCCCGTCTCCCAATACAGAGAGGCTTAAACCCAAAGGGATCTCTGGCTCCGATCAGCTTTCTCGGACTCATGATCACCAGGGAATAAGCTCCCACGATCTTTCTCATGGCATTGACTGCAGCCTCCTCCACCGAGTTGGTCTTCACCCGCTCCCTGGCAATGTGGTAAGCGATCACCTCGGAGTCAATGGTGGTCTGGAAAATAGCTCCGTCATACTCCAGCTCCCTGCGAAGCTCCGGTGCATTGACCAGATTTCCGTTATGGGCCATAGCCAAAGCGCCTTTTACATAGTTGAGAACCAGGGGCTGGGCATTTTCCCGGGTACTGCTTCCGGCAGTAGAATAACGGACATGGCCCACTCCGATGTTGCCCCGAAGGCTTTCTATGATCTCCGGCGTAAAGACCTCGTTGCATAATCCCATTCCCTTGTATGCGTTTACCCTTCCCTTAGGGCCTTCTGTATCAGTGACTGCGATTCCACAGCTTTCCTGCCCCCTGTGCTGGAGTGCAAATAATCCGTAATAAATGGTGGAAGCCACCTCACCCCCGTCGCAGTCGAAAATACCGAATACTCCACACTCCTCACGCAGCTTTCCTTCTATATCGAAATCCAATCCATGATTCATTTGATGTCTTCCTTCCCTGTGATGTTTACTGGATTCCCAGGCGGCCAAATACCTCCTCATATGCATCCTCTGTACCGCCTAAATCCCTGCGGAACCGGTCCTTGTCCAGTTTTTCCCTGGTATCCTTATCCCACAGCCTGCAGGTGTCAGGAGAAATCTCATCTGCCAGTATGACCTGACCGTGATATCTGCCGAATTCTATTTTAAAATCAATTAAGTCAATATTCAACCCATCAAAATATTCCTGAAGCACCTCATTGACCAAAAAAGCGTACTTTGTCAAAGCGTCAATTTCTTCCTGGGTGGCAAGATCCAGAGCCAGGGCATAATAGCTGTTGATAAAAGGATCACCCAAATCATCGTTTTTATAGCTGAATTCAAGGGTGGGGCGTGAGAATTTGATGCCCTCTTCCATTCCCATTTTCTTTGCAAAGCTTCCGGCGGAATAATTTCTCACAATGACCTCAAGAGGAAGAATTTCCACTTTCTTCACCGCTGTTTCCCTGTCATTTAACTCCTGAATCAGATGGGTAGGAATGCCTTTTTCCTCCAGCTTCCGGAAAATAAAATTAGTCATCCGGTTGTTAATTGCCCCTTTTCCCACAATGGTTCCCTTTTTTAAGCCGTTAAATGCCGTGGCATCGTCTTTGTAAGAAACAATCAATACATCCGGGTCTTCGGTTGTGTAAACCTTCTTTGCTTTTCCCTCGTACAGCAGCTCTTTTTTCTCCATGGATTCCACCTGTCCTTTTCTCAACGGATTTATAAGTTTTTCAAATAAAACAATGGTATTTCAGTAGAAATTATAATACGTTAAAAATAGGATTGCAACTGGTTTTGTTATTATAAATACTTATGACCAAAGTGGGGTTCTGGTTCTCAATCCGGCTCCTGCAAGACCACCTGCTCCACTTTCTGCCACAGCTTTACGGTCCCTTCCTTCCAGTTTAAGGAAAATCCGTTTTCCCTGGTCTCCCCGGCTTTCCGGTCTTCATGGCCTTCTTCTGGGGAAGACCACCCTTCTTTTTCCACTGAAAAATGCTTTTCAGACCAAAGAGCCAGCTCTTTCCCATAAAAGGGCAGAATCAGGGCAGCCTCCAAAAGAACCATAAAAAGAAGACCTTTTCTCAGCCTTTCCCGGCTATGTTTTCTGTATCCACGGACCCAGCACAGCTTTCTCCATGGTTTTTTCTTTCTGTTGTAACTTTCTGTCACAGTACGGAACCTCCCTGCCATTACAGGCTGGATTATGATGGAATTTAAGGGGTGCGGGCCGTAATGCCGGCCTTTGAGCGATGCAGACATGCCTTTTTATTATTATATCCCATATCAAAAAAAGCTTCAAGCACGATTCTGTGCCTAAAGCTTTTTTCTCATTTTATTTTCCAGATTATTCTTCGGACTTATCCTCTTCCTGCAAACGAAGTCCTGCGGTGCTGGTAACCGGAAGTGAAAATACGATGGATTTCACTTTGCTTTCCATACCCGCCTTCTCCATAATCACCTTCATGATTTCATTTTTATATTCCGCTTTTGTAACGATAAAGATAATTTCTTTCTCCGCTGCAATCGAAACTCCGAGAAACTTCTCCGCACGTCCCATTCCCTCGCCCTTTGCGTGGATCACTGTCCCTCCGCTGGCGCCTTTTTCTCTTGCGGCATCCATTACATTATCGCTATATCCCCGATTGGCTATGACCACCAGCAATTCATGTTCTGTTTCTTTCAATATAGTTTCCTCCTCTTTTTCAAACTGCTGCTTTTCCGTTAAGAATTCCAATGCTTTCTTTCCGCCAATGCTGGAAAGAGGAATAATAAAAGCTACGCCGGTACCGGGAACGTCGATATTCATTTCCTTCTGCAGCGCTTTTTTCAGACACTTCCATCTCTCATTTGTTACGAAGGAAAACATAACTGCCTTTTCCGTTGCCTCCAGGCCAAAGTAGTCCAGCATCTCACTGTTAGCAGTCCCTGCTCCTAAGGTGCTTATGATAACCGTCTGCTCATGCTCTTTATAAAAGGAGAGCATTTTATGGCCCACACTCCGGTTCGTAATTGTCACCATCATATATACTTTACTCATAGGATGCTCCTTTTCTATAATTCGATAATATCATCATCCGCCAATAATGCAAATGCTTCTTTTGGTTCTATATGGGACACATCCTTCTCGTAATGTCCTGACCGCAGCTTATATACCAAACCTAATACCTGTATTGTAATCAATGGTGTCATAGCAACCATTGCTACCACTCCAAATGCATCCCTTACAATATCCCCTCCTACGCTGACACACGCCCCGATGGCAAAGGGCAGCAGAAAGGTTGCCGTCATAGGACCGGAAGCCACACCTCCGGAGTCAAAGGCAATGGCCGTAAATATCTTAGGAACAAAAAGGGAAAGAAATAATGCAATGGCATATCCCGGAATAATAAACCAAAATATAGAAATTCCTGTAAGCACCCTAATCATAGCAAGCCCCAGGGAAACTGACACACCGATAGAAAGGCTTAATCCCATTGCTTTAGCAGAAATTGCGCCTGAGGTAATCTCTTCCACCTGTTTCGTAAGTACGAACACTGCCGGCTCTGCCAATACAATAAAATAACCAATGAGCATACCGATTGGGACAATGATCCATCGATAGGGAAGTGATGCAAGCATCTGGCCTAAATAATTACCAGCCGGCATAAATCCTATATTTACACCCGTCAAAAACAGAAATAATCCAACATAAGTATATATAAGGCCAACCACAATTCGAATCAAAGCCCTTTTGTGTATCTCCCGGGAAATAAGTTGAAAGATACCGAAAAATAATACAATAGGAAATAAAGAAACTGCCATCTCCATCATATAATGGGGAATTCCATGGGAAAACATTCTCCACAGCTCAATGGAATTATCTATTGTGGGCAAAACCTCCGGTATATATTCCGAACTTTCCGGGTGGTAAATCAATCCCAGAACCAGCACCGCTAATATGGGTCCTATTGAGCACAGTGCAACTAATCCAAAGCTGTCATCTGCCGCATGCTTATCACTTCGAATAGCCGAAATACCGATACCGAATGCCATGATAAAGGGAACGGTCATAGGCCCCGTCGTTACTCCTCCCGAATCAAAAGCCACCGAAAGAAAGTCCTTGGGAACAAAAAAAGCCAATCCAAAAACAATTGCATAAAATATAAAAAGCATTTTCGGAAGAGATATGCTAAATAACATACGAAGCAAAGCTGTTACCAGAAACAGTCCAACTCCGCAGGCGACTGCCAGTATAAGTACGAGATTAGGAATTGACGGCACCTGCTCCGCCAATACCTGCAAATCGGGTTCTGAAATAGTAATAATGAATCCAAGTATAAAACTCAGTAAAATCATAAGCCAAAGCTTCCTGGTCTGGGTCAGGCTTCCACCCACCTTTTCCCCCATGGGTGTCATGGAAAGCTCCGCTCCCAATGAAAAGAACATCATTCCACAAATCAAGAGTACTGCACCGATTAAAAATGCCATCAATATACTGGGTGATATGGGTACAATTGTAAATGATAAAAATAGTACGATTCCAATAATCGGAAGCACTGCTTTTAAGGCCTCATTAAGTTTTTCCTGCAATCTTGTTCCATATAAATTCAACTTCTACCTGCCTTCCTGTCTTCTCTCTTCAACATCTGCGTGACCTTTAAAATGTTCTAGTTCCTTATTTATATTGCCCGCAATCTTTTTGGCTACCTTTAACACAATCTCTTTCTCTTCTTCTGTGATATCCTGATACATAATATCCCCCAGCCGCTGCCTCAGCTTAAGCAATTCTTCGCAGACAGGCTGCGCCTCTTCTGTCAGATGCAAATGAATGCATCTCCGGTCCTGCTCATCAGCCCGCCCTCTGATATACCCCCACTCTGTTAAATTCTCAATTGCCTGGGAAATATGGGCCTTGGAAAAAAATTTATTCTCCGCAATATCCCTTGCCGTATCGTATTTCCCGCCTCTTAAAAAAAGCAAAATCTCAATTTCGATTTTATGCAATCCATACCTTTCTGTAATAAGATTGCTCATTTTCTCATAAAGTCTTTTAAACTGTTGTCCGTTTAATAAGATTTCAAAATCATTATCCACAGTTATTTCCTTTCATTAAGACTAAAATCAAAGGGTTAATGGTTCACATTAGAACAGTTCACTTCTAAACCATTTTCTCATATATCCTTTTCTCTGTCAATATATTTTTTAATCCGTGTCAAATATTGTGCTAAAAAGATTCAAAAAAAACTTCAGGCACAATTATCTGCCTGAAGCTCTTTTTTCATTTCATTTCCTCGTTACCGGGCCGTTGTGGCGCTTTCTGTAGTGGGCTGTCCATTGCTTTCCCCTGTTACATTGTCAACGCCTTTTTTTACGTCCTCAACCACATCATCTACAACTCCGGTGCTGGCGGATTCATCAACTTTTGCATCAGCCTTTGTGGTCGCAGCAGCTGTGGTCTGGGTGGTTGCAGCAGTAGTTCCCGCCGCACTTGTCCCGTTGTTATTTTTGGCAGTATTGCATGCAGTCAACAATACCACTGACATAATGACAAAAAGGGCAATAACATAAGACTTTATTCTTTTCATAATACATTCTCCTTTCATTTTCTATGTTTAGTATGTGTAAAGGAGTGATGAATTATGGTGGCAAATTATGGAAATTATGATTGAACCACGTCTTTCATGGTATAAAGTCCCGGTGTTTTTCCTGCCAGGAATATTGCCGCAGATACGGCTCCTTTTGCAAAAATAGCCTTGGAATAAGCGGTATGGTTAAAGGTGATCACTTCGTCGGCTCCTGCAAAAATCACATCATGTTCTCCCACGATGGTTCCGCCACGGACAGACTGAATACCGATTTCCTTTTTATCTCTGGCTTCCATCTTTGTACTTCTGTCACAGACGTAATGATACTCCTGATTCATGGCCTCATTGATGGAATCAGCCAGGGCAAGGGCTGTCCCGCTGGGGGCATCCACTTTTTTATTGTGGTGTTTTTCCACGATCTCAATGTCAAAGCCTGCGCCTGCAAGAACCTGGGCGGCCTCTTTCACCATCTTAATCAGCAGGTTGACTCCCAGGGACATATTGGCGGAACGCAGGATGGCAACTTGTCCGGCGGCTTCTTTCACTCTTTCATTCTGTTCCTCAGAAAGCCCTGTGGTGCATAACACCACAGGAACCTTCTCCCTTATGCTGTAATCCAAAAGGCCATCCACTGCCTTTGCAGAGGTAAAGTCCACAATCACATCGGCCTTTACATCGCAGGCTTCCAAAGACGGAAACACGGGATATGAATTCTGTCTGGTATGATTGGGGTCAATACCCGCAACAATTGCAATGTTTTCATCTTCCGCCGCTATTTGGGTAATGGTCTGACCCATTGCTCCGTTACAGCCGTGCATTATCATTTTAATCATGTGTTCCTCCATGTGTATCATTTTGAAAATTATAAAATTCCGTATTCCTTCATGGCCTTCTTTAAACGTTCCTGATTCTGAGGCTCCATCTCAGTCAGAGGAAGGCGCATTGGGCCTGCGTTCATTCCCATAAGATTTAAAGCTGCCTTTACGGGAATGGGGTTTACCTCGCAGAACAGGGCATTGATTAAAGGAATGGCCGCAATCTGAAGGCTGGCGCTTCTCTTTACATCTCCCTTAAAATAAGCCTCACAGATCTCATGGGTCTGTGCAGGAGCGATGTTGGAGAGAACGGAGATCACGCCTTTTCCTCCCAATGAGAGAAGGGGCACGATCTGGTCGTCATTGCCGGAATAAACGTCAGCACATCCATCGGAGTAATTCATCAGATCCGCTATGGCAGTAAAGTTTCCGCTGGCCTCCTTGACTCCCACAATGTTGGAAACGCTGCGGCATAAGTCTGCTATGGTTTCCGGTGCAATATTGATCCCGGTTCTTCCCGGTATATTATATAGAAGAATGGGAATTTTCACCTGGTCTGCAACTGCCTTAAAATGAGCCTTCAGTCCATTCTGAGTAGCCTTATTGTAGTAAGGGGAAACCAAAAGAAGTCCGTCTGCACCGTGCTTTTCAGCTTCTTTTGAAAGGTAAACGGCAGTGTCCGTACAATTAGACCCGGTTCCTGCAATGACCGGAACACGCTTTTTGGTCACTTCACATACAAACCGCACTACCTCCAAATGCTCTTCATGAGTCATGGTAGACGCTTCTCCGGTGGTGCCGCAGGCAATAATGGAATCTGTTCCTCCTGCAATCTGGAACTCGACCAGCTCTTCCAGCTTTCCATAGTTCACTTCCCCATTTTCTTTAAATGGTGTAACAAGGGCCACACCTGCTCCTTCAAAAATTGCCATTATCTTATCCTCCTGATTCATTTTTTATACATAAGGTGAATTATTCCAGCTTTCTGTTTAAAAATCTGCCAAAAAACAGAGCTGGCGACTGGGCCAGCTCTTAAAGATCAGAATTAATGATATCATCTTTCTTTAAGTAGCTCAACATCCAGACGGATGACAGTCACATGGCTCTTAACCATATGCCCAGAATGAATATGCTCAGGCCATACCACTCTTCGGCGTCTCTTCCTTTCGTCTGTCCTCACCTGCACCTGATGCATCGGACAGCTTACTGATAAGCAACGCAACCTCTACTCTTATATTATGTATTATATCACCATACTAACATTATTATTTTGTGTTGTCAACTTTAAGATGGTCGATTTCCAGGATATTATCCACGTAAGGCTCGATCTCTTTGGAAAATACCTTTCCGGTCAGAATGACATCCATTTCCTCCACCTTAAACTGAAGCAGCCGGATCAGCTCCTCTGCTTCTACAATCTTCTGGTCCAGAAGTCCCAGGATTTCATCCAGAATGAGAATGTCGCATTCTCCGGTGGACAAAACCTTTTTTGCAAAGTTCAGTCCATTGCGGATATTCATTCTCTCCTCTTCCTGCTGTTCCTTAGAAAGATCTTCAAAAAGACCGTCGGATTTCTCAAACCGGAATATCTTCATCTCCGGCTCCAGGCGTTTTAAAATATCCAGGGAACCCTTTCCTGGACAGCCCTTTAAAAACTGGATCATAATGACAGTTCTGTTCTTGGACAGAGCCTCGATTCCCATACCCAGGGCCGCCGTGGTCTTTCCTTTCCCTTTGCCGCATATAACCTGTATCGTACCTTTATTCATCCTATTGCACCTCATAACAGCTTTAAAAGCGATCGTTTCCGTATTACTTCAGAGCCTGCTTATCGTACCATAAAATTAATATTTTTGCAACATTTTCTTAAGGAAGACAGGTTATACTTCGTCACACTCCAGTTTGCTGACAGAAACCTCATAGGCGATTCTCTTCTCGCACTCGGTTTCACTCAGCTTTTTGGTATATTCCCTGCTTTGGACCCTTCCCCATACCTTAACTCTGGTCCCTACTGAAAATCCGGAAGCATATCTGGCATTTCTTCCCCAAGCAATACAGGGTATGTAATCTGATTTACCGTATGGGCGGTTTACCGCAAGAAGGAGGTCTGCAATTTCCCTTCCCAGAGGAGTTTTCCTGTAAATGGGAGCCTTGCATATATATCCATCCAGAAAAATTTGATTGGTTTTTGTATAATCGGTAAATTCTTCTATGAAATGAATTTCCCTTACAAAGATCGAAAGCACCAGGCGGTTTTTCGTTCCTTCATGACGGTTATAGGACCGGAACTGGCCTACGGCCTCTACGGTCAGACCGTTGTAGTCCCCATCCACATCAATCAGGCGCTCTGAAATCATTAATGGTATGACATCTGCCTGATCACTCAAGCGGTTAACTGCAATATCCACCATATAGAATCCTTCTCCAAATACCTCATGGCTAAAGGTGAAGCTGGAAATAATTTCTCCTATCACGCTTACTTTGTTGTTTTCAATCATTTTTTCTGACATTGTATTTCTCCTCTTCCTTCACTTATTTGCCGCTGCAATATGCCTCACAGCTAATATTAAATTTATGTCCCAAAAACACTTTCCATGATAAAAAACCATCCAAAAATATCGACAGGACCAAGCAGGTAAAAGGGCAAAAAGAAAAGAGGAAGCTGCTTTTTCAGCAGCATCCTCTTAAATATCACAAATTATGACAGGGATTTTTTGTTGAGAGAAGACCTTTTTCTCATAGTCGGGTCTAAAATCTTCTTTCTGACCCTGAGATTGGTTGGGGTGATCTCCAAAAGCTCGTCAGTGTCGATAAAGTCCAAAGCCTGCTCTAAGCTCATTTCCTTTGGAGTTGTCAGCTTTAAGGCCTCATCAGCGCCTGAGGAACGGGTGTTGGTCAGCTTCTTCATCTTGCAGACATTGATTTCAATGTCCTCTGCCTTTGGATTCTGGCCGATGACCATACCGGCATATACCTTTACTCCGGCTCCGATAAAGAGGATTCCTCTTTCCTGGGCATTGAACAAGCCATAGGTGATGGATTCTCCTGACTCGTAAGCGATAAGAGAGCCTGTCTTTCGGTAGAACAGTTCTCCCTTAAAAGGTGCATAGCCGTCAAAGGCGGTGTTCATGATACCATTTCCCTTTGTATCGGTCATGAATTCTCCCCTGTAGCCGATTAAGCCTCTGGATGGAATGGAAAATTCCAGTCTGGTGTAGCCGCCGTTTGCAGGACTCATGCCCTGAAGCTCTCCCTTACGGCTGGTGATTTTCTGGATAACAGCCCCTGTAAACTCCTCCGGCACATCGATATAAGCGATTTCCATTGGTTCCAGCTTGCGGTTTCTCTCATCAAATTTATAGAGAACCTCTGCCTTGCTGACTGCAAACTCAAAGCCCTCTCTTCTCATATTTTCAATAAGAACGGATAAATGGAGCTCACCTCGTCCGGAAACCTTAAAGCACTCTGCAGCGTCGGTTTCCTCCACACGAAGGCTTACATCGGTGTTAAGCTCTCTGAACAGACGCTCTCTTAAGTGGCGGGAGGTGACAAACTTACCTTCCTGTCCTGCAAGAGGGCTGTCATTTACCATGAAATTCATGGCAATGGTAGGCTCTGATATTTTCTGGAATGGAATTGCTTCCGGATTCTCTACGGAACACAGGGTATCTCCGATGTGGATATCAGCAATACCGGAAATGGCTACAATGGAACCTATGGAAGCTTCCTGAATCTCCTTCTTGTTAAGGCCCTCATATTCGTACAGCTTTCCTACTTTTACCTTGCGGGATTTGCCAGGCTCATGATGGTTTACGATGACGCAATCCTGGTTTACTCTGATATTTCCGTTGTCCACCTTGCCTACGCCGATTCGTCCTACATATTCATTGTAGTCAATGGTGCTGATTAAAAGCTGAGTGGATGCTTCGGGATCGCCTTCCGGTGCCGGGATGTGGTCAATGATGGTCTGGAATAATGGAGCCATGTCCTTTTCCTCTTCATCAAGTCCCATCTTTGCAAAGCCGCTTCTGGCAGAAGCATAGATAAAGGGGCAGTCAAGCTGCTCTTCGCTGGCATCCATATCCATAAGGAGTTCCAGAACCTCTTCTTCTACTTCTTCCGGCCTTGCTTCCGGGCGGTCTATTTTGTTGATACAGGTCACGACAGACAAGCCAAGATCGAGGGCCTTTCTGAGGACGAATTTCGTCTGAGGCATAACTCCTTCATAGGCATCTACTACCAGAATAACGCCGTTTACCATCTTTAAGACACGTTCCACCTCTCCGCCGAAATCTGCGTGACCGGGGGTGTCGATGATATTGATTTTGGTATCACCGAAATGAACCGCTGTGTTTTTGGATAAGATGGTGATTCCTCTCTCCCGCTCAATATCATTGGAGTCCATCACACGCTCCATCACTTCCTGATTCTCCCTGAAAATGCCGCTCTGCCTTAACAGGGCATCCACCAGAGTGGTTTTACCGTGGTCAACGTGGGCAATGATTGCCACATTTCTTATATCTTCTCTTTTCATCTTCATAGATTGTGCTCTTCTTTCTCTTAAACAATTATGGCTCGGCCAAACCGGCTCCCATATCATAAAAAACTAAGGACCATATCTGCCCTTAGTTTCATCAGCATTATAACAATTAGTTAGTATATCATCCTATATATCATATTGCAAGATTTTTTTCTTGTTTTTTCGACCTATTTTTCAATTCGGAAATAAAAGTACTTCTTTTTCAAACAACCCATAATATACATCTTCCAGCTTAACAACTTCTGCCTGTCCCCCTGTTATATCTGCGACATCGGTCTGTATTTTCTCTGTCTTTTCCTGGGGAACCAAAATGGTCAGTTCTACCTTGTCCGTATACTCACTGTTTAAGGTGGTAATACCCTCCTGAGCCAGCATGTACTGGATTTTTCCGATTCCGTTATAATCTACCGTAAGGGAACATGTCTCTCCCGGCTCAACTGTCAGGATTGCAGAGGACTTAAGACCTTCCTGAGCCGCCCCTGAATAGGCTCTTACCAGTCCTCCCGTCCCAAGAAGGGTCCCTCCAAAATATCTGGTCACCACCACACAGGCATTGACAACGCCCTCTCCTTCCAGCACATCCAGAATGGGCCTTCCTGCGGTCTGGGCCGGTTCTCCGTCATCGCTGCAGCGTTTCTGCTCCCCCTTTTTTCCTATAATCCAGGCATAGCAGTGGTGTCTGGCATCCCAGTAGGTTTTCCTTATTTCTTCAATAAAAGCCAGGGCCTCCTCTTCTGTTTTTACAGGCCTGGTACAGGCAATGAAACGGGATTTCTTTTCTGTTACCTCTCCTGTTCCTCCCTGGTATAAAATTTTATAGGAGCTTCTCATAAATTTCCTCATTTCTTCCTCATCAATATTGTTTTTATTATATCGGAAAACCCAGGCTCAGGCAAGTCCATGTATATTTCCCGTACTTTTCTCCAAAATTTAAGAAAGGAAGTCTTTCAAAAGGCAAAAATGGTAGGTGTTGAATTGAAAGGCAATGTTTGGTATAATGAACCGATAAAGGAGGTTTCTTATGAACTATGGCAAACAATCGGTAGAAAAAAAGCTCCGGACCGCCAATTCAAAAACGAGAAAATATTCTGCCAAGGTTTTTCTTGCTTTTTTAAAAAGCTTATTCGTGCTGTTTCTGTTCTGCGGCATCCTGGCCGCCAGCATCGGATTCGGCATGGTTAAAGGAATCATAGACAACGCTCCTGAGGTGGACATTGCCACCATCGTACCCAATGAATATGCCACAACCGTTTATGACAGCGCGGGCAATGTGACGGAAACCCTGGTTACCGCAGGATCCAACAGGGAGGAAGCCACCTATGAGGATCTTCCAAAAAACCTGGTTAATGCTTTTGTCGCCTATGAAGATTCCCGGTTCTGGCAGCACAATGGAATTGATCCCCGCTCCATCATGCGGGCTGTAAGAGGCGTACTGACAGGCGATTCCTCCGCAGGAGGAGGCAGCACCATAACCCAGCAGCTGATTAAAAACAGCGTTTTCGGGGGCGGTATGGAAAAAAGCTTTGGGGAACGGCTGGAGAGAAAGCTGCAGGAATGGTTCCTGGCTGTCAAGCTGGATGGAATTATGGCCAAGGAACAGATTATTACCAATTACTTAAATACCATTAACTTGGGCAATAACTCTCTTGGGGTTAAGGTTGCTGCCAGAAGGTACTTTAATAAGGAGATATCGGATCTGAGCTTATCCGAATGTGCGGTTCTTGCAGGCATTACACAAAACCCCACCAAGTTCAATCCCATTACCGGCCAAAAGGCAAACTCAGACAAGCAGAAGGTAATCCTTCAATATATGCACGACCAGGGATATATTTCCAGTGAGGAAGAAGACGAAGCCCTGGCTGACGATGTTTATTCCAGAATCCAAAACGTGGACATCGTTACCAAGGAAACCTCCACCCCTTACAGCTATTTTACAGATGAGCTGGTGGAACAGGTCAAGGAGGCAATGAAGGAACAGCTTGGCTATACGGATACTCAGGCCCACAACATGCTTTACAGCGGCGGCTTATCCATCTATACTACCCAGGACCCGCACATTCAGGCCATTGTGGATGAAGAGGTGGGCAACCCCTCAAACTACACAGCAGCCAAGTATTCCGTCGAATACAGGCTTTCCGTGACACACAGGGACGGAAACACAGTCCATTATTCTGAGGAAAGCTTAAAGCGCTATCACAAAGACATCGGTGATTCGGTATACGACGGCTTATATAATTCAGAAGAAGAGATTCAAAATGATATTAACGGATATAAAGCCTCTATCATACAGGAAGGGGATACCATTCTGGGGGAACGGATTCAAAAGACCTTACAGCCTCAGGCCTCTTTCGTGATCATGGACCAGAAGACCGGCCAGGTAAAAGCCATAAGCGGAGGACGGGGTGAAAAAACTGCCAGCCTTACCTTAAACCGGGCCACCAACACCCTGCGGCAGCCGGGCTCCACCTTTAAGATCATAACGGCATTTGCGCCTGCCATTGACACCGGCAGTGCCACCCTGGGAACGGTTTATTACGATTCCGTTTATACCATCGGAAATAAAACCTTTTCCAACTGGTATAAATCCGGGTATCAGGGCTACTCCTCCATAAGAGACGGAATCATCTATTCCATGAACATTGTGGCTGTCCGCTGCCTGATGGAAACCGTAACGCCCCACCTTGGCGTGGAATATGCCAGAAACTTTGGAATTACTTCCTTAAAGGATACAGACTACAATCCGGCCCTTGCACTTGGAGGAATTACAGACGGCGTTTCCAACTTAGAGCTGACCGGCGCCTATGCTACCATAGCAAACGGAGGGCTATATACAAAGCCCACATTTTTCACCAGAATCCTGGATCATGACGGAAAAATTTTAATCGACAATACACCGGAAACCCACAGGGTTTTAAAGGATTCCACCGCATTTTTGCTGACTGATGCTATGGCAGGTTCCATGGAAAGCAGCCGGAAGTTTTCCCAGGGAAATTCAGGCCCCGGTTCCACCAGTACGGCCGCCAATATTCCCGGCATGTCCAATGCAGGAAAAAGCGGTACTACCACCGGCAATAATGACATCTGGTTTGTAGGCTATACGCCTTATTATACTGCCGGAATCTGGGCGGGCTATGACAGCAACCAAAAGCTGACAAGCCAAAACGGCGGAACTTCCTTCCACAAAGTATTGTGGAGAAAAATCATGTCCAGAGTCCACGAAGGCATGTCAGATCCGGGCTTTCCCGTTCCTGACAGCATAGAAACCGCCAATATATGCAGAAAATCAGGCAAACTGGCTGTCTCGGGAATCTGTAACCACGATCCCAGAGGCAATGCCATATACACCGAATATTTTGCAAAAGGGTCAGTTCCCACAGACGTCTGCAACATTCACGTCCGCGCCACTGTCTGCTCCCTGTCTCACCGGCTTCCAACGCCTTACTGTCCGGAGCGGACCACTGCCATCTTCCTGGTGCTTCCGCCAGGGGAAGAGGGAACAACCGATGATTCCGCATTTGCAATGCCTGGTTACTGTACCATCCATTCTGCCAATTCCGTCATCATTCCTCCGGGAGGTGACACGGATTCGCCGGACAGCAATTACGGTCCGGGAGTTGGGCCTCCGGGTTCAGGATCAGCAGGACAATGGCCTGGGCCAGGATATTAAAAAAAACAAAAAAAAAGGGTCTGCTGTTATTTGACGACAGCAGACCCTTTTTTTTAACTTTTCATTTTAGGTTTAAACAGGACAGAACCCAAGTAACCGAAGATCAGGGCTCCTGACACTCCGACGGCACTTGCGGTGAATCCTCCTTTGAAAACTCCTAAAAGCCCGTCTTCTCCCATGCTCTTCCACACGCCTTTCCAAAGGGTATTGCCAAAGCCCAGAAGGGGAACGGTTGCTCCTGCCCCCGCCCAGTCTGCAAAGGGATCGTAAAGTCCTAAAGCGCCCAGAATGCTTCCGGTTACCACCAGAAGGACCATGATGCGTCCGGGCATCAGCTTGGTGTTATCCATCAAGATCTGGACCAGCACGCAGATTCCCCCTCCGACTAAAAATGCTCTCACGTATTCCATAAAAGTCTCCTTTCTTTTCATTTGCCCTATAGAACTATTTCTGCATGCTACAGGTTTCCCAGGTTTTCAATAACCACTCCATGAGCTATGCCCGGTATGGTTTCTCCCTCGTTGAAGCTGACTGTGGAAAGCAGTGCGCCTGTGGGCACGAACAAAACCCGTTTCCAAGTCCCATCCTGTACCTTGGGAAGAATATAGGAGCAAAGAGTAGAGGCAGCACATCCGCAGCCGCTTCCTCCTGCATGGGTATCCTGGGACTCTGGATCAAAGATCTCAATTCCGCAGTCCATATACTGCTTTTCTATATCATGTCCCTTATTCTTCATAAAATCCAGCAAAATAGTACGCCCCACCTGGCCTAAATCTCCGGTGATAATCTTGTCATAATAGGATTCATCCACCTGGAAATCCTCGAAATTCCTCTGTATGGTGTGAAAGGCTGACGGGGCCATGGCTGCTCCCATATTCATGGAATCCCTGGCACCCATATCCACCATCTGCCCTGTGGTGATGCCTGTAATGGCTGCAATTCCATCTTTTCTGTTCTTCGAGAGAATAACCGCACCGCAGCCTGTCACCGTCCAGGAAGCCGAAAATGGCCTTTGGTTTCCATATCCCAGGGGAAAGCGGAACTGTTTTTCCGCTGTTGCAAAATGGCTGGAGGCCATGGCCATAACCTTGTCCGCATACCCTCCGGCAACTACCATGGCTCCCAGATTCAAGGCCTCTCCCATGGTGGAGCAGGCTCCGAATAAGCCAAATAAGGGGATTTCCAGATCTACAGTACCAAAGGAGGTGGCAATGAGCTGACCCAGCAGATCTCCGGCAAATAAGTAGCGGATATCCTTTTTCCGGATGTCCCCTTTCTCAATCACCAGATCCGCGGTCTGCTTTTGGAGGGCGCTTTCAGCCTTTTCCCAGGTATCCGCCCCAAACATGTCATCCTGCTCCACCACGTCAAACATTTTTCCAAGAGGACCTTCGCCTTCTTTTTTTCCTACAATCGAAGCCATACTTTCAATGACCGGAGGCTCTTTAAATTTAACACTCGCTTTTCCTATCTGCATTTTTCTCTCTCCATTTCCATGAGTCTACAGTATCCCAAACGCTTTTAACACATAAGCGATGATTCCAAGTATCCAGGAGCTTAAAATTCCATATAAAATGACTGGCCCTGCAATGGTGAATATCTTACAGCCTATGCCGAACACCTGGCCTTCTGCCTTAAATTCCACTGCCGGAGCCACCACGGAATTGGCAAATCCGGTAATGGGAACCAATGCTCCTGCTCCTCCGAATTTAGCAATTTTGGGATAGAGGTTTAATCCTGTCAGAAGGACGCTGGCTGCAATCAGAACCAGAGTGGTCCAGGCTGAAGCCGTTTCTTTTTCCAGTCCTGTATTCATAAGCAGAACCGTGACAATCTGACCTATGGTACAGATGATTCCGCCTACAAAAAATGCCTTGATTATTCCCGGCCAACGCTTGTGAACCGGAGTCACCTGCTTTACATAGGCTTCATACGCTTTTTTGTCTATTTCCATTATGTTCCTCCATTCTGTAAATTCTGTTCTGCTTTACTGTCCAAATTTTTCCACAAAAAAAATGAGAGACCCAATCAGTTTTCCCAGTCCCAGGGAAAGGATGATATACTGCAGTCCTACTCCCAGATTGAGCCTGCGGCTGATGACCGGCAGAGCTTTTAAGGTTTCCGCAAGGGACATGACAAGGCAGCCCACAAAGATTCCCACGGCTGTCCCGTAAACACCCAAAAACAGGTTTCCCCCAAATCCCAGGGGGATTTCATAAATGTCCCATATATTTCCCAATATACCTCCCAGGATAATCATGGTCTCATACAGCAGAATATGCCTGTTTGTCCTTGTCTTTCCTATGAGTCTGGGAAATACGCCTATGATGGCTAAGAAAGCAAAAACGCCGGCTGCTATAATGCCGCCAGCGCTGAGCCCGATTAAAACAAGAAGCACTTGTTCAGGAAACATCAATATCCGACTCCTTTCTTCCTTCATTCTGAATCAGGGTCTTGCTGACATTATCCTCGTAAAGCCGCATTTCCACCTCCAAAGGTGTTGGATCGGTATTGATCTTGAGCTTTGCGAAATGATTAAAAAATCCCACAATTCCAAGGGCCAGTCCAATGGAATAGCTGACCTCTAAAATGGTAAATCCACTGGACTCCTGCTTCATGATGATCCGGTAAATTTCCTTAAAAACATCGGTGACATTTACGTCATTATTAAAGGTCATGATGGCAAAAGCCGCTCCGCAGAAACAGATGATACATACAAAAATGGTCTTGATCCACTGCCAGACCCAGTTGGGCTTTTTTGCCTTGTGGTAGTCAATGATATAATCCACTTCCCCTACATTATTGATCTGAAGAGTGGAGTCCATTTCTATCAGTTTCTTTATCACATCCAAAGCATTTTCTATATACCGTTTGTTTTTGTCTGAGTGAATGGTTTTAATGCGCAGGGCATTGCACTTATTCATAATGGCGGAATCGTCGCAGTAAACATCCGCCACATCCTTTAACTGGACCTCCTTGTGATGGACCTCTGTAATCTGGCTGATATTTAAATAAACGGTCTTGCTCATGAAACCATCCTCTCAATTCCGGGCAGGCTTCTTACAAGGGTTCCTTCTTTTCCTCCCCCGCCGGGCATGACGGCAATCAGATACCAGATGGCGGCGGCAGCCGCAATCAGGCCTAAAACAAGAAGCGCCATCACAAGCTTATGTTTCATGGATTCCATAGGTGCTCACATCCTTTTCTCTGGTTTTCATAAGTAGTATGAGCCATATGGTTTTTTTTATTCTTTTTCTATAATTTTTCACGCATTTGCTTTAAAATCTTTTTTTCCAGTCTGGATACCTGAACCTGGGAAATTCCCAGCTTTGCGGCGATCTGACTCTGGGTTTCATTGTAATAATAACGCCTGATGATGATTTCCCTGTCCTTATCCTCCAGCCCGGTCAACAGCTCCCGCAGCACCATCTGGTTTAAAAGGTCTTCCTGGGCGGAATTTTCTTCTTCGATTTTATCAATAAGCAAAAGACTGTTTTCATCGCTGTTGTTGACAGAACGGTACAAGGATTCCACCTCTGCTCCCGCTTCAATGGAAGCGGCCACTTCTTCCTTGCTGGCCCCGATCTCCCCGGCGATCTCCTCTACCGTGGGCTCTCTGCCTAAACGGTATATCAGCTCTTCCCGGACATTTTTTACTCTTAAACCCATTTCCTTAATGGAACGGCTGACCTTGATCATGCCGTCATCCCTTAAAAAACGTTTGATTTCTCCTGTTATCATGGGAACCGCATAGGTGGAAAATTTCACTTCATAGGATAGATCGAATTTGTCAATGGCCTTTATAAGGCCGATGGTTCCGATCTGGAACAAATCTTCCGGGTCATAACCTCTCCCAGTAAATCTGCGGACAATGCTCCAGACAAGGCCGATATTATCGGTCACCAGCTTGTCCCTTGCCGCTTTATCTCCTTCGTGAGCCATTTCTATCAATCTCATGGTCTCATCCATAAGGCTCACCCGTTAATCTTCTTTTTCATGGTTACGGCAGTTCCCTTTCCCGGCGCCGAATTCACTTCTATCTGGTCCATAAAAGCTTCCATAAAGGAAAATCCCATACCCGACCGTTCCCCGTCGGGATCGGTGGTATACATGGGCTCCATGGCCTTTTTGATATCTGGGATGCCGATTCCGTCGTCTTTTACGGATACAGTCATCTCCTGGCCGCAGATGGTGATCTCCAGGTAAATGCTTCCCCCTTTCCCCTGATATCCATGGATGACTGCATTGGTTACTGCCTCAGACACGGCTGTTTTTACGTCATCCACCTCCTCTAAGGTAGGGTTTAGCCTTGTCATAAAGACTGCCACTGCCACTCTGGCAAACTCCTCATTCTTTGACAAGGCCTCTAATTCCATTTTCAGAATTTCTGGTTTGTTCTGTTCAGACATATGTTCCTCCTCACCCCCCAGGGGGTTTTCTTTTTGCCCTCTGGGCAAATTCACCTTAACCTGTGACTGCTGCTTCCTTTGAGTCATACAGTTTCATTAATTTTAAAATGCCTCCCATTTTCAGAATGCGGAGCACCTGGGCGCCTGCGCCGTAAATGGCCACGGTTCCCCCGCTCAGCGCCATCTGTTTATACCGGTTTAATAAAATGCCGATTCCCGAAGAATCCATAAACCTGGTTTGCGAAAAATCAAATATAATGCGCCTGATATAATTCTCAGAAAGGATTAAATCCGTTTCATATTTCAATCCTGCACAGTTATGATGATCCAGCTCCTCTGGCAGGTGGACGATTAAAGCATGTCCTTCCGCCTCATATGTAAAATGCGGCTGATTCATATATACCCCTCCATTCCTTAGCGAATTTATGAAAAAAGACACCACAAAAAAGATCTCTCTTCTGTAGTGTCTTCGCTTGACTTCTCTAAGTAAATTATATCAAAAGCCACGCTCTGTTTTTGCTTTGGCAGACAGTTCCTCGTCTTTGCTGTTGTTTATAATATCGGAAAACAGCCCGTTGGCCTGTTCCTTTTCTCCCATTGCCTTGTAAATGGCGGCTGTTTTGAATTTGGCCTGCCAGCTCTTCTGATCTAACTCAATGCATTTTAAATAATAGACAAGGGCTGTCTGAGGATCTCCCCCATCCGCTGCCTTATCTCCAAGCTCTTCTAAAACGGCCATGCCATTCTCCGTTATATCTTTTCTTATTTCACCGATGACCGCCTGGGTATCGGAGGAGGTGATGAGCTCCGGCTTTAAACCGGCATAAATGCGGACTGCCAGAGGGAAATCATCCTTCTTATAAGCCTGAAGAATTCCGATAACAGCCTGATACTGGGCCAGAACGCTGTCCGAGTCATTGGTCAGAGAAGCCAGAGAATCCTCTGCCGTCTTTTTCTCAGCCTCGATGGCTTCCAGCTGCTGTTCCAGGCCTTCCGCCTTTTGGTTGGCCTGACTCAATTGCTCGCTGTATTTTAACATCTCCTGGTTGTGGCCTGCATTGATGGCCTTTGTATTGGCAGGCATCACAAAGAAATAGATGACCGCAGCTCCCAGCAAAAGTCCTGCAAGGATATATCCCACCGCCTGATCCCTGGTGTTCTCCCGGTAACTGGGCGGTATGATGACATCGTCATCCTCCATCTGCCTGTGGGAAACCACATTTTTAAGCTTTCTCTTTTCCGGTTCCTTTTCGCTCTTTGGACTGCCGCCCCCGTTCTTGACCATGGACTTGTACCAAAGGGCCTTAGGGTTGTTCCGGTCTATCTGGAGAACCTTATTAATCGCCTTCCCGGCCTTTTGGTAATCATTTCTGGAAATACAGAGAAGGGCCAGCAAAAGCTGGGCTTTCACATAATTAGGCTGGCTTTCCGCCACCTTATGAAGCTGGAGGATGGCCAGGTCTTCACTTCCGTTCTGAGCATAAACCAGTGCCTGGTTAAATCTTCTGACACTGCGGCGGGCCGACTCCATGGCGCCTTTTTTTCTCTGTATTTCACCGAGGTAATAATCAGCACGGTTTCCTTCCGGCTGAAGGTTCATGCTGATTACCCACTGGACAAGGGCATCGCCTACTTCTCCCATTTCATAATAAATAAGTCCCAGAAGATTTCTGGCATCTGTCATATATTTATTGAAATGAAGGCTCTTTTTCAGACATTCCGCTGCTCCTGACAAATCCCGGAGCCTGGCCCGTTCCAAGCCCATGTTATAATAACTGTTTGCGATTACCTTGGTTTTTCTTTCATAATCCATATTTCAACCGCCTATTCCCTGCTGACTTCTTTTATCAGATTCATCATCAGATCATTCATATCCGTCAGATCACTTCTCACTATGGCATCTTCTATGGCATCAACCTCCAGGCTTGGCCTGTAATCATCGATCTCAGCTTCAAAATCAATCATATCCGTTCCTCCTTAAAACCTCTTTTATCTCACCCATCAGATAAAGGGAACCAACGCAAAACAACAGATGCCCTTCATCCTTTTTATGAAGCATATATAAAACAGCTTCCTCCACTGTCTGAAACCCTTTCACATCGCAGCCGCAGAAACTTTGAAATTCCTCAAGCAGAACTTCTGTTTCCAGGCCCCTTTCGGAATCAATATGGGCCACCGCTCCCTCAGCCAGAGGAAGGGCCTCTGCAATCTCTCTTATCATCTGTTTGTGGTCCTTATCGGAAACAGATGAAAACAGAATATTGGCTCTCTTATCTCTTGCGGCGCAAAGCCTGGCCGCAGCCTTGGCAAAAGCCTCTGTCCCTCCGGGATTATGGGCCCCGTCGAGAAAGATTCCGGGAAGAACCTCTTCCATCCTGCCCGGCCAATACATGGCTGCAATCCCTTCCTTTATCTGTTCCCGTCCGATTCTGCCCCTTAACGCGACCTGGTTTTGTACCGCCTCCAAAGCCCGAAAGGAAAGAAATGCATTCATCACCTGATATTCGGCAAGAGAGGGAATATAAGCTTCCATGCTGTCCCCTCTGATTCCCTGAAATCTGGCACTCCAGCCCTTGTCCTCATATCCGGTTATCTCATAGCCCTGCTTGTCCGCCTCATAAAAAGGGGAGTTCAGCTCTCTTGCCCTTTTTCGGATGACATCAGCGGCCTTGAGGTCATTTCCATCAAAAACAACGGGAATTCCCTTCTTTATGATCCCGGCTTTTTCTGCTGCGATCTTTTCTATGGTATCACCTAAATATTCCACATGATCCAGGCTGATGGAAGTAATCACCGACACCAGCGGATGGTTTATGACATTGGTGGTGTCAAGCCTTCCTCCCAGCCCGGTTTCCAGGATCACAATATCCATTTTTTCCTTATGGAACATATCCATTGCCATATAAAACAGAAACTCAAAGTAGGATGGGTGGCAGTATCCCTTCTCCATCATCTTTTCAGAAAGTACTCTGACTGTCCGACAGCTTTCTTCAAAAGTCTTCTCAGGCACCATATCTCCATTCAGGCAAAAACGCTCCCTGATGTCGATTAAGTGAGGGGAAGTAAAAGTCCCTGTCCTGAATCCGGCCTTTATGAAAACAGACTGGAGAAATGCACATACCGATCCCTTTCCATTGGTTCCTGCAACATGAATGATGTTCATATGCTCATCCGGATCTCCCATCTCGGTAAGAAACCGGCGAATATCCTCCAGAGAGTTTTTCTTTCTGGTCCACATGGGAATCCTTCCCAGATATTCTTCTGCACTTTCGTAAACATTCATCGCAAACGTACCAGCTTCCATGGTTAATTTAAACAACTTCCTTTTATTATAATATATGTCCGTCAATATGCAACCCATTTCTTTCGCAAAAAGTCCTTTATTTCTACAAGGCATTTTGACAAAGGGCTTATTTTAAAAAGGGAGACCGGCACTTAGACGCACCGTTCTCCCCTATCCTTAATATATAAAACCGATTATTCGCCGCAATATGCAATGGCTTCGATTTCTACCAGAGCGTCTTTTGGAAGCGCTGCCACTTCAAATGCTGCTCTTGCAGGGCAGTCACCTTGGAAGAAGGTTGCATAAACTTCGTTCATTGCTGCAAAGTCACTGATGTTCTTTAATAAAACAGTGGTCTTAACCACATTTGCCATGGATAAGCCTTCGCTTTCCAGAATGGCCTGGACGTTTGTTAAGGACTGCTTTGTCTGAGAAGCTGCATCATCGCCTGCAAATGCTCCTGTTGCAGGATCAATTGGAAGCTGTCCTGATACGAATACAAAATCTCCTCCGCGAATTGCCTGGGAATATGGGCCGATTGCTGCCGGTGCTTTTTCTGTAGCTAATACTTTTTTCATAATATTATCTCCTTTCATCTTGTCCGATATGTTCTTGGGATATCATTTTTTTATAAATTCTATATTAATAGATTAGCATACATTGATCAAATGTCAAGAAACTTTTTCAGGTGTCCTAAAAAAAAATCAGCACTTTAAGAGCTTTTACCACTTGTCATCTGGTATTCAATACTATATAATATGATGAAGGGATATGAGATCCCTTATGTACAGCATGGGCCGTGCAGAATGGAGGAACATATGAAGACCAATAACGAAAGATTGCGGGACATATTAAAGCATCTGGAAGCCTTAGACTATATCAGTCCGGAAGCCATCCCTGACATTGATTTATATATGGATCAGGTCACTACCTTTATGGATGAACACTTAAAGGGCACCAAACGCCATCCTGAGGATAAGATCCTGACCAAAACTATGATCAACAATTACGCAAAGAATAATCTGCTTCCGGCTCCCAACAAAAAGAAATATTCCAAGGAACACATCCTTCTTCTCGTATTTATATATTATTTTAAAAATATGCTTTCCTTCCATGACATTGAACAGCTCTTCCGTCCTATTACGGAAAAGCACTTCAATTCCCCGGAGGAACTGCCTTTAGAAGAAGTCTACAGAGAGATATTTTCCTGGACAAAGGACGGAATGGACCGCATCCAGAAAGACATTGTCCGGAAATACCAGGACACAAGCCAGGCATTTGCAGATAAAGGGCTGGAAGGAGAGGATTTGGAATACCTCCGCCTGTTCGCCTGGATCTGTGAGCTTTCCTTTGATGTATATGTGAAAAAACAGGTGGTGGAACAGATCATCGACGATTTGAGGGCAGCAGAACCCATAAAAAAGAAAAAATAATTAAAACAGAGGGCATACACCGGNNCCGGTGTATGCCCTCTGTTTTATTTGTCTTCTTTTTTCCCATCTTCCAGCCGTTTAAACACCATATCGTATCCGTCGTTTCCATAATTCAAGGAACGGTTCACCCGGCTGATGGTGGCTGTGGAAGCCCCTGTTTTCTCCGCAATTTCCAGATAGGTGCGGCCTTCCCGCAGCATCTTAGCCACTTCGTACCTTTGGGATAAGCTTAACAGCTCATTTACCGTACACACATCCTCAAAAAACGTATAACACTCCTCCGGTGTCTTTAAAGTTAAAACAGCTTCAAACAGATGGTCTACTGCATCTGTCTTGATCTTTTTATTCATATTATTTTGATCCCCTTTTACTTCCTTTTGCAACTAAGGGCATTTTAACATATTAAAGTCGTAAAGTCTACAGAAAGATATCAGGTAAGCATAAATTTTTCTACCACATGGGCAATGCCATCGTCATTATTAGAGAGAGTCACGTAATTCGATGCCGTCTTTACCGGAAGAACTGCATTTTCCATGGCTACCCCAAGCCCTGCATACTTAATCATAGACAAATCATTGTAGCCGTCTCCGCAGGCAATCATCTCTTCCCGGCTCATATCAAGCCTTGAAAGAAGGCGCTCCAGGCTTGCCGCCTTATCAATTCCTTTAGGAAGAATCTCCAGGAAATAAGGCTCTGAACGGTAAACACTGTAATCCCTGCCTAAAGCTGCTTTTACTTTTGGTTCTACCATGGCAAGGTAATCACCGTCTTCCAGCATCAGGAATTTTTCAACTGGAAACTGGACATAGGACTCCATATCACTGATTTCTTTTACTTCCAGCTTGTTGACCGCTGATTCCTTTCTCACATACTCATCAGACCCGTTGGGAGTGATGATCTGTTCATTCTCATAGGTAAGGATGTTCACTCCGTGTTCCTCTGCCATACGGATGATCCTGGCATTGGAGGATACAGGCAGTTCCCTTGCAAAAATCGTTTCCCTGGTTTTGCAGTCAATGATACGTCCGCCATTAAAGGAAAGAATATATCCTCCTGATTGATCAAGCTCCAGCTCTTTGGCTAAAGGCATCACACCATAGGTGGGCCGGCCTGAAGCCAGTACGATAATTCCGCCCTGGGCTTTTAACTCAAAAAGCACTTCTTTTGTGCGAGGTGTTATCTCCTTGTTCTTATTTGTTAGAGTTCCATCCAAATCCAGTACAATCATCCGGTAGCTCATTGTTACTTACTCTCCTGCTTCTGTAAATTTAAATAAGTTCTGTTTTCTCTGAAATAGGTTATCTGTCGGTTTCTGACAACTGATTCACCTTACTTTTATATATAGTATACCTTATCATCAAACTCCCCACAAGCAAAATAAAAAACTGCACAAAATCGGGGAATTACAGCCGTTTCATTTTTCCTTGCTTTATTCTGTTACCTATGCTAATATGGGTAAGGTTTAAAAGCATATACATACCGGAGGAAATATGAGCAGCGAAAAAAACACTAATACAATTGCCAATCCTGGACCACTTGGACTTTTAGGTTTTGGAATGACAACCATTCTTCTTAATCTCCACAACGCAGGAATTATACCGCTTTCCATTGTTATAGTAGCTATGGGATTCGCTCTTGGCGGTGCAGCACAAATCATCGCAGGAGTCATGGAATTTAAGAAAAACAATCTATTTGGAGCCACTGCCTTTACAGCCTATGGATTTTTCTGGTGGTCTCTCATCGTAATTTGGAACAATCCATTCAAGGGCATAGAAAGTGCTGATGAAAAAAGTATGGGATTCTACCTGCTGCTTTGGGGAGTTTTCACACTTTTCATGTTTATAGGAACATTGAAACACAACCGTGCATCACAGGTCGTATTCTTGTCCCTGACAGCATTATTCTTCCTTCTGGCAATCGGTGACTTCACAGGTATCCACGCAATCAAAACACTTGCGGGATATACCGGAATATTCTGCGGTGCCTCTGCAGTCTATAACTCAGCGGCTCAGATCCTTAACAACGAATTTAACAAAACAGTTCTTCCTTTATAATTCTTGGTGCCTGCGGCACTTAAACATCCCTATCCCTTCGTTCATGAAGGAGATCAGGGGTTTCTTTTTTAGTTTCATCCTTGATGACATCAAAAGATATCCGCCTAAATACATTATAATAATTGCAGATTTATAAATTGGAAGCCTGCATTGAATGACGGGGAGGTGCAATTTGAAACAAGCAATCTTCTTATTTTTGACAATTCTCATACTATTTGTATGTCTGACAAGCTGCAGAGTTGGGCGCAGAAAATGGATAAGACCGGTTTTCTTCTCTATCCCTTCCGTGACAATGGAATCACAAAATTTTCAAAGACAAAGTACATTCCTTTATTCCTATAATAAAATGTAGTATTAAGATTTCTATGAAGGAGGATTTATGAGAAAAGCCTATCACTTTTTTCTGGCAGCAATACTGGCCGGGGTATCTCTGCTCAGTCTTGCTGCCTGTGGTTCCAAGGCCAAAACGGCAGACTTGACTCCAGTCACATTGAATGAAGTGGCCCATTCTATTTTCTATGCACCCCAATATGCAGCCATTGAGCTGGGGTATTTTGAAGAGGAGGGCATCAATTTAACTCTGGTCAACGGAGCAGGAGCCGACAAGGTTATGACCGCCCTCATATCCGGTGACGCTGATATCGGATTTATGGGCTCTGAAGCCAGCATTTATACTTATGCAAACGGAGCAGAGGACTATGCCGTAAACTTTGCTCAGCTGACCCAGAGGGCAGGAAACTTTCTCGTGGGAAGAGATCCTCAGCCTGAGTTTCAATGGACTGATTTAAAGGGAAAGAAGGTACTTGGAGGAAGAGCGGGCGGAATGCCTCAGATGGTATTTGAGTATATCTTAAAAAAGAACGGCATTGATCCTGCCGTAGATTTAAGCATTGACCAGAGCATCAACTTTGGCCTCACTGCTGCTGCCTTTACCAGCAATGATGCGGATTACACCGTGGAATTTGAGCCGTTTGCTACCGGACTTGAAAAGGAAGGCAGCGGCCATGTAGTAGCTTCCCTGGGCGTTGATTCCGGTTATGTGCCTTATACGGCATATAGTGCAAAGAAAAGCTATATGGAGAAAAATCCGGAAACCATACAGAAATTTACCAATGCAATTCAAAAGGGACTGGAGTACGTCAATTCCCATTCTTCGGAAGAGATCGCAAAAGTGATTCAGCCCCAGTTTAA
>DGRE01000046.1 GCA_002389905.1 Hungatella sp. UBA4396 | reverse complement strand
ACCATAAATATATTGTAGTAGAAAGGAGTTTTAATATGGCATCAGTATATAATAGTGTGACTAACAGCAGTTATTCCTCTTCCATTCAAGGTTTTGGCGGCCTTGCCAGCGGCCTTGATAGAGACAGCCTGATTGAAGGAATGACAGCCGCAACTAGGGCAAAAATAGCAAAGCAGCAAAAGAGTAAACAGACTCTTTTGTGGAAGCAGGATGCTTACCGTTCCATCAGTTCCAAGCTGATTGAGTTTTCAAAAAAATACACTTCTTATACAAGCCCTGCAACCAACATTTCCAGTTCGACCTTCTGGGCAAAAAGCAGTGTTACGGCAGTGGGAGCTAACAGCAAATATATCAGTGTAACAGGGAGCCCTACTACCTCCAGTGCGGTGTCTGTTGTAGGGGTAAAACAGCTGGCAACTACGGCTTCTGCGGTTTCAACCAATAATGTTAGCAATCAGAGATTGGAAACAGGTCCTATTGATTTTAGTGATCGGGCAGTAAACAATTTAGAAGGACAGACATTGACCTTCCAACTAGGAAATAAAACCTTTAATGTTCGAATGGGAAGCGGTGACTATTCCACCGGAGAGGGCGTTGAGAAAGCCCTTAATGAGGCTTTGGCCAGAGTTTCTGTAGGAAACGAGAAGCTTTCAGCATATGTTCAGGCAAGTGTTACAGAAACAGTTCCCGGAGGTAAGACCTCAGTAGTTTCCTCAATTGATGGCGAAGTTAAACCTGACTATAAATTAAATTTTAATGCTGTAGGGGAAGGAACTGCTAATGGAATCAGGCTTGTAGGAGGAAGTAAACAGGCATTAAATGCACTTGGTATAGATGATGAAGGCATTGAAAAGCTGAAAGATGATAAATCAGATTATGGGGTAATTAATGAAGATGGAATTAAGGATTTGGATATTAATGATCAAAAACTCTACAGCAGTGCAAGCTTTGCGGATATAATTAACGAAAAAAGCATGAGTTTCACTTACAATGGTGTTACAAAGTCTATAAAGTTGGCCTATGATGGAACGGTCGATGATAAATTAGGAACTATGGCAGTTGATATCCAGAAGAAGCTGAATAAAGAGTTTGGAACAGGGAGAATAGAGGTAATCGTAGAGGGAATCGATGATGATAAAAAATTGGTATTTAAAACTACTGATTCCTCCTCTGACTTATCTATTGCCTCTGCTGACGCAGGTGTAATCGGAAAGAACGGTGCTTTGTCTGTAGAAGCTGGAACCTCTAATCGCCTGAATATGGGTGCAGTAATTGGAGAAGCTGGCTTAGTCAATACAATAGCATCTGGAACAACTATCAAAATTAATGAATATGAATTAGAAATTGATGAAACCAGCACATTGAGTGATATTATTAAGAAAATCAATGAATCTGACGCTGGTGTCACTATAACCTATATGAAAACTGCAGACCGTTTTTCTATTGTATCAAAACAAGAAGGGGGTTCTGGAAATTTTGAGATTAATGATGTAGGTGCAGAATTATTTGGCATTGATAAAGAAAAAATTAAAAAAGGGCAGGATGCCATCATCAGCGTAAAATACGGAGAATACGCAGACCCTATCAATATAGAAAGAGGGAGCAATACCTTCAATTTAGATGGCTTGGCAGTTACTGTAAATGGAACATTTGGAACTTATGTCGATGATACGGTGACATATAATTCAGCCGATGCTGTCACCTTTAATGCTCAAACAGATTCTGATAAGATTGTAAAAGCGGTTTCTGATATGATAAAGGATTACAATGAGATAGTGAAGCTGGTTAACGATGAGCTTACCACTAAGCCAAATCGGAAGTACGAGCCTTTGACGGATGAACAGAAAGAGGATATGAGTGAGAGTCAGATTGAAAAGTGGGAAAAAGAGGCTAAGACAGGAATGTTATTTGGTGACTCTATTTTAAGAAGCTTATCTGACAGTCTCCGTTCTGTATTCCAGGTAGATGGTGCGGACGCAGCACTTTTGACTTCCATTGGAATTACCAAAAGTACAAGTTATTCAGATAATGGAGCCTTGGTATTTGATGAGACCAAGTTTAGGGCAGGTCTTGAAACTTCTGAAGATAAGATACAGGAGTTGTTTACCAGAAAAGCGGATACTGGTACTGGCACCCGTGAAGGACTTGCAGGCCGACTGACGGCAGTTACCAACCAATATGCCTCTACAACAGGTGCAATAAAGGGAAGCTTGATTGAAAAGGCTGGATCTACTTATGCCCCCACCAGTATTCTTTCCAATGCTCTTAAAAAGTCTATGGATGAAGTTGACAAGTTTGTGGAACGCCTTCAGGCTCAGCTTCAGGTGGAGACAGATCGATATGTAAAGCAGTTTACTTCCCTGGAGACGGTAATTTCTCAGATGAATTCCCAAAGCAGCTGGTTGCAGGGCGCTTTTGGTGGCTGATAAAGGAATGGCGGTGCACACAATATGAATTCTTATGGTTATCAAAATTATAAAACACAGGCGGTAAATACCATGACTCCCGGAGAGATGCTTGGTCTTCTCTATGATGAGCTTTTAAAACGCCTGACCAGAGCAGAGCTTTCTCTGGAAAAAAAAGATTATGAGCTTTTTGACCAGTCAATGCAGCGTTCTGTTGATATTGTTCGTTATTTAAGAAATACTTTAAATTATGACTATGAAATAAGCGCAGAGCTGAATCGTATGTATGATTTTTTTCTGTATGAGTTTAGCCGGATTAGTGCAGGGAGAAATGTAAAGGTAATTTCAGAGGTCAGACCTCTGATTGTGGAATTGAGGGATGCTTTCAAAGAGGCACAGAGATTAAGCAGTTGAATAAATAGAGCCGGAGGGAATAATTTCTCTCCGGCTGTTTAAGATTCAGCCACAAACATGAGGAGGATAAGCATGGAAAAAGCTATGCTGGTTGAAATGCTGAAAGAAATGCAGAAGAAATATAATTATATTGTTGAAATTGAACGCATCACCAGGGAAATGGGAGATTTCCTGTCACGAAATGACAGGGAATCCGTTCAAATGCTGTTAGGAATGCGCCAGGAGGAGATGGACAAGGCAGATGTATGCACCGGCAATGTAAACTGCCTGGCAGCTGCCTTATCGGCCGAGGAAGGCCTTAAGGTAAGAGGCTGGCTGAAAGGAAACACTGATATAAATCCTGACACTCCTGAAGCCCAAATGCTGGCAGAAAAGGGAAAGAGCATTCAATTGGCGTTAAAACGCACCATTGAACTAGATCGGCATATAAGCATACGGCTGTCAGGAAAAGACTCTTACTATCAATAATCGGCAGGGCCTATCATCCAAAGAGGCCCCCCGTTTGATGCCCGGTAATTTAGTTCCTTCAATATTAGGGAAGGATCCCATTCAGTCTGGCAATTATTATATTCATTTGCATCAGCAATTTTAATCATTCCACTCTCCGTAACACCGGTAAGAATAATAAAATGGCCATTTTGTGTAAAATGCCCTTTTTTCATAAGTGCTACAATTAAGTGCCCGGATTCTAATGCACTTTCCAGTCCCTGAACCGTGTAATCTTTAAGGGGGGCAGCATTTAGGCCATAAGCCAGGGCGCTGTCCAGAATCAGACGGTGATAAGAACCTTGACCAGGAGCCCAAGACTTATTTTCAACGGCCCACTGAGCCATGTCAGGAGGTAGTATTTGACTTCCGGTAAGACTTGTAACTACCATGGCCATGACAGTGGGACCGCAGCCATAAGTGGAGAGAGGATCTTTTCCTCCATACAGGAAGCTTCCCCATCTTATATCGGACTGATTGTAATAGGTAAGAGGACCGCATGCGCTGTCCAGCATAAGGTCATACCGGCCTTCCTGAGGAAAATCAGCCGATAAAGACGAAGAGTTCTCGTCCTGGGCAAAATTTGAAATAATCGCAGTTCTTTCCTGATTGGCCTGTCCAAGTGGAGAAGAGGCTATAAAGGGAACTCCAGTTAAAAATAGAGTCCGAAGAAAAATATAATGGATGGTGTTCAATGCATTCACCTTTTCTATAATCGTGATATTGGTTTCATTTACATATTATTTATCGAACAGTTACATGTTAAAGTTAAGATTGTCTAAAAAAAACCGATATATAATATGAAAGGAAATGTTTTGTTACAGTAATTGACATACTGGTGACAGGAAATTTCTTATAGATTAAGGGTGGAATAATGAATGAGTAAAGGATATGAAGAGCGGTATTTAATGACATTGCTGTCATCGGTCATGAATCAGAAGGAAGCACCGGCCCCCCTGAGATACTTAAACTGGGAAAAGCTGTTCCGGATTGCTGATTATCATCGTGTGGCCCATATCGTCCATTATGGAATTATGGGATTGGATGAGGAGATTCCTCAGCCGGTTCGTCAGAGGTTTTTTGATAAATATTTAGAGTCTGTTCATCGGATTGAACGGCTGCGTTCCACAGAAAAACAGATTGAGACTATTTTTGAAAAAAGAGAAATTGATTGTTTTTTCTTAAGCTATTCTGATATAGTCAAATACTATCCTGTTGAAGAAATGTGCTGCAGAGAATTTGTTGAGATCGGTTTGAAAAAAAAGGATGTCCAGACCGTCAGAGCCTTTTTTAGAGGGACGGACTTTGAAGAACTCCATACAGAGGCTTACGGAGAATTGTACTACAAGATACCAGGGAGCAGGGTTTCATGTTTTAATCATACCATGTTTTTCAGCAAATCCATGCAGAAGTTTTACATAAACTTGTTTCATTCATTGCGAAATAAAGAAAAATTTCAGCATATCCGTGAGATGAATCCCACCGAAATGTACTTATTTTTCATATGCAGACTGACAGATTCTTATGCCAAAGGAGATATTAGCCTGAACCAGATCATTGACTTCTGGGTATTTTATAAAACTTATGGAGAAGTTTTTGAATGGTCTTACATTTATGAACGGTTAAAGAAGCTTAAAATAGCAGATTTTGCAGAACATCTGGAATATCTCATTCTCCGTTGGCTGGGAACCGGAGCAGGAATTGAAAACGTGGAAATGTATGATGCGATGGAATCCTACATATTCAGCAAGGGTGCAGAAGGGCGGGAAATTAGTGCACAATTCCTCCCTTTGATCACAAAGGTCGCAGATTGTTATGCCAGAGACAGGAAGGCAGAGGAATTGAGGCGGCTGATAATCTGGATGTTTCCAGACAGGATGTATATGGAAACCATATATCCGAGATTGGAGAAATCCGGTATGCTTTTACCCCTTTTTTGGATATTTCGGCTTGGAAGATATGGGATAAGAGTGGCGGCTAACAGAGTAGAAAAGGAGTTTTTAGCTTTTAAGAAAAGGATTTTCCACCTTATGAAAAGACAGAATCAAAGGGTAGAAGAGGAAGTAACAGTGCATGAAGACGGGAATACGGAAGAATTAAATCATGAAGAAGAAACAGCGGATGTACCCAAATAATATCAGGTACCTCCGCTGTCTTTTTTATTCATTAAATCTTTGATTATAGAAAGGGAGTCTTCGCTTAAGGGTGTGGAAGCTGCCTCTTGGTTTGCAGAGACGGCTTCCAACAGCTCTGTGCGAAGGATGGAAACTTCCTTTGGAGCATCAATGGCCAGTTTCACCCAATCATTTCCTATATCAAGAACTGTGACAGAAATATTGCTGCCAATAGTAAGGGACTGGTCTTTTTTTCTTTGAAGAATCAGCATACTAATCCCCCTTTTTTATAAAATCTCTGAGCGGATGACGGAAACGGTAAAGAGGGTTATCCAGAATAATTTGTCTGGCTTCGCGGGTCTTTGTATTTACCGCAATGGGAGCCTTTAAGTTTACCGTACTGTTTTCCATTGGTTCGTGAATGACACTGATAACATAATAGGAAACATCATCTTCCCTGCCCTCAGTCTTTAGAAGTTTTTGATCCTCATGAGATAATTTCGGTTCATATTTTTCGAAGAACTGAAATGGATTCATAAGAATAAAGGAAACATTTGAGTCCTCCAAAGACTGCAGACAGATTAAAGAATCACTGTTCTCCTGGAATGCCAGAGGAACATAATTTTTTAGGTCAGCAAAACCAAACAACCCATCAGAAAAATGAATAAACTCTTCTTCTGAACAGGAGATTTTGCCAAAATACTGCGTGTTAATTTCCATTGTAAATACCTCCGGGTACAGGATTAAGCGAGGACATCCATTGAAGTATGGTTAAATAAGTTGACTGCACTGGGAGGAACATAAAGGGGCTTCCCAATGTATTCAATATTTACATCAGGCATTTGGGTGATGGACATTTCAACAGTTCCCGGTATGAACTCAAAGTTTCCATTTGCCACTTTTATATCAAAGCTTAATTTATCCATTTGGTATTTCATAGAGAGATCCGGATTAGACCATTCAATATCAGGGCCTGTAGAGGGAAGGAACTGCAAACCGAATTCTCCCGTAGGCTGTTGTGCGTGCTGGCTGAATATTTGATTGAGTGCATTGGGAATCTTTGGGTCTAACAGCATGGCGCTCTCCTTTGCATATGCGGCAGTGGCTTCTAAGGCGACGGACTTTCCCTTTTCAGCGGACTGCCGCACACTTTCCATTGTGGTAGGACAAACTGAATTACGTGCTTTGTATGTATCCAGATGTAATTTAATAGGACTGTTTTCCATGGTCAGTCCGCCCTTGGCTCTATTGATCATCAGATCAGATTTAGAGCTTGAATACTCCAGTCTTGCTCTTTGAATTTTCATTTCATACTCCATGGGTACGGTTGTAATTCTGAGCAATGCTTCCATAATAACACACCTCCAATCAATGTTATTTCATGAAGTCAATAAAAGATGGAGACAAGATGCTGGTCCCTACTTTAAGTGCGGCATTGTAAGCGTATTGATTCCACATATAATCGCTGATGGCTTCTGCAGTGTCAATACCTTCCACATTTAACATCTGTTCTTGAAGAGAAATATCATTATTCTCCAGACGATCCTTGGTAGTATTTAAAAACTCCGATTTAACTCCCAGATTAGTGATTTCATTTAATACATTGGTTCGCAGGGAGTTAAATTTAGTTACCATCTTTCCATACTTATCTGCATCAAATGTAGGCTTTTCCAGTTCATCTGCCAGCTGGCCAGCTAGGACAATCACATTATCACTAAAACCATCGGCATCTGTTCCATAACCAACTGCCTTGATTCCAGGAAGTGATGTGTTATATGCGCTAGAGGAAACAACCCGGCCAATTACGTCAAGAGAAAGCCCCATACCTAAATCTACATAGAGAGACTCCTCAGATAACCTTTTAAGATCACTAGAATTTGCATCTACATCATATCCACGATAATAAAGCTTGCTTCCATCAGCAGATAATTCAAAGGGAGGATTCTTTCCATCAGCTCCAGCAAATAAATAGGTATCCTCGTAGGAGGCATTAAGACTCAAGGTCATGGATTGTTGAAACTGACGGATAGCAGTAGCAAAGGTCTGACGCTCCTCAGGCCCCTGCTTATCGCCGCTCATTGCTTGTAGATTATAATCTGCACTGATGGTTTTAATGGCACTGGATATCTGCATAAGAGCATCTTCCTGACAATCCTGGCGAGATTGAACATCCATAAGAGTGTCTAAATTATCCAGGTTCTTATAATATTTCCGATGGAGCTGAGAGGCGCGGGCTGCAGATGCTGGATCTTCAGCAACCTTATTAAAGCTTCTTTGGGTCATAACACGATTTCTGGATTGATTTAAGTTATCTATGGATCTACTTAAATTGCTTTTGTAATTCCGTATCAATGCATTAGTTGTAATTCTCATTAGAAACCTCCTGTATATTTTTCTTATCGTCCGACTACACCAGTATTATTGATCAGTATATTCAACGCTTCGTCAAGAGTAGTCATCAGACGGGCAGCAGCGGAAAAGGATCTCTGGTACTGCATCAGACTAATTCCTTCTTCATCTAGAGAAACACCTGATACAGAGTCTTTGCTGTCCATTGTTTGTGAAAGTACAGACATATGGTTGGTGAGAATGGCACTATTAGAGGCACTGTCAATACCCTGAGTATTCTCTATATTTGAATAACATTGAAAAAAGTTTCCAGTGTAATATGGAATGGTCCCGGTTTGGTTATTACCGTTTTTGTCTTCATAATTATATTCATATTTAAATACTCGCTCGTCTGTTAGAGACTTTAGCATCTTAATTATATTATCATTGGCAGTGGTGCCTGCCTCCTTATCATGAGAAGAGATAATATAGATAGTATTATTCATCCAGTCATCTGATATCTTAATGTTAGAGGCTGTAAATTCAGTGCTTCCGTCAGAGGTTCGGAATAAGTCGAAGTTTCTTTTATTGGAAGAGTTAGCAGTGTAATTGAGGGCGATAGGATCCTCACCATTTGTCTTAATGGAACTTACACTTGTGTATGTATTATTATCACTAGTCCACTCCAGCTTTCCAGCAGAATATGACCATGTACCGCTTTGATCAGTGACACCATTTACGCACAGTTTTTTAGCATCTGAATCTAGAGTTAGTACTTCTGACAGGTTCTTTAAGGTGGCATTCAAGTTTGCTCCAATTTGTACTTCGTCTGTACCAGGAGTGGTGTCGGTGAATTTAAAAGTCTTTCCATTAATTGTGATAGTCTCACCATTTAAAAAGTTTCCAGTAGCATTGGAAAGGTTGATAGTGAATTTTGCTGTATTATCACTACCCATAGATGCATTACCTACACCAGGCAAGGAAGCTCCGGTATATGGCTGCATACCACCATTTAACTCATTAAAAGTCTCGGCAAAGGACTGAACAAAGGTATCAAAGGATTTTTCATAATAGCCTATTCCTCTAAAATCTGTGGAGGGACTATCCAGTTCTCCTGATTTATTCAAGGCATCTACAGTTCCTTTTAAAGACCCTTCCCTTAAAAAATCAGTAATATCCGTTGTCAGAGCTGTGACATCTGCATCAGCTGGAAAATCGGTGGCTGGAATCAGTGAGATAGAAACAGTGCCGTCCTTCTTTCGTTCCATGCTCATAGAGGCATAATTTTGACCATGTTCACCAGCAGTAAGGTCATAGGTCACGCCATTGGATCCCCGGAACTTTACCTCTGGATACTCGAATTTAGTACCAGTAGCAACGACTACATCTTTATACGTAACCGAGATAGGAAGATAGCCAGCCAATTCATCGAACTTATTATTTCTTTCATCCAGAAGTTCCAGAGAAGGATTGCCTTGTACCTGGCTCTTCCAAATAGCGTCATTTAATTTGCCAATATCGGAAAGAAGACTGTTGACAACCGGAATATCTGTACTCTCCAGGCCATTAATAGTTTCTTCTCTGACACTTGATAAGTCAGCAGATTTCTGATGTATGTAATCTACAATTACCTGGAATCTGGAACGGACAATACTGTCAAACTCCCTGCTGTTTGCATTGGAGGAAAGTTTATCTAAGCTGGTGCTTAAATTGCTAAGAGCCTCCTTTAAAGCAGACTTGTCTGTCTCATCAAAGATATTTGCTAACTGATCCAGAGTAGCCTGACGTGCATCAGCAGTTCCTACCTTGGCGATCTGATTCCTAAACTGGACATCTAAAAAAGGATCTCTGATCTGAGAGACACCTGTAATTTCCACACCAAAACCGATCTTGGTGCCAGGACCTGTTCTCATAGAGTCAGCCCCCCTTGCGTTTAAGCTTACCAAATCCACCCGCTGTCTGGTGTAGCCCTTTGTATTAATGTTTGCTATATTTTGTCCGGTTACATCCATGGCCCGCTGGCTGGCCGCCATAGCCAGATGTGCAGTAGTAAAACCGGCAAAAGTAGAACGTGTCATAGTAGTCCCTCCCACTTTGCTTTATCTGGAGCCATTTTATCCGGGGAATTTTGAATGGCTTTATTTATCATGTGAAGATTTATCTCAATCATAGTGCGTGCGCTGTCACTTATTTCCTGGAACAGCCTGACCTGATGGGAGAGCCGGTCAAACAGTTCTTTCAGACGGTTATATCCGTCTTCCGGAACCTCTGAAAGAATCTGCTGAAAGGTATATCCATTAAAGCCAAGCCGTTCCTGGCATTGCTCCCGCTTCTTGTCAAGACCTCTCAGCTTTAATATGGCGGCCTGTTCCTGATTCATACAGTCCTCCACATAAGTGACGCGGTTCTTTTTGGCGGCCTCCAGCTTTATCTGCTCAATTTCAGTCAGCTTCTGAAATAACTGGATCAGTTCTTCAATTACAGCAATAAAATCATTCATTGGAATCCGCTCCTTTGTATAAAAGAATCCTTTCGGCGATCTTATTGGCATCTACCTGATAGGTTCCGTTTTCAATCCTCTGCTTTAAAAGGTCCAGCTTTTCCTCTGAAGGGGTTTGTCTGATTTCGTTCATAAGTACATTTTTGAGGGTTGAGGCAAATTTTGAATCCCTTGCTTCCGGGGAAGCAAAGCGAATAGTGATTTCATCGTAATTGTTTTTTCCGGATTCAGAAGGGTTAATTTCATTCTGATTTTGTCGTGTCATGGAGGTATTATACAGCGTATTGAGATAGTTCGTAGAGATACGCATTTTTTACTCCTTTCTAAGAGACTTGAAAATGCTGCTGTTTTTTCATTACATTTATAATATCGTCAATTTCAACGAAATATTAACTTTCCACAATGGAATTATTAAATTAAAGTGAATTTAAATGCTTCATTAATACTCCTGCGATGCCTGAACAGGAAACCTGCCTGGTCACAGCTCCAATGTTGTAGGCTACCATAGGCATTCCGTAAACAACGCAGCTTTCCGCATCCTGTCCGATGGTAAATGCTCCCTTTTTTCTCATGCTGAGAAGTCCGCTTGCTCCATCCCGCCCCATTCCGGTCATGATAATTCCGACGGAAGAGGCCCCGGCGGTATCCGCTAAAGACTGAAACAGCACATCCACAGATGGACGGTGTCCGCTTACCTTTTCCCCGGAATAGCAGTTTACGGTGTAACGGCTTCCTGTTTTAACCACCTTCATCTGAAGGTCGCCTGGGGCGATGAGAACCTGTCCCCTTTCAATAGCATCTCCACTTTTGGCTTCTTTTACGCTCATAGCGCAGAGGCGGTTTAAACGGTCTGCATACATTTTAGTAAAGCCTTCCGGCATGTGCTGGGTCACAACAATTCCAGGAGTGTCCGCAGGGAGCTCCTTAAGGACCTGCAGCGTAGCTTCTGTTCCGCCCGTAGAAGCGCCTATGGCGATGATGGTATTGCAGGCGTTCAGGCTGAAAGATGTTTTCCCGATTGGAACCCTCACGGCCTCTTTAGGAGCCGGAGAAGCCCCGGGAACCTTGATAACAGCCCGGGAAGCGATAAAAATCTTACTGATTAACGTATTTAAAAATGTGCCGGCAGAATTGCTGCTGGACATGTCAGGTTTTCTGACAAAGTCCACGGCGCCTGCAGAGAGGGCCTCAAACACGTTTAAATTGAGAGAAGAAACCAAAATAACCGGAACGGGATATTTTGGAAGAAGTTTTTTCACAAATTCAATGCCATTGACCCTGGGCATTTCCACATCCAGGGTAACTACGTCCGGCTTCAGCGCGGGAATCTTGCGTTCAGCGTCGAATGCGTCAACTGCATATCCGATCACTTCTATATTGGGATTTTTAGAGAGATTATCTATCAATACCTTGCGAAACAGCAGGGAATCATCTACTATGAAAACCCGAATTTTATTCATCATAATTATTCCTCCTGTTATTAAGCCGAAGACGAATCTAAATTCCTTTCAGCAATCCGTGTAATATAAAATCCATTTACTGAAGCGTATAGCTTTGGCAACAGTAAATAGATTTTATATTACGCAGATCATTCTTTTCGATAGGTGGCCGGCATCAGATACCGGTAAGCGGTCTTTTCTTTGTTGATTGTTTCGGAATGTCCGATGAGTAAGTATCCTCCCGGAGAAGTTGCATCGTAAAAACGCTGGATCAAACCATCCTTGGTGTTCTGGTCAAAATAAATCATGACATTTCTGCAGAAAATCACATCAAATTTCAACCGGAATTTGATGGGGTCCATCAGGTTAAAGGTTTGAAAAATGACATTTGATTTGATTGCAGGGGAAACGGTGTACAAGTTCTGTTCTCTGGATTTGACAAAGTATTTGGCTCTCCATTCAGGAGATAGGTTTTTTAAGGAATCCCCGTCATACACCGCTTCCTTTGCCGCCTTTAAGGCGTTCTGGGAAATATCCGTAGCCAATACCCTGGTGTCCCAGAGGGCGGCTTGCGCCCCCAGGGCCTCCTTGATGATCATGGAAATAGTATAAGGCTCTTCGCCGGAAGAGCAGCCGGCACTCCAGATACTTAAGACCTTGTTCTTTTTGGTACTTAATAAATAAGGAAGAATAGTATCACGAAAGAACTTAAAATGCGCTTCCTCCCGCATGAAATAAGTGTAGTTTGTGGTAAGCTTGTTAAGCATTATTTCCAGATCAGCCGGATTCTTTGATGATAGAATGTGATCCACATAGTCGGTAAAGGAAGTAAATCCCATGGCAGTGATGGTATTTGACAATCTTCCCATAATAAGCTGCATCTTTTTTGACAGGTCGATTCCGTAATTCTTTTTTACGAAGTTTACCAGCCGTATGAAATCCTGCTGCGAAATTGTTAACATAAAATAGCCGTCCTTTATGAGTTGTTGACTAAGGTTTCACAGTCCAGAAGAAGGACCACGTGATTATCCGGCATGGATATCATACCGCTGACCAGTTCCTCTCGGTTATTGGCAGGAACCGGTGAGATTCTGGAATAGTCGATGTCAAGAACCTGTTCCACGGAATCCACAATAATCCCTAAGAATACAGAGTCCACGTTCAGTACGATGATACAGCTTGAACTGGTGTATTCGATGTCCGGTTTGCCAAGCCTTGAACGGATATCCATAATGGGAACGATCTGTCCCCTTAAGTTGATGATTCCCTTTACATAGCCCGGTACCATGGGCATGGATGTGATGGTATGGTTGGTAATGATTTCAATAATATAATTGGTGCTCACGCCAAATGTTAAGTTATCTGTACGGAACGTTAAATAGCGCTCTGTGGTATCTGTCCGGCCGGAAGTAAAATCTTCGGCTGTAGCTGTATTTTCTGCTGGCATTTGTATTCCTCCAATTTCAATTAATAATACTGGTTATGTGATGCGGCATACAGATTTAAAACATCTAATATAATGCTGATATTGCCGTCACCCAGAATGGTACAGCCGCTGATGCCCGAATCCTTGATATTGAAGCTGTTTAAGAACACCGGAAGGGGCTTTACAACAACCTGCTGCTCTCCTAAAAGGTCATCTACAAAGAGACAGTAAGATTTGTCACCGGATTCCACCCAAACCAGGATTCCGTCTTCAATGCTTGTGATTTCTGTCTCAATATTGTAAAGCCTGTGAATGCGGATGATGGGATAGAACTGGTTCATGCATTTGACAATCTCATTGCTCTCTGTATCGTAAATTACATCCTCATTCTTTACCTTAAAGGACTGGCGGATGTTTGCAATCGGAATGGTAAAGACTGATTTTCCAACGGAAATCTCCATACCGTCCACAATGGCCATGGTGAGCGGTATTTTTAAAGTAGTGCACATTCCTTTGCCCAATTCACTGGTAATGCTTATGGTGCCTCCGATGTTTTCCACATTCTTCTTAACTACGTCCATACCCACACCGCGGCCGGAAAACTCAGTGACCACTTCATTGGTGGAAAAACCTGGGGCCAGAAGAAGGGCCAGAATTTCTTTCTGGGAGTATTCGCTTTCAGACTTGGTGAGAATGCCGTTTCTCTTTGCCTTTGCAAGGACTCCTGCGGGATCAACTCCCCGTCCGTCATCGCTGATGGAGATAATTACTTCGTTAGTTGTATGACTTGCAGAGAGGACCAGTTCTCCCTGGGGATCTTTTCCTGCCGCAATACGTTCTTCAGCTGTTTCTTCTATTCCATGATCCATGGAGTTGCGGACAATGTGCATGATGGGATCACCGATGCTGTCCACAATGGACTTGTCCACTTCTGTATTTTCACCGATAATGGTCAGACGCACGTCCTTTTTAAGCTTCTGCTTCATATCCCGGACGATTCGGTTCATCTTCTGGAATACGCCGGATACAGGCACCATGCGCAGGGACATAACAATATCCTGCAGATCATCGGTCAGCTTGCGAAGCTGTCTGGTGGCCTTTAAAAAGCTGTCAAGGTTTTTTAAGTTCTGAATCTCAGGAGAAGAGGTCACCATGGATTCTGTAATGACGATTTCGCCTACAATGGCAACCAGGTTGTCCAGTTTTGCCAGATTTACGCTGATCAAGTTCTGCTTGCTGGGCATCTGGTGACCGTTGTTTGCAGCAGGTGAGACTGCTGCCGCGGAACTTTCCCTGGCAGCCGGAGCAGAGGCTGACGGAGTATTTTTCTTTTCTGAAACAGGAGCCGCCTTGATACGTGGGTTTTCAATCAGCTCGTAGGAACGGATGTTGTTTAAATTGTTGATCTGTGATATGGCTGAATCCGCTTCCTCCCGTGACTGGAAGGTGAGGAAAAAGCCTTTTTCGATGATGATGCCGCAGCTTAAGCTGTTTGTCTCCACGTCGCTGGGATAAAAGTTAAACTCCAACCCGGATTCTTTTAAGGAACTGATCAGCATAAAAGCCCGGAGGTTTTCCATTCCGCATCCTTCATCAAAGAAGATACGCAGGAAGAAAGCAGCCGGGTCATCAGGGCACTCTGCCAGGTCGATGCGGATCTCTTCCAGAGTGACGGCGGAAGCAAGGGCTGCTAAGTCAGAAGCCTCCTGGGAAGTTTCCTGCACCTTGACAGCTTCAGAAGTTTTTTCTGCTTTGCCCGCAGAATGGTTCTCCTTGCTGATTTTTTTCAGAAAGCTATTAATTTCCTGGGTCAGATTGTCGACATTATCACTAAGCGGCTTGTTATTTTCAACCTTTGAAACCTCAGCACGAAGCATATCCGTAGAACGGAACATCAGGTCAAAAAGAATGCTTTTGTGAGAACTGTCCAGAGAGTCCAGACCGTTTTCACGGATGAAAAAGAATAAATCTTCAATGTGATGGGCGATCTGCATTAAAGAGGAGAATTCCATCATTGCAGAGGAACCTTTGACAGTGTGCATGATACGAAAGATTTCATTCACATCATCCACTGTAAAATCGCCTGCTTTTTCGGCTTCTATCAGGAGTTCATCTAATTGCTCCAGTAGGGAATTGGTTTCAAAGAGATACATATCAAGCATATTATCCATGCCATTATCCATAATATCTACACCGCCTTGTCTAGTTTAGTATATATATGTTTATCGGTATGGCTGACTAAAAGATAATAGTAAATTCTGTATCCTTTTGAAAAATATATGAATCAGCAGTTAAATGGAGGCATATTATGGCAGATATTTTAAAAGTAACCACCCCTCTTTCGGGTTACGATAATACAACGATCAAAACCCCGCCCCAGGCCGGTCAGGGGACTCAGATCCAGAATCCCATTGACCCCACCAGGGTTATGCGGGGGGACAACAGAACCGATGCCGGAAGAAACGGGGAGCAGCAGCTTGCCTTCCGGTATGGTTCCAATTTTGGTGCATTTCTCAATATGGTAAAAAGCACGCCGGATATGTCGGCTGTATTTACCGATATTTTTTTTCAGGGAGAAGAGATGCTGACAGGCGGAGTCATGGGAGATGAAGCCGCACAGCAGATCGCTTCTTTTTTTGAGGCGGCACAGATGGAAGGGGAAGAAGTCTTTCCTTTTTTAAAGGAACAGGCGGAATCAGCGGTCCGTTTCAGCGGGGGAATCTTTGACCGGCTGCGGGATGCTATGGCTGAGACCAATTCCATAGACTTAAAAGCAGAAATTTTAGATTTTATAAAAAAATTTAACGATATGTCTTCCGGAAAGCACCTCCTTCATGATATATTTAATACTATAAAGGATATGGAGGCATATGTTTTCAGACAGACCAGGGAGGAAATTAACGCTCTGCTCCAGGAACTGGATATGGCAGCGCCCCAGGGAGAGACTGGGGAAAACAGTGCCCTTTTAAAGGAGAAGATTCTTCCCTTCCTTGCACGCTATGTAGCAAACAGCCACGATATGGGCACCATAAGGGACAAGATCTCCCTTTTGACCATTCTCATGGCCAGATATGAGAACGGAAGCAGGCAGGAGGTTTTACAGTCATTTTCCAGGCTTGCAGGCTATCAGGGCTTCCGTAAATTTTTCGGTGACATGACGGCAGACCAGTTTGACCAGATGCTGGATCAGGTGGACATGGATAAGGCTGCCGGAAAAAACCAGTGGGCAGATAAATTTATGGACTTTTTAAGGACAGGTATAAGCGGAGGAACAGGGCTTGAGAACAAGCAGGCATTTCAGAGCATGCTCCAGTCCATGGTCTTAAATGAGAGCGTCTATATGCCCCTTTTGCATCTGGCATTTCCGGTGGAGATAGACGGCCGGAAAATGTTTTCAGAAATGTGGATTGATCCCGATGAGTCAGGCAGCAGTACCCAGGCAGGTGTAAGGCACACCGCCAGGATTTTCGTGAAATTCGATATCAGGGATCTGGGACAGTTTAAGCTGGTTCTCCTTTATGGAGATCATGCAGCCTCCCTCCAGCTTTTTTATCCGGAAAAGCTGCAAAAATCAGAAGCAGGAATTCAAAAGGGAATTAAGGCCATTCTTGAACGGCATCATTTCCGGGCGGAGAATGTTTATCTCCAGGCAGGAGGCGGACCCTCCTCTCCCCTGGAAGTGTTTCCCAAAATTCAGGAAAGGATGAGTTCAGTCGATGTCAGAATTTAAAAATACACTGAATAAAAAAGCCGTAGCTTTAAAATATGATGAGGCAAAGAATTCGGCGCCTGTGATTGTAGCTTCCGGAATGGGGTACATGGCCGAGAAAATCATAGAAACAGCCAATGAAAACGGCGTTCCTGTTTATGAGGACAACTCCCTCGCCACTCTGTTGACTCAGCTTGAACTTGGAAGTCAGGTACCGGATGAGCTGTATCATGCTATTGTGGATATCTATGTTTACTTTTTGAATTATGCGCCCGGCACGCCGGCAGAGCCAAAAGAAGCCGGACCGGAGGAAACAGGGGAAGATACGGAAGAAGAATCAATAAGAGAAGAAATGGTGGAGTAGAATGATGTTTAATGAATGTGAAAAAGCATGTATTTATTCTTTAAATGGAGTTTTCCTTGCAGAAGTGAGAGTGGTGGATGCCCATAGTGACAGCATTGGCCTCATATTTGAGGAAGAGGATATGGATAAGGTGAACATAGACAGCGTAGTCGTGTTTTATGACGGAATACAGGGCCTTGTCACATGTAAATGCAGCTTGTCTGCAAGGGTGAAGATCACTGGAGAAGAAGTAGGGGAAATTGGCAGTGCCATTTATAAGGTTCCCTGTCATATCGATGAAATGATGGGAACGGAACAGAGAAGACGGGACTTAAAGGTTAAGGTTTCTTTTCCTATTATAATGGAAATTGCGGACCCAGATGGAAAGGTAATCCAGGTAGATGCCAAAATAAAGGATGTCAGCGCAGGGGGAATTGGATTTGAATCGAAACATCAATTGATGGTGGATCAGATCTATTCATTTCTTTTCGATACGGATACAGGCTGCACCAGACTGAAGGGTCAGGTGCTGTGGGCTGAGAGGCTGTCCAAAGAAGAGGAGAAGCCATACTTCCGGTATGGAAGCCGTTTTTTTGATATGACTACCTATCAAGAATCACTGGTCCGGAAATTCACCTTCCAGGAGCAGCTTAAAAGAAGAAAAACCCTGTAACACTTCTTTTCTTCATTGTATTTTTACCATATATTAGTGTTACAAATTTGACTAATTCCATTTTAAATGTTAGTATTTTGTAAGTATGGAAAGAAAACCGTAAGATTGAGAATTGGTTTTTTATGGTAAAATAGTAATTACAACACTATACAAAGGAGTGATTACATGAAAATCAAAAAGAGAGTTTCGGCAGCAACCCTGATTCTGGCTGTCTGCCTGGCCCTCATTCCCGGTAAAGCAATGGCATCCGAGTCCATTAATTCAGTCAGCATTAAGGTGGGACTGAATATCGAGGCAGGAGACCGTTTGCCGGACATCCAGATTGATAAAACAGATGGAGAAGCCTATGTGACATCAGGAGGAAAGCAGTATAAGGTCATTGATGCGGAATGGGTCACATCCACTTCAAAGAATATGACAATTGGTGAGGAACCGAGGATGAGTGTCACCCTCACTCCTTCTGACGAATACGATGCTTACTTCAAATCCTCTTATGAGGCCTCCAAAATTAAGGTCAATGGCGGTTCCTATGTCAGTGCCAGAAGAAACGGAAGTGATCTGGTGGTGACTTTAAGGGTCAAAGCCATTAAGGGACTGTATGCGGAGCCTGAGGACGTGGGCTGGAAAGACACAAGGCTTGGACATGCTGTATGGGAAAAAGGAGATAATACTTCGGGAGCCTATGAACTGTGGCTGTACCGGGGGAAATCTGTCATTTTGAAAAAAGAGCAGGTAAAGGCCACTACATATAACTTCTATCCGTATATGACGGAGGAGGGCACTTATTATTTTAAAATCCGTTCTGTTCCTTATAAGCAGGATGAGTTAAAGAACGGAAAGAAAAGCGGCTGGGTGGAGTCGGATGAACTGGTGATCAGAGACCGGGATGTATCGGATGGAACCGGAAAAGAGGCCGACAGACTTCCCGGAGTGCCGGCAGATGCACAGGCTAAGGAAGGCTGGGAGCAGCAGTCCGGCATCTGGTATTACCGGTATGGAGACGGAACTATCCATGCTGATTCCTGGCTGGTCCTTGACGAAGTCTGGTACCGGTTTGACCGGGAAGGAAAGATGGTGACCGGCTGGTTCTTATCAGGCGGAGATATTTATTACATGGATTCCCAGGGAGCCATGGTTAAAGGCTGGAATAAAATCGGTGACACATGGTATTATTTTTATCCGGATAACGGGTATGCAGCTCCTATGGGTGCGGCAGCCACCGGATGGCAGGTGGTTGACGGCTATTATTACTGCTTTACAGCTCAGGGAGCCATGCAGAAGGACTGGCTCAATGAAGCAGGAAGATGGTATTATCTCAACACGCTGCAGGGCGGCTTAGAGGGAGCCATGTTAAAGGGCTGGATTATCCGCAACGGACAGACTTATTATACAGATGAAGACGGAGTGATGGTAACAGGCTGGCAGAGGATCGACGGACTTTGGCGCTATTTTAATCAGGATGGAACCATGGCTGTCAACCGGGTTATTGACGGTTTCCCTGTTAATGAAGATGGAGTATGGGTGCAATGAAAAAAATCGAGATAAGAAAACTGGAAACCTTTTTTTTAGCAGCGGCAGTCCTGGTTCTGGCAATTCTTGTGCCGGTCATGGTCTATGGCGCTGAATCAGTGGTGATCCGCAGTGTAAATCTTACATTTACCAGTGAATTCGGAGATCAGGAAATTCTGATGCCGGAAATCAAGACAACAGTTTCCGGTGCGTCTGTGGGAGATGTGGTCTGGAAACGGGATCTGGAAAAATGGAAGGCAGGCAAGAATGAAAGAGTCAGTGTATTCCTTACATCGGATACCATGGTATTTGCCGATTCCTACAACCGGTCAGAGTGCAAGATTACAGGAGCCAAATTTGTCTCTGCCAAGGCTGTGGACAACAATACTCTTGAAATAAAGGTGGATTATGTTCCGGTGGTAAAGCTAGGCAACACTGCCGCTGCCGGCTGGAATGACAGCAATAAGACAAAGGCTGTCTGGACAAAGGTTGAGTTTGCAACCGGCTATCAGGTGTCCCTTTATGCTGATGACAAGCTGAAAAAACGAATTTCAGTGGGAACCAATATGGTGGACCTTTCCGAATATATGGACAAAAATGCGGTTTATTACTATGAAGTCAAAGCCATTGGCTTTACCTCCGAAGACCGCAAGTATATGAAGGAGGGAGATTACATTACATCAAGTGATGTAATCATGGAGTATGACGGGGATACGTCAGGCACCTGGAAGGGGGAAACCTACAAGCAGGAAGACGGAGGAGTTCCCACAAACAGCTGGAAGCAGATTTTAAATGACTGGTATTATTTTGACGGAAATGGAATTCGCCAGACGGGCTGGCTTTTGTCAGGCCAAAGGTGGTATTACTTAAATCCCGGTGATGGAAAGCTGGCTACAGGCTGGCAGTTTATAAATGGAAAGTGGTATTACTTAAACCCGGCAGGCGGGGAAATGCTGACAGGCTGGATACAGAGCCAGCCAGGAGTATGGTATTACCTGTATGACGATGGAAGCATGGCCAGCAGCACTAACGTGGGAAGCTATTGGGTGGATGCTTCCGGCAGATGGATTCCGTAAAAATGGGAATTGTTGAATTTAGGAGGATTGTGTTTTGACAACCATAGACCAGTTGAAATTGTCTGCTTTTGCAAAGGTTGATGCAGGGCAGAAAGAGCATAAGGTGACGGCTTCTAAAGGAAGTTTTAAGCAGGTGCTGAAATCAGCCTTAAAGGCTCCGGAAAACTTAAATGAGATGTTTTCAGAGGCATCAAGAAAATATGGGGTTTCTGAAAAGCTTTTAAAGGCAGTTGCCAAGGCAGAGTCAAATTTTAATCCTTCTGCCACTTCAAAAGCAGGGGCAGCAGGAGTGATGCAGTTGATGCCCTCCACTGCCAGATCCCTGGGAGTGTCTGACCCTTATGACGCCCGGAGCAATATTATGGGAGGCGCTAAATACTTAAGGGAAAATCTGGACCGTTATAACGGGAATGTTGAATTTGCCCTGGCGGCATATAACGCAGGTCCCAACAATGTGCAGAAATACGGCGGAATTCCTCCTTTTAAAGAAACCAGAGAATATGTTGCGAAAATCATGAATTACATGGGAGAGGGAGAATCTGCATTAAGTGCTCCTTCATACCGCCGGTCAGAACCGATCAGTTTTATGAATGCTTTTTCAAACTCAAACGGTTTTTCTCCCCAGGAGGTCCTCTCTTTGCCTTACGGGCAAATTCGCCTTACAGAAGAATTGGGCGGTGATCAGACGCTGGATAAATCGGATTATCTCTATTTCATTGAGTTGATGAAAATGCGGATGCAGATGGCTTCCGCCGGAATTGGCGGCCAGTCTGAGGAAAATGATCTGACTTCTGGATCCATGTTTTTCTAAGAATTAAAAATGACTGCTGCAAAATAAAATTTTATTTTGCAGCAGTCATTTTTTATAAACAACATCTCTACTTCGGAAGAGTATCACATACCTTCAGCAAAGCAGATATAAAATAAGATTTTTTAATAGGCTTAAATACAAAGGGAATAGACGGCCCCAGGAATTTTACCATTTCAAGTGTTTGATTATAGACCAGGGAACTGATAATAATGATTCTTGCGTCGGGATGGCGTTCCAATAAGCGCCGGGAAGTTTCAATTCCGTCAATGCCGGGCATGATGATATCCATGGTCACTATATCAGGTTTTTCCCTTTCATAAGCTTCCAAAGCCTCTTCACCGCTTCGGCACTGGCCGATCACATCGAAGTCAGTACCTGCCAGTAACTGTTCGATCTCACTACGCGTTACGATGGAATCATCAACAATCATAATTTTTCTTTTCATAAAACGTCCCTCCTCTAATTACTTCCAATAACTATCTCGCCTTCATTATTTTTGTAAATCAAGCTTTTGGAATATTCCTCCTGAATTAAAAGGACGGAAGCACCCATTCGAATGCGAACCACGGGAAGAAGCTGCTGGCATTGGATTAATCCTGTCTGAACCGCAGTATCATCGGCGATTTCTTCTAAACGATTGTTAATTCCCTGCTCCCTGATACTTAAATATTCCTCTGCCTGTCTCAGACGTTCCAATAATTGTTCTTTGTCCGCCCGCTGGGAGTTTTCCAGATAATTAATATTTTTCTTTACTTCAGACATATTATAGTGGAGCTGTTCCAATTCTCTGGTCAGCTTTTCTGATTCTTCCACGCTTTTCGGGATATTGGCAATGACCAGCTCTGTAATCAGCCTTCGCACCTTGGAGCCGATTATGCGGGCATTGATATTGTTGGCAGCCAGAAGAGTTCCTCCTATGATAGCTCCCATGCCTGAGGTCACCACAATGTCCTGGCCGCACTTCACTTTGGAGTTGATAATGCTTTCCGCATAGACGTTTCCGCCGGCTGAGACACTGCAATGTTCCAGATACCGGCATTTTATATGAGATTCAGAGGTCAGTACCCCTTTACCATTTCCCGACATACCGCTGGCAATGGTAATAGGCCCCCCGGCTGTAATAACTGCACCTTCCACAGAACCTCTGATGTCAATACTTCCCGTGGCTTTTATGGAAAAACCGTTTCTGACATCTCCACTGATGAAAATATCTCCGTCATAATCCAGATTTCCGGTACTGTTGTCGATGTTGCCGTTGATCTTAAGAATAGGATCCACATGAAACCTGCCGTTTGCAAATGTGACATGGCCTGTTTTCTGGGAAATCAGAAGAGTCCCTTCTTTATTAGGCACTGTATTGCGCCCGGCAGGTACGGGGACTTCAGTTCCTTTGATGGTACAGGGATAAGGGGTTCCTGTTACAGTGATACCGTTTTGACCCGGTACAGCCCTGGTGATTTCGCATATTGTCTCCCCCTCTTTTATGGATTGGATATTATTTAGATGCTTATAATCCACAGAGCCCTTTTCATCCTCCTCAAATTTAAGGTGGAGAACCCGCTTATAACGATCATTGATGGAACCGTCAACTCCGTTACGGGCCAGTGTTCCCTTTGCAACCAGTACAGACTGATCATAAATAAGGTCATTTTCAATTGATTGGAGAGCGTCTTCCAGAATTCCGGTTGTCACACGACTTTGCGAAAGGACTGCCCTTAAATCCTTTTCACTTATGTCCCGTCCATTGTTAAATGGGGGTATAACATATATCCATGCTGCCATGCCATCCTTTGAAATATAAAGCTGGGGCTGAGCATCCCTGGGGGCTGGTTCAGTGCCCTCTCCTTCCTGGGAAACAGAAGCGGTACGCTTAAAGACATTTGAAAGGGAACTGGTTTTGGTTGTGAACTGATTGCATTCAATGTTTAATATATCTTCATTAATGCGGATAAGATGCGGATCATCGGAAGGCTCCCATATAGATGGGGGGGAGACCGCCGGTTCATCGTCTTTAAGAGGCTTTGCTGAAGAACTTGTCTGATCGGTCCCGCTAATGGGTGTCTCTTCAAAAGTTTCTTTAACCGCCTCCTCCAGTGAAACGGCAGAAGAATTTTTTGCTTCCTCCGAATCGCGGGAGGAGTGCTTTACATTTTGAAAAAGACCGAATAATCCTTTTCTGTTTTTTTCTTTCATTATTTTCTCCCCTAACGTAATATAATGTCAGTTTTTCTTTTGGATGAACAGGCGAAAGGGCAATGCTGGATTCCTGTTCTGTTTTCAGTAATAATTGTTTTGTATGTAATGCTTGATTTTTATGTTCTCTTATTTATTATATCGACATAAAGCAGGAGAAATATAACATAAGAGCTGCTTTTGGTTACTAAAATAAATAAAAAGATTACAGAAATAAAAACAGGTTACCAAAAAGGTGAAATGCAAGTGAAGTTCTGGGAAGGTATCTGAAGTTTTATCATTTTACAGTTTCTTCTTTTTGTATTTACAGCCAGAATTGGATTAAATGATTTTTATGTCTGTGAAAGAGTTTTCAGCTTCAATATAAGGTTCATAATACGATAATTATGAGATTTGAAAATAATGTAAAAATAATGTAAAATAAATGTTGACATTTGTCTCCTCCTTTGTTATGATATAACTCGCCGCTGAAAACGGCGGCAAAAAACTTCTTTTAAACACATCGGTGACCGATGAGAAAGTTTGGAAGAAAAATAAAAAAGTGGTTGACAAAAACCACTGACCATGATAAGATATGAAAGTTGCTGCTGAGACAGTAACACACAAAAAGCACTTTGAAAACAGAAGATTGAACAGTATATAAAACCCTGAAAATTCTAATA
>DGRE01000032.1 GCA_002389905.1 Hungatella sp. UBA4396 | reverse complement strand
GTATACCCCCATTCATAAGTCATCAACAACACCCGGTTGGCTGCCGCTCCCAGCAATCCATAGTCAACTCCTTCATACAAAAGCCCCACCTGTGTAGCCGAGGTCTTGGGAGCCAGGGCCACTGATACCTGATACCCAAACTGGTTCATCACCTCAGTGGTCCGCCTCACAAAGTCAACATAAGCCAGCCGGTCATCTGCCATAATATATTCAAAATCAATATCCAGCCCCCCATACCCTTTCTCCGCCATTTCAAGGCCCAGGTTCCAGATAAGCCGCTGCTGGACATCCATGTTATGGACTGCCGTTGTAACCAGGTTGTTATTAAAATGCCCGTCTGGCCCTAAAGGCGTCAGCGTCAAAATGGGCCTGACCCCAAACTCCAGGGTCCGCTGTATCATCCATTCCGGCGGGCTTTCCGGAGGAACCAGCTCTCCCTCTTCAGTAAACCCGTAGGAAAAAACATAAAGCCCCGTCAGAAATGGCAGGGTGTTGTTGAGATTTTCTGAACTTATGAAGGGATAAGCGTAACCGAATACATAAAGAGGCGTTCTGTCTTCTGCAAAAGTTCCATCATCAATATAGAGAGCCTGACCAACTGCCAGGCGGTACGGAGGTGCAATTTGATTATCAAATACCAGCGTTCCCACAGGAATTCCCTGAGACTGGGCAATGGAATCCACATCATCCCCCTGCTTTACCACATAAATTTTCATAGCAGTATCCTTTTTCCGGAATTGGTAAAACATATGTGGAAAAAACATGAAATATTCAAGTACCTTTTTGTTTCTTCAGAAAAAAGTAATATGCTTTTTGACCGTCTTCGTTGTATAATGTTGAAAAAGGAGGTTTTGGTATGCAGAATATTTTAGTATGTGACGATGACAAACAAATTGTAGAAGCCATTGATATATATTTGACCGGAGAAGGATTTCATGTGATCAAGGCTTATGACGGCTTTGAGGCCCTGGAGCTTTTGGAAGACAATGAAGTGGACTTGATGATCCTGGATGTAATGATGCCTGGCCTTGACGGCATCCGCACCACCTTAAAGGTGAGGGAAACCAGCAGTATTCCCATCATCATCCTTTCCGCAAAATCTGAAGATACAGATAAGATTCTTGGCTTAAACATCGGGGCGGACGACTACATCACCAAGCCCTTTAACCCTTTGGAACTGGTAGCCAGAGTAAAATCCCAGCTTCGCCGCTACACCCAGCTTGGCAATATGAACCAGCAGCCTTCCGGGCAGGTCTACAAATGCGGCGGCCTGGCCATTAACGACGACAACAAAGAGGTCTATGTGGATGGGGATCTGATCAAGCTGACCCCCATTGAATACAACATCCTTCTGCTTCTGGTGAAAAATGCCGGAAAGGTGTTTTCCATTGATGAAATATATGAACAGATCTGGAACGAGGAAGCCATTGGAGCGGACAATACTGTGGCCGTTCACATCCGCCACATCAGGGAAAAAATTGAGATCAGTCCCAGAGAGCCCCGCTATCTAAAAGTGGTGTGGGGAGTGGGTTATAAGATCGAAAAACAATAGGAGTGCCCATGAAAAAGAAAAAAGAAGCTGCGATTTTCCTGCATGTGCTTTTCTCCCTTTTTATTGTCATCGGTGTCACCATCATGTACAACAATGTACATTACGGAGAAGGCATCCGCTGGATCACCCAGGAGACCTATGAAGACACCCCTGCCTTTACCCGGCAGTTTAAATCTGACATCGATGAAATTTTCAACTATGTAAAATATAAGGAAGTGTTTGAAACCGACGGAAAGCTGGATTATACAAAACCAATCGTCCAGGTCACGGAAGGCCCCGGAATGGTCAAGCAGTATACGGTGGATGAAATGATCCGCCGTGCCAAGTCCCTTGGCCTTTATCTCAATGAGCAGTTTAAGGTGAGCGGCAGCCGCCCTGCCTCCGGAGACGGAAACTTAGACGTAAGGGTGGATTACAGGGCCTATGAACCTGATTTTCAGGCCGCAGAGCCGGGAGATTCCTTCCTTTCCTTAGACCAGCTCTCCTATGAGGTCCTTTCCCACCTGGGCAATTACTATTCCTTTTACTACCGGTTTATCCAGAATCCCAGCAACTTAAAATTTGAAGTCCGCTATGAGAATACGGACCAGGATTTTAAGCTTTACAGCAATGTGGCAGGAAAAACTTTAGAGGATTTCAAGGCCATGGGAAAATATATTTACGTCACTGGGGAAGCCCTTTACGTGGACTCCAATCTAACCGTTGTCCCTAAAAATATTTCCTCCCAACTGGAAAACAGAAACCCCTATAACAACAGCAATTACCACATGGTGGCCGTAGTGGATACTTCCTATCCTTACACAGATGCTTATACCAAGGCCGCTGCTGATTATGAGCATATGCGCCTGCTGTTCATCATCGGAATCATAAGCCTGTGCCTGGGAATATTAGGCTGTATGGCCACTTTATACAGCTTAGTGAGCCTGACCATCCAACAGGTCCGCAGCCAGGGTCCAGGCCAGCTTGGCACCATGGACCGGCTTCCCGGAGAAGGCTTTCTCCTTCTTCTCCTGGCGGCGGCCGCCCTCACTGTATTTGTCTCCCGGTTTCTGGCCTATAAAATCATCCACCTGTTTCTCTCTGATGAACAGTGGTACTACGGAGAACTGGTGCTGCAGGTCTTGATTTATTACACGTCGGGCCTGATTGGGGCTTTGAGCCTTTTAAAGAGATATCAGGCCGAAACCCTTTGGAGCGGCAGCCTGACCTTCAGAATCCTTAAAAATATGTCCCTCTATGTGAAGGACCGGCGCTTTACCGCCCGGATCATGCTTTTTTACAGCCTGTTTATGGTCTTTAATACGGTTATGATCCTGGCCTTTTCCTTCCTTTTGTTCACCTATGGCAATCTGGCCTCCCGAATTCTCATGGCCGCTATCGTCCTGGTGTTTCTTGCTCTTAATTTTCTGGTTTTCCACCAGATGTATAAGAATGCCTGGGAAACAGATCAGATCAATGAAGCCCTGATAAACATTTCCCAGGGCCAGACTGCTTATAAAATCAATACGGAAAAATTCAACGGAAAAGAACGGGAACTGGCGGAAAATATCAACCACATCAGTTCCGGACTGGAAACAGCCCTTCAGGAAAAAGTACGGAGCGAGCGGTTAAAGGCGGATCTTATTACCAATGTATCCCATGATATCAAGACCCCTCTCACCTCCATCATCAACTATGTGGACCTTATCAAGAGGGAACAGATTCAGGAACCCAGAGTTCAGGGATATTTAGAGGTTTTAGAGCAGAAGGCCCAAAGGTTAAAGACCCTGACCGAAGACCTGGTAGAAGCCTCCAAAGCCAGCTCCGGTAACTTAAAGCTGGAAATGACCAGCATTGACTTTGTGGAGCTGATTCACCAGACCAACGGGGAATTTGAAGAAAAGTTCGCCTTCCGTCATTTAGAGCTGGTGTCCTCCCTTCCCGACGAATCCATGCTGATTGAAGCTGACGGAAGGTATTTATGGAGAGTCCTTGAAAACCTCTATAACAATGCATTCAAATATGCTATGGAACGGAGCCGGGTATATGTGGATATGAAGAGAGAAGAAGACATGGCGGTTTTTACCATGAAGAATATTTCTGAAAATCCTTTAAACATACAAGCGGACGAACTGACCGAGCGTTTCGTCCGTGGTGATGTTGCCCGGACCACCGAAGGAAGCGGCCTGGGAATTTCCATTGCTAAAAGCCTGACAGAGCTTCAGGACGGAACCTTTAAGCTTTATATTGACGGGGATTTATTTAAGGCAGAGGTGGCATTTCCTATTAAGAAATGAGCCGTATCCTCTCCCACTTTCCCGTAAGATACCTGGAAAATGAAATGAGGTAGTTAGCCAGCCAGCCTATAGGAACCGCAAACCATACAGCCTGGACTCCGATGACAGGGGCAAACACCGCTGCAAAAGACACGCGGATAGCCAGGTTCACCAGATTGGCAGCCGTAAATACGGTAACATCTCCAGCTCCCCTTAAAAGTCCATCTGTAACCGACTTAAGCCCTATGAGGGCATAGAAAAATGAGATGAACCGGATATAGTCCATTCCTGTTCCAAAGGATGCCTCTCCGCTGCCTTCCTTTAAAAAGCTGCGGACCAGAATATCTCCCCAGAGAATCATGAGCAGGCAGATCACCACTGCAAAAACGCCTATCATGGCATAGCAGTACCGGTAACCCTTTCTCACCCGGTCCGTTTTTCCTGCTCCCATATTCTGGGCCGTATAGGTGGACATGGCGCTTCCCAGGGCCAGCATGGGCACAATACAGGTAGACTCAATGCGGGTACCTGCCGCAAATCCTGCCATGACCGCGGAGCCAAATACGTTGACCACGGACTGAACCAGGAGCATTCCCACATGGACGATGGACTGCTGAACTGTGGAGGGAATAGCAACCCGCATCATTTGAAGAGTGGTATTCCAGTCATAAAGCCGGAAGGCTTCTGCCGCCTCATAGGATTTTAAGCGTTTTCTTAAAACCGTAAAAGAGAGCACAGCGGACAGCCCCTGGGCAATAAGAGTGGCAATGGCGACCCCCGGAACGCCCATGGAAAAGCGTATTACAAAAACCAGATCCAAAATCACGTTTAAGGCCGAGGAAAAAATAAGCAGATACAAAGGTGTTCTGGAATCTCCCATGGACTGAAAAATTGATGCCTGCACGTTGTAGAGGAATAAAAAAGGCAGGCCCCCAAAGTAAATGCCAAGATACATGGCCGCATCATAAAAGACATTTTCAGGAGTGTTCATCCACCTTAAAATATGAGTATTAAAAAGAAGCCCAAGACCGCCCAGCACCACTCCCACAGCCAGAAAGTTGATGAGAGTGGTGGATATGGCGGTCTTCATATTTCCTATCTTTCCTGCCCCCAAAAACTGGGAGACAACCACTGCGCTCCCGATGCCTCCTCCTACTGCAATGGCAATAAAAACATTGGTGATGGAATAAGAGGCTCCTACAGAAGCCAATGCCTCCTCGCCTACAAAACGTCCCACCACCACAGAGTCTATAATATTATAAAATTGCTGGAACAGATTCCCAAGGATCATGGGAAGGGCGAAGAGGAGAAGGGCCCTTCCCGGAGGATCTGTTATCATATTGATTGTTTTTTTCTGCATTTTCATACCCATTATTCTTAACCGTTCCTATCCGAATATACGCCAGCCGCAGATAAAATTGTTTCTCCACCAGGAGCTGAGAGAGCGCTCTACCACCCGTCCGTGGCTGGAGGATGCGTCGATAACGGTTCCCCCTCCTGATACAATTCCCACATGGCCGCTGACCACAATGATATCGCCTGTTTTTAAGCTGCCAAAGCTGGTGATTTTCGTATATTTGCCCACATTTCTCCAGCCGGAGGAGGTTACATAGCTCTGTCTCACTCCTGCCTGATTTAAGGCCCAGTACACAAAACCTGAGCAGTCAAAGGAGCTTGGCCCCTTGGCTCCCCATACATAGGGCCGCCCCAGCTTGGTTCTGGCTATGGATAAGAGGCCGCTGACCCCGGAGCCGCCCTTAACGGTTCCGCCTTTTTCTGAGCCGCCGGAAGAGCCTGAGGAGCCTGCGGACTTAACACCGCTTCCCGTAAGCTTGCCCATGGTCTGCTGGCCCACAGAGCCGTCTGCCTGAAGCCCGTTTGCAGCCTGGAAATTCTTTACGGCTTTTTCCGTCACTTCGCCGTAATAGCCCGTCACATTGGCAGAAGCCAGATAACCGTATTTATTTAAAAGCTGCTGAATCCTGGTGACAGAATCTCCCTGCTCTCCCAAAGACATGCCGTTTGGCTGGGCCTGGGCGCTGGTTAAGGTGATTCTGGTGGAAGGCCCCAGATAGCCGTCCACAACCAGGTCATTCCGGGACTGGAACTGCTTAACCGCTGTCACCGTATCAGCTCCGTATGCGCCGTCCGGCTCTGTAGTTAAATACCCCAGCTCCCTAAGGCGCTTCTGGGAAGATAAGACCACCTCACTCTTCTCCCCGTAGGCCAGGAAATTGGGCTTTATTTCATCGCTGTAAAGCAGGTTTGTGGTCTGGCGTCCCACCTTGCCGTCTATTGTCAGACCGTTGATCTCCTGAAGCTTTTTAACAGCTCCTTCGGTTTCGTCCCCAAAGCTTCCGTTTACCTGACCGGAAGCGGCCAGATACCCCAGCTCATAAAGGCGGGTCTGGATTCTTAAAATGTCATCACCTTCTACGCCCTTTGATACGGCGTAGTATTTGGCACAAGGGGACATGATGGTGCTTAAGGTCTCAGGCCCGACGATTCCGTCCTGAGCCAGGCTGTTCTGGCGCTGGAAGGTCCGTATGGATGCCTCCGTCACATTTCCAAAGTAATGGGTCGGCTCATCATTGTCCATAAAGCCCAGAGCCATCAAACGCTCCTGAAGGCTTGCCACAATGGGATGCTCTACTCCGTTTCTCAGATACTCAGGAATGGGATTTTCCTTTAAATCCGGGACGTCTTCTATTTCCGGCAGCAGCCCTCCGCTCTGGTCCAGGATGCGGACCGGCTGTTCTTTTTTTTCTTCTGTTATGGTAACAATGGAGGGCGTGGCTTCCTGGCCGGAAACTGCCGCTTGATCCGTCTTTTCACAGCCGGATAACAGTGTCATGGCCGCTGCCGCCATCAGGGCGGAGTGGGCAAAACGCCTTTTCCATAATATATTAATATTCATTGAACTGATTCCTTTCCTATGTAAAATCAGGTCTATTTTACCACAAATATGTCGAAAAAGGAAAGAGAATTTAATGTCATTGTACTATATGGAAGATTGTGCTATATTAAAAAAGAAAACTCTCAAATGAAAATAGATCGATTAAATGCAAAAAGGAGGATTTACATGACACCAATTTTATGGGCTGCCGGAGGCACCGGCTTCACATTTCTTATGACAACGTTAGGGGCTGCACTGGTATTTTTCTTCCGGAATGAGGTAGGCCAGTCCATCCAGAAAATCTTTCTGGGTTTTGCCGCAGGAGTTATGATTGCAGCTTCCGTCTGGTCCCTTCTCATCCCAGCCATTGAAGAAGCAGAGGCTATGGGACAGATCGGCTGGATTCCGGCCGCAGGAGGATTTATTCTGGGAGTGGCATTCCTCATCATTTTAGACTCTCTCCTGCCTCATCTCCATCCGGATATGAGCCAGACAAGGAACAATGAAGCAGAGGGAATCTCTTCCACCTGGAAGCGGACCACTCTTCTTGTCATGGCAGTTACCCTTCACAACATTCCGGAAGGCATGGCAGTGGGCCTGGCCTTCGCTCTTGCCGCCCAGCAGGGAGGCGATTCTTCCAGTCTTTCTGCCGCCATTGCCCTGGCAATCGGAATCGGCATACAAAACTTCCCGGAAGGAGCCGCCATTTCTCTCCCCTTAAGGCAGGAGGGACTTTCCTCAGGAAAAGCATTTTTCAGGGGAAGCATGTCCGGCCTGGTAGAGCCGGTATTCGGCATTCTTACGGTAATTATTGCAGGAAGTGTGGTTCCCCTCATGCCCTGGCTGCTGTCCTTTGCCGCCGGAGCCATGATATATGTAGTCGTGGAAGAACTGATTCCCGAAGCCCACTTAGGGGAGCATTCCAATGCTGGAACCCTGGGAGTGATGGCAGGATTTTTGATTATGATGATTTTAGACGTGGCTCTTGGATAATCCGGAATAAAACCGCGGAAAAGACGGAGGTTTGGCAGTGTGAAAAGCTGCCGGACCTCCGTTTCTGCATAAAAAAAGGAAAATTGCTTAAAGTAAAAATAAATTTTTTCTGATATCTGTTGACAAATGATTAGAAAGATCATATTATTGTATTAATCACCTAATACAACAACACAAAAGGAGGCGGCATTATGATCTGGAAACTGACCGATGACCGGCCAATCTGGATACAGCTTGCAGAGCAGCTCACACTGCACATCGTATCCGGAATATATGCTCCCGGCGCAGCTGTACCCACAGTGCGGGCCCTGGCGGCTGAAGCAGGCGTTAACCCCAACACCATGCAGCGGGCTCTGGCGGACTTGGAAACCAAAGGGCTGGTGGAAACCCGGCGCACCGCAGGGCGGATGGTGACAGAGGATATGTCACTGATCCATGACGTGCGTCAGAAGCTGGCCTATTCACGGATGGAGGAATTTCTTGCTTCCATGCGGGCTCTGGGCTACACAGACCAGCAGACCTATGAACTGCTTGCAGAGCAGAATAAAAAGGAGGAATATATATGAATCAGGAACTCATTCTCGCGCAGAACCTGACCAAGACTTACGGTGCAAAACCTGCCCTTAACCATATCGATCTGACCGTGGGAAGAGGTCGCATTGTAGGTCTTCTGGGACCCAACGGCTCTGGAAAAACCACTTTTATCAAGCTTTTATGCGGACTTTTACAGCCCAGCTCCGGCACCTTAGAGATCGGCGGAAATGCCCCCGGCGTGGAAACAAAATCAATGATTTCCTATCTGCCGGACCGCATGTATTTTGCCGACTGGATGAAGGCCAGTGATCTGACGGATTTCTTTGCAGACTTTTATGAGGACTTTGACCGCCCAAAGGCTATGGAGATGTTTAAGGCCCTGGGAATCGGGCCTAAGGACCGTCTTAAGACCATGTCTAAGGGCACCAAGGAAAAGGTGCAGCTGGCCCTTATTATGAGCCGCAAGGCCCAGCTTTATCTTCTTGATGAGCCCATCGGCGGGGTTGACCCGGCGGCACGGGACTTTATTTTGAACACCATTTTAACCAACTACAACGAAGACGGCACTGTCATGCTGTCCACACATTTGATTTCCGACATTGAACGGGTTCTGGACGAAGTTATTTTTCTCAAAGACGGCCAGGTTGTACGCCATGATACCGTAGACAATATCCGCGAGCAGGAAGGCAAGTCTGTGGACCAGCTTTTCCGTGAGATCTTTGCCTACAGCAATTGAGAAAAGGAGGAAATAACATGTTCGGCAAACTTTGTAAATATGAATTTAAATCTATTGTGCGCACCCTTGTACCCATTTACCTGGCGGTAATCGCTGTGTCCATACTCAACGCATTTATGGGCATTGGCTCCCTGTTCAGCGATTACCTTGATGACCTGGGATTTGTCAGCAGCCTTCTGGGCCTGATCCGGGGAATCTCCATATTTGTCTACTTCGGCGTTATGGTTGCCTTAAGCGTCCTGACTCTGATCGTCATTATACAGAGGTTTTACAAAGGACTTTTGTGCGACGAAGGCTACTTAATGTTCACCCTTCCCGTAAAGCCCTGGCAGCTGATCGCCGCAAAGGGCACGGCGGCATTCGTAATGTCACTGGCCAGCAGCTTGGCAGCCATGATATCCATTGTCATTCTCATACTGGGCTCCGTAGGCCCCGCAGAGTTTTTCAAAGCAATTACCTCTCCTCATGTATGGGATTCCATTGGCCGGGCCCTTTCCGAAGTTCCCTCCTGGCCGCTGCTTTTGCTGGAGCTGATCCTTATGGTCATCATCAGCGGAATGATGCAGCTTTATCACATGTACTTTTCCATGGCTTTAGGCCATTTGTCAAGCAGTCACCGGATCATGATGTCTGTTGTGGCTTATATCGCAATATCCATGGCGGTCAGCTTTATCAGCGGCTTTTTAATGATTATAGCGGCAATCACACCTGCTGCAAAGTCATTGTTCAACCTTATTGATACTATGCCTACTGCGGAAAGTATGACTTATGTATTTCACATGTCCTTTATTTTTTCTATTATCTTCGGCGCCATTCAACTGGGGGTATTCTTCTTTGGAACGGAGCGCATTTTGTCAAAGAGACTTAATCTGGAGTAGTTGAAAGGGGCCATACGGGCAGACAAAACAGCTGGGAAAGAAATTTACCTTTTCCAGCTGTTTTGCTGTCATTCGATTTGCTTTTAACATCTTTTATCATAGTCTTGGGTCTACGATATGCTTTGATAATGTGTCCGGCATTGCAGGATTTCAATATTATCATTTTTAATCCGGTATACCAGGCGGATAGAAGCGGCAGAAAAGGTATATTGACTTTTCCAGCCGCTTCTTCGTTATACTATTTCCTCATCAAACGTGATACTTCTCCTTAGCCCGCAGTCTTGCCAAGGATCTTGCCAGGGATGCTTCAAAATGAGAATGTTCCTGAATGCTCTTCCCCTGTCTCAACTGCTCCTCTGCCCGTTCTCTGGCTTCCTGGGCCCGCCGTTCATCGATTTCATCGGGATGCTCGGCGGTGTCCACGATCATGGTCACACGGTTATTGACAATCTGCACAAAACCGCTTCCCACCACTCCGTAAATCCACTGGTCATTTTCATCAAGGAGACGGATTTCTCCGGTCGTCAGGGCAATTACCATGTCTTCGTGGTGGGGAAGAATTGCCTTTTCCCCATCTTCCAGAGGCAGAACCAGGGTCTGACATAAGCCGTTGAAAAATTTCTTGTCACTGGCAATCACATGAAGATAAAATGTTTTTGTACTCACAGACAGCACCTCCTGCCTAAGCCTCTAAACTTCCGGCTTTTTCAATGACCTCGTCAATGGTTCCCACATTAAAGAATGCCGTTTCCGGATACTGGTCCATGTCACCGTCCACAATGGCCTTAAATCCGCGGATTGTCTCCTTAAGAGGAACGTATTTCCCTTTTACGCCCGTAAAGTTTTCCGCCACAGTAAATGGCTGGGACAAGAATCTCTGAATCTTTCTGGCCCGGTAAACCGTGGTCTTGTCATCATCTCCCAGTTCCTCCATGCCCAGAATGGCGATGATATCCTGAAGCTCCTTGTATTTCTGAAGGATTTCCTGCACCCTGCGGGCCACCTCATAATGCTCTTCTCCCACCACATCCGGCTCCAGAATACGGGAGTTGGATTCCAGGGGATCAACAGCCGGGTAAATACCCTGCTCCACGATCTTTCTGGACAATACCGTAGTGGCATCCAGATGGGCAAAGGTGGTGGCAGGAGCCGGATCCGTCAAGTCATCGGCAGGCACATAAACCGCCTGTACGGAAGTGACAGAACCATTCTTAGTAGAAGTAATTCTCTCCTGCAATTCTCCCATTTCCGTGGCCAGGGTAGGCTGATAGCCCACGGCAGAGGGCATACGCCCAAGAAGGGCAGAAACCTCAGAACCGGCCTGGGTGAAACGGAAAATATTGTCAATAAACAGAAGCACATTTTTATGCTCTTCATCACGGAAATACTCCGCCATGGTAAGTCCTGTTTCAGCAACCCGCATACGGGCACCCGGCGGCTCGTTCATCTGACCGAACACCAGGGCGGTCTTTTCAATAACACCAGACTCTCCCATTTCAGTCCAGAGGTCATTTCCCTCACGGGAACGCTCTCCAACACCGGTAAAGATAGAATATCCGCCATGCTCTGTGGCAATATTATGAATCAGCTCCTGAATGAGAACCGTCTTACCTACACCTGCACCGCCGAACAAACCAATTTTTCCGCCCTTTGCATAAGGAGCCAGAAGGTCGATGACCTTGATTCCCGTTTCCAGAATCTCAGCAACCGGGCTCTGTTCCTCAAAGGAAGGCGGCTCTCTGTGAATGACCCATTCCGGGCCTCCTTCCAGCTTTTCTCCGTCGTCAATGGTGTCTCCCAGGACATTGAAAAGACGTCCCAGGGTCTGGGTTCCTACGGGCACCTTGATTCCGTCTCCCGTAGCAGTCACTTCCATATCTCTGCACAAGCCTTCGCTGGAGGCCAGCATAATGCAGCGGACCGTGTTATTTCCCATATGCTGAGCCACTTCCATCATGCAGCGCTTTCCCCCGTTATCCACTTCAAGGGCGTCCTTCAAGCGGGGAAGGTCACTGCCTTCTATAAATTCTACATCTACGACAGGTCCCAGGACCTGAACGATCTTTCCCTTATTCATAGTTGATTACGCCTTCTTCCTTTTCTTCTTCTGGGCCTTTGCACCGCTGATCACCTCGGTGATCTCCTGGGTAATGGCCGCCTGCCGGACCCGGTTATAGGTAATCGCCAGCTCGTCAAGCATATCCTGGGCGCTTTTTGTAGCAGCCTGCATTGCCATCATCCTGGAATTCTGCTCGCTGGAATAGGATTCCACCAGGCCTCCGTAAATAAATCCTGCGATGTAATTGGGCACAATGGAATTGATAACAGCCTGAGGAGAGGGCTTCATGGCAATCTCCTCCAGATGCACGTCAATGGGGATGGGCAGAGTCAGCCGCTGTCTGGGAATTGGGAGAAGCTGGATGATTTCAGCCTCCATTTTCATGGCATTGACCATTCTGGTGTAGATTAAATGTACCTCGTCAAGCTTTCCTGACAGAAAGTAATCCACTACCTCTTCCTCAATGATCCTGGCCCGGCTCATGTTGGGATTCTGCACCGTATAGAGAAAATTATGCTCCATGGGTATGCCCTTTTTAGCAAAATACTGCCGTCCCAGATCACCTACCACAAACAGAAAGGGTTTTCCACCTTTATCAATCTGTTCCTGGGCCAGCTTGAAAATATTGTGATTATAAGCCCCTGCCATCCCTTTATCTGCGGTTACCACAATGTACCCAATTTTCCGGTCCTCTTTCCTGATCTCCGGTCTGGTATCCAGATAAGGGTCCTCAATGTCAGGAGTATGCCTGATAATCCGGTCAATGGTTCGGTGAAGGGCGTAGAAGTAAGGCTCCGTATCCGTCAGAGCCTTTCTTGCTTTTTTTAGCTTTGACGAGGAAATGGTATACATGGCATTGGTTATTTTCATGGTGCTTTTGATGCTGTTCATCCTGCTTTGTATTTCTCTCGCATTTGCCATATCCTACACCCGCTTCTCTTTAAATTCAGCCACTGCCTCAAGAATTCTCTGCTTCAGCCCATCAGACAGGACCTTGCTCTCTTCAATTTCCTTTCCGATTTCCCGATGGGATTCCTCAAAGAAAGCCAGCATTTCCCTCTGAAACTCCTTGATCTTTGGAATCTCCACATCAAGAAGCATCCGTCCTCCTGCTGCAACCAGGCTGATCACCTGATCCCTCAGACTTAAAGGATGGTACAAAGGCTGCTTTAACAGCTCTGTAAGGCCTCTTCCATATAAAATCTGCTCTCTGGTAGCCGCATCCAGATCAGAACTGAACTGAGTGAACACCTCCATCTCACGGCACTGGGCCAGATCAATACGAAGGCTTCCTGCCGCCTTTTTCATAGCCTTGGTCTGAGCCGCTCCGCCCACACGGGATACGGAAAGTCCCACATTGACTGCCGGTCTCATACCGGAGAAGAACAGGTCGCTTTCCAAAAATATCTGTCCGTCAGTAATGGATATGACATTGGTAGGAATATACGCTGAAACATCTCCTGCCTGGGTTTCAATGATGGGAAGAGCTGTCAAAGAGCCGCCTCCCAGTTCATCCTTTAACCTGCTGGAACGCTCCAAAAGCCTGGAATGGAGATAGAATACGTCACCCGGATAAGCCTCACGGCCCGGAGAACGTTCTAAAAGCAGGGAAAGAGCACGGTAAGCCACCGCATGCTTTGACAAATCATCATAAACGATAAGTACGTCTTTTCCCTTATGCATGAAATATTCTGCCAGAGCCGTTCCCGAATAAGGCGCAATATACTGCATGGGAGCCGGTTCGCTGGCTGTCGATGATAAGACAATGGTGTAATCCATGGCTCCGTGGTGGTTTAAGGTGTTCACCAGCTTTGCCACTGTAGAAGCCTTCTGGCCTACAGCCACATAAACGCAGATCACATCTTTTCCCATCTGGTTCAATATGGCATCCACTGCGATGGAAGTCTTTCCCGTCTGCCTGTCTCCGATAATCAGCTCTCTCTGTCCCCGTCCGATGGGAAACATGGAGTCAATAGCAAGAATTCCTGTCTCCATAGGCACAGACACGCTTTTCCGGTCAATGATTCCGGGAGCTTCATTTTCAATGGGACGGTAGTCGTCGGAAATAATATCTCCCTTTCCATCCACCGGGGCTCCCAAAGCATTGACCACCCTTCCGAGAAAGCCTTCTCCCACCGGAATTCCTGCCCGCTTTTTCGTTCTCGTCACCTTGCTGCCTTCCCTTACCTCCCGGTCCGGTCCGAACAAAATGCAGCCGATATCCTCTCTTCTGATATCCTGCACCATGCCCTTTAAGCCATTTTCAAACATAACGATTTCGCCGTACATCGCATGATCAATTCCATAGACCGCTGCAATGCCGTCGCCGACGCTGATGACAGTTCCCACTTCCTGGTCCCTGGCATGAGTATCATAATCTTCAATTTCACTTCTTAATATAGAAATAATTTCATCTGAACTGATGGAAGCCACGTTTTTCACCTCCGCATAATTTTCTGCTCCAACTGCCTGAAACGCCCCTTTAAGCTCCAATCCGTTTCCACATCTCCCACCCGGAGAATGAATCCGCCGATTAAGCTTAAATCCTGGATCAGGCAAAGCCTGACATCTTTTTTTCCGTATTTTTTACACAGCATAGCTTTGATTTCCCGAATCTGCTCTTCTTCCGGCTCTGTCACATAGAAAAGGGAAGCTTCCAGAATCCCCTTCTGTTCACAGACCCTGGCTTGCCATGCTTTAAAAATATCCTCTGCTAAATCCATACTCTGATGGTCTGCCAGAACCTTTAAAAAGTTTCTGATCTCCGCCGGAAATACCCGGTCAATGATCCGGCGCCTGCTGTTTTTTCCTATCACCGGGCTGCAAAGGGCCTCTTTAAGCTGAGGAACTGTTTTCAAGATCAGGGCCGCTTCTTCTACCGCCTCTTCCGGGATAGAAAGCTCATACAGCACCTGCCCGTAATTAATGGCTGCCTGCGTCATAAGAATCACCTGCTTCTGCTAAAAATGAGTCGTAAATAGCCTGATTGGTCTTTGCGCTCACTTCCTGGTTTACCACCCTGGCCGTTGCAGCCAGAACCAGACCTGCAATCTGGGCCTTTGCTTCCCGCATGGCCCTTTCCTGATCGGCTTCCGCCTTTTTCCGGGTCTCCTTCATGAGACGGTCTGCATTCTCCTGGGCCTCCTTTAAGATGCGGTCATACTGCACCCCTGCCTGGGCCCTGGCGTCTTCAACCAGCATTCGGCCTTCCTCTGAGGAAGCGGCCAGCTTTTCTTCGTATTGTTTCTTAAGAACCTCTGCCTGCCCTTCTGATGCTCTGGCATTTGAAATATTCTGCTCAATCATTGCCTGCCGTTTGTTCATCACATCCATGACCGGCTTCAGCAGAAAATGCTTCAGCAAAAGATACAGGACTATGAGATTTATGATGTTCCATACCAGATTCATATCCAGTCTAAGCATCCCTGCCACCTGCCTTTCTTTCTGATTCCTTCACTTCACTCCCGGTATTTATTATTTCAGGAATAAGATGATAAGAAGGGCGATAACGAAACCATAGATGGCGGTTGCCTCTGCAAGGGCGCAGCCCAAAAGCAATGCCTTGCTGATCTTGCCTTCTGCCTCCGGCTGTCTTGCAATGGCATCCACTGCCTTAGAGGTTGCCATGCCGATTCCGATTCCTGCTCCAATACCTGTAAATACTGCGATTCCTGCTCCAATTGCTATTAACATAATAAACTCTCCTTTTCATTTACATTTCGTTTACTCCACCGACTCTTTAATGAAAAGAGCGGTTAAAAATACAAATACATATGCCTGGATCAATCCGTCAAAAATATCAAAATAAATGGAAAACGGAATTGGTACAAGGGGGGCGGCCAACTGCTTAAGCAGCTCCATCACAACGAAGGAGGCCAGCACATTGCCAAACAACCGCATGCACAGAGAAAGGGGTTTAACAAATAACTCCAGGATGTTGATGGGAGCTATAATGGCTGCCGGCTCTGCAAAGCTCTTGATAAAACCTTTTGTTCCCTTTTTGTGGAATCCCGCATATTCAATCAGAACAATACTCATGACAGCAAGCGCTGCCGTGGCATTTAAATCCTTGGTAGGCGGCTTAAAGCCCACCAGACCGATCAAATTAGCCACTCCCAGATAAATTGCCACTGAGATCAGATAAGGAATATAACGCTTTCCTTCTTCTCCTACCAGGTCTTCAAAAAAACCATACATTCCGCTGACTGCCGTTTCCAGGGCCATCTGCTTCTTTCCAGGGTTCTCTACTTTTAAATTTCTTACCAGGACGATGGAAAGGAGAGTCAGGGCAGCCATGATAATCCATGTTACCACTACGGACTCAGAAATGGGAATGCCGCCGAATAAGGGAATGGTAAACACTGTTTCGCAATTCAGCTCTTCCATCAGCTTTTCTGCCAAATCCTCCGTAACGCTCACTTCCTTTCTTAAATTAAAATGGTCTTTCCTTAGGTATATCATGCCAGCTTTTTAAAATTGTACTCGTAATAATACAATTGTGCTGTACAGAATGTATCATACGTTCATCTTTTTTAAATGTCAACTTTTCGGGTAAATCACGGCACCACGCGAAAAAGTGTAATTGTTTGAATAATTGGAACAATTTACACGGTCATATTTTTAAAATTCCTGTTCAATATTTAGCCCTTATTGCGGCCCAATCATATGGACACCTATTTTCAGAGGTATTTTTTCAGGTTTTTTCACCTAAAAAAATATTATAATTTGGCACTTTGCACATAGTTTTACTTTACACCTTTTCATTTCCTTGTAATTACTGACTAACAGGCGGGAAATTATTGCAGAATTAATGAAAAAAAGGAGCCCATTCACCCCTCATTTTCATTCTTATGTCAACAAATTCTACAAAACGTTTAAAACCCTTTTCGGATTTTGTACTTTTTTAGGACCAGTCCTGAAAAAGAGGAAAACTCTGTTGATTTATATATGTCTTTAGGTATATACTTTAATAGTATAAACACTATCTGAATAACGGAGGAAAAAAACATGTTTGAGCATATGATTTCCAAGCTGAAAGAGCAGGAAAGAAAAATCGTCTTCACGGAAGGCACTGATCCAAGAATCCTGGAAGCAGCAAGCAGACTGCATAAAGACGGCATTATGGCCCCTATTCTCCTGGGAAAACCAGAGGAAATAGACGCAGCAGCCAAAGCCTGCGGCTGGTCCATCGACGGAATTGAAAAAATAGATCCCCTTCAGTACGAAGGAATGGATGAGATGGCAACAAAGATGGTGGAGCTGAGAAAAGGAAAGATGGACAAGGCTGCCTGCATCGAGGCCCTGAAAAAAGCCAACTACTTCGGAACCATGCTGGTTAAGATGGGTCTGGCAGACTGTCTGTTAGGAGGCGCTACCTATTCCACAGCAGATACTGTAAGACCGGCTTTACAGCTGATCAAAACAAAGCCAGGCAGCAAGATTGTATCCAGCTGTTTCATTCTCTCCCGTCCTTCAGAAAACGGAAACGAGCTGTATGCCATGGGTGACTGCGCCATTAACTTAGACCCAACCGAGGACGAGCTGGTTGAAATCACTCTGGAAACAGCCAGAACAGCCAGGACATTCTCCATTGAGCCAAAAGTAGCCCTGCTTTCCTACAGCACTCTTGGTTCCGGAAAAGGCGAGTCTGTCGATAAGGTACGGAATGCGGCTGGACGTTTAAAGGTTATGAACTTAGACTTCCCGGTAGAAGGAGAGCTTCAGTTTGACTCCGCTGTATCTCTTGAAACAGCAAAGACAAAGGCTCCTGATTCTCTGGTTGCAGGACATGCCAACACCTTTATCTTCCCAAATATCAACGCAGGCAACATCGGCTATAAGATCGCACAGCGTTTAGGAAACTTCGAGGCCTTCGGTCCTATTTTACAGGGTCTGAATGCCCCCATTAACGATCTCTCCAGAGGCTGCAATGCGGAAGAAGTTTATAAGATGGCAATTATTACGGCAGCTCTGATCTAAACCTGCCGCTTCGGCCACAAAGAGAACAAGCCGCCTGCTGCGACTTATGAAAGTCGGAGCAGGCGGCTTGTTTTTTTATTTCTGATGCTCATTGCCGATTTCAGTTTATAGGATCATTCATCAGCGATTTTATAAATTACTCCTTAATATAGTCATAATTTTTGGAGAACATTACCGTATCATTCCATCTACAACTGTGCTATAATAGAATTAATAAACGTGTAGTTTGCTTTGAGGGGATGCAAATCCAGTTTTAGTGAACCACACTTTTTTAGTTTATTAGAAAGAGGTGAAATATTATGAACATAGGTGATGTCATCATATACGGAAGTCATGGTATTTGTAAGGTTGCCGGATTACAGGATATGTGCATGGATGAAAAAGTCCGCCAATATTTTGTACTCAAACCCGTTTACCATATGACCTCGACAGTATATATTCCAGCTATAAGCAACAAAAGAAAAACTGAAGTCCGCCACATTCTCACTGCCGATGAAATTTTTACTCTGGTTAGGAAAATGTCAGGGAATGATTTCACTTGGATTAAGGATAATCGTGAGCGCAAAGAATTTTACAGCCGGATTCTTGCAGATGGCAACCGTTCCGAACTTTTAAAAATGATAAAAACTTTACGTTGGCGCAGACAAGAGCTGAAAAACACAAGTAAAGATAAGAAACTACAGATTTCTGATGAAGACTTTCTCAAAGATGCTGAAAAAACGCTTTGCGAGGAGTTTGCTTACGTATTGAACATCAAACTTGAAGAGGTTATTCCGTTTCTCTATGAGCAGAAACTTTAACCCATGTTACATTTAACCGCTCAATTTAATTTTTATCAAATGCATTTCATTACCATTCCTTATTAACATGTCAAGACCTCTCCAACTCCTATATAAATCAACCACTATGTTAGTTACTTTCCCCCACTGATAAGATCTGTTAGCGATCTACACAAATTGCCCCGATTCTTATATCTGCAATTTTTACAAGCTCCTTTTATGTTGCCCTTCCTTCACAATTCCTCAAAATCCTGCCTTTAATTATATGAAAACAATAACTTGTTGCTTTATTCACGTTTTATTTAGGCAGCCCTGGAGAGTCTTCCAACAAGCTGAACGCAGAGCGGGAAAATTGCAATCCAGTCTTGACTTAAAACAAGTGCCTGCTTCACAGGTAAATGTGCAGCAGGCACTTGTTATATCCCTCATAACTCTTCCGCGTAAAGAGAAGCAAACAAATCATACAATTCCGGCAGAACCTTTTTCAAAGAAACCGGGCGCTTTTTGTTGGCATCAAAATAACAGTGTCTGCTTTCTCCCACGGCCCGCAGCTTGCCGCTTTCCGCATCAGTGATCTGATACTCAACGGTCATTTTAGCGGGAGTCAGGGAGGTTATGGACACTTGGATGTTCACTGTGTCATTAAACCGAACCATGGACTTGTATTCGCAGGATATGCCAAGCAGCGCAAAGTCGATTCCGGAGCTGACGGCACGGTCATAGCCAAAGCCCATCTGCTCCATAAAATCCACTCTGGCCTCCTCCAGCCAGTGAATATAATTTGCATGGTGGATAATACCCATCTGGTCAGTTTCATAATAATGTGCTTTTCTCGAATATGGTTTAAGGTTCATATAGTATTTCTCCTTCTTGAATTCACTTTTACCCACATGATATAAAATCCTTTTATCCATAATATCACACACTTATATAGCATGAACATTGTTTTTTATTTTATAATCTTTCGTTGGCATAATTTCTTAAGTTAATACAAGAGCAAATTTATTTTCTGTTGTAATTTGTCTAATTTTGTTATACACTATATTGGTTACAATATGCGGGAATTATTTGTTATAAAGGTACACCTTTATAACAGGTGGGTTTTTATAATAAATTCTATCATTCCCTGCCATAATGAGTGGTAGGGAGGTTTTTTTATGAAAAATTTTTATGGATACATGCGTGTATCATCATTGGATCAAAATATTGAACGGCAGAAAAAGGAACTTTTGCACTGGGGAATCATTGAAAAGAATCTATTTTATGATAAGCTGTCAGGAAAAGATTTTAACAGACCCCAGTATCAGAAACTGAAACGCAAGCTTAAAGAGGGCGATGTTCTTGTTGTGAAAAGTATCGACCGTTTGGGCAGGAACTATGATGATATTCAAGAAGAATGGCGTGAAATTGTCAAAAACAAAAAGGCTGATATTGTGATTTTAGATATGCCTATTTTGGATACCAGGACCAACAAGGACTTAGTCGGTACTCTGATTTCCGATATTGTTCTCCAGCTCCTCTCCTATGTTGCCCAATCTGAGCGGGAAAGCATCCGGCAGAGACAGGCGGAAGGAATTGCCATTGCAAAGGCCCAGGGAAAGCATCTGGGACGGTTTCCCTCACCCATTCCGGAGGAATTCTATCCTGTCTATGAAAAATGGACCCAGCGTCTTCATACCCTGGAAACTGCAAGCCAGGAATTGGGCATTACGGTCAGCCAGTTTCGCACCATGATCAAAAAACATATGAAATCACTTTCGGATGAGGATTCGGAATAAGCAAGGAAACCAAAAGCAAACCCCTGAAGATGGCCGTCTCCAGGAGTTTTTTTTGACTAAATGCTGATTTTTTATACTACTTTCTATCCTTTACCGATTCTCCTATTACTGCCGTGACGCCGCCAAACAGTGCACCTGCAATTGGCCACACAATCCAAGTGATATGCCAGTCACTTGTAACGAAGCTCCATCCCAAGTAAATTGCTGTCGCTGCCGGCCAGTAAATGCTTGCAATTTTTTCAACTTTTTTAGCGCTTTCTCTCTCCTCTGGTGTATATTCTCCTTCACCGAGAAGGAGGTCATAGGAATTTTTCACTGTACCGGCATTGATTAACAGGTAAACCCCTATGGCAATCAGAACCAACAGCAGTACGACAAATCCTATAACAATAATTTCTGGTGCCTCCATTACACCTGCCATAATGAGTGGCAATGCAGCAAGAATACACAAAATTACACCAATCGCTGTGTTTTGTACATATTTCGGTTTGAATCTCTCTTTTCGCTCATTCAATATCCCTTGCAGTCCATATTCCAGCTCAAATTCATTATCGTCCAAGTACTTGTATTGCTCCATCTTTGAACTGGTGATAATGAAAATACCTACAGCAATTGAAACCATAATGAGAATTGCTGCTATCCCAAGTCCGATGGCAAGACTCTCACCAATGCCCATGTTGTTGTCTGCTAAACCTATCAGCAAAATCAAAAGTGCCGGCGAAAGAATGCAAAGCACCACCCCACGTGAGGTCCATTTGCCATGAATTGCTTTATCCTTTATAAATTCGTTTGCTGTCTGAAGGGATACCTTCACATAATTATCGCTTTCGTCTGTTTCGGAATAAGTGGCGGATTCCATCTCATCTTTTAATAGGTAGTCTGTGGTTAGGCCAAATACTTTTGATAATTCCAGTATACGGTTCATATCTGGAATTGCCGCCGCACTTTCCCATTTGGATACGGATTGCCTGGACACATTCAGCTTTTCTGCCAGTTCCTCCTGGGACCAACCGTTGCTTTTTCTTAATTCCAGTATTTTATCTGCTAAGATCATTTTTGCCTCCCTCTTTTATAGAACAATTGAATCATGTCTGAAACACTTTCAGTAAGATATCTTAAGCAAATTATAGCAGTTATTGAGGTTGCATGCTATCAACATCACTTATAAATTACGCAACTGACGGTTGCAACTAAGGGTTACTATGCCCTGGACAGCGGGATTACACAGCAAATATTTGAATTACCTTACAAAAAAATAAAGCGGATACCTTTCCGGCATCCACTCCCTCATTTGTCCCGTTCATATTAAATAAAGTCTCACAAACCGCCTAAATCCACGCAAAATAAAAGCCCCAACCCCACAGCTCTCTGTCTGCAAAACCGGAACTTTTGATGCGCCTTCAGGGACTCGAACCCTGGACAAATAGATTAAGAGTCTACTGCTCTACCAACTGAGCTAAAGGCGCTTGCTTGTCTTTTGTTGTGCCATGTCTCAGGCACGAGTGTAATTATATATCTCTATCCGTCAAAAGTCAACACCTTTTTTACAAAAATTTCACAAGTATTATAAATTTATTTATTATTCTTATTTTTCTTTGAACTTCCGCCCAGGGTTTTGTTCACTTCTACAAAAGATTTATTCAAAATGAGCATTTTCCGGTTCAGATCCGCCTTATCGCTGGTTGCCTGGAGAAGTTTTCCAGTAATTTTATTTTTCATTCCCATAGCCACGGCTCCATGTTCGTTTCCTTTTGCCTTATTATATGCAAAACCGGCGTCCAGGTTTAAAGCCTTGACGCCGGTTTCCATAAAATCAGGCTCTGCCTGCCACCAGCTTGTAAATGGGATTTCCTTTAGAGGAAAACTTCTCCTCATATTCTGTCATCACATTTCCTTCTCCCATTTCACTGTGATGTAAGTCAAAGGTATGTTCCTTTATCTTCCACCCTGCCCGGGGAATGGATTCCAGAGAATATTCAAACAGTCCTTTGTTGTCGGTTTTAAACTCCACAACGCCCTCCGGCCCTAAGATGGTGTCATAAACCGCCATAAATTCCTCAGATGTCAGCCTGCGCTTTGCATGGCGGTCCTTGGGCCAGGGATCGGAAAAGTTTAAGTATATCTTCTGTACCTCCCCCTTCTCAAAAATATCTCCCAGGTTCCTGGCATCCACACACATAAAATAAATATTGTCAAGCTCCAGCCCGGCCCGTTTTTGAAGCCCTCTCAAAAGCACGCTGGGATAACGTTCAATTCCTACATAATTAATTTCCGGGTGAAGGGAAGCCAGTTCCATGATAAAACGGCCCTTTCCCATGCCCACCTCTATTTCTATGGGATTTTCATTTCCAAATACTTCTTTCCAGTTCCCCTTTTTTTCAGAGGGATTCTGGACCACATATGGGCTGCCTGCGATTTCTTCTTCTGAGCCTGGTATGTGACGTAACCTCATATTGTAATTCCTCTTTTCGCTTCGTCTTCTAAAACTGCCTTGGCATTTTCAATTGATTGTATCATACAAAATGGATTCATGGCAAGACGGCTATTTTTTACTTTTTCCTTTCAAATCTAATTTCGACAAAATAACAGGTGCGCAATTCGTAATAATCTAGTATAATATCTGTATATATGGCATATAACCGTTTTGCAAAGGAGGAAATATATATGGGAACCACAGATAACAGTTTTTGGGCCAGAGTCCAGCAGGGCCTAAGAGAGACCGAAACACTCTTAAGCCAGAAACAGCATAATATGTCCATGATCAAAGCCCGCCAAACCCTGGAATACATTGTGAACTTTTTAGGAGAAAGAGCCCTGATCGTGGAAGGCGACTTAGCCGACAGCATTGACCAGTTATTTGAAGGACGTTTTATTTCCCAGGCCACTAAGGATCACTACCATCGAATCCGTATGCTTGGAAACAAAGCCGTTCATGAAGGCGATGACAGCCCCTATGATGCCAATGAAGCTTGTCAGCTTCTGGGTCAGGAAGTCCATACCCTTGGCGGTCTTCTGGGACTTGGCAGACAGAATGCGTCTTCCATGAGCCATCAGCCAGGCTCTTTCAGCACTGTGCCCATCACCTCCCGCAATGCCTCTTCCCGAAGGGCTCCGGGAAGCGAGACTTCCAGGACCGGAACCCCAAGAAGTACCGGCACAAGGCCCGCCTCCCAAAGAACGGGAGAACGGCAATCGGGAGCCAGACCCTCCGGAACAAGGCAGACAGGAACCAGATCTTCCCAGAGACCTCCCCAGAGGGCGGTTTCCCGTAACGGCCAGAGAGTTTCCTCTCAAAGCAGAAGCAGAAGGCGTTCCAGAAACCGCGGCTTTGATCCCTACGATTTATTAAAGCCGGCACTTATTTTCCTGGCTCTTTTAGTGGTTGTAATGATATTTGTAAAGCTGGTGCCCGGAAAAGGCGATAAAAAGGAAACCACAGCCTCCCAGACTTCCCCAGAGGTGTCAACAGAAGCTATGCTTCCTACAGAGACACCGCCGGAGACTGCCGCACCGTCAACAGAGGCCCCTAAGATTTACACCACATCAAGCAAACTCAATGTGCGCTCAGAACCGTCTACGGAAAGCACCCGTCTGGGCAGTCTGGCAAGCGGCACTGTCATTGATTATGTGGATACCTACGATGACAAATGGACCGTCATTATGTTTGAAGGCAGAGAGGCATACGTTGCCACTGAATTTTTAACTGTATCAGAAGCTGAAACCGAAGAAACAGAAGAAACTTCCCCGGTTTCGGAAAGTTCTTAGAAGCACCCCCTGACATTCCCTGCAGATTTAAAGGCAGAGGCGCCGGAGGATACTCCGTTGCCCCTGCTTTTTTTATATTTTTATAGCTTTTTTTTAAAATAGTAGTATTATGAGAGTTATGAGTCAATGATGTATTTAAAGGAAAGGAGGGCATGATATGGATGCTGTGATTGAAAAAATATCCGAAATTGAATCATCTGCAACCTCTATTATGGAAGCAGCGGCTCAGAGAAAAAAGACATTTTTTAAAGAAATGGAGGAACGCACTGCTGCATTTGACGCCCAGTTGGAAAAGGAAACGGAAAAAGAGCTGGAGGAACTGAGAGCCAGCATGGAAATTTCCATGAATGAGCGTTTAAAAAAACAGCAAAGCGATTCCCAAAAGCTTCTGGAAACCATGGAGAAGCAATTCAAAGAGCACCATACCCAATACGCAGAGAATTTATTTCATACTATAACAAAGGAGTGATTCCATGGGAGACCTGCTATCCTACAGCGGCATTACTACCAAGGTACGTGCCATGGAAAGCCGCTTAATCACGGAAGGCCATTTCCGGGACATGGCGTCCCTTGAAACAGTTTCCGACGCAGTGGAATATCTGCGGCGCCTTCCCGCTTATGAAGGCGTGTTTCAAAACCTGGAAGGGGAACTTCACCGGGGAGTTATTGAGCAGCGCCTGATTCTTTCTCTTTATCAGGATTTTGCAAAGCTCTACCGGTTCGCAAACTTAGACCAGCGCAAATTCCTCGACCTGTATTTTATGCACTTTGAAATCAGACTTATTAAAAAATGCTTCCGCAATGCCATGGGCCGCAGCCGCCCAGACATCGATCTTCTGGCATTCCGGGAGTTTTTTGATAAGCATTCCCGGCTGGATTTGGTGAAGCTTTCCTCCTCCTCTGATATTTCTTCCTTCATTGCAAACCTGGAAGGATCCATTTATTACGGTCTTTTGGCCGAACTGGAAGATGGAAAACAGCCCGCCTTATTCGATTACGAGGTCCGTTTAGACCTTCTGTACTTTAAAAGCACCTGGAAGGTCATGGGCAGGCATTTAACCCGGAAGGAAAGGAAAATTCTTTCCCGCTGCTTTGGAAGCCGGATGGATTTACTGAATATCCAGTGGATATACCGTTCCAAAAAGTATTACCATCTGCAGTCCGCAGACATTTATTCCCTCCTGATCCCTATCCATTACCAGTTGACCAGGGAACAGGTTACAAAGATGGTGGAGGCCGCCTCGGATGATGAGTTTTACGGCGCTTTAAGATCCACCTTTTACGGCCGCCTCACAGACTTAGAGGCCAGGGACCGGCCGGACTTAGAAAGCCTTACCCAAAAGGCTCTGGGTAAAATTTACCGCTTAGCCAGCCAGCAAAATCCTTACTCCATTGCTGTGCTGAATTCATATCTCTATTTTAAAGAAGAAGAAATTCAAAAAATCATCACACTCATAGAGAGTATCCGGTACAGCGTAAATCCGGAAGAAATTATCTCTTATGTAGTCGCACAGTAAAGGAGGCTGCCATTTCGTGATAGAAAAGATGAAATTCTTAAGCATCACCGGACCAAAAGAGGACATTGACCGGGTTATTGACACCTACTTGTCAAAGTATGAGATCCACCTGGAAAATGCCCTGTCGGAATTAAAGACGGTGAAAAACTTAAGGCCTTATATTGAAACAAACCCCTACCGGGAGACTTACCAGAAAGCTGTGGAGCTGGCAAAGCTGCTTCCGGGCCTGGAACCCTCACGCAGAGAGATTTCGGTCCAGCAGGCCGCTGACATGGTGGAGGAAATTGACCGGCAGGTGCAGGACTTTACAAAGGATGAACAGGAGCTTTTATCCAAACAGAATTCCCTTCAGGAATCTTTGGACCGCATCCTGCCCTTTGTAGGACTTAATTATGACTTAAGCTCCATCCTTCATTTTAAGTACATCAAATTCCGCTTTGGGCGGATTTCCCATGAATACTACAGGAAATTCCAGGACTATGTCTACGATACCATTGATACCGTCCTTTACAAATGCCGGGAAGATCAGGATTATGTATGGCTGGTTTACTTTGCACCTGAAACCATATCAAACCAGATTGACGCCATTTATGCCTCCATGCATTTTGAGCGTTTCTTCCTGCCCGATGAATACAAGGGAACTCCTACCGATGCCATCCACTCCCTTCAGGAGGATATAGATGCCATCCAGTCAGATTTAGACCGGCTTCGCAGTCAAAGAGCCCAGATGCTTTCCCAGCGGAAAGAAGATTTATCCGCTGCTTTGCACAGGCTGGAGACCTATTCTGAAAACTTCAACGTCCGGAAGCTGGCAGCCTGCACAAAAAAGGATGTAAACACCTTTTACATTCTCTGCGGCTGGATGAGCAGCCGGGATGCAGCGGCATTTCAGAAGGAAATTGCCGATGACAAACAAACCTTTTTCTTTGCGGAGGATGACCACAACAACATTTTAAGCAAGCCGCCCACCAAGCTGAAAAATCCCAAGCTGTTCCGGCCCTTTGAAATGTTCATCGGCATGTACGGCCTTCCCGCCTACAACGAAATCGACCCAACGGTTTTAATCGGAATCGTCTATTCCTTCCTGTTCGGGTTCATGTTCGGGGATGTGGGCCAGGGGCTCTGCCTGCTGCTGGGAGGCTTATTCCTCTTCCGGAAAAAGAAGCTGAACCTGGCAGCCATTATCTCCTGCTGCGGCTTTTTCTCAACCATATTCGGCTTTCTGTTCGGCAGCATATTCGGGTTTGAGCACATCATAGATCCGGTATGGCTCCGCCCCATGGAGCATATGACCAGCCTGCCCTTTATCGGAAAGCTGAATACAGTGTTTATCACTGCGGTTGCCCTTGGCATGGGAATCATCCTCATGACCATGGTTTTAAATATCATAAACAGCGTCCGCTCCCATGATACGGAAAAAATCTGGTTTGATACCAACGGAGCGGCGGGCCTTGCTTTTTATGCCAGCCTTGTGCTGACTATAGCCCTTTACATGACAGGAAGGCCCCTTCCGGCCACCTTGCTTTTGATCATTCTCTTTATCATTCCTTTGGGACTCATGTTCTTTAAGGAGCCGCTGACCCATCTGGCGGAGAAAAAAGCCCATACAAGCCATGGGGGCAAAGGCATGTTTGTGGTCCAGGGCTTTTTCGAGCTGTTTGAAGTACTTTTAAGCTATTTTTCCAACACCCTTTCCTTTGTCCGTGTCGGCGCATTTGCAATCAGCCATGCGGCCATGATGGAGGTGGTGCTCATGCTGTCCGGAGCAGAAGCAGGAAATCCCAACTGGCTGGTTGTAGTTCTTGGAAATTTATTTGTCTGCGGCATGGAAGGACTGATCGTGGGAATTCAGGTCCTTCGTCTGGAATATTACGAATTATTCAGCCGTTTCTACCGTGGAACCGGCCGTGAATTTAAGCCCTACGGAAAGAAAAATTAAAAACCATATCGGAGGTAAATCCTATGTCTAATTTAGTAAAAATCATATTTGCAGCCGCATTAACCTTAAGCATTGTCCTTCCTCTCGGCGCCTTTGCCGCAGGAGAAAAGACAAAGGGCCGTTATAAAACCGCCCTGGGTGTCAATGCATTCTTATTCTTCGGAACCCTTATGGTATCCAGTATCTTCATGTTCAGCGGCAGCGCTTCTGCTGAGGAAACTGCTGCCGCCGTATCAGGAACAGTTGCCGGCATGGGATATCTGGCAGCCGCCCTTTCCACCGGTCTTGCCTGCATCGGAGGCGGAATTGCCGTTTCTGCTGCTGCCAGCGCCGCTCTTGGAGCCATCAGCGAAGATGGTTCTATCCTTGGTAAATCACTGATCTTCGTTGGCCTTGCCGAAGGTGTGTGTCTCTACGGATTGATCATCTCTTTCATGATCTTAGGAAAGCTGTAACAATGAAAATGTATCTGATCAGTGACAACGTGGATACCTGGACCGGCATGAGACTGGCCGGGGTAGAAGGTGCAGTTGTCCATGAAAAGGCTGAGTTAAAAAGTGAACTGGATAAGGTCCTGGCCGACAGGGACATCGGAATCGTCCTTTTGACGGAAAAATTCGGAAGAGAGTTTCCGGACATCATCAATGATGTGAAGCTGAACCGGAGGCTTCCGCTGATCGTGGAAATTCCGGACCGCCATGGAACAGGCCGCAAGCCGGACTTTATTACAGATTATGTAAACGAAGCCATCGGATTAAAACTATAGGAAAGAGGTGGTCATCTTGACAACTGAGGAAAAACTGCAGCATTTCCTGAGCTTCTGTATGGAGGACGCCAGAACCCGCAGCGCAAAAATGCTTGACGAATATACGGCTGCCCTGGAGGAAACCTTTGCCGAGCATCAAAAGGATGCAAAGGCACGGGCCAGACAGCAGGTAGTCATGGAGCGGGAACAGATGGAACGGGAAATCAACAAACAGCTTTCTCTGGAGCAGATCGGCATGAAACGGGAGTTCGGAAAGAAACAGGATGAACTGAAGGAAAAGCTGTTTGCAGAATTGAAGGAGCGGCTCATAGAATTTATGAAGACTCCAGAATACGGCCGTCTTTTGGAAAAGCAGGTACAGGAAGCAACAGAGCTGGCCGGTAAGGAGTTCATGACTATTTATTTAACTCCTGAAGATGAGGAAAAGGCCAGAAGCCTTAAGTTTCCTGCCAGCGCTGATATACGAATCAGTGAATATTCATTTATGGGAGGAATCCGGGCAGTGATCCCTTCCAGGCATATTTTGATTGACAATTCCTTTGAATCCAGGCTGGAGGAGGAAAAACGTGACTTCCGGTTTGATATCAGGGAAATGATGGGAGGTGGGGAAAATGGCTGATACAGGAGTAATTTCCGGAATCAACGGCCCTATTATATACTTAAAGGGAAACCCCGGTTTCCGGATGAATGAAATGGTTTACGTTGGAAATGACCATCTGGTAGGCGAGGTCATCGGTCTGACGGACCGACGGACCACGGTTCAGGTCTATGAGGAAACAAGCGGCTTAAGGCCGGGTGAAACTGTAACCGCCACCGGCTTTCCCGTGTCTGTCACACTGGCTCCCGGCATTTTGAGCAATATTTTTGACGGCATTGAGCGCCCTTTAAAGGAGATCTCAAAGACAGGCGGGGCTTACATTGACCGGGGCATCCAGGTGGATTCTCTTGACAAATCAAAGCTTTGGAAGACCCATATAACTGTAAAAAAGGGAGAGCACTTGTTCCCGGGCGCCATCATTGCAGAGGTTCCTGAGACTCCCGCTGTGGTTCACAAGGTAATGATTCCTCCGGATATGGAAGGATATGTGGTGGACGTGGCAGAGGATGGGGAATATACTATTTCCGATCCCTTACTGACCCTCCGCCTGTTAGACGGCTCAGAAATACAGGTCACCATGACTCAGAAGTGGCCCATCCGCATTCCCAGGCCGGTTTTAAAACGGTATCCGGCCACAAAGCCCCTAATTACCGGGCAGAGGATTATCGACACCTTATTCCCCCTGGCAAAGGGCGGAACCGCCTGTATTCCGGGAGGATTCGGAACAGGAAAGACCATGACCCAGCATCAGGTTGCCAAATGGTCTGATGCAGATATTATCATTTACATCGGCTGCGGAGAGCGTGGAAATGAGATGACCCAGGTTCTTGAGGAATTCTCTGAACTGATCGACCCCCGTTCCGGAAATCCTCTTATGGACCGGACTACGCTCATTGCAAATACTTCCAACATGCCGGTTGCCGCCCGTGAGGCCAGCCTTTATTCAGGCCTTACCCTGGCGGAATACTACCGGGATATGGGGTATCACGTGGCAATCATGGCGGATTCCACCTCCCGCTGGGCAGAGGCCTTAAGGGAATTATCAGGCCGTCTGGAGGAAATGCCTGCAGAGGAAGGCTTCCCGGCTTATTTGGCCTCCCGCTTATCCGCCTTTTACGAAAGAGCCGGAATGATGCAGAATATGAACGGAACCGAAGGCTCTGTCACCATTATCGGAGCCGTATCCCCTCAGGGCGGTGACTTTTCAGAGCCTGTGACCCAGAACACAAGGCGTTTTGTCCGCTGCTTCTGGGGACTGGACCGGAACCTGGCAAATGAGCGCCATTTCCCGGCTATCCACTGGCTCAGCAGTTATTCGGAATATTTGATGGATTTAGGTCCATGGTATGTGGAACATGTGGATAAGAAGTTCGGGGATTACAGAAACCGGCTGGTCTATCTGCTGACCCAGGAAAGCAGCTTAATGGAGATTGTGAAGCTGATCGGCGGGGATATGCTTCCCGATGACCAGAAGCTTATTTTAGAGATTTCAAAGGTCATCCGCATCGGGTTTTTACAGCAGAATGCATTTCACAAGGAAGATACCTGCGTGCCCATGGAAAAGCAGTTTTTGATGATGGATCTGATTCTTTATTTATACAAGAAATCCCGTTCTCTCATATCCATGGGAATGCCCATGTCCGTATTGAAGGAGGACCCGATTTTTGACAGGATCATTTCCATCAAATACGACGTTCCTAATGATAAACTGGAAATGTTTGAAGATTATAAAAAACAGGTCGATGCATTTTACGATTCCGTCATCGAGCGAAACGCATAAGAAGGAGGCAGACTATGGCAATCGAATATTTAGGATTAAGCGCAATCAACGGACCCATGGTGGTTTTAGAAGGCGTCCAGAATGCTTCTTTTGATGAGATCGTGGAAATGACCGTGGACAGGAAGACGAAAAAGCTGGGACGCATCATTGAAGTTTATGAAAATAAAGCCATTATTCAGGTATTTGAAGGAACTGACGGCCTGGCTTTAAGAAATGTCCACACCCGGCTGACAGGCCGCCCTATGGAGCTGGCTGTATCAGAGGATATGCTGGGACGGACCTTTAACGGCATCGGAGAGCCTATTGACGGGTTAGGGGATATCAATTCCAGCCTCAGGCTGGATGTCAACGGAAAACCATTAAATCCGGTGACCCGGGAATATCCCAGGGATTATATCAGAACCGGAGTTTCGGCCATTGACGGACTTATGACCCTGATCCGGGGGCAGAAGCTTCCCATTTTCTCAGGAAACGGCCTTCCTCATGACGAGCTGGCGGCTCAGATCGTACAGCAGGCTTCTCTTGGAGATGATGGGGAATCCGGCGAAAAGTTTGCCGTTGTATTTGCCGCCATGGGAGTGAAGTACGATGTGGCAGAGTTCTTCCGCCGTACCTTTGAGGAAAGCGGCGTTTCCGATCATGTGGCTACCTTCATCAACCTGGCAAATGACCCTGTTGTGGAAAGGCTGATCACCCCAAAGGTGGCCCTGACTCTGGCAGAGTATCTGGCCTTTGAAAAAGGGATGCACATCCTGGTCATTTTAACGGATATGACGGCCTATGCGGAAGCCCTCCGTGAAGTTTCCTCTTCCAAGGGAGAGATTCCCTCCAGAAAGGGCTATCCGGGATATTTGTACAGCGACCTGGCTTCTATCTATGAGAGAGCCGGAATTGTAAAGGGCAAGCATGGCTCTGTGACCCAGATTCCCATTCTGACCATGCCAAATGACGATATCACCCACCCCATCCCGGACCTTACGGGATACATTACGGAAGGCCAGATCGTTCTGGACCGGAGCCTTCACGGACAGTCCGTTTATCCGCCCATCAATGTGCTTCCTTCCTTAAGCCGTCTGATGAAGGATGGCATTGGAGAAGGCTTTACAAGGGCTGACCATCAGGGCGTGGCAAACCAGCTTTTCTCCTGCTATGCCAAGGTGGGGGATGCCAGAGCTCTGGCTTCGGTTATCGGTGAGGATGAACTGTCTCCCCTTGATAAAAAGTATCTGGTTTTCGGCAGAGAATTTGAGGACCGCTTTGTAGGCCAGGGAAACCACGTGAACCGGAATATTATAGAAACTCTTTCCATTGGCTGGGAGCTTTTAGGGCTTCTTCCAAAAGGAGAGCTGGACCGTATCGACACCAAGGTCTTAGACCAGTATTATAAGCCAACTGACCCGGACCATAAGGAAGAATAGGAGGGGTATTTATGAATCCTAATTCATTTCCCACTAAGGGAAATTTAATCCTTGCAAAAAACTCCCTGGCCTTAGCCAGCCAGGGATACCAGCTGATGGATAAAAAGCGGAACATTCTGATCAAGGAGCTAATGGGCTTAATTGAAGAGGCCAAGGACATTCAGTCGGAAATCGACGTGACCTTCACCTCCGCTTACAAGGCTCTGCAGCGGGCCAATATTGAGCTGGGCATCGACTACGTCCAGGACATTGCCATGGCTGTTCCTGTGGACCATACGGTGAAGATCAAGACCCGCAGCATTATGGGGACGGAAATCCCTCTGGCTGAGTACGGGGAAATGCCTTTGAACCTGACCTATGCCTATTACAGCACCAGAGCATCCTTAGATGAGGCCAGAGAGCAGTTTGAAAAGGTGAAAAAGCTGACTGTCAGGCTTTCCACTGTGGAAAACTCCGCTTACCGTCTGGCAAACAGCATTAAAAAGACCCAGAAGCGGGCCAATGCATTAAAGAACATCACCATTCCCCGGTATGAAGCCCTTACAAGGAATATCAACAACTCTTTAGAGGAAAAAGACCGGGAGGAGTTTACAAGGCTTAAGGTGATTAAAAGAAATAAAAATAAGATTTAAGCGGCCATAGAAAGAGACATGTAAAATGCCTGGAAGCATTTTACATGTCTCTTTTTTATTGACCGATTCGGTTTATCGTGTTATACTTACGCCATAAACCGAATCGGTCAATAACATTATTTTAGAAAGGGAATATATGGAAAAATTTAAAGAACTTACAGAAGAAAAGCAGCAGCCCATTATTGAAGCAGCCTTAAAGTGTTTTGGCAAGCATGGGTATAAAAAAGCATCCATGAACGACATCGCTCAGGACAGCGGAGTGTCCAAGCCCATGCTGTTCCACTATTTTGGAACAAAGAAAGACCTGTATTTATATCTGTCGGAATATGTGAAAAATGTGATGCTTGAGGGTTACATGTCTAATGAGATTAAAGCATGTGACGATTTCTTTGAACGTATCATTGCAGCTTCCAAAGTAAAAATGGGCATACTGGAAAGGTGTCCCCATATATTGATCTTTATCATCAGCATGCTTACGGAAACCGATCCTGCGGTCAGGGATATTGCAGGAACAATCACACCAGATGCACAAAGGTTCTCCAATAACCTGGTGATAAGAGAAGGTGACAGGAAAAAATTTAAAAAAGATGTGGATATTGACATGATCTTGCGCACCATATTCCTTTTAGCAGAGGGATATGCCCATGAAGCCTGTACCGGGCAATGTGATTACAGTACAGTTGCTGAAGAACTGGAAAAAATTATGTATATGCTGAAAAACAACTTATATAAGGAGGAATATCTGTGATGTTTATACTGAAAATCAACCATAAGGAAGCAGCTTCTCTCAACTTGTCAGGAGGCAAAGGTGCAAGCCTTTCCAGACTCTCCCGGCTGCCCCAGGCAAACGTGCCTCAGGGCTTTATCATCACAACAGAATTCTTTAAAAAATATATTTCCCCTGTGGTGGATGAGGCTCAGGGTAATATAAAAGCAGCCATAGCCGGCATGACTTTGCCTGCGGAGGCAGAAAAGCTGATTGAATCCGCATATATTGACATGGGGGACCAGGTGTCCGTTGCCGTCCGTTCATCTGCCACAGCAGAGGATCTGCCCGACGCTTCCTTTGCGGGTCAGCAGGACACCTATTTAAACGTTTCCGGTCTGGAAGCCGTAATAAAAGCGGTGACCGGCTGTTTTGCGTCTTTGTATAATGACCGGGCAGTTTCCTACCGCTCAAAAAACAAGTTTGATGAAAGTGAAATCCAAATGGCGGTAGTTGTCCAGAAGATGGTGGAGGCAAAAGCCGCAGGTGTTATGTTCACCGCCGATCCAATGACCTCGGACCGTTTTACCATGGCCATTGAAGCGGTGGAGGGCCTGGGTGAAGATTTGGTATCCGGGCATAAAACACCTGTTACGTGGACCTTCCGGGGCAGCATAAGGCAGAAGAGCGGCGGTACTCCCTTCCTGGCCAAAGCCCAGTTAACCAGTCTTATAAACATTGGGAAAGAGATTGAACGTGAATACGGCTGTCCCCAGGATATTGAATGGTGTTTTGACGGCAGACAATTTTATATTGTTCAATCCCGGCCAATCACCACATTATTTCCCTGCCCTCTCTCCCCCGATGGATTCAAACGCTGTTTCATCTCCGTGGGCCATCTGCAGATGATGACCGACACCATGCTGCCTCTTGGCATATCCTTTTGGAAACTAATGTCAAAAACTGTGAAGATTACGGAAATTGGGGGCAGGCCTTACATGGAGATCACCCATAATCTGAACAGTCCCGTAGGTAAGGCGCTGGTGCGCCAAAAGCTGTCCAATTCCGATGAACTGATGGACAGTGCATTCAATCAGGTCTTATCCAGAAAAGATTATATCAAGTCCATTCCCAAGGGGCAGAAAAGTGACTTTGCCATACCCAGAGACGTTGGAAAAAGCATTCTGGGAGGACTTAAAATATATCGGAAAAATGATCCGGCCATTATTGACGGCTACAACCGTCGCATGGAAGCAAAAATTGATAAGGTAAGAAATGATCTTTCAAAACTGACCGGCAAGGCAGTGATTGACTATATTATCGAGGACACGGATCATTTAATGAAAAGCCTGTTTGACCCGGAAGGCATGGGACCGCTTATGATTGCCTTCTTTCTGACAAAATCCATTGACAAAGCAGGAAAAGAACTGCTTGGACGTGACCATATTAGCGCTGATGTGTCAAAATCCATAAAGAACAACATCACCTCAGAAATGGGATTTTACGTCAGCCGCATAGCCGACTCAGCCAGGGACTTTCCTGAGGTTGTGAACTATCTGGAAACAGCAGGAGATTTATTCAGCCTGGGCCAATTGAGGGAAAAACAAGGCGAAGCAGAAACTGCAAAAGCCTTTGAAGCATTTTTCTCCAGGTACGGAATGCGCTGCCCCGGAGAAATTGACATTGCAAAACCACGGTTTTCCGAGGAACCGGCTAAAATTATCCCTACTGTGCTGGCTGACATAAAGCTTCCAAAAGGTCATGCCGAGCAAAAATTTTTGGAGGGAAAGCAGGAAAGCGATGAGGCGGTCAAGTCTCTTATTTCTGCTGCCAGAAAAAAATGGGGCATAAAAAAGGCAAAGAAACTGGCAAAGCAGCTATCCTTTTTCCGCAATTTTTCAGGTCTGCGGGAATCACCCAAATATTACTGGATGAAACGGTATTGGGAGTATAAGCAGGCCATTATGCGGGAATGCGAACAACTTGTCCTTGCAGGACGGCTGAGATGTATGGAAGATATCTTCTATCTGCGCCTTACGGAGCTGTCCCGCCTGCTGGCCGGGGAATACGAACCTAATTATAAAAAAATTGATGGGCTGAAGAAGGATTATGAAAAGTATGCCTCCCTGACTCCTCCGCGCCTGATCTTCTCCGACGGAGAGGTTGTGGAAGGGGAATATAAGCGGGATGTTCCCAAAGGAGCGCTGCCCGGACTTGCCGTATCCAGCGGTGTGGCACAAGGCCGCGCACGGGTGATTCTTGACATAAAAGAAGCCGGAAAAATAGAAAAAGGCGATATTCTTGTAACAAAATTTACCGATCCAAGCTGGACTCCTGCATTTATATCCATCGGCGGGCTTGTTACGGAAGTGGGCGGAATGGCTACTCATGGTGCGGTTATTACCCGGGAATACGGCTTACCTGCTGTTGTAGGTGTATCGGATGCTACAAAACTCATCAAAGACGGGGATCTGATTCGGGTAAACGGCGACATGGGGTATGTAAAATGCATCAAGGAATGAAAATAAGTTTCATAAATCTTTGGACATATTGAAAAAATAGTGCAACAAGGCTAGAATAATATTAAGTAAAATATTATGCAACATTTCTTCCGGCTTTACAGAGAGGAGAAGAAATACATGAAAGGTTTACTTGTAAGGATAGACAGTTATATGCAAGATGCCGGAGAGGCGGAAAAAGAGCTGATAAAAAGGCTTCATAAAAACCCTGAATCGGTTCTCCGAAAAAGCATTAAGGAAATTGCTAAGGAAACCTATACTTCCCCGGCAACGGTGGTAAGGCTTTGTAAAAAGCTGGGCTGCAAGGGCTATAAAGACTTCCAGAATACCTTAGCCTATGAAGTCGCCTTATTCCGGGAAAGCAGGGAAATTGCTTTTGAGAAAATCACACGGGAAGATTCCATGGAAGACATTATTTATAAAGTCACCAGGAAAAACATTGAATCCCTGGAAACCACTCAGAAACTCATTGAACCAAAGGTTGTGGCAGAATGCGTAAAGCTTCTGGAAAGCTGCAGGACCATCACCTTATTCGGCCTGGGAACCTCCCTTTTAGCGGCAAGAGACTTGTACTTAAAGCTTCTTAGGGCGGATGTCATCTGCAATGTCTGCGATGACTGGCACACACAGCTATTGGCCGCCAGGAACTTAAGAAAAAATGACCTGGCCATTGCCATCAGCTATTCCGGTCTTACAGAAGAGGTCCTTCAATGTGTAAAAGAAGCAAAAGGAAATGGGGCAAAGGTGATCGCCATAACCAGAGCTGTGGAATCCCAGCTGGCGGAAGAAGCTGATTTTGTCCTTCCTGTAGCGGCAACAGAGCTGATATACCGCAGCGGTGCCATGTCCTCCCGCATCTCCCAACTCAATGTAATAGATATCCTTTTTACGGCTTATGTAAATAGAAATTATGAGTCCTGTATGAATCAGTTTTCAAAAAACCAAATACAGAAGAAAGGAAAAAAAGAACATGATTGATTTGTCAATTCTGACAACAGAAGCCCGCAACCCGGATACTATAAATCTGGATGAAATGAATCCCCTTGAAATTGCCTCCATTATGAACCAAGAGGATGAAAATGCCGTAAAAGCCGTGAAAGAGGTGCTTCCCCAGGTGGGAACAGCTATTGAATGGGCAACAGAAAGTCTGAGGGAGGGAGGCCGCATCATATACATTGGAGCAGGTACCTCCGGGCGGCTGGGTGTTCTGGATGCAGTGGAATGTCCGCCCACCTTCGGTGTCCCCAGGGAAATGGTGGTAGGCTTAATTGCAGGAGGAGAAAAAGCCTTCGTGGAAGCGGTGGAAGGTGCTGAGGACAGCGAAACCTTATGTGAAGAAGAATTAAGGGCAATTAACCTGACCTCAAAAGACATTGTCATCGGCCTGGCTGCATCAGGCAGAACCCCCTATGTGATCCATGGGCTTGACTATGCCAATCAAACCGGCTGCCATACGGTAGCCATTGCCTGCAACAAAGAGTCTGACATAGGAAAAACAGCAAAGCTGGCTATTGAGCCTGTAACCGGACCTGAGGTGCTGACCGGTTCCACCCGGTTAAAGGCAGGAACCGCACAAAAGATGATTCTCAACATGATCTCCACCGGAAGCATGGTGGGAATCGGCAAGGCATATGAAAACCTCATGGTAGATGTAAAGCAGAGCAATGAAAAGCTGGTTGTAAGGTCACAGAATATTCTGATGACAGCCACAGGCTGCAGCCGGGAAGAGGCCAAAGAAGCATTAAACCAGGCAGAGGGCCATGTCAAAACTGCGGTCATCATGGTTTTATCAGGCTGCGGGCCTGATGAGGCGAGACAAAAACTGTCACAAGCCGGAGGAAAGATCCGGAAAGCTTTGAAATTCTTTTGAACCACCGAAATCTAAATATAAAGGAGGGCTATCATGAATTACAAACAAATCAGTGAACAATTATTAACGCTGCTTGGGGGAAAGGACAACATAACCTCCAATGCCGCATGCATGACAAGGCTTCGTGTCGGCTTAAGAGATACATCCAAAGCTGACATAGAGGCGGTGAAAAAAGTAGAAGGTGTTCTGGGAGTGGTGGAGAGCGATACGCTTCAGATCGTCTTCGGGCCGGGCAAAGTAAACAAGGTTCTGGACGAATTTTACAAGCTTACGGGACTGGCAAAGGGCCAGGCTGAAAACGGGCCGGAACCGGATATCAATGCCGTTGCAAAAGAAAACAAGGACCTTCAAAAAGCAAAATATGATAAGCCGCTGCAGAGATTTTTAAAGAAGATCTCCAACATTTTCGTGGCACTGCTTCCCGGTATTATTGCGGCCGGACTGATCAACGGTATCTGTAATGTCATTAACTTTTCCACTGACGGAGCTCTTTTAGGTGTATGGTGGTATCAATGCATCCGAACCATGGGCTGGGCCATGTTTGCCTTTCTGCCTGTTTTGGTGGGCTTCAATGCGGCAAAAGAATTTGGCGGTTCAGGAGTTCTTGGAGCCATTGCAGGAGCCATGTTCATTGCAAACCCGGCTATGCCCCTGCTGACCAAAATAAATGACGCCCCCATTCTTCTCCCGATTACCAATGCGGCATTTAATCCGGCGGCCGGCGGCCTTTTAGCTGCTCTCATTGCAGGTGCGTTTTTTGCGTTTCTTGAAAAAAACATCAGAAAGCATATGCCAGATTTAATTGATACCTTTATCAGCCCTCTTTTGGTTCTTATCATAGGCGGCATCATCGCATTGCTGGTAATCCAGCCTGTTGGCGCAGCCCTGACAAAAGTAATTTTTGCAGTTCTCAGCTTTGCATATGAAAAAATGGGCATTGTGGGAGGATACATCTTATCCGCAGGCTTCCTTCCTCTGGTAGCAGTAGGACTGCATCAGGCATTGACTCCGATTCACTCTTTATTAAATGACCCTGCAGGCGCAACAAAGGGCATTAACTACCTTCTTCCCATCCTTATGATGGCAGGCGGCGGCCAGGTTGGTGCAGGCATCGCATTGTATGTAAAAACAAAGAATGTAAAGCTGAAAAGATATATCCGTGACTCCATTCCTGTAGGCATTCTTGGAATCGGAGAACCTATGATGTATGCAGTAACCCTGCCTCTTGGCCGGTCCTTTATCACTGCCTGCGTCGGTGCAGGATTCGGAGGTGCCATTGCAGCCCTTATGCGTATTGGTACCGTATCCCAGGGAGTATCCGGTTTATTCGGTCTTCTGATTGTTCAGCCCGGACAGCAGCTTGGCTACATAATTTCCATGCTGGTGGCTTATGCCGGCGGCTTCGTGGTAACCTATTTCTTCGGAGTGGATGAAGACAGAATCAATGAGGTGTACGGAAAATAAATGAATACTGGAATCTCACTATATTTTTCAAGTGGAACGGATAAAAACCGTCAGCTAATTAAAAGAGCAGTAGAATGCGGAGTGAAGTATGCGTTTACTTCACTCCACATTCCCGAAGAAACAGGTGTGGATTACTCTTTGGATATTCAAAAACTGCTGGGTGCCTGTAAAGAAGGCGGATTAAACCTGATGGTCGATGTGGGGCCGGAAACCTTTAAAAAGCTGGGAATCGAAAATTTGGAAGACTTAAAAGAGCTTGGAATCACCCATGTCCGCCTTGATTACGGCTTTGATGCAAAAGAAACAGTTTCCATTTCCCAAAGCTTTTATGTGGTGTTCAATGCTTCCACCATTACGGAAGAAGAGATTTTGGAATGGAAACGGTATGGAGCTGACTTTACCAGATTTGCCGCATGCCATAACTTTTATCCAAAACAGTTTACCGGGCTTTCCCTTAAGCAGACAAAGGAGGTGAATCAAAGGCTGAAATATCTGGGCTTTACCACAATGGCTTTTGTTCCGGGAAATTCAGAACTGAGAGGCCCCTTATTTGAAGGCCTTCCCACTGTGGAAGAACACCGAAACCGAAAAGAAGATGTGCTTTTCAATATGCTGGAACTCTATTATGAAGGGCTTTGTGATGTGGTCTTAACCGGCGATGTGAATGTGAAAGACAAAGACTGGGCGGATATCAAATGTCTGAGTCATGATTATGTAGAGCTTCCGTCGGATATCCTCCCCTCCTATGAATTTGTGAGAGACATCATCCATCATGACAGGCCGGATTCCAGCCAGTATGTCTTCCGTTCCCAAGAGTCAAGGCAGTATAAAAAGAACATCAGGCCGGAGGTCGAAAATCAGGCTCCCATCAGAAAACAGGGAAGCATCTGCATTTCCAATGAAAATTATTTAAGGTATATGGGAGAGCTTGAAATTTCCAGAACAGACCTTCCCGGGGAATCCAGGGTCAACATCATAGGCCAGGTTCATGATACCCATATAAAATATCTTCCTTATATTCAAAAAGGGCTGGGAGTAAAACTGACATAATCTTTGTCACCGGCAGAGCACTTTCAGGATGATCGCAAAAAATCGAGACTTAGGGTATGCGGATATTTTAAAATAAAAATCAGGGAGGAAATCCGGTTTATTGGATTTCCTCCCTTTCACGTTCTTCTAACAATACTCTCTCCGCCCTCCGGCATCAAGGATTCCCTCTTCCTCCCGGTATTTGGCAACCGTGCGCCGGGAAACAGAAATCCCCTGCTCCAAAAGCTTTTCGCTAAGAAGGCGGTCACTGTATGGCTTTTGCTTATCTTCCTGACTGATGATCCCCTGAAGAATCCGCTTGATATGAGCATTGGTCAAGGTCTCCTCCTGCTTCACCGCATTTCTCGGAAAAAAGAAGCTCATGGGATAAACTCCCCAGGAACACTGAAGGTATTTCTTGCTCACTGCCCGGCTGACCGTTGATTCATGAACGCCCATGGCCTCTGCCACCTCCGACAGCTTCAAGGGGGATAAGTAATTGGGTCCTCTGGAAAAAAAGCCTTCCTGGTATTCCAGAATCTTTTTTGACACCTGCATCATGGTTTTACCCCGCTGGGCAATACACTGTTTAATCCATTGAGCCTGACGGATTTTGACATCCAGATATTCTTTCACTTCTTCTGACTCAGCATGGTGATTCATCTGACTGTAATATTGGTTAATCTCAATTCCCCCGTATGATGATTCATTCATCAAAATTTCAAAATGGTCTTTAAATTTCACAATGGTAACATCAGGAATGATATACCGCATCTGCTGACGGCTGCCAAAGGAGGTGCCTGGCTTGGGATTCAGCGATTTGATAATCTGGCAGTATCCTGCCGCCTCCGCAGCAGACAGCCTCAGCTTTCTTGTTATGGAAGGAATCTTATTTTTCGCCACCATTTCCAGGCACTCGTCAATGAAACGGGAAAGGATTGGAGACAGCATTTGACGGCTTTTTAACTGCAGTTTCAGGCATTCCTCCAGACTGCGGGCACATACTCCTGCAGGCTCTAAGGTCTGCAGCTTTTCCAGCAGCTTTTCCACCAAAGATTCTTCCGTCCTGAAATAAACGGAAATATCGTAAACCGACTCCCTTAAATACCCTCTCTCATCCAGGCTCTCCAGCATGAATGTAATGACTTTCCTTTCAAAAGAAGAGAAATCCTCCAGAACCAGCTGGGACCACAAATAATTCTGAAGGGTTTCTCCTTCATCAGCCGTATAATTCCATTTGTCTTTAAAAGAATCCTCATCTCCGCTCCGCCTGTGATAGAGGTAATGGTTTTCTTCCCCGGATTCCGGCTCCGCCACATCAATGACCGGATTTTCCATGGCCAGTTCATTGATATACCGGTCAAGCTCCTGAGCCGTCATCTGAAGGATCTTTGCAGACTGTATCATCTGGGGTGATAAGGTTTGCGCTTGTTTTGTCTGCAAATCCAACTCCATCGGTTCCATTCCTCCTTTTCAAAATATCATTCCTTTTTTGTCCCTGTCTAAATTTCCAGACCCTTTGTATACAATTTATATGCTTCCCCCTGCGACAAATCCACATCAGCAAGAGTAACCGGCTCACCTTGCTTCACATCCCGGAGTAAAACCATGCCATTGAGCAGATAAAACGGCGCCAGATTTTCAACTGTTCCTCTTTCAATCAATTGAGGAACCAGACCCTCGATGGCATGGTGGTGTCCGTGAACAGAAAGAATTGTTCCTTTCGGCAGATCCTTCTCCGCCACACCAGCCATAACCGTTACCTGGCGGCATTCCGTATGAGTGCCGATCCCCATAAAATCTCCCAGCAGAATTGATACCGGGGTTTCAAGGCCCATGTAGTGGTAAGGATAATAAATACAAGCATATTTGCCATTTTTACTCATCACATGGCCCTTACCCCTTAAAATATCCCACATTTTCTCATTTTCACATCTGACCACAATAAACTCGCCTCCGCAGAAGCTGGCCTCGTCCGTACCTCTTAAGTTGTAGAACACATCCACGACTCCCGTCTTTTTCAGGATGCCTCCCTCTTCCTCCGGAATAAAAATATCTGCAAGCTCGCTGATCTTAGCAATTGGATAGTTTAAAAACGGGGCTGCCGGCACCAGTCCGGTGATGTTGGATACCAGATTCATCTCGCAAAGGTCTGCGGAAATGACTCCCGTATACTTTTCCAGCATCTTACTCCGCTCCTCCAAGGTTTCCCTTCCCTCATACCTCCAGTGCTTTAAAAGCTCCGGCAGGCTTTCACTTGCCCCGCTTCCATCTGTATAAGTGAACTCTCCTGTTTCCCTGTCCCATACAAAATCGTATTCACTGGATTTTCCCGCAGCCACTACCTCCAGGCCCAAAAGCATTGCCCAGGAGTAAAGGTCTAATAAGTTGCGGGGCTGGTCGCCGTTTACCAGGGCATAGACCGCACCGTTTTCGGCAGCCGCCTGGTTGAACACCGGGCCGCACACGCTGTCAGTCTCTTTGGAAACCATGTAAACATTAATGCCTTTTCCAAGAGCTAAAAGGGCTGCATCAGAGCTTACCGCAGTATTTCCGGTGCATTCCACAAGAGCTGTAATTCCGCATTCCATAACAAGGCGGTAATCGCTGACAATAAGAATGTCATCTTCCCCTGCACCTTCAATCTGTTCCTTATTTTCACAGAAAACAATTCTGCCTTCATCATACCCTATTTCCTTTAATACTTCCAGACATTCTTCCGGATGTCTGGAGCAGATGACCCGCAGCTCCATCAGCCTGACTTTGGGAATCTGGGCCAGAAGTGTGTAGCCGTATCCTCTGGTGGCCCCGATGATTCCCACCTTTGATTTTTTACCTGTATTGTCATTTAATAAATTTGTATAATCCATGCTATGCATTTCTCCTTTACCGGTATTCGTTATGTACCTCAGTTTTTAAAAATAATAAAAAATGGAAATTAAGGACGGAATACGATCTTGATTGCAGCGTCATCCTGATCAGCCAGATCAAAGCCTTCCTTAATGTCTCCCAGCTTAAATTCGTTGGTAATCAATGGCCTGATCTTTACAGATCCCTGAATAATGGGCCGGAGTGTGTCAGGAACCCATACATAACGCTGCTGCCATGTGTGGTGAACCAGACAGGTATTTACAAACTCCAGGCCGTCATCATGCCACCGGCTGATATTTAAGGTTACAGGAGTGGTTACCCAGCTATAGAATACGAACTTTCCGTTGTGGCGGATCAATGCGCTGGCCGTGTTAAAGGATTCTGCCGTACCGGCTGCCTCTACCACCACATCAGCTCCCCGTCCTCCTGTCATAGCCATTACCTTGGCGACCGGGTCCTCCTCTTTGGAATTGATCACAACATCTGCCCCCAGAGCTTTTGCCAGGTTCAGCTTTCCCTCTAAAACATCTACCACAATCACCTGGTAAGCCCCTTTCAGCTTGGAGCATTGGGCTATGATCTGTCCCGCATAGCCTCCGCCCATAACCACCACCACATCACCAAGCTGTACTCCCGTATTCATGCCTGAGTACATGGCGCATGCAGTCGGTTCTCCAAGGGCAGCAATATCCATATCCAGACCTTCAGGAACAGGCTGAAGCTGAAATGCCTTTGACTTAAAATAATCGGCAAAGTTATTATTCCAGCCAAATGCGATCACCTTATCACCGGGCCGGTAATCGCTGACACGGCTTCCTACTGCAACCACAGTGCCCCCGCTTTCATGTCCCAGCAGAAATGGAAATTCCGGTTTTTGACGGAATTCCGCAGTCTGAGGCGGCATAAATCCCCTGTAAAAGCTTTTATCAGACCCGCAAATGCCCATCATATGGTTCTTGACAATAATGTCATCTTCTCCGCATTCCAATTCACGTTCAATTAATTCAATATCATAAGCTTTATTTAAGCGTGCTGCTCTTGTAACAAACTTCTCCATTTGTTTCTTTCCTTTCTGTAATTCCATTTTGTTTTTATTTACCTATATCAGATTACATTCAGAGCCACCAGAATACAGGTACACACTGCACCGATAAATCCGGCTACTGTCGAAGCTCCTCCTACGGCGCGGATACCCTGGTTTACATCCATATTGGACATGGAAACCGTTACCCAGAAACCGGAAGAATTGGCATGCTTAAACATCAGGGCTCCCGTACCGCAGGCCAGAAAGGCTGCCACTGGAGAAATTCCCAGGGTTGCCAGCATAGGCTCTACCAGGGCAGCTGCCGTCATAACCCCCAGGGCATTGGAGCCGGTAACCATATGAATAATGGCTGCAATCATAATCGGAATCAGAATGGCCGGGAAGGAAGACTGTACCACGGCTTCTGCAATTTTCTCAGCAACGCCTGCGTTTTTTACGAAAACCGCCAAAGCGCCGCCCATACCGGTTACAATAATGGGCATGGCTGCTGCCGTAATTCCTTCGTTGACCCAGTCATTTAACACCTTTTTACTCTTCCATTCCTTACCGGCTAAAAGCAGGGAAAGGAGGCAGCCGGTAAATAATGCGGCCAGGGGGCTTCCGATAAATGCAAAGACATTTGCAACCGGTGTCTCCGGAACAGCTACCGACGCAACGGTGTTGGCCAGGATTAAAAACAGAGGAAACATGATGGGAAGCAGGGATTTGGAAAGGGAGGGAAGTTCCATATGGTCAGTTTCTCTGGCCGATACCAAAAACTCTTCCTTAGGGGCAACAGGAGTCTTTAAGGTGATGCAATAAAAAGTCGCACCAATTACGCTTGGAACGGCAACAATGGCTCCCCACAAAATCGCCTGACCTAAGGGTACGTTCAGCAAAGCCGCTGCGGACACCGGGCCGGGAGTGGGAGGAACTAAAGAAGCAGTTACCAAAGCGCCCAAATAAAGAGCGGTGCCATAGCTCATCATGGATTTCTTAGTCTGGACTGCCAGAAGGGATACAATGGGAATTAACAAAATTACTACCGTATCAGCCCAGATTGGAATACCTAAAATGGCGGAGCTGAGGGCAATGGCCCAGATTATGTTTTTTTCACCCACCAGGCCGATGGCCCACTTGGTAATGCGGATTGCCGCACCGGTCTTTTCCAGTACCGTCCCCATGGTGCAGCCTAAGAAAATGACGATAGCCACACTTTTAATGGTTCCGGAAAATCCCCCGTTTATGGTGCTTTCAATCTCCGCCCACGGAGTTCCCAAAGCTACTGCCAGGATTAAGGCAGAGATCAGGATACCGAATGCTGCGTTGACCTTGCATTTGGAAATCAGCACAATCATCAGCACAATCACAACGGCAAAAACAGTAAGTACATAGGTTGTTGACATAGATGAACCCTCCATTCATATTTTTCTGACAGACATTTTCTTCTGCCAATTTTTGATACTGTATTAAAAAGCAATGTTCATGCCAACCTGATAACTATTTCTTGAAACAAAACAAAATATTTATAAACATTATATAAAGTGTGGTATATTGGAGAATTTAAAATTTGTATGAAAGGAAGAATATGGTTGCAAATCAAAAAAGTGATGCAACACACGCAACACATTGCATCACTTTTGCTTTAGGATATGGTTAGATTTGATATTTTTGCATCTTGCGCCACAAGGTGGTGCGGTCCATGCCAAGAAGCCGGGCGGCACGGGTCTTGTTCCCTTTGCATTGCTCCAGGGCAAAGCGCAGCTTTTCAGGTTCGTCAAGCATGTCTTCCTCCTGATGGGAGGCACTGGTTTCCGAAAAAGAGGAAATTCCAAGATCCTGGGGATAGAGAGCCTCCTGCAAATTTTTTTTGGTGATAAAGTCCCCATTTTTTAAGACACTGGCCCGTTCCGCTATATTTTTCAGCTCCCGGATATTTCCGGTAAAGGGATACTGGCGAAGAAGGGGAATGGCATTGGGGTCCAGCTTTGGGACTTTGGTTCCGGTTTCCTGGCTCTGTACTTTTAAAAGATGAAGAAAGAGAACCTCCACATCATTTTCACGGCTGCGAAGGGGAGGTAGGAACAGGCGGAGCACATCCAGGCGGTACATCAAATCCCTGCGGAACTTCCCCTGCTCAGAAAGCTTCAGGATGCTCTTATTGGTTGCGGAAATAATGCGCACATTGATATCAATCACCTTATTATCTCCCAGCCGCCGGACCTGTCTCTCCTGTAAAACCCTCAGAAGCTTGCTCTGGGTGGACAAGGAAATTTCACCGATTTCATCCAGAAATAAGGTGCCTCCGTGAGCCTGCTCAAAAAGCCCCATTTTCCCGCCCTTGCTGGTTCCGGTAAAAGCACCTTCCACATAGCCGAACAGTTCGCTTTCCAGAAGATTTTCCGGAAGCGCCGCACAGTTAATTGCCACAAACGGGCCGTTTTTCCGGCTGCTGCCGTTGTGGATGCTCTGGGCAAACAGCTCCTTGCCTGTACCGGTTTCGCCTACAATAATCACATTGGAATCAGACTCAGCATAACGCCTGGCTGTCTCAATGGTCTGGTCTATGATGGCACTTTCGTGTATAATGTCCTGAAACGTATATTTGGCCTGATGCCCCCCTTCACTCAGCTTCCGCCGTATCCGGCTTTCCAGATCCTGAATCATGGTGATATCGGAAAGATTGATTACAACTCCGGAAATCTCCTTATTGGCAATGACCGGAGTGCAGCTTACGGACACCGTAGTTTTGGTTCCCGGAACGGTGAGGATTTTTCCTGTCTCCTGCTGCCCGCTGGCAATCACAGAGCAGAAAATTTTATAAAGATAAGGAAGAGCCTGCTTTAAGGGCTGGTTCATCAGGCTGGCATCTCCGTTCATCTGGCGGATGACCCGGTTACGGACCTGAATGATGCCTCCGGCATCCACATACAGCAAACCATCCCTGGAGGAATAAATAATAGTCTTATACATCTGGGAGTTAATCCGCTCATGGCGAATCCGGTCCACCGTATTAATGGCTTCATCAATAGCCCGTAGAATGGTATCCTCTCCGGTTCTGATGATGACCGAAGGCAGGCCGCTCCGGCGGGCAAGAATATTGGCAGAATACCCGCCGATCAGAGCATCACAGCCTGCATCCATGGCTCTTTTTAAGGTTTTTGGCAGACTCTCGTGGTGGACAGGGGCATAAACCTCCGCACTGATATGAAAAAGGCGGCAGATACTTTTCACTTCATACATCTGTCCGCTGAATCCAAAGACCGCAATTTTTTTCGGCTGGTAAATCTCGCAGCATTCAGAAATCGCCCGTACCATATCATATCCTGAGATGGACAGCCTTATGGTAGGAATCTGTGTATATTTAGATAAGGTCTTCCGGGCAGTATAGCCTCTGGCAATGATGGCATCGTACTCATCCGCCGGAACATCCGGTGTTTCCTCCACCGTCATCACCTGAATATGGGCATTGAGACGCTTTCTTTCCGTATGATTGGAAAGAACGTGCTCAACTTTTTCTTTTAGTTCAGGATAGGGAACAATAAATAAAAGGCGAATCATAAGCCACCTCCATATGGATTAGAAAAGCAATATGTGCTGCAACAGGTGTTGCATTGTTTATTGTACCGTACTGCCGTACTCAGGGTCAAGAAAAGAAAATGATCATTTGCGGATTATAAAATACCAATGGCTGTCCATAAAAATTTAAAATAACAAAAAATAAATATGACGGCAGATTGGCATAAAACTTGCTGTAATATAGATTAAACCAATTAAAAAGCAAAAGAAGGGAATGATGATTATGGCAGTATTGGGATGCATTGCCGATGATTTTACAGGTGCCAGTGATGCGGCTTCTTTTATTGTAAAAGGCGGAATGAGCGTTCAGTTTTACAACGGAATCCCCGGGAACCAAAGCCCTGGTTCTGAACCGGATAAAGCCCAGGCAATTGTTATTGCATTAAAATCCAGAACCCAGGAAACTAACAAAGCCGTAGAGGACAGCCTGAAAGCGGCCCGGTTTTTACTCTCCCAGGGCGTGAAGCAGATTTATTTCAAGTATTGCTCCACATTCGATTCCACGCCAAAAGGCAACATCGGCCCGGTGGCAGATGCACTTATGGATCTTTTACAAGCTCCTTACACGCTTTTATGCCCTGCTCTTCCGGTCAACGGAAGAACCGTAGAAAATGGAAATCTTATGGTAAACGGTGTTTTTCTCCATGAAAGCCATATGAAAAACCACCCTCTTACCCCCATGTGGGAATCTAAAATCCAGAAGCTGATGGAACCCCAGAGCCGCTATCCATGCTATGATCTTCTGCCGGAAAGCCTCCCTGCAAAACCGTTTTATCTCATTCCGGATTATAAAACTCAGGAGGACGGCAAAAAAATTGCCGCTGTATTCGGACATCTCCCTCTTTTAACCGGAGGAAGCGGACTTTTAGAACCCCTGGCACGAATATGGACAGGAAAGCTTTCTGAAAAAGGAAGTATCCCGGAAAGCGGAACAAAAGGCAAGGCCCTTCTGGTGGCAGGAAGCTGTTCCAAGGCCACGCTGGAGCAGATCGCCTGGTATCAAGGCCAGGGAAATCCCTGCTATAAGCTTGATCCCAGAGCCATGCTGGAAGGCCGCCAGACAGAGGAGGATGCCTGGAGGTTTATAGAAGAACAAGGCAGCCATATAAACGGCGTTCTCATATACAGCTCCGATACTCCTGAAAAGGTGAAGGAAATTCAAAGCCTTGGAAAGGAAAAAACCGCCGCAATTCTGGAGGGTGCGGCCGCGGCGCTGGCAGTCCGTGCTGTAAATTCCGGATATACCAGGATTATTTCCGCCGGAGGAGAAACTTCAGGGGCAGTTACGAAAGCACTTGGATTCTCTTCCTATTGGATCGGGGAAAGTGTGGCTCCCGGAGTTCCCGTTATGGTCCCCGCAGAGCGTCCGGATATCCGTCTCATACTTAAAAGCGGGAACTTTGGGCAGGAAGATTTCTTTCAGCGGGCCTTGGACATAACATTAAAACAAGATTAAAAGGTGAAAATCATTTCAAATTTGGAGGGAAATATGGACTTAATTTTAGAAGAAAAATCAAAAACAGCCCTATGGGCGGCTCACAGCTTGTTTGACCGGGGGAAAACTTCCGGCTCTTCCGCCAATATAAGCTTTCGCCATAATGATCATATCTATATCAGCGCCGGCGGCTCTTGTTTTGGAACCATGGAGAAAGGGGACTTTGCGGTGCTGAATCTGGATGGGACTTCTGTATCCGAAAAAAAGCCCAGCAAGGAATGGCCTCTTCATCTGGCTCTTTACGAAAAGTCACCGGAAATAGGGGCGGTCCTCCATACCCACAGTACCTATTCTATACTCTGGAGCTTTGTCCCCTCTGCTTCCGAACAGGACTGCATCCCGGATCACACTCCCTACTTGAAGATGAAGCTTGGTTCCGTCGGCCTGATTCCTTATGAAAAACCCGGCTCAGAAGCACTTTTTTCTGCATTTCGGGAGCGTATCAAGGAAAGCGACGGCTTTCTGCTGAAAAACCACGGTCCCATTGTGCCGGGCAAGACTATGATGGATGCCTTCTGCCGCCTGGAAGAGCTGGAGGAATCCGCCCGCATTGCCTGGGAACTGTATCGGGCCGGGCTGAAATAGAGCACAATAAAAACCTTCGGATTGAGCAGGCCAAAACGCCTCAATCCGAAGGTTTTTATGAAATATCCTGAAGTAAACAAGAGCCGCACCGGTATCAGTGAAAACCTTTCTTCTCGTCTGCTGATCCCTCATTTTCATCAGCCACCCATTCCTTTTTTATACACCATAATCCGGCTTGCAAATCCTCCAGTTTCGGCCGGCCTCCAGCTTTGATCTCATGGTCAAAACGGAACAGATTCATCCAGCTTTCCGTCAATTCTCTTTTCAACTGGGGATAAAAGGAGGTTTGATAAACATCTCCTTCATAGGATACCCCATACTTTTCCAGCTTCTCTGAAAAATTATTTTCTTCTTCTTTGGTTCTTCCCACGTATCTCAAATTCAGTACCTTATTCCAATCAGACATCCGGAAAAACACGGCCTCTTCAACCGGAACGTGAAGCTTCATCACCTGATACCCCGGATGCTGCTCCGTATATCGTTTATTGACAAATGTCCATATACCGGATTCCGCCTGTTCCGGCCTTTCCACTATGGCGGAGGCTTGCCGGACATACCAGTGATAAGCGTTTAAAAACACACCCTTCACATCTCCGTACTTATCTTCAATGTATTTCATTTTTGCATAATGGCAATGGCCTTGCCTGATGGAGTCTGCGATTTTCTCCGGCTGAACCGAATAAAGCTCTATGTATCGATCTTTACAATCCATTCCTGTTTCACCTCCCAGATAATTCCCACCTTGGCAGGGCTCAGTTCAATCCCCTCATCATACAGCCTATCCCAGCTTTTTATGATCTTACTTTTCACATTGGGATAAAAGGGAGACATATATGCGGTGCTGTCATCAATGCCGTATCTCTTTAAAAGCTCCTCATGCTCCCTTTCATCCTGGGGGTCCTTTGGGATATACATATAATTAACGATACGGCCCCACTTATCCAGGTCCATAACAAACATTTTATCCGCATCCACCAGAATTTCCAGAAGCACGTTTCCTTCGCTGTTTTGTATCCTGGATTCCTCTGTAACAGATACCCATATGGGATACAGCGCACCCTCCGGTATTTCCATGAACTTAGAAGCGGAATGATACAGCCAGTTGTAAGTATCCAGATATATTCCTGAATGCTCTTCCATTTTATTGATGATGTATTCTTTTTTTACAAGATACCTTCCATTCTGCTCCAAGTCCTGTAATATATTTTTGTGCTGTTTTGTCCATATCTTTACCTTCTCAGCCACTTTAATTCCTCCTTCTGATCCATTGATCTTTAAGAGTCCGGCCCTCACTTCCCATTAAAGTTTTGTAACTACCTTTAAATAGGAATCCATGTGGGCCTGAAATGCAGCCAGCACCTGATCAAGAGCTCCGGTGCGGCAGGCATCTATGATCCTTTTATGTTCCTCATATTTTTCCATAATTGTTCCTAAGGTGGAAATATCCCTGTTCATTCCTATAAGAAGCTGGAAAAACTGATCCTCTAAAATCTGGGCTCTGCGGAAACTTCCTGACTTTTTCCAAAAAAACTTATGAAAAGCCAGGTCGCTTGCATTGAAAATAAAAACCTTTTCCCTGGTTTCAATGGCCTGCTGCTCCCTGTCCGGTTTTATCATTTCATTATTTAATGCTTCCAAGTAATCAATATCCTCTTCCTGCAGCAGCTTTTTTTCAAAAATAATTGTAAGCACCTGCATTTCAAGAGGGATTCTGATAGAAAAGACTTCCCAAATATCTTCATAACTCATTTCAAGAATCTGGCTGCCCTTCTTAGGCAAAAATGACAGAATTCCCCGCATATGAAGTTCTCTTAAAGCCTCTCTGATGGGAGCTCTGCTTATCTGCAGTTCTTCCGACATATCCGCTTCAACTAACCGGTCCCCGCTTTTTAACTCACCTGTAAGAATTTTATTTTTCACATAGGAGACTACAATCTCGCTTAAATTTGCTTTTGAATATGTGATCATATGACTAAGTTTATCGTAGGAATTATCTAACATTGGCTTACCTCTCAATATATTCTGTGCCTCTAACAGAACATTATACTATAGATGGAAGGCAAGTCAAATTAAGATTTAACATTTTGATAACATTTTTTTTGCAAATCCGACAAAAAGCTCCTGTGCCGGTGTCAATATCATATCTTTTTTCTGAACATAGAAGATTTCCCTGCTTAGATGCTCCGATTCAATTTCTACTATATTAATTCGGTTCATGTTCTCGTACACCTTTGCTGCGACCTTAGATACAAATGAAATACCAAGTCCCTGGGAAACAGCCTCCATAATTCCCTGGGTACTGCTAAAATAAGCGATGGCCTTCAAGTCTTTTTCCAAAACTCCATTTTTCCCCAGAAATCCCTTTAGAGCCTCCCTGGTGCCTGATCCCTGCTCCCTCATGATAAAATTTTTATCTGCAATAAACCGGAGAGCATCCGCGGCATCCTGCTTTCCTGTGTACTTCATATCTTTCGGTAATATTAAAACCAACCGATCCTCACACAGAGATGACAATATATAGCGGTAGCTTTCATTTTCAGTTCCCACAAAGCCCATATCATACTGATACTGAATCAGTTCCTCAAAAACTCCTCCGCTGTCTCTCTGGTACAAACGGAAGATAATGTTTGGGTACTCTTTATTAAAATCAGCAATCAAATGAGGCAGCATATATTGGGAGGGGACGCTGGAAGCCAAAATATTGATTTCGCCTGCACATTCCTTTGAGTACTTTCCCATTTCACACAAGGATTGATCGCGCAAAGCCAGCATCTTCTGTGCATACCCGTAAAAGTTTATTCCGGCTTTGGTTGGAAAAACCTTTTTTGTAGAACGAATAAACAGTTGGGTGCCAATTTCTTTTTCAAGTGCATTGATCTGGCTGCTTAATGCAGGCTGCGTTAAGAACAAGGCTTCTGAAGCTTTTGAAAAGCTCTGAAGCTTGGAAATCTGTACAAATGCTTCTAGCTGTTTAAATTCCATAGGGTTCCTTACTTTCTAAAAAACATAACCCGACAGTGCCTGCTGTTTAATATAAACAAAATGCAGGCACCTCAGGTATGTGACATGAAACAGTTTTTATTTCTTTTTAGGCTTTTCCTTCATCAGTTCTTTGGTCAGGCAGACACAGCATAAAAGCATGATAATAGCCAATGGAAATGCTGCCACTATGGAACAGGTCTGGAGAGCACCAAGTCCTCCTGTCATCAGCAGTACCAGTGCCAGCAGCGCCTGGATCACTCCCCAGAAAACTTTTTTGCTGTTGTCCGGTTCCATATTTCCCTCAGAAGAAAACATGGATAAAACAAAGATTCCTGAGTTTGCCGAAGTAATAAAGAATGTTCCCAAAAGACAAATCGCTATAACGGAGAAAATGCTGCCCAGAGGGTACTGGCGGAATACCACAAACAATGCGGTTTCCGTTGTTTCAATTGCCTTCGAAATAATACCTGTATCCAGATTCAGGCCAAGGCTTCCGAAAACGGAAAACCAGATAAAGGATACCAGGGAAGGTGCCAGGATTACCCCGAAAACAAATTCCCGAATGGTCCTTCCTTTGGATATTCTGGCAATAAATGTTCCTACAAACGGGCCCCATGCAATCCACCAGGCCCAATAGAAAATGGTCCATGAGCCCAGCCAGGACTTATCCCCGAAGGGGTTTATGGCAAAACTGTCCTTTACAAAATCATTCACATAATTACCAATGGAGTTTGTAAAAACATTCAAAGTAAGAAGCTTGGGACCAATGATAAATGAACCAAGTAAAATGATAATGGCCAGCACAAGGTTGATATCAGAGAGCAGTTTGATTCCCTTGTCAATTCCGCTTACAGCCGTCCACGTATAAATAACCATTAAAACAATAATAATGATGATTTGAACCAGCCGTGTGGTGGGAATCTGAAAGAGGAAATTCAGACCGGAATTAATCTGCATGGTTCCCTGTCCCAAAGAAGTTGCAATTCCTGCTACAGTTGCAAAAACTGCACAAATATCAATCAATTTTCCAACAGGCCCTTTGATTCCCTTTTCACCAAGAATAGGGAGAAAGATACTGCTGATCAAACCCGGGGCGTTTTTTCGGAACTGGAAATATCCCAGTGCCATTCCGATAATAGCATATGCCGCCCAGGGATGAAATCCCCAATGCATAAAAGATTTTTTCATTGCAAAATTTGCTGCTTCTTCCGTTGCCCCAAACGTCATGAAGTGGTTCAGCGGTTCTGCCGCTCCCCAGAAAACCAGCCCAATTCCCATTCCTGCGCCAAAGAGCATTGCAAACCATGACCGGTTACTGAACTCCGGAACAGAGTCATCCGGACCCAGTTTGATGTTTCCATATTTACTGAACGCAATCCCTAAAGAAAATGCGACAAAGATAAACATGGAAATAAGATAAAACCAGCCAAAGTAATCAACAAGAAAGTCATTTGCTGCCGATGTAGCCTTTGCAAATGTCTGAGGTGCTATTAACCCAAATACAACTATTGCCATAGTAAAAAGAAACGATATGTAAAAAACCTGGTTTTTTTTCATTTATTCCTCTCCTCTTAAAAGATAATCGTCTGCTGTTTTTTTAACAATCCGGTTCTTATGTTGCAGGGGATCCTTTATCAGGATTCCCTGCCGCATAAAAACTTTTATTTCAGAATAACTTATCAATCTTTGCCCAGCATCAACATTATAGCACAGAACAGGGGAAGGATTTGTCTGCACGTCTTCTGCCTGCCGGAGATTTTCTATTATACGAAATTAAAATTTAACTTTAAAGAGTTGAGGTTCTTTTATATCAGTTGTCAAAGCATCCAGAGCCACTCCTACTCTGTGATAACGAAGCTTAAACTGCTCTTCCTTTGGTGTAGCCGGATCCCCAAGGGGATATGGAATGGATATGGTGGGAACCAGTCTGTTCACTCCAACGGTCTTTGCCACTGGAATTAAGTTTGCCATCTGAACGATGGTGATTCCTTCTCTTTCAATTTCTCTTGTCATTGTTGCACCGCAACGTGTACAGGTCCCTCATGTGGAGGTCAGAATTGCAGCTCTGATCCCGTCCTTTTTCAATTCTCTTGCAATTTCTTTTCCCATCCTTGCGGCTTCGGCCTGAGTTGTGCCTGTGCCTACGGTTGAATAGAAATATTTATATATTCCACCGATCTTCCCCTCTTTCTGATGCCGTCTCATGGCATCAAGAGGAACGATAACGTCAGAGTCACTATTGGCTGCTGCCGGGTCGAATCCGGCATGAATGGTCATATATTCACCCTTCACCAGGTCATCTGTCTGGGATATGTCATATTTGCCCCACTTGGTAGCTGATGCGGACTGAATACGGTCCGGGTTACCTACGGGAACGATTCCGCCGGAGGTGACGAGAGCGACTTCCATGTGGCTCAGTTCTTCCGGAGTGATGGCCGGAGCAATATCCACTCTGTCTGATTTTGGAATGGGAAGCTCTGTCTCGTAAGGCTCTCCGTTTATTTTCTTAAGGAGCATGTCAATGACACGGTCTGCTGCGTTTACAGGCGGGTCCAGCCAGATCTGGTCTCTGATTCCTCTTCCAAAGTAACCTTCTTCTGCTGCGGGAAGCAGTTTCTCTCCCTTTAACAGTTTAAGAGCAAACTTTGCCATGGCACTTACGTCTTTTTTCATAGCTGCCGCACTGGCTCCGCCTTTGAATACGTACATCTCCTTCCGAAACATTTCCACTCCGGGGTTTTCATCGTTCATGGAGGTGAGAACCGGCACGCCGAATTCCTTTTGTACTGCCTTGCAGATGTGTCCGCAGGCTGCTCCATAACGTCCTGCACGGAAAGCAGGTCCTGCAAAAAATACATCGATTTCTTTTCCCTTCATCAGAGAAAGAATGGCTTCTACTGCTTCCTCTGTGTTGGAACCCATAAAGTTATCACCGCAGATAATGGTGTGGGTAATCTGAACATCATCGCCCAATGCCTGCTGCAGGGCCATAGCCGGGCCTACAAGACCTTCTCTGATTTCCGGTTTGAAATCAGCCAGTTCTTCTCCGCCGATCTGCCCAAAAAACTGATTTAAGTATAAAATACCTTTCATATCGTCCCTCCTTCTAGAATTCTACCATCCTCTTGGTTGACCAGCCTACTACCTGATCTCCGCAGAACATGGCGTTGTTTTCCATAATAATTGAACCGTCTTCTTTTACAGAAGCCCCCAGAATCTCATCGTTGGACCAGCCGCCAGACATTCCGTCTCTAGCAAGTGCCTCCAGCTCTCCCAATACGGTTTCCATCTTTGGAAGCCGGATCAGTGTGGACACGTTTCCGCAGGAAACAATAGCGTCTTCTTTTTCATCCAGGGAAACCAGAGGCTGGCTGGCACCGTCTCTTCCCGTACACTCATTGGAAAGCCCTACGGTCTTGACACCTGCATTTTCCAGGGCAACCAGGCATGCAGTAAAGTCTGCATCAGGATTGCCGTATCCCTCTTCCGCAACAATGGCGGAATCAGCTCCCAGGTTCTTTGCCATCTGTGCCACAAATAAAGCAGCTCTTTCCTTCTGTTCCAGGGCCACGTTTAAGTTGGACATGATAATCCCCAGGAAGTTGAGGGTCTTTCCATGCTCTTTATAAAGCCTTCTGATCATGGGGAAGTTCTGGAAATCATAAGTAGCCCATTTGGAAGAACAAGGCATAAAGGACCCGCTGATCATAGCTCCGTCCAGCACCTCATTGGGATGCATGAAAGTCGGAAGCATCCGGTTTGTATCCCAGCCATAATTCAAATCATTATATCCGCCCTCTTCCATCTGAGACTGGGGCTGAAGCACCAGAACCACACTTGGAAGCTCATTGACTTCTTTGCTTCTCTTGGTAACCGGGTCCAGTTCAAAGGTTTCCACCTCATCAGGTGTTAAATCCTTTGTGATTGTGCCTAAGTATTCCGCAAGGCGCATACCTGCCCATCTTAAAGCCCTGTTTTTCTTCTGCTGTTCCCTCTGCTCGAACACCTCATCCGTATCGGCAACCAGAACCAGATTTTTCAACTGGGAATAGTAGGTGTATTTTGCACCTTCCCCGCCCATATCGATCAGTCCATCCTGAAAGCCGCCGTAATGTTTGCCCACTACCAGAACACTCATATCCTTTAATGCATGGGTGGTTCCGTTTCCGGCCTGCATCAGATCGCCGGTCACTCCCGGAAATACCGGGCCTCCGCCTACGCGGTAACGGGGCTCTATGGCTTCCTTTACAGGAACAATCCTGACAGAATCCCCAGGTGATACAATATAAAGTTCTGCTTCTGTGATATGTTCATCTTCTCTTACCACAGCCAGAGCTTCTTCCTTATTGACAGTCAGAAGTCCGTCTTTTAAAGAAGTCTCGTCGCCAAAGCAAATATCTTTTACATAAAAGTTGCCTAATTCCAGCTTCATTCCATATCTCCTTTCAAAATTAATGCTCAATGACAGATGGCTTCTTATCTTTGCCCTGCCATGTTTAAAAATTCTGCTGCTTCTGAAATGTCCTGATCGCTCATGGTTCTCACATCAAGCAGCACTTTGTCTTTCCATATTCTTGCGATAATAGGAACCCTGTTTTTCCTCATCATGGATTCCAGTCCATCGGCTGATAAGTGTTCCATGGTGACGCCCACCCCATAAGAGGAAAGGTCTACGCCCGGCATGGTTCCTCCGCCGATCTGTCCCACCGTTTCCACAACCTCATACAATACCCCGGGCTGCTCTGTCAGCATGCTGTAAAAACGGTCTGCTTTTTCTTTTAAATTTTCCAGAGGCTCTGTGATCATTTTCAGGGTGGGAATCCGCTCTGCCGTTGTCTCCGGTGACAGATACTGTCTCAAGGTATATTCCAGGGCAGTTAAGGTCAGCTTATCAATTCTCAGGGCGCGGAGCAAATGATTTTTCCTCATCTGTTTTATGTACTTGGCACTGCCTACGATAATACCCGCCTGAGGCCCTCCAAGGAGCTTGTCGCCGCTGAAGCATACCAGATCCGCCCCCTGTTCCAGACAGCTTTTGACTGTAGGCTCATCGCCGATTCCGTAAGCCTTTAAGTCCACCATCAGCCCGGATCCCAGGTCATAGATCAGGGGTAAGCCGTGCTTTTCACCCACTGCCTTCATCTGATCCAGAGAAACCTCTTCCGTAAAACCGATGATCTTATAATTGCTGGTGTGAACTTTTAACAATGCTCCCGTATGTTCGGTGATATGTTCTTCATAATCCCTTTTATGGGTCTTATTTGTGGTTCCCACCTCTACCAGCGTACAGCCGCTGGCCTTCATAATCTCAGGCACCCGGAAGGCTCCGCCGATTTCCACCAGCTCTCCTCTTGAAACAATGACCTCTTTTCCCTGGGCCAGAGTGCTGAGCACCAGGTACACGGCTGCCGCATTATTATTGACCACCAGGGCTGCTTCAGAACCGGTCAGAAAGGTGAGAAGCTGCTCCACGTGTTCATATCTGGAGCCTCTTTCTCCTGTTTCCAGCTGATACTCCAAATTGGAATATGAACTGCTGATTTCCCCCATGGTTTCGGATACCATCTGAGGGAGCCTGGCTCTGCCCAGATTGGTATGGAGCACGATTCCTGTGGCATTGATCACTTTTCTTAAATGAGGCTGATTCCGCTTTTCAACTTCAGCCTTGATCCGTTCAATCAAATCATCCTGGGAGAACTGATACGGTTCGCCAGATAAAATTCTTTGTCTTTCCGATTCAATTTCCTTTTGGCAGGCCAGCTTTATCAAAACTGCCGGAACATCGTCCATTCCTTCCAAAGCAATGCTTCGCATCATCTCATCTACCTTGGGAAGCTGCCTCATCAAACTGTTTTTATCTGTCATATGTCCAATCCTCACAAAATGTTTTCAGTCTTTAACCGATAAATTTTTTCTGGGCAAGAATCTCCCTGGCCTTTTCCAGATTATGTTCCCCGATCAGCACTACCGGCCCAGTACAGCCCATTCCGCTTTCCGCGTAAATGCCGGCTGCCCATAAGCAGGAAACCGCTGCCTCTAAGTCCATGATCTCGATTCCAAGAATCTCCTCTGTCACCACCTCTTTAGGGGGCGCCTTTACTTCCTCTGCTGCTTCAGAGCCCTTGCTCTGTCTGCATTCACTTAAAATCTGTTCCAGTCCCGCCTTCTTTGCCTCTGCAAACTCATGGGCCATGACCTTCTGGTAACTGCCCTCCAGCAGCTCCCTTGCAAATTCTATGGCTCCCGTAATCAGAGGTGCACCCGATGCCCTTGAAACAATGAGCACCAGCTTTTCAAACCCTTCTCCGATTCCCGGTCCATATCCAAAACCAAGGGATTCATAACTTCCTCCGGAGGTATAAGCGGAAAACACTTTTGTCAGCACATTTCCAGTCAGGGAGTCCATGACCATCACGTCAGCCGATGCAGTCAGCAAATCATTGCCTCTCATGACAATGCCTCCGTCCGCTCTCTGGGAAGAAGCAAACCGGATTTCATAGCCGTTCTTCTTCAGCTTTTGCAGGGCAATCTCCGCCTGTCTGGCTCCATCTACATTGAGGATGCCTACCGTAGGATCTTCCACTCCGCTGGCCTTTGCAGCAATGATTCCATATATGGCATTCTTCACCATACTCTCCACCCGGTTTACCGATGAGGTTCCTGTTGTGGATGCAATATACATCTGCTTACCGGTTGCAGGCGTAATGACACGCCCCACCGTGGAGACTCCAATGGGAAAAGGATAATGCATGGTAACTGCCCCATAAGCTTCTTTCTCACAGAGCATTTCCTCCATCTTTTTATGTCCCTCTTCCTCTGAGGCAACAGAAATGACCTCCAGATTCTCCGCTTCCGGCCTGCTGCTTCCGATTACCTTTACAGAAATTCCCTTTTTGGACGCTGCAAGAGCTGCCTGATAAACGGTTTCCTCCCCATGCTCGCTTCCCATGGCTGTAATTGCAATAGGCATCTTCTTGCCGGCCCTGCCTGTTTCAAGCATATGGGCCATATCCAAAAAGGTCTCCGCGATTATACGTTTCGTCTTATCCTCTGACATATGATCACCCCTCGTCATCCTGAAGATGCTTTGCAAAATCCTTTAAAGATGCGGCAATCAGCTTTCTGATCCTTTCCTCAGATACAGCTTCCTCCTGGCCTGCACCGCTGTTTTGCTGGAGTACAAAAGAAACTCCGTCAAACAAATTGGTCATTCTCCCCAGGAATAAACTGCCCTTTCCAATGAACATGGCTCTGCTGATCTTTTTCTCCATCAGTTCCTGTCTGGCAAATCCAAGATAAGGAACTCCCGAAGGAATATGTCCCTGAGTCGGTGCCCAGCCAACCATACCGTGCTTTAATACAAAATCCGCCAACTGGGATTTCTCTATCTCTTTTCGCATGGCAGCGAGAGCGCCTATCATCTTATAATTTGCTTCAGGCACATTTCCAGCTCCGGCCGGTTTTGTGATATCCGGATTCTGCATTTCCACGGAATACTTATCAATATCTGTCAGCTTTAATCCTGCTTTTTCCAGGGCTGCGGCTGTCAGGGAAGAAATTACATTCTGAGGAGAGGAACCGGTTCCCACCGTATGCCTTCCCACGATGTCTGTATTGATCTCAGGGCTGACACCGTCGTTGGCGCTGATCAGCACGGCAAAGCCGGCCACACAGTCTTCCAGTATAGGTATCCCCTTATTCACATGGTCCTTTCCGTTCATGCCAAGCTTTGCAGTAGAACCTCCTGCAGCAACGATCACATGCTTGAAGGTGCCTGCCTTTACCAAAGCTGCCGCATGGATGAGGGCATGGGCCGGTCCGGCACAGAATCCCCTTATATCAGAACCTGTGGCATTGGTAAGCCCTGCGATTTCAGCCGCTGCTTTTGCGAAGTTTCCTCCGCCTCTCTGATTCATATCACCGCATGCCTCTTCCGAACACTCCACCACATATTCAATTTCTTCCTTATTGATGCCATTCTTATGGATTAAATGCAATAAGGATAAAACGCAGGAAGCTTTTGAAACAAGATTTTCAAAGATGACGTGAGCCGAAAGGGATGGATCAATATCATGGGCTGCTTTGATGCATCCGATAACATTTCCCTCATAATACAAAGGCTCCGCATGTTCTTCTGAAACCAAACGGTTTACCTCTGATGATTCAAGGCCTTTTTCAAAGACCTTTAAAAACGTTGGATTAATAAGACTGTGAACTTCCAGCTTTTTCTTCACAGAATCAGCAAACGGAACTTCCAACTTCACAAGGTCAAATACATCACAGATTGCAATCAGACCTATAAATTCATCCTCAGGCATGATTTCTCCAAACCTGCCTTCTCTCTGATTGTAATCGGATTTCTGCTGGTACCATGGCTGTTCATAACCGGCCAGCTCATGGGGTGTCACGTTCCCTATGTAAGTCTGATTGGGCAGATATGCCTTACAATCTTCATAAGAACGCAGACTCTTATCCAGATTCTTCAAATATTCAGAATTCGGATCAATGGCCCGCTGAGTCGTCTGTGTCGTGCCATTATGAATTACCATATCCGGTGTATGAGCAAGTGTGTAGCTCGCTCCTTTTAAGACACTGTACATATTTTGCCTCCTGAGACATTCATTTGACTCTCAAATCCAAGGTCAAAAATCAGCTTATAATAAATCAATTCCTGCAAAATGTAGTGCCAATGTACCATTTTTATTCAAACGGAAAAACTGGTTTGCCATTTTACAGGAATTGATTTTTAAAGGGTTGAATCTTAATACTTACAATGCTCATCCCTTATTGCTGACATTTCTTTTCGGATATCATCAACATCCAACACCATTTCCATCATACTGATCTGCTCGTCGTAGACATCGCTGTCCACCTCATCCTTTATTTCCGGCTCACAAGCATGGAATACTTTTAGTCCCAACTGGACTCCTGCCAATGGTCCTGCATAAGTGGGATCTCCTGCAGTAACAGTTTCAGCAGCAAGGCCTGCGGCCTCACCCTCTGCGGCTCCTAAAATAACAATAATGTTTTCAGGTCCGTACTGTTCTGCCAGAGCTTTTACCCTCTTCTGATTCTCCAGGTCCATAGCACCCGCAGCCGTTCAGACAAAGCATTCTGTTGAGGAGAATACTACATCTGCGCCGGCTGTCTTGATACACTCTTCGATTGCCGGGCCTGGGATGCCGTCTCTGTCACCGATGATGATTGCTTTTTTGTCTTTAAGCATCTAAACTTCCTCCTTTATTCATATATTTATAACGTGTATCCGGAAGCAGAGGAATCTGCTTCTATTTTCACGCTATATTCGTGGTAATCTGATCAAGCATACCGTTTGATCATTTCCTCAATCTTATCCGGAGTTGCCTCGTCTTTTACAAGCTCCTCCACCTTTTCCCCGTTTTTGTAAATCGCCATAACAGGAAGACCGAGAATCTTCTGGGAAATGGCAAGCCTTCTGGCTTTTGTGGTATTCAACTTTGTGAATTTGATTTTGCTGCTGTATTCTTCCGCAAATTTTTCAACATAGGGAAGTAAAGCCTTGCAGGGCTCGCACCCGTCACCAAAGAAATCTACAAATACGACTCCCTCTGATTCCAGCACTTCTGGTCCAAACGTATCTTTGTCTACAATTAACATTCCGATTCCCTCCATTATTCTTCTATATATTTTTCAGCCATAACAGCTGCAATGGCTCCGTCTGCACACGCAGTAACAACCTGCCTTAAGTCCTTGACTCTGATATCTCCGGCCGCAAAAACTCCCGGAACATTTGTTTCCATATTTTCATTTGTCTTGATATAACCGTACTCCATATCCAAAATGCCCTCAAAGCATTTTGACTGAGGCAGATATCCGATAAAGCCAAAGATTCCAAAGGTTCCGTCATCCTCGTCAGCTTCGATTTCCCTTACCTCTCCTGTCTTTACATTTTCTACAGACATGCTCTGAACCAGCCCGTCTCCGCTTATTTCCTTCACAACAGAATCCCACATAAAATCGATCTTCGGATTTTTAAATGCCTTTTCCTGAATAGACTTTGCGGCTCTCAGCTCATCTCTTCTGTGGATAATGGTTACCTTCCGGCCAAACTTGGTTAAGTAAAGAGCTTCCTCCACTGCCGTGTCACCGCCTCCGACTACGTAAATATCAAAATCCTCAAAGAAATTTCCGTCACAGGTGGCACAGTAAGACACACCCTTTCCGATCAGCTCCCGCTCTCCGGGACAGCCAATGGGCTTTGGAAAAGCTCCTGTGGCAATAATAACTGATTTTGCGTGATATTCTTCTTTCTTTCCCTTTAATACTTTTATATCTCCGGAAAAATCCACGGACTCAATGCAGTCAGCCGCCCGTTCAATGCCGAATTTCTCCACTTGCTGGGTCATTCGCTGCACCAGGCTGCTGCCTGATTCCTCAGGAAGGCATCCCGGATAGTTTTCAATTTCAGATGTGATGACAATCTGTCCCCCATCTTTTTCCTTTTCAATCAGAAGTGCATTTAATCTGGCTCTTCCTGCATAAAGACCGGCGGATAATCCGGCAGGTCCCCCTCCCACGATTACAACATCATAAACTTTCACAGTGTACCTCCATTATATTTTTTTAGTATTTAATACTCTGTCTTCTCCCTGGCGTAAGGTGAATTTCTCCTGGTCAAATTTCTCCAGAAGCATTAAAGCGAACTTCCGGCTGGTGTCGATGGAATCCCTGAAATCAGGAAGCTTTAACACGCCCTTTTCCCGAAAAAGCCTTTCTGCTGTTTCCCTGGCTTTTAAATACTGGTCTCCGGTGAGAACATATTGTCCTGGAAGCATGAGCAAATCGCCCTGCAGCAGAAATTCAAGAACCTGTTCTTTTTCCTTTTCATTTTCTGTAAGCTCTTTAGCCGTCAGAAGGGTATACCCGCCTGACCTGATGGTTTTCATCAGCTCATCCTTTATCTTCTTTTGCCTCTCTGTGAGAATGGGTTCAAAATCCCGGCAGGAAACCAGGCTTTGCTCTATCTTTACCATGTCATTGGATGCCAGATATTTCAGCAGTATTTCTGATTGCTTCTTATTGGGCAGATCCAGCTTTTCCAGCAATTCTGCCTTTGGAATTCCTCTGCGCAGCATGTTCTTTTTGTGGTAATCCTTTAAGACCTCTTCCGCCATATACCTGTAATGCATCAGGTATTCTGCATGTATGTACTGCTTTTCTATGGATAAAATAATCCCGTTTTCCTCCAACTCTTTCAGCCCGCTTTCTTCCACATCCTTATTTAAAAATGCGGTTATCTGCTGAAATGTGGAAAATGGATTGTTTTTAATATATTCTTCCATGATTTCCTCATCAGATGCGGAATCCTTCATCTGAAGAGAACGGACCCGCTCATCAGAATTATTTTTATATCTTACGGGCTTTGGATCTATGATCACCCCGCCTCCGATGGTGGTGACCGGAGAAATGGTTCTCAGTACAAAACGGTCCCCTTTTAAAACAGATATCTCATGATCCAGAAGAATCTGAGCATAGCCCTCATCTCCTGCCTTTGCCTTTTTATGGCTGATGGGTACAAACCGGGCCACTTCTTCCGATGCCCCCACATACAGCTTCAGCTTATAAAACCTGCCTATTTCAAATTTCGTTTCCTGAACAATGGAAAACTTAACATCAATTATGTTTGTTACGTATACGCTTTCCTTTGCTGCAACGGTATTTCCCCTCTTTAAGTCATCCACTGATACATTGGATAAGTTGATTGCCGTTCTCTGACCCGCATATGCAGAATCCACATCATGGTCATGAACCTGGAGATTACGGACCTTCACAGGAATTCCCTGGGGATAAACCATCAGTTCATCCTCTGTTTTCATCATGCCTTCCATCAATGTTCCGGTCACTACGGTTCCGTATCCTTTTACGGAAAAAATCCGGTCTATATTCATTCGGGGCTTTTTTGTAAAGCTGCGCTTCCTGATATCAGAAGTCAGGCTTTCCAGCTCCGCTGTCAGCTCCTCAAATCCTTTTCTGCTGAGAGAATCCACCTCTACGATCTTTGTTCCCTCTAAAAAGCTTCCTTTTATAGAGGAACGGATGTCATCAATCACCAGCTCTTTGAAATCCTCGTCTACCATATCAATTTTGGTGAGCACGATCAGATATTTCTGTATTCCCAGATAGCTTAAAATGTCCATGTGCTCCCTGGTCTGAGGCATAATGCCTTCATTGGCCGCAATAATAAGAAGAGCGGCATCAATTCCTGTGGCTCCTGCCAGCATATTTTTGATAAACCGCTCATGCCCCGGCACATCTACAATGCCGAGGATACGTCCGCTGGGAAGCTGAAAGCTGGTAAAGCCAAGATTAATTGAAATTCCTCTTTTCTTTTCTTCAGCCAGCGTGTCCGTATCATGACCCGTAAGAGCTTTTACCAATGCTGTTTTTCCGTGATCAATATGTCCTGCTGTGCCTACGATTATGCTTTCCATTTTCCTCACCCAGATTCAATATTATGATATTTTTTTAACAAATGGGGTACAATTTATGTAAATGTGAATTGTTTTTGGCGGAAGCATATGGGAATCGAACCCACCCACGACGATTAGCCGCAACACGGTTTTGAAGACCGGTAGGCACACCAGTTACCTGTCTGCTTCCATTATGTATAAGATTATAAACTACATATTGTAGATTGTAGACAATCTACTTTATATATTATACCACTTTCTTCCACTGTTACAATAAAGCTTTTTTTATATTTTGATCATGCTTTATTCCCTTTTTTTATAAAGCCAAACTTTTTTACAGATAATATATATAAAACACATAATTTCTGAATTATTTTTTTGAGTATTTTACACATAAAAAAAACACAAGCATTCTATCACTTGTGTTTTTGCATATAGGATAATTCAATCTTTTTATCTGAGCCTTCTTTGACTGTTCCTATCTTATATCCCTGTGCCCCTGCATTCTTAAGCCTTCTTAATAAGATATCTGCCTCTTCCTCCGGCAAAGCGATGCATAAACCGCCTGAGGTCTGGGCATCAGAAGCAATATCAATCATTGCCTGACTCACATCCGGCATAATCCGGACAAAGGGTCTGATATAATCAAAATTCCGGTAAGCCCCGGCAGGCACCAGCCCGGAAAGGGCCATTTCCTCAGCCAGAGGAAAGAGGGGAAGCTGATCCGCAAAGACAGATATGGTAACGTCACTGCCGGAAGCCATTTCATAGAGATGTCCTAAAAGTCCAAAGCCTGTTATATCCGTACATGCGTGAACAGACAGGCCCTTCATGGCTTTTGCCGCTTCCTTATTTAAGGAAGCCATGGCATCAAACATGTCGTTGCAATCCCCAGGCTCTATAAACTCCGCCTTTAAAGCAGTTAATACAATTCCAGAACCCAAAGGTTTTGTCAGAACCAGCACATCCCCGGGCCGGGCCCCCACGTTTTTCAGCACCTGGTCCGGATGGATGAATCCTGTAACGCTTAAGCCGTATTTGGGCACCTCATCCTCAATGGTGTGGCCTCCGGTTATGATACACCCTGCCTTTATGGCCTGTTCGGAACCTCCCCTCAGGATTTCCCTTACTACCTCATTTCCCAGGCAGGGGTTGACACAAAGCAGGTTTAAGGCCAGCTTCGGTTCTCCTCCCATGGCATAAACGTCAGAAAAAGCATTGGCCGCTGCAATTTTACCAAATAAATAAGGATCATCCACCATTGGCGGAAAAAAATCTGCCGTCTGTATAATGGCCATATCCTGGCTGATCTGATATACACAGGCATCATCTGCCGTATCAAAGCCCACAAGCAAGGCTGGGTCCCATTGCTTCGGCAGACCATCAATAATACTGGAAAGGGCCCCCGGCCCTAATTTTGACGCTCAGCCTCCGCCTGAAACAAATTTCGTAAGCAGTCCTTTCTGCTCCATTTAAAACACCGCCCTCCTGAATATCCATAGAATATAGGATATCCAATTGTTTATTTGTAATTTTTCCAATATAATATATAATTTCAGAGCAAAATGCAAGTCAATTTTTTAATCTGGGATCTCCTTTGATTGACCCCTGTTTTTTTATATTCATTCTGCATTGACAAACTCCCCTTCAAAACTTATACTTTCTTTAATTTCCTTAAGAGAATAAACCGGAGGTTTGGAATGAAAATAGATCTTTCCTTATTTTTCTTTGTAGAAGTAATCGGAACCATTGCCTTTGCCTCTTCCGGGGCCATGGTTGCCATAAAAAAACAGCTTGATCTTCTTGGAGTGGTGGTCTTAGGCGTCACGACTGCCGTTGGCGGCGGAATGCTGAGGGACATCATCATCGGAAATGTGCCTCCCGCCCTTTTTAAAGATCCTGTCTATGTAATGCTGGCCTTTGCAACAGTCCTGCTTTTATTTGCTATTGTGAGGATGAATCAGAGATTCCTGGACAGCCGTTCCATAGAAACCTATGAAAAGGTCATGAATATCTTTGACGCCATAGGTCTGGGAGCCTTTACCGTGGTGGGCATTGACACAGCAGTCCTTTCCGGCTATGGGGACTATGATTTTCTCGTCATCTTTTTAGGTGTCATCACGGGAGTGGGCGGCGGAATCTTAAGGGACATTATGGCCGGACAGACTCCCTATGTGCTGAGAAAACACATCTATGCCTGTGCCTCCATTGCCGGAGCCCTTCTCTATACAGGGCTGATGGATAAAATAAACGGAGATTTAGCCATGCTGACAGGGGCCTGCACCGTAATTCTAATCCGCCTTTTAGCCACCCATTTCTGCTGGAACCTGCCTACCGCAACCAGACATTAAGCCACAAAAGGAGAAATTTTATGAAACGAATTCTGCAATATACCCTTGGAATCATTTTTTCAATCTGCCTTATGACTGTGCTTTTATTTACTTCCATTGAAGCCGCTGTTTACTGGGTTCCCGGATTTTTTGAGAAGGAATATGCCAAATACAACGTGACTCAGGATGTTTCCATGACAATGGAAGACTTATTGGAGGTCACGGACGAGATGATGGCATACCTTAGGGATGACAGGGAAGACCTTCATGTGGAAACCACCATGGGAGGGGTGAGACGGGAATTTTTTAATGAACGGGAAATCGCCCATATGGAGGATGTGAAGGGGCTGTTCTTAGGCGGCATTGCCATACGGAGAGGCTGCCTCATAGCCATGGCGTTCTGCCTGGCCGGGCTCTTTCTTTTAAAAGCCCCTGTGAAAAAAGTCTTTCCCCGGGCCGTATTGGCTGGAACAGGCTTGTTTTTTGCCGCTTCCGCTGCTGTGGCAGGGATTATTTCCACGGACTTTACCAGATACTTCATCCTGTTTCACCACATGTTTTTCAATAACGATTTGTGGATTTTGGACCCGGCAACGGACATGCTGATCAACATTGTACCGGAAGGCTTTTTCCGGGATACGGTGTTTCTCATCGGGGCCATCTACTTTTTCTGTGTTCTTCTCATCCTGGTTCTCTGCCTGTTTTTTATGCGTAAATACAGGAAAAATCGCAAATAATCTTTACTTGTAAGAGTAAATAACCTATACTGTAAGTTGGACAATTATCGGAAACCGAATCTATTTTATGGAGAGATTATTCAATATGACTCAATTTACAAAAAGAATTTTCCTATATTTCCTGTGCTTTATTTTCTCTGTATCCTCCTTTTCTTCTGTCTGGGCAGCTCCTGAATGGCCTTCCAGCGCCTCCGCCCAGGCCGAAGGAGCCATACTGATGGATGCAGATACAGGAACTGTGCTCTGGGGTCAGAACATCCACCAACAGTATTTTCCGGCCAGTATCACAAAGATTTTAACAGCACTTGTTGTAATCGAAAACTGTGACCTGGATGAAATCGTGACTTTTTCCCACAACGCCGTATACAATGTAGAGGAAAACAGCAGCAGTGCAGGGATCAGCGTAGGGGACAAGCTGTCAGTGAAAGACTGTCTCTATGCCCTCTTGCTTAAATCGGCCAACGAATCGGCCAATGCCCTGGCAGAGCATGTGGCAGGAACCACGGAAGATTTCGCAGATATGATGAACGTCAAAGCAAAAGAACTCGGCTGTACCAACTCCCATTTTGCCAATCCAAGCGGTCTGAATAACCCAGAGCATTATACCTCTGCCTACGATATGGCTCTTATTACCAAAGCCGCCTTCAAAAACCCTGTTTTTAAAGAAATTGACTCCACAACCTATTATAAGCTCCCTCCCAATGCCGGCAATCCAGACGGTGTTCACATCTCTCCCGGCCATAGAATGATGAAAAAAAATGATTCCTTTTATTATCCGGGTGTCATCGGAGGAAAGACAGGCTACACCACTCTGGCAGGCAACACCCTGGTGACCTTTGCAGAAAAAAATGATTTAAAGCTGATCACTGTTATTTTAAAAGGCTCCAAACCCCAGTACTGGACAGATACCAGGGGACTTTTAGACTTTGGCTTTGAAAACTTTGTTTCTTTAAAGGCTGCAGAGTATGAAAAAACCTACAATGGCATCACCAATGATTTAAATTTCAGCAGTCTGTCCATCAGCAAGCCCGAGGCCCTGATTCTAGACCCTGACAGCCGGATTATCCTTCCTAAAACAGCAGTGTTTTCCGATGCTGTGCCTGAGCTGAGCTATGATATCTCATCAGGAGATCCGGAGGGCGCCATTGCAAAGATCAATTACCGCTATAACGACCGGGTGGTAGGCTGCACCTTTTTAGAGGTGAATCAGGCTCTGCTTCAGACCAACGAGGAAAAACCGGCACCCCAGACTCCTTTGTCCTTTGAGGAACCGGCAAGTCCTTCTGCTTCAGACGACTACCGGGAAAGAGCCTTACGGCCATTTGAAATCCCACTGACCGCCTGGCTGATTTTAGGAAGTGTGGCCCTCATCGCGGCATTGGGCGGTATTATATCCTTTCTGATCTACCGCAAACACAGAGAAGAGCAGGAATTTTTAATCCGCAGGGAACAGCGCATGAGGCGGCTCCAGGATTCCGGTATCTCCGCCGATGAGTTCAACTCCATTATGGCACAAAGGCGCAGCACCTCTCCCAGAAAGCGCAGAGGCCGCCGGGGCGGTAAAATCAAATTTTGAAAAGGATACTCACAGATTTCAGTCTGTGAGTATCCTTTCCTTTTATCCTTACCCCTTCTTTTTTTTATTCCGGACCCTGGTTTTTTCCACCCGCTTCTTTCTGGCCTCTTCCTTTTTCTCGTATATCCCTTTAATATCTTCTTCTCCTATCAGCCTCATGGTCTTCACCACGTAGACCCTTCCATCCTCTCCGCGCCTCATGCGGATCTTTCCCTTCACATTTCCATGGACAGGACAGCAGCCTAAGGCTGTATAGAACTTCTGGTTTGCAGTAAACCATTTGATTTTCTTTCTCAGCATCCGTCCGCATTTACAGCAGATTATATCTGTTACGGTTTTGTCCTCAATGGCCTCCTGCTTTGACTCAAAGGGCCTTGAAATGTATTTGGAATAATCCGGAAAGATCAAATACACCTCTTCTTCCTTCTTCTCAGGCAGGCGGTAATAATCTGTAGACCAGTATGGCTTCACCTTCTCAAAATCCATTTCCTGCATAATGCGCCCCGTATAGTGGGCATCATCCAGGGCCCGGTGAAATGGTCTTGATTCCATCAGATTTCGCTCTGTCACGGCAATATCAAGGGACTGGCGTTCCTTTCCGTCACTATAGAGAAGGCTGTAAAGTTTCTGGATGTCATAGTACAAAAAGGGCTTGGGAAATGGAATCTGAATTCCATAAAAGGCCATATTCCTCTGCAGCTCCGTCAAATCCATGGAACCCCAGGTGCAAAACAGGCCATCCTCCCCGCACCATAAGAGAAACTCTCTGATGGCATCCTTAAAATCCACGCCCTCATCCACGAGAGTTCTCTCATCCATATGGGTCACTTCCAGTATCTTTTCATGAAGCCGGGTATAGACCCTGGGCCTGATAAGCCGTCTGAACTCCCCAATTTCCTCCATGGCCTCATTGAGCTTAACAGCTCCGATCTCTATGATCTCAAAGGGGAAATGCTCAATTGTCTCTTCTGTTCCTCCGGCGCTCTGGTTCCATTCCAGGTCCAGTACAATATAATTTTTCATCAATTTAAATCCTTCATTCTATCAGACTTTCCAGCTTCCTTCTCATACTCTCCCTGCGCCTTTCAGTTTCTTCCCGGTCCAGCTTCCAGCCTTCCGGCTCCCACTTAAGGACATCTCCCTCCCTGGCTCCCATGGGAAGCTCTGCGGCCCTCAGCTTTATCATACCGCCGTCTTCAGTCTCACAGACAGCAATTTCCGGTCCGATCCGGTCAATGATATATTTCATAAACAATTCCCCCCTCCTTATTTTTCAATCAGCCTAAGGATTACATATCTGGCACGGCTCATATCCCATCTTTATCACATCTTCCCTGGTTCCTGTATAAGTCTTTCGATTTTCCTTTTTCATGGATGCGGCTGACCTGCAGTCAGGGAGATGGAACTTCCTGGTGTTGGTATTGAACACATAATCGTGACTTTCCGCCTCATCTGGAGCTGAATCCCCTGTCTCCTGCCCGGGAAAGGTGACGCTTTTTCCATCGCTGGCCGCTACAATGGTTCCCAGTTCATCCGTCCGGAAGCTTTTGATATTCCGCTCCTTCAGCATGGCCCTGATCTCCTTATGAGGATGTCCGTAATCATTATTCTTCCCGCAGGAAATGACCCCGTAATCCGGGTCCACCAGATCCATAAACCGGCTGGAGGAGGAAGTGCTGCTTCCATGATGGGAAATCTTCAGCACGTCTGCCTTTAAAGTCAGCCCATTGCTTACTATATCCCCTTCCGCTTCTTTTTCCGCATCTCCGCAAAAGACAAATCCTGTTTCCCCGTAAGTCAGCCGGATTCCCACAGACCAGTTATTTAAATTATCCCCATAATCCCGGACCGGAGCTATGATCTGGAAAGAAGTATCTCCCAGCTCATAAATATCCCCCACCTTGGGAAGAGTGACTTTTAAGTTTTGGGCGGCAATCTCATCCAAAAGGTTTTCATAAGTCCTGATCGTATGCTCCTTTGCAGGCATAATCACCCGTTCAATGTCAAAAGCCCTTAAAACCTCTGCCATCCCTCCGATGTGGTCGGAATGAGGATGGGTGCCGATCACATAATCCAGCTTTTTAACCCCTTGCTTTTTCAAATAGGAAACCACCACTTCTCCCTGATCCCGCTCCCCGGCATCTATGAGCATGAAATGCCCGTCCTGCTCAATCAGGGTGCTGTCTCCCTGTCCCACATCAATGAAATGAACTTTTAAATTTCCCCCGGCTTCCCCTCCCCTTGAAGGAGAAGAGACCTGGACTTCAACACCGCAGCCTGCCAGCAAAAGGGCCAGAAAAACAGCCGCCCCTGCCAGCAGACGCTTATAAAATTTTACCGCCATTTTTACCGCTCTTTTCTGCTTTTATAATCTTAAGGAAGCCTGGCTCCGTCAGGCCCTACTGCTGCCCCATCAGGAGTCTGTGTATTTGCAAGCATGTGTCCTCCCGCGGTATCGCAGTAATACTGCTTTCCGTTCCAGTCAATCCAGCCTGTAGCCATATAACCTGATTCGCTGAAATAATACCACTGGCCGTTAATATTCTGCCAGTTGCTCACCGTATAGCTTCCGTCTCCATTCTTATACCACCAGCCTATATGATCCTGCTTCCAGCCCATGTCGGAAGCTGTGCTGCGGTTTTTAGCTGCTTCCGCCTCATCAACAGATTTGGGAGCAGATTCTGTCCAGTTTCCTTTATTCTCTTCCTTTACCTTATTAACAGGGCGTACCCGGACGGTATAGATTCCTGGTCTTGTCAGGGAAGTGCCAAAATCCATGGTTGTCAGTCCCGTGGTCTTGACCGTTCCCACAGTTTTTCCATCCCGGTACAGCTTCACCTCATAAGTTCCGGCTCCTATGGCCTCGCTCCAGCCCGCCACTGTAGGAGAAATCCACTCCACCTTTCCCACGTCCTGAATGGATTCGCCGGCTCTGGGAAGATCTATGGTCAGAATCAAATTGGAATCTTCGGTTTTCCGGCCCACAAGGGTTCCGCCCTGGATTTTGATGCCGGAGCTTTGTACGGAAAAAGAATAGTCATCTTCCGCGTACAGGGTCACTTCTATTCTGGGTATATCCTGTTCAGACCACTGAAACCCCTTGTTAGTAAATTCATACCCGCCCACTGTAATATTATTGTTTTTTACTGCAATTTCCACTTCCTGCTCAAAAACAGAGCCTCCCGGTATTACTTCTGCCTCCACGGTTAAATTTACCGTTGTGATCCTCTTTTTCGCTGCTGCCATGGCAGTGGTGGTGCAGGCGCCTGCAGCAAGTACTACAGCAATCATCAGTGACAATACCTTTTTACCGCTCATGATTGATTCCTCCCCTCTAAATTTTCATAAATTTATTATAACCCATTTCCAGCCATTTGTGAATGATTATTGCTTTTCAAGGTATGAAAATATACTGCGCATTCTTATGATTAGAGAAATTTTTCCGATATATTATATATTGATTATGGCCTCTGGTCTCATAAAATTCCAGACGCCATAAATCACCGGAAAGGAAAACAAAACGATGAAACAGAAGGAACGCTCTCCATTTGTTAAGAACTTATCTATTAGAAAAAAGCTGGTTCTCAGCTTTGGACTCATGCTGCTGATCCTCCTTGTAGTCTCCAGCCTGTCAGCCCTCAACGCAAAGAATATCGGATTTCAAGTGGAGCGCTATTACCGCTATACCGTTCCAAACACCGGCAGTACCTGGACCATGAAATCCAGCCTCATTTCCACCCAGAGGTACTTGCTCCAGGCAATCCTTGACAGCGATGCCCAGGATATCCAGAACAATTTAACCCAGTCACAGACAGAGTCTGAAAATATCATAAGTGCATTGGACGCATTTGCAGGAAACCAGTCCTCAAATGCAAGGGACAATGATATCGCCCAGTTGCGGGACTTGCTGTCCCAGGCAAAAAGCAGCCGGGAAGAAATCGGAAGCCTGCTGGCAAATGCCTCAAAAGACAGCGCGAAAAAAGCCTACGACCTATATAACACGCAGTACAGGCCAGTCGCTGAACAGGCAGAAAGCATTCTTACCAGCTTTTCCGGCATACAAAACAACTTTGCAACGGCCCAGAAACAGGAGGCCCAGGCCCTTATGGCCAGATCATGGATGATACTGCTTCTGTCCGCACTTGTTTCCGCACTGCTGACCTTCCTCATTGCAAGAATCATCTGCAAGTCCATTTTAGCACCTGTAAATGAAATCGACCATGCTTACAGGGAAATGGCAAAAGGAAATTTAACCATCCCGATCACCTATGAAAGCAAGGATGAAATGGGCATCTTAGCGGAAAACATCAGAAAGACTAATGCCTCCATCAACACCTACATTCAAGATGTGATCCAAAAACTCAATCTCATAGCAAACGGAGATTTAAGCTTTTCCATGGATTTGGATTATATCGGAGACTTCCAAGCCATTAAGACGGCTCTTACAAAGACTACCGCTTCCTTAAGCCATACCCTTTCCCTGATCGAAAATGCGGCCCAGCAGGTAAACACGGGAACAGAACAGGTTTCCTCCGGTGCACAGGCACTGGCTGCCGGGTCCACGGAACAGGCATCTTCTGTAGAAGAATTGTCTGCTTCCATCACCACCATTTCCGTACAGGCTGAGGAAAATTCAGAAAATGCCCAAAAGGCCGCTCAGTATGTGGAGGAGACCAGCCTGAATGTGAAAAACGGCGGTGACCACATGCTGCAGCTTACCAGTGCCATGGACAACATCGGCTCTGCCTCCGACCAGATTACCAACATTACAAAGGTCATCGAAGACATCGCCTTCCAGACCAACATCCTCTCCCTCAATGCGGCTATAGAGGCTGCCAGAGCCGGTACCGCCGGAAAAGGCTTTTCCGTAGTAGCCGATGAGGTACGCAACCTGGCTGCCAAGTCAGCAGAGGCGGCCAAGAAGACCGCAGACTTAATCCAGCATTCTGTAAATGCAGTCCATGACGGCACTCAAATCACCCGGAAGACCGCTGAGATTCTGGAGGAAATCAGCCAGACCACAGATTTAATCCACGATATCGTCGATAAAATCAACTTCTCCACTTCAGATCAGGCCTCCTCCATAGAGCAGATCCGTTTAGGACTGGAGCAGGTATCAGCCGTTGTTCAGACCAACGCAGCCACTGCCGAGGAAAACTCGGCTGCCAGCGAAGAGATGAGCGCCCAGGCCAACATGCTGCGTGAAGAGGTCGGAAAGTTCCGGCTGAATGCAGGATCAGAGAAGAAACACTTCCGAAGCATTCCGGAAATTTCCTCCTACTCAGAAGAAGCGGAAGACGCTTTCTTTTCCTCGAAATACTGATCCAGGAAACCGGAGGCTTCCTGAAAGCGAGGGTGCCCTCCAACAGCAATTACCTGGCTGTTGAAGGGCATCTTTTTTTATATATTGGGGGGAACTATTAAAACAACACACGAATTGGAGGGGTTTATCATGAAATCAATGAAAACAAAACTGATACTGGTTTTTACCGCAATCATACTGGTTCTTGCGGGCACGCTGGGCTATATATCCGTCAGCTTAATGACCCGGAAACTGATGGATGGCGCTCACGATGATCTGATTCAGATTGCAAAGGAAGAAGCAAAGTACATTCACGCCAGAACACTGGTAGAAAAGCGGTACGTGGATTCTCTGGCACAGCTTCCCATGCTTTCAGACGACAGGGTCTCTCTGGAAGAAAAGATCCGTTTTTACGAAAATGAAGCTAAGCGGACCGGGTATCTGGCCTTTGCCTTTGCAGATAAAAATGGGGACAGCACTGTCTTTAATTCACAAAGAGAAACCACCAATATCGGCAGCCGGGCCTATTTTCAGGATGCCATGAAAGGGGAGCCTGCCGTTTCAGACGTTCTCATCAGCAGCGTTACGGGAACTCCCGTGGTTTTATATGCAGCTCCGGTCTATCAGAACGGACAGATCATCGGCGTACTTTACGGCAGAAAAGACGGCCAGACCATGAGTGACATTGTAAGTGAGGTCAGCTATAAAAAAACCGGCTTTGCCTATGCCGTCAACACCGAAGGAACAGCCGTAGGCGACAAGAACCGGGACCTGGTTACCAGCCAGACCAACTATTTAAAATCAGCAGAAACAGACCCGGGCATGAAGGAAATGGCCAGGTTCATAGAAGACAAAATGCTCACCGGAACTGTGGGAAGCGGAGAATACCGGTATGAGGGAAAGGATTATATCACAGCCTTTTCTCCCGTGAAAGACACCTCCTGGATTATGGCGGTCAGTGTGGAAGCGGAAGAAATATCAGAAGAAGTCCGGGGCATGAGAAACCTTCTCATTGGAGCCTGTGTTATTGCTGTTTTGGCGGGCACAGCTATTATTTACCTTGTGAGCCACAGGATGACAAAGCCCATCAAAGCCGTAACCACAGCCGCAAAGGAGATTGCAGACGGCAGCTTCGATGTTCAGCTTTCTGTCACTTCCAAGGATGAGGTGGGGCAGCTTTCACAAGCCTTTAACCTCACCATTGACAGGCTGGTGGATTACCAGGGATACATTGACGAAATATCCCATGCCTTAAACCTCATTTCCCGGGGTAATCTCCTGGTGGATTTAAAAAAAGATTACATAGGCCAGTTTAAAAAGCTTAAGGACAATATGACCGCCCTGGTGCAAAGCTTAAATTCCACCCTGCAGCAGATCAGCCAGGCAGCCGACCAGGTATCCGGCGGCTCCGACCAGGTTGCAAACAGCGCCCAGGCTCTTTCCCAGGGTGCCACCCAGCAGGCCAGCTCCGTGGAAGAGCTGTCAGCCTCCATTGCAGAAATAGCAGGCCAGATCAAACAGAATGCAGACAATGCGGAGCTGGTCAGTCAAAAAGCAGCATCAGCAGGGCGGGAACTGAAAAACAGCGATGATCAGATGAAGGAAATGATCGGAGCCATGGAGCGGATCACCTTGAAATCCTCTGAAATCTCTAAAATCATCAAGGCAATCGATGACATCGCCTTCCAGACCAACATCCTGGCCTTAAACGCAGCCGTGGAAGCCGCAAGAGCAGGAGAATCCGGAAAGGGCTTTGCCGTTGTGGCAGACGAAGTCCGCAATCTGGCAGGCAAATCCGCAGAAGCGGCAAAAAATACAACCGTACTGATTGAAGAAACCCTGGCGGCTGTGGGAAAAGGCTCTGATATCGCAGGAAAGACAGCAAAATCCCTGTCTGAAAGCGCAGGCACCACAAGCGAAGTGGTATTCTTAATTGATAAAATTGCAAAGGCCACCGGCGATCAGGCCATTGCCATTGAACAGGTTAACCAGGGCGTGGATCAGATTTCCGCAGTGGTTCAGAACAACGCCGCCACCGCAGAAGAAAGCGCCGCTGCCAGCGAAGAGCTGTCCAGCCAGTCAAACCTGTTAAAGGAGCTGATCTCCAACTTCAAGCTGAAAGAAGAAACCTTGTGAATAGGGAAGTAAATATTAAGTCTCAAAGATAACTTAAGCCAGCGATGAACCACTTTACATTTTTATAAGAAGCCGATATACTATCAAGGATAAGAAGCACTCTAAATAAAGAGAAGACGGAAGGTATATCTATGAGCCAAAAAAAGCACCCTATTTTGGAATTCTTCCTGTTAATATTTATTTTTTCCTCTATCTTATGTACACCGGCGCCGGCCTCAGAGGCTGGCAATGATCCCCAGACGGCCCATATTTCATTAACTCCTGAGGAACAGCAGTATATAAAGGAGAACCCTGTTATTGACGTTGCCTTCATACAGGGCTTTGCCCCGGTCATATACCTGGAAAACGGAGAAGCAAAAGGAATTATGAGGAAAATACTGGATCAGGTCTCCCTCCAGACAGGCTTTGTTTTCCACTACGAGGAAACCAAAGGGATTGGTCAGAAAGCCGATCTGTTTGGAGGTATGACCATTCAGTATCTCCCTGAGGAACTTGAAGATAACCCTCGTTCCAAAGCCTTTTTAACCTCCCAGACAGCCGTTTTCATGCACAAAGGGGTGGATGCCTCTAATTTATCCCATTATACCTTTGCCGCTGTAACAGACGGCCTGCTGCCGGAGGGAATTGATGAAGGCAAGGTGAAATTCTACCCGGGCCGGGAAGCCACCATGAATGCGGTAGAAAAAGGAGAAGCCGACTACTGTTATGGAAATGAATTTTCCATCGCCTACTATACAATCAAAAACGGATATAAGAATACAATCACCATTCCCCAGAAAATGGAGTCCAGAGAATATTTCTTCCTTTATCTGAACACAGATGAACGGCTCATTTCCATTATCAGCAAAGCTCTGGATAATATTTCAGAGTCAGAGCTTCAAAGCATGATTCTGCAAAGCGCTTCGGAAATTGACCGCAAAATCTCCCTGCCTCTGGTAGTCAATACTTATGGAAAAGAAATTATAATGATTCTCTTCGCATCAATCCTTCTCTTTCTCCTGTTTTTACTGGTTACTTACCGTTCCTACATCCTGTATAAAGGGCAGGTCCGGCAGTACCATATGCTGTCAGACCTTTCCGGCGAATACATCTATAAATATGATGTGAAAAAGGACATGTTATCTTTATCCGGAGAATTGAGCAGACTGTTAGGAGTTTCTTCAAGAATAGAAAGCTTCCGGAAAAACGGGCGGGGAAAAGACGCTCAGCTTTACTTAGACGATCTCCTCCTTACAGATAAAGGCGGATATGAGATTGCTCTGCTTTTAGAAGGCGGGGAAACAGGAATGTTCCGGGTGGTAAATTTTGTGATGCATAACAGGAAACGCAGGGCTCAGTTCATCATTGGAAAGCTGATCAATATCCGGGAAGAGAAGGAAAAAATCAAAGCCCTTCGGATGAAGGCACAGACCGACGGCCTTACAGGACTTTATAACCCTGACACAACCCGCACACTGATCAAGGAAGCCTGCTCCATGTTTCATGATTCCAGCGCACTGTTTGTCATTGATGTGGACAACTTTAAAAATATTAACGACACCTACGGCCACCCTGCAGGAGACAAGGTCCTGGGAGAGATTGCAAGATCACTGAAACATTCTTTTCGCAATGCCGATATTGTGGGCAGAATTGGAGGCGACGAATTCTGCATATTTATGGTGGGAGACATCACCGAAGAGCTTATCAGCCATAAATGCAGCCAGATCGCCCGCACTTATACCGCGCCCCACTTAAATAGTTCTATTTCCGCCACCATCAGCATAGGAGTTGCATTTAACCCCCGCCTCAAGACAACCTTTGGAGATCTGTATAAGAGCGCTGATGAAGCATTGTATCATGTGAAACGCAGCGGAAGGAACAATTATCACATCACTGTTATGCAGGATAACAGTTGAAAACAGCAAAATAGTTTATTCATTTTTTGATACCTCCAGCTGCGATCCATGGGCTGGAGGTATTATAATATAACAATAAGTCTTTAGACTTTCTCACTATAACAGAGCATTTATCTTTTTATTTTTCCAAAACCATTCCCCATCTCCTTCAGCTGTTTATTTCAAGTTCAAATTGAGAAATACTCTCATTTAATCCTTCCTAATCTCTTGCATTTTTTATCTTTTAGGCATATAATATAATTAAATTTAGGCTTGCCTAAAAATTACACTCAGGAGGAAGAAAGTTATGGATACTTATACAAAACAATTGTTTTACTGCAAAATACCCATTTTAACAGTGACCGCCATTGCCCTTCTGACAGTCTGGCTCGCAAAATTCTTCACAGCATAAAACAGCTATAAATGTGTAACACAATAAAGCAATGTTCATAAGTTAGTTTAAGGAAACTTTTTATACACCCGAATATCAGGAGGATATCACATGACACCAAATAAAGAAGACTACTTAAAAGCCATCTACAAGCTTGGAGGTATGGAAATACTGGTCAACAATAAGCAGATTGCAGAAGAACTGCAAATCGCACCTGCCTCTGTTACGGAAATGCTTGGAAAGCTGAAACGGGAAGAACTCATCCATTATGAGCCTTATAAAGGCTCCTGCCTGACCCAGAAGGGAGTGGAGGTTGCCATTTTCCTGGTACGGGGTCACCGTTTATGGGAAGTGTTTTTAATGCGTCATCTGGGCTATTCCTGGAGCGAGGCCCACGAAGATGCAGAGCTTTTAGAGCACATCACTCCTTCCCGGCTGGCTTCAAGGCTTGATAAATTTCTGAATTATCCGGCTTACTGCCCTCATGGCAGTGCCATTCCCCAGCCTGACGGGCAAATCAGCCATGCTTCACTGCAGCCACTGATTTTGCTTCCCGTCAATACAATTTCACACATTCGCCGTGTAGCAGAAGAAAAGGAACTTCTGGATTATCTGCAGGCATCCGGCATTTCCATCGGAAGCCAGGTACAGATTATAGAAGCCGGCACCTACGAGGGCCCTCTGACTCTCGACCTTGACGGCAAACAGGTGCAAATCAGTTACAAGGCCGCAGCCCAGATCTATGTAGATGAGACACAGCGGCCATGACAAGTCAAGTAATGTTATAGGAGGTTTTTTATGAAGAACAAAATAAAAGCAATTTTCGGTGCAGCTTTGAGTACGGCCCTGCTGCTTTCAGCCTGCTCCTCTCCTGCATCCAATACCAATTCCTCAGAAGGTAAGCTGAACATCGTTGCTACAACCACCATGCTTGCGGATTTATCCAAAGCAATCGGCGGGGAGCGTGTCACCGTAAACGGACTGATGGGCCCCGGCATTGATCCCCATCTCTATCAGGCCAGCGCGGGTGATGTTTCTCTGATTCAAAAAGCCGATGCAGTGGTCTATAACGGCTTGCATCTGGAGGGTAAGATGGGCGAAATCTTTGAACATCTGACGGGACAGAGCCCTGCAGTGATCTGTATTGAAAACGGACTGGAAAAATCCAGCCTCCTTACAGCCGAAGAAGACAGCTCCGCATATGATCCCCATATCTGGTTTGATGTTTCCCTTTGGAAGGCTGCCGCCAAAACAATGGCAGAGGGCTTATCCCAGGCAGACCCTGACGGAAAAGCGGACTATGAAAGGAACCTGGACACCTATTTAAAAGAACTGGAGGAAGCAGACCAATACATCCGCGGCCGGGCTGCCGAACTGCCGGAAGAACAGCGTGTACTCATTACCGCTCATGATGCATTTCAATATTTTGGCAGAACATACGGCTTTGAGGTACACGGTCTTCAGGGCATCAGCACCGATGCGGAAGCAGGCACAGCCGATGTAAGCAGCCTTGCAGATTTCATTGCAGAACGCCGGATCAAAGCCATATTTGTGGAATCCTCTGTCCCGCCCAAAACCATTGAAGCCTTACAGGCTGCAGTAAAGGCCAGGAGCTTTGATGTATCCATAGGAGGAGAGCTTTTCTCCGACTCTCTGGGTGATGAAAAGTCAGGAGCAGATACCTATATCCTCACAGTCAAGGCAAATATTGACACCATTGTAGATGCCTTAAAGGAAGGAGGGGACCGGTAATGGATACAGCTCAAAAATACGCAGTAGAAATACAGGATCTTACCGTTGCCTATGACACCAAGCCTGTTCTTTGGGATATTGATTTAAAAATTCCAAAAGGGACGCTCATGGCAGTGGTGGGCCCCAATGGGGCCGGAAAAACAACATTAATCAAAGCCCTGCTGGGCCTCCTGAAACCAGTTACCGGCGCAGTTCATTTCATGGATGGAAATGACCGCCTAAAGACGCTGAAGCAGCGAATCGGCTATGTGCCCCAAAGCGGCAGCGTGGACTGGGATTTTCCGGCCACTGTCCAGGATGTGGTGCTCATGGGCTGTTACGGCAAGCTGGGCTGGTTTCGCCGCCCCCGGAAAAAGGATATGGAGCTTGCAGGACAAATGCTGGCAAAGGTAGGCATGGCAGAATATGCTTCCCGGCAGATCAGCCAGCTTTCAGGCGGCCAGCAGCAAAGAGTATTTCTTGCCCGGGCCCTGGCTCAGGAGGCTGATGTCTACTTTATGGATGAACCGTTTAAAGGTGTGGATGCACAGACAGAACGGGCAATCGTAGCCCTGTTAAAAGAATTAAAGGACCAGGGCAAAACTGTTGTGGTGGTCCACCATGATCTTCAGACAGTTCCCGACTACTTTGACTGGGTAACTTTAATCAATCTGCGTGTGGTTGCCAGCGGGCCGGTGGAGGATGTGTTCCACGAAGAAAACTTAAAAAAGACCTACCACAGCTCCGGCGCCCTTTTAAGGAGTGTGGGGTAGCATGGATGGAACTTTTATCTTACTTCAGGATTACACCTTTCAGACCGTTGCTCTGGGTTCCGCACTTTTAGGAATGATCAGCGGGGTTTTAGGCAGCTTTGCAGTGCTTCGCAAGCAAAGCCTGCTGGGGGATGGAGTATCCCACTCCGCCCTGCCCGGCGTTGTCATAGCATTTATTCTCCTGGGCAGCAAGAACAGTGAAATTCTTCTCCTTGGGGCCCTCATTTCCGGCCTTTTGTCAACATTGTTCATCATCACCATTGTAAGGCACAGCCGCATTAAATTTGACAGCGCCCTGGCGCTGGTCATGTCCGTATTTTTTGGACTTGGCCTGGTGCTTCTCACTTATGTGCAGAAGCTTCCAAACTCCAATCAGGCCGGGTTGAAACGCTTTATCTTCGGTCAGGCGTCTACCCTGCTGCAAAGAGACATTATCCTCATGGGAATCTGCGGAACCCTTTTACTGGCCCTTGTTCTTTTGTTCTGGAAAGAATTTAAACTGTTTACCTTTGACAGTGACTTCGCCCACAGCCTTGGGTTCTCTCCCAAAAGGCTCAATCTGCTGCTGTCATTTATGATCGTTCTGGCCATCATCATCGGCCTCCAGACAGTGGGCGTTATTCTGATGAGTGCCATGCTGGTAACCCCTGCTGTGGCAGCCCGTCAGTGGACCAATAAGCTATGGGTGATGGTAACCCTCTCCGCTTTTCTGGGGGCCATATCAGGCGCGGTTGGAACAGCCGCCAGTTCTCTTGTTCCCAAACTACCTACAGGCCCTGCAATTGTTGTATGCATCAGTGCCATTTTAATCATCAGTGTGTTGTTCGCCCCGGGAAGGGGTATTCTGCACCGGTTATACCGCCGCAGAAAAAACAGGATTTTATATAAACTGGAAGGAGGGATGCCCAATGACCCCGCAAATTGAAATCCAAATTATTGCTGTGATCGTTGCCGCCGCCTGCGCCCTTCCGGGAACCTTTCTGGTCCTGCGCAGAATGTCCATGATGTCCGACTCCATTACCCATACCATTCTCCTGGGCATCGTGCTGGCCTTCTTTGTCACCCATGACCTTTCCTCTCCTCTGCTGATTGCAGGGGCTGCCCTGATGGGGGTCGTAACTGTCTGGCTGACGGAAATGCTCAGCCGTACACGGCTGCTGGCCGAAGATGCTGCCATCGGAGTGGTGTTCCCCCTGCTGTTTTCCATTGCCATTATTCTGATCACCCGCTATGCAGGGTCCGTTCATCTGGATACGGATTCCGTGCTCCTGGGTGAACTGGCCTTCGCTCCCTTTGACCGAATGATCCTGTGGGGAAGAGATGTGGGAGCAAAAGCCATTTATACAACAGGAATCCTGCTGGTCATCAACCTGGCGGCTGTTGTTCTCTTATTTAAGGAATTGAAAATTGCTGCCTTTGATCCCATGCTGGCCGCAGTACTGGGCTTTTCTCCTGCTCTGGTCCATTATGGGCTGATGACCCTGGTATCCCTTACCGCAGTGGGAGCATTTCAGGCAGTGGGGTCCGTGCTTGTAGTGGCCTTTATGATCGGGCCCCCCGTAACCGCCTATCTGCTGACCGATGATCTTAAACACATGCTGATTTTAAGCGGCGTGACAGGAGCTGTCAACGGCATTCTGGGATATCAGGCCGCAGCATTTTTTGATGTTTCCATTGCAGGGTCCATGGCTGTCGTGACGGGAATTGTGTTTCTGGGTGTATTCATTTTCGCCCCCCGCAGGGGATTGATCAGATCCCTCTTAAAGCGCAGAAATCAAAAGATTGAATTTTCCAAAGCGGTAATGTTCCTTCACCTGCTCAATCATGAAAACAGCCCGGAAGAGCCATCGGAGGCAGGTGTTGACACAGTGCACACCCATCTTCACTGGACCTGCAAATTTACCGGTAGAATCATTAAATCACTGGCACGTGACGGGTATGTTGAAATTCTGGGCGGCCTGGTAAAGTTAACATCCCTTGGCCGTACGGACGGCATTGACCATTATAATGAACTCTTTTCTAAATGAGGATTTTAAGAGCATCCTTTACAGGGCTGCCGCAAAATAGGCTTCCTGGGAAATAATACTAAAAATGCGTCTTGACCAAGCTTTAAAAGCTGGTCAAGACGCATTTTCGTGCTATTAACATAATGACTTTGTATAATTTTACCTGTTCATCTTCAGCGTAAACTGCCCTGCCAGATTACTCAGCATCTTTGCCTGGGCAGACAGCTCCTCACTTGCAGCCGCACTCTCCTCGGCAGTGGCGGAGTTGGACTGTATGACAGAAGAGATTTGGTCAACATTCACGGTAATACGTGAAATAGAAATGCTCTGCTCTTGGGAAGCGGTCTGAATCTCCCTGATTCCAAGGGCGATCTCCCGTGCATCCTTTAATACATCACTCATTGTCTGTGCCATGGAATCCGTTAATTCCTTGCCGGATTCCACCGAACGGACGGAAACATCGATGAGCTCCGAGGTGCTGCTTGCTGCCAGCGCACTTTTAGCCGCCAGATTGCGAACCTCGTCGGCCACCACTGCAAAGCCCTTCCCTGCTTCCCCGGCTCTGGCTGCCTCAACAGCCGCATTCAGCGCCAAAATATTGGTTTGGAACGCAATGTCTTCAATGGTTTTATTAATTTTAATAATTTCCTCAGAATTGCTGCGGATGTCTGCCATGGCCTTAAGCAAAAGCTCCATTTTCCTCTCGCTCTCATCAAGGCTGGCGCCCATCTCCTGTGCCTTTCCGTTAAAAATCCTCGCATTTTCCGTGGTATAGTCTATCTTTTCTTCGATCTCTCCTACTGCCTGGGAAAGCTCCTCGATGGCTGCACTCTGCTCAGCGGCTCCCTCTGCCAGCAGCTGTGAGCTGGAAGCAACGTGATCGGAACCTGCAGATACCTGCTCAGACGTTATATTAAGCTGCATGAGAGTTTCGGAAATCTGTGTGGAAAATTTCTCCATGGAAAGTCCAATCTTGGTAAAATCTCCGATATACTGCTGGAGCGGCAGGTCGAAGTTCCCCTGTTCCATCTGTTCCATAGCGCTTCCGATGCGGAAAACATACTCAGAAAGGGTTTGAATGGAGGTTCTCATGCTATTGGCAAGCATCCCCAGTTCATTGGAAGAAGAGTATGCAATTTCAGTCTGAAGATCTCCCTGGGAAAGGTCCTCCATCCCCTTTTCCAGCACCTTGATGGGCAGAAGCACCTTCCGGCGGATAATTACGAAAATAAAAGCAATGAAAGCCAGGTTCACAACCAGGGTAATCATGGTCACCACCTTAAGCTTAATAATCCCCTGGGCGGAATACTTCTCAGCCTGGGAAACGGCGATGTTGCTTTTGTTAAACAGTTCCTCACTGTTTTCCAGTAATTTCTGGTCCGGGTCCTCAGCCAGCAAAGGCAGTACCTGCTCCTTCCAGTATGTACGTATTTCCTGCATCTGGGCCACCAGCTTTTCATCTTTCGGCACCGGAAGTCCAAGCTCCTGGCTGCCGGAAATGAGCCCATCCATTGCCGCTTCTACCTTTGCGGCAGCTTCATCCACAGGCTGTCCCAGCAAATGAAGCTTCATAACACGCTGGCTGGCGCCTCTCACAACTCCGCAGTAATTCACAATCTTGCCGTTGCTCTGGTTCTGGTCAAGAAGTGAAAACATCAGACCTGTGCTTATAACACTTAACAGTGCAAGGCAAACCATAGCGCTATAAATAATTTTTTAATACTCAAATCTGCACCTCCTCTAAGGATTTATAATGATTTTTTTATTTCCAGATTTTTCATGAATAAAACAATAATAGTAATAGTAACAATTCCTGACATATTTCGACATAAATTATTTTACAATTAAAGATATCAGAAGTCAATCAAAATACATCAAGCCTTCAAAAATATTTTCAAATACAGGAACAGGTCTGTCTGTCCGAGAAAAAAATCCGGAGTTAAATCTGAAAAATAAGATTTAACTCCGGATTTTATTCATCCTGTTTCTTTCAATTCCCAAACATGTATTTATTGTGCAGAAGCTTTGCCTTTACTTTCTTCCATCAAAAAAGCCTCCCTCTATCAACAGTCCGTATACAAAAGCTCTACGTCAATTTCACATCCAGCCTCCCATTTTCCCCTGCCGATAGGAGCGATAAACAATCCGTTCCACCGGTCCGCAGCCTGGGCAAAGCGGACCTCCATGGGCATAGGAGCGGCAGTAAAGCCCTTTTCTCCGTCCTCTTTCAGAACCATTCTTACGTACATCTCATGAGGCTCCGGCTTTTGAATAGGCTGTTCCAATAAGGCCCTCACCGTCCGCCTTTTAGGCAGAGGCAGGCCGTACCAGTGATAAACCAATGCCCTGACGCACCAATCCAAAGCGCAGAAAGCGGCGTAGGGAGGGCCCGGCAGATTGATGACAGGCTTTCCGTCCACCACGGCCACTGCCACCGGTATACCGGGAATGCACCGTACTCCATGCTGGAAATAACTCGCCCGTTTTTCCAGCAGAGTGGATGTGTAGTCCTCCGTCCCCATGGAACTTCCTCCGTTTAAAAGCACCATATCAGCCGTTTCCAACGCCTTATCAAGAGCGGTTTCCAGCCAGGCCTTTTGGTCAGCCACAATGGGCATACACTCTGCCTCAGCTCCCCACCTCCTGCAAAAAGCAGAAATCATCAGACTGTTGCTTTCAATGTTCTGTCCCCTGGCCGGTGTCTGCCCCGGAGGGATCAGCTCGCTTCCGGTGGGAATATAGGCGATCCCCGGCTGTCTGACCACCTCCACCTCTTCAATTCCTGCTGCAGCCAGAAGCCCCAGCCGGAAAGGTGTAATCACATCTCCCTTTTTTAAAACCTGTTCTTCTTTTTTAATGGTTGCCCCCTGCTGTCTGACCAGCTGACCCTTTTTTACCGGATCTTCCGGTTCTATGGCCAGGATTTTTCCGTTTTCATCAAAGGTAAACTCCTCCACCCAAAGCACCGTGTCAAAGGCATCATCAAAATCATCTCCCATATCAGCCGGCGCATAGTCTGCGTTTTCCCTCCAGTTTGAAAAATCGGGCATTCCCTTTTCAAAGTCTGCAAAACGGACGGCCACGCCATCTCCTACTGCCGCCCGGCGGACAGGAAGGGTGTTGCGGGAATATATATCCCCTGCACTGACTCTGCCCTCAGCCCGGTTTAAAGGCAGCAATTCTGTATCCGGTGCAAGGTTCCATCGTTCAAATAATGCTTTCATAGTCTCCGCCCGTGTGGCGTATTGATCCCGTTGAAGGTAATGTCCAGGCTTTTGTGAAAGTCTCGCCATGATATCACCGTCCGATCATTTCATCTATTTGTTCATCATTTACATCATATAAGAAGAACTCGCTGTAAAAATACTTGATTTCCTTTTCCAGCTCCTCTCTTGGCATTAATTCAGGATACAAATGGTGCATGGTCCAGAAAACAGTCAGAGGCTGCTCTACGGTACGGTTGCCCCACACATGGGCAACTGTGGGAATCACATGGAAAGCGTCATTTTTTACGGCAGTGATACCGCTGTAGTTACTGTTGGCCTTTACTTCATCAATAAGCCCGGTATTAGAGACAATCATTACATCAGGATTCCATTGGAGAAGGTCTTCCATGGTGTATTCCAGGCTGTTGTCGGTACGGCCGTCATTGGTAACACTCATACCGCCTGCCTGTGTGATCCACCATTCAGCAATGACATGGGGCTGGGAAAAAGTCACCGGATTTCCGTACAGTACGGTTACCTTGTCTTCTTCTTTTAAGTCCTTAGTCAGTTCCTGGGCTTTTGCCATTTTCTCATCAAAGTAAGCGATATATTTATCAGCCATATCTTCTTTGTTCAGCACTTCTCCCATTAAAGCTACGGCAGTTTTTACATCTTCCACATCCTTCCACTCCAGGTAGATACATGGGATGTTGTTGCGCTCTAACAGTTCAGCCGTGTCCTTGGTCATAGTAAAGCATACGTCAGGAGCCGCCTGAATGATATTTTCAATGAGAACCTCCCGGTTATCGCTTTCAAAAAGCGGTCCGTCTGCGATCTGAGGTGCAAACTCATACTGCATTTTCCAGCTGTCATTTTTGGTAAAGCTGGCAGGCATCTGGTTATAGATTTTGTCTCCTGATCCCATCAGTTCCACAAAAGCATTAAGTACACCCACAGAGCCAAGAGTTCCGATCCGGTCGATTTCATCAGACATCTCCACCTTTCGGTCTGCCATGTCAGTCACAGTACGGGTGCCTGTTTCCTGAGCAGTTTCACTGGCAGAGTCCGATTCTTTATTGGCCGCAGATTCTGAAACCGAAGCAGAAGCCGCCTCAGTGGCTGGGGCAGTTGAAGCCTGTCCTCCGCAGCCTGACAGCATAACCATAGTCAGGGCAAGGGGAAGCATTTTTGTAAATGTCTTTTTCATTTTTTTCCTCCAATATACATTTAAAATTTATTTTGCTATTCCTCAATAATGGGAATGCATACTTTGGCATGTTTTCCGGCTGACGTCACGGAAGTCTCAAATACTGCAGCCTTTGTTTCATACAGCCGGGAAAGACTTTCTCCGGTGATTACATCTTCCGGAGTACCGCATTGCAGGACAGTCCCATCCCTCATCAGTGCTACCTGATTGGCTGTGAGAAATGCATGGTCTGGGAAATGAGAGGTCATTAAAACAGTGAATTCCTGGTTGGAAAGATCCCGGATCATCTGAAGGGCTCTTACCTGATTGGAAAAATCCAGACTGGCCGTAGGTTCGTCAAGGACCAGAAGCCGGGCCTGTTGGGCCAGGGCCCTTGCCATAAGAACCATTTGTTTTTCTCCTCCTGACAAATGCTGGAACACCTGATTGGCCAGGTGGGAGATATGCATCTTCTCCATAGCATCCCGGGCTAAGTCCCGGTCTTTTTTTCCGGGAGAACTTCCAGATTTCAGATGGGCGATTCGTCCCATTAATACCACTTCCTGGACTTCGTAGGGAAAAGTAAGAGCCGAAGCCTGAGGGACATAGGCCATAAGCCTGGCCCTTTTGCGCACGGATAAAGGTCCCATGTCTTCTCCATTCCAGAAAAAATTGCCTCCCCCTGGTTTGGACAGCCCCAGAAGGCACCGTAAAAGGGTGGTTTTTCCAGTACCGTTAGGGCCCAGAAGGCAGAGGACATCTCCTTGCTTCAACTCAAAGGACACATCCTGCAACACCGGTTTACCGGCTTTATACTGAAAACGGATATTTTGTGCCTTTAACATCACAGCCACCCCTTTCGTACACGGGAAAGCAGCACCACAAAGATGGGAGTGCCTGCCAATGCAGTAAGAACACCTAAAGGAAGTTCTACACCCGGGATTCCCCGTACAATGTTGTCAATAATCAGCAAAAACAGTGCACCTACTCCAAATGATGTGGAGATGAGCTTGGGATAACTGGCTCCCACCAGCATACGGGAAATATGAGGGACCACCATGCCCACCCACCCAATAATGCCGCAGATGCTGACTGAAGTGACCGTCATAAGGGTGGAGGAAACCACCACTACCACCTTTACCACCATCACATTGACTCCAAGAGTGACGGCTTCATCTTCACCGGCCGATAATGCATTGATCTGGTACCGGAATAAAAACAGCAGCAGAAGAGACAGAAGCAGCGCTGGGAGCATGATCAGCACATCCCGGTTAGAGCCGCGGCCAAGGCTTCCCATGAGCCAGAAGGTAATGGAAGGCAAAGCATTTTCAGTATCCGCCAAGGTCTTTACAATGGACAACAGGGCCTGGAACAGACTGGATACGACCACACCTCCCAGTACCATGACCGTCACCTCCTGCCGGGCAAAAGCATAACCCATCAGGCTGGCAGCCAGCACTGCCGCAAGGCCGAATACCAGGGCCGAAATCTGAATCTGCCACCACATGGCATTGTGGATCATGGCAAGAGCCGCACCAAAACCAGCACCTGCTGAGACTCCCAGAATATCGGGAGATACCATTGGATTTTTAAACAAGGTCTGATAGGAAGCTCCTGACACGGATAATGCGCCCCCTACCAGCATGGCAAGAAGGATACGGGGCAGCCGCACATTTAAGACTACGGTTTCCAGGGTCTCTTCCCAGTAAGGTGTTACCAGTCCCAGTCTGGACAGCAAAATATCAATAACAATCTTTGGAGAAAGAGCGTACCGTCCCACCCAAAAGGAGAGAAAAGCACATATTAAAAGCACTCCATACAAGACTCCCATTTTCACACCAAAGGGAGACCGGATGTTCTTAGCTGCCCGGTCCATATCACGTTTACTCATTTTTAATAATCAGCCTTTCCGCACTTTTTCCAAAGAAATGATATCCCGAACCGCCCTCGCTGATAATGTCCAGCACTTCGTCGGGCTTTGTGACGAGAACCCCTCCCATAACCGTCACCTTTCTCTTGAAAAAAGCGTCCGGCAGCATGCTGGCCGTAGGGCCGGTAACAATGACCTGGGCACCGGGTTTTACCATTTCCAGCAGTCCGGGCAGTGTATCATTGAGCACAGTAACCCCTGTTATAACCAAAAGATCCGCATCCGGAATATACTTCCAGGCATCCTCAGGCGGGGCGTAATGCTCCAGTTCCTTTCCCTTTAAAGTCCGGTTGTCCATCTCCAGCACCTTAAAGTCGGCATCAGCGGCAATCAGTTTTTTCAAAATAGGCACCAATGCCCCTACTACCACACTTTTACCGCCTTGGGGAATTCTTACATGATCAAAGGCATCTTCCCCTGTCCTAAGCTGATATCCCTTTGCCTCCCCCCTTTGCCAGCAGCTGGCAGACAGGGCATTTAAAGCGGCAATAGCCAGGGTCTTCCGAAGAATATTATCATGCTCTAAATCAGCCAGATAGTCCGCGGCACTGCGCCCCTTCAGCCTGCCGGATAAGGGCATGGCTTTCGCCGAGCTGGGGCAGCATACTGCCTGGGGCATGTCCTTTACCGGCGTAAAACACAGACCCCCCTGGCCGTCACTTAATTTTACCCCGGAAAAAAATAGGCCGAACACGGCCCGTTCAATGGTGATGGTGTCAAGATCAGCCCCAAGGATCTCCCGCACCCGGACAGCAGTTTCCTGCAATAGAATATTTCCCATAAATTTACTACACTCCTTACTCCCGATGTAATTTAAAATATATATCGATAAATGAATTATAAAGTCATCCTTGTGAAATGTCAACAAAGAGAGGGTGGAAACCTGCATCGGTTTCCACCCTCCCTTTTCCAGGACGTATTCTATTTCATATTAACATGACCCTGCTTACATCACGTTTCTGCTGTTTTAACTGTCAGCCTTAGGCGGATATTCCTTTTTCCCATTGCCATAATACGCAAATCTTCCTTCATGTTTATCATGAACAGGAGCATCATTGTCCCAGGGCCAGCCGCCAAATCTGGTTGCCCGGTAGTCAGAATAGGCCTGCATAACCTCCTCCTGGGTATTCATGACAAAAGGCCCATAGGCGGTCACAGGCTCATTGATCCGTTCTCCTTCCAGCAGTAAAAACCGGCTTTCACCTTTTATGCTGTTGATCTCAATTTCTTCATCAGCCTTTAAATCTAAGTAATATCTCTCTTCCAGAGCCTGCCCCTCAACTTCAACAGAGTCCCCTTCATAATGATACAAGGTTCTGCTCATGGTAGACGTTCCTTTTGGAATGGTCAGCTTGGCCTTACCTTCCATCTTTATAAGCCATATTCCCACATGATTTTCTTCAGCGGCAGCCCAGGAATGCGGAGTTGGGTCAAGAGCCTTGGTCCCATTATATTCCCCTGCAATTACCTTGATCTCAAGGCTTCCATTCTCCTGACTTTCCCTGACCACCGGAATTTCCTCAGCCCACAGCATCTTATAATGAGACGGCACAAACTTACTCTTTCTGGGAAGGTTCAACCAGACCTGGAACAACTCCATGGTGTTTTCTTTGTCCTCATGAATCAGCGGGAACATTTCACTATGCTGGATTCCCTCTCCCGCCGTCATCCACTGGACATCCCCTTCTCCGTACCGCCCAAAAGCACCCTGGCTGTCCGAGTGGTCCGCAACTCCCTGGGTAACGATAGTCACCGTTTCAAAGCCTCTGTGGGGATGAACAGGAAATCCGGGGATAATATCCCCATGATACATACGCCATGGTGCTTTGAGATCAAAGTCATTGCCGGTTTCTCTGCCCGGAATATAAGATACCGGCGCCATTTCTCCGTTCCCCTTTGGGAAAAAATCCTTGTGATGCATAGTGATAATAAAGGGATTTTGGGTCTTTAATTGAAAATCACACCTATGCTTTTCCAGTATTTTCATGAAAACACTCCTTTCGTTTATGGATTAAATTTAAACTTATTTTGCATAAGTCTTATAAAGTAAACAGAACATGATCAACTCTAAAAATAATTATAGCAGAGTATAAGAAATAATAGAAGACAAATCACAAAGAGCAAACCTGCTATTAGATTAACAAGTCTGCTCCTTTTATTTTTATACTTCCACACCAAAATGCTCAAAAAGAATTTGCTCGGCCTTTGCACACCAAAGCCCCCGGTTCTCCCGGCATACCTCATCCAGCTTTTTAAACAGAGGATTTGTTTTTCCCAATTCTCCAAAATCCTCAATGGCTGTCAAAGGCATATCAAACTGGGTATAAGTCAGCTTCTTTCCTCCCGGAATGCCTGGAAGGTTCAGGGTCGCCTCTGCAATGCTGTCAATGCCGCCTACATGGGTTACCATAACTGCCGGTTCGATCTTTCCCTTTGCCGCCAGCTCATTTGCTTCGATCAAATCGTCATTATTTCCTCCCGTTGTTCCCATAATATGGGCACTAATATAATGGACGTTATAGAGATTTATCTCAGATTTAAACTGATTATCTGTGGGGCCGGCAAAAAAGTTTAAGCAGCCGTCAAATGCCAGAAGCTGATCTCCCATTTCCGCCACCTGGCGGTTGGGGATATAAACAAACACATCGTCATAGCCCTTTCCTCCAGTGATGGCCCGAAGCTCCGCCACCGGATCAGCCATTTTCCCGGTATTGACGTATTGAAGCTCCACTCCGTTTTTGGCGGCAAACTCCTCCGAAATAACTTCTCTGGCCCGGGCAATCTTTGCGTCATCAATATCCGTTACAACGATTCTCTTTGGCTTGTTCCTATACTGGATTCCATAGCTTACAGCCCCTAAACCCATGGGACCGCAGCCGCCTAAAATGATGATGTCTCCATCCTCCTTGGTTCCGATGGCATGTTCATGATTCCTCTTATTGGTGTGATAATTTCCATGATACCCTCCGATGATGCAGCTCATGGGCTCCCCCAGGGAAGCCTCAAAAAAGCTTTCCCCCTCATAGGGCATCAGACAGCCCAGCTCCATAACCTCAGGCGGAAAAATGCAGTAGGTGCAGGCTCCGCCGAAAAACTCATAGGAATAACCGGGGGACGCCAGGCTGCCCTTATAATTTAATGCAGGCTGCTGGGCAAACTTCATTCCGGGCTTAAACTGACCTTTCCATTTATCTCCCACCTCTACGATCACTCCGGCAAATTCGTGGCCTATAATGATCGGATTAGTATCAATGTTCTGAGGCGCTCTCTTATGCCCCTTTCCCTGCTCCGCCAGCTTATAGGTAGACATGCAGATGCTGTCGCTCATGACCTTTACAAGGATCTCATCCTCCTTAATAGGAGGCAGTTCAAACTCCTCCAGCCTTAAATCCCGTTCTCCATACATTCTAACTGCTTTTGTTTTCATTCTTTCCCTTTCCTTTCCACGCCTTTGGAAAAATGCCCCAAAAGCTCAATGCCGAACTTATCACATGTTTCGGACTGTGGCTTTTGGGACACTATTATGTTTATTTTAATTCTGCATACAGTTCATTCCATCTGTTAAGCATTTCATCTTTGTGCTCTGCCAGATAATCAAAGTCAAGGTCTTTGATCGCTAAGGTTTCCTCATCAGGCAGACCGCTTAAATTACACAGACTGTTGGAACCGCGCCCTGCAGAAGCCTCTGCACGTGCATCCTGGAATTCCGCAGAGGATAAAAGATCCATCATGGCCTGGGCTGCCGGAAGGTTGGGTGCATTCTTTACGATTGCAGCGCCTCCTGCCATTGCAGTATTTCCTTCTTCCATATAAATGCACTCAATAGGAGCACCGTCATTGATCAAAGCTGCTACGCTGGACTCATAGGAAAGTCCCACCACATATTCACCATTGCTCACCAGGTTATAAACATCCTTTGAGGAAGTAGTAGAAAAGCTTGCCGGAATCAGCTGTTTCACATAATCCCAGGATTTTTCATCATCAAATTCATCGCCCATAGTTGCCAGTATGGTCTGTAACTGGCGCCATCCGGAAGATGATGCGTCAGGAGCGGCAAGAATGATCTTTCCATTCAGAGCAGGATTGAGCAAATCTTCATAGCCCTTGATTTCAATTCCCATCTCATCTCTTAAAGCGGGATTCACAACCAAACACATTAACTGAACATCATAAAAGGTGTAATATCCAGCCTCGTCATGGTATCCCTGTTCCTTATCACAAGCTGCTGTATAAGGCTGAAGGATATCATGATAAGTCTCGCCGTCTGCAGCAAACATGCCTCCAATTACCACATCTGCATCGCTGGATTCATCACTTCTGATTCTGGTCGCCAGTGTTCCCACGGAATCCGCCTGGATTTCCAGTTCACAATCAGGATAATATTTCTTCCACATATCGCTTAAGACCTGCTGCTGTGTCTCTTCCATTGTGGTGTAAACCGTAATTTTTCCAGCCACCTCACTGGACGGCCTCACATAATAAGGCACTCCTGAATCCGTTGATTCTGCTGCCTCCGTATCTGCGACTGACTGAGCCTCTGTTTTTGGCTCCTCCGCCTTTGTTTCCGCTTCCTTTTTGGTGCTGCATGCAGTTGCAGACAATGCCATAACCGCCGCAAGACCTGCTGCCAATAACCTTCTTTTCATCATAATCTCTTCCCTTCTCTCTATAAATTTTGTTTTATAACCATTTTACAGGCACGCATCCTCCATCTTGGTGAATTTTAAATAGATCACCAGACAAATTACTGTCAACGCCATTGTAATTGTTGCAAATACTGCTGCCACCCCGTAAATACCGCTGGTAATTGCGGAATACGTGCTGATTGTCAGGGTAATGGTCCTGTTGTTATATAAAATCACTCCGGAGGACATCTCCGTAATAATTGAAACAAAGCTTAAAACTGCTCCTGATATGATTCCGCTGGACATTAACGGCACAGTGATCTTTACAAACGCGGACACCTTGGGAGCCCCAAGACTCAGCGCCGCCTCCTCGATACTGACCGGAATCTTCATCATAGCCGCTGTAGCGGAACGGCTTGTAAACGGCATTCTCCGTATGGCAAGGGCAATGATCATGATGACCAGCGATCCCGTAAGGGTAAAGGGCTTTCTGGAAAATGCCACAACCATGGCAATACCGATTACCGCTCCCGGCATAATATAGGGCAGCATGGAAATGGTATCAATGGCATTGTTTAAAAAATTGCTGCGCCTTACCACCAGATAAGCAATTAAAACCGCAATGACAATAATGACCGCCAGGGTCGCAATGCTGACAATCAAGGTATTTCCAATGGAACGGAACAGCATCTTTTCCATTGCCTTTTGATAATTGACCAGGGAATAACCCGGTTTTAAAATACTGTTTTTATAATTTCTGAAAGACATATTTACAATATAAATCTGGGGCAGCAATGAGATACCCACAAGAAGATAGCAGTAAACATGCATGATGATATTGGCAACCCCGGATGCCTTCTTAGGTTCCACAGGATGAAGGGCACTTATGGTAAATTTAAACCGGTTGGATGCAGTCTTTTGAATCAGGAATATGACTGCGGTTACCAGCACCGCGATAACACTGATGGCTGCTGCAAAATGATAATTAGTTCCGTTTTCACCCAGGTACTGGTTGTAAATCAAAACGGGAAATGTGCTGTATCCCCGTCCAATCAGCACTGGCGTTCCGAAATCTGCAAAAGATCTCATAAAAACCAGCAGAGCTGCCGCCAGGATAGTAGGCATGGTCAGTGCCATAATCACCCTCTTAAAACGGTCAATTCCTTTACAGCCCATGCTCTCCGCCGCTTCCAGCAGGGAATTGTCAATATCCCGGAATGCGCCGTTCATGTAGATTACCACCAGCGGAAACAGCTTTAAGGTCTGCACAAACACAATTCCGCCAAAGCCGTAAATGGAAACCCCGGAAATTCCCATAGATTTTAAAAATCCTGTAATCAGTCCCGAATTTCCCATAAGCAAGATCCAGGCATAAGCACCTATAAAGGGAGCTGACATGGTGCAGAGAAGGCAAAGCACAAAGAGCACTTTCCGTCCTCTCAGCCTGTAAAAAGAATAAAAATAGGCAAAAGGCACTCCCAGAAGCAGACTGGTGAACATAACGCAGACCGCGACTTTAACGCTTTGAAAAATAGAGCTGTAGTAATAGGACTTGCTGAAAAACTGATGAAAGGCATCAAGGGTAAATTGGCCGTTTGCATAAACTGATTCCCTGAGAAGCTTTCCAATGGGATAAATCAGGAACACCAGAAATATCACCAGTAAAACCCCGGACATAACACTCCAGAAATCACCTCGTTTTCTCCTGGTCATTCCTTCACCTCCCGTCTTTCAAAACCTTCCGGCAGGACCGTGCTGTTTTTTACCCCTTTCATCAGGCTGCCTGTGGATTCTGAATCAAATACATTGATTTTATTGGTATTGATGGTCAGGACAATATCACTTCCCGGTGGAATGATGGAATCGATCTCTGATTCCTGGATAATTTCCACCTCTTCCCCTGTCTCCAGCTCTGCAAAATAATGGGTATTCAACCCCAGGAATACGCTGTCCCGGATAACCGCCTTAATTCCCTGTTTTCCCGGACTGCTTTCTGACCGGGAAACAATCAGCTCTTCCGGCCTTGCTGATACCACAACCTCTCTGTCCCGGATCTCCCCGCTTCTTATGGAATCAACAGAAATCTCATATCCGCCCTGGAATGCGACCACCGCCTTTTCCCCTTCTTTTCTTAACCCGGCATTTAAAAGATTGGACTTACCGATAAAGGTTGCCACAAATAAATCTGCAGGCCTCTGATAAATATTTTCCGGCTTCCCGATATGGCGGATCACTCCGTCTTTCATGACTGCAATTCTGTCTGAAATAGCCATGGCCTCTTCCTGGTCGTGGGTGACATAAACCGTGGTAATTCCCACCTCTTTCTGAATCCGCTTAATCACACTGCGCATCTCCACCCGCAGCTTGGCATCCAGATTGGAAAGAGGTTCATCCATCAAAAGCACATCAGGGCTGATTACCAGGGCCCGTGCAAGAGCCACCCTCTGCTGCTGGCCCCCGGAAAGCCGCTCCGGCATCCGGTCCCCGTACTGATCCACGTGAACCAGCTTTAAAAACTTATCTGCCTCTTCTTTCATCTGTTCCTTTGACATGTTTTTGTATTTCAGGCCGAACTCCACATTTTTGCGTACCGTCATATTGGGGAAAATTGCATAATTCTGAAATACCATACCGATTCCCCTCTTGCCGGGCTCCATGTCGTTGATCACTTTGTCATTAAACCGAAAGCTTCCTCCTTCAATGGAATTAAATCCGGCAATCATTCTCAGCAATGTGGTCTTTCCGCAGCCAGACGGGCCAAGAAGGGTAAATAACTCCCCATTTTCAATGGTTACCGACAAATCCGGGATTACTGTCACTGTTCCGTACCTTTTCACTGCGTTGCTAATTGAAATCGTTACGCTCACTTTTCCCACCGCCTTTTTGGATGTATTGTATATTTTCTTCTCTTATTAACCAATATTTTATACATTTTAATCATTTATTTCTACCCAAAATACAGTCTTAATGGAAAAAATACCAAATAAAGTGCTTCGCTCAAGAAAAAAAGCAGCTTATTTCGGCTGCTCTTTCACTTTCCACGTATATTCCTTGGGACTGCACCCAATGTATTTTTTAAATACCATGTTAAAATACTTGTAATCCCCGATTCCGCACATCCAGGAAACGTCCTGAATGGCTATATTTCCCTGATTCAAAAGCTCCACTGCCTTTTGAATGCGGAAACGGTTCAAATATTCGATAAACGTGGTTCCCATCTGGGTTTTGAATTTCCGGTTTAAAAATGTCTCACTGTAATTCATGGCCTCCACTACATCCTGCCAGCCTATCTTTTCCTGATAATGTTCTTCAATGAATTTCAGCAGTTCTTTTACAATCTCATCATGCTCCCCGGTCTCCTCTGCTCTGGAAACCAGCCTCACGTTTTTCAGCTCCTCCGCCTCCTGCTGCTGGGCCAGCCAGGACTGATAAATCCAGCGTCTTTCTTTTGCACTTTCAATTGCCTTTACCATCTCCTCCCGTTTCAGAGGCTTTAAAAGATAATCTGTCACTCCGTAGTGAATGGCTCTTTTTGCATATTCAAAATTAGAATATCCCGACAGGATAATGGCAGAATAACTGTACTCTTCACAAGTCCGCCGGATCATTTCAATTCCATCCATGACAGGCATATTGATATCCACAATCAGAATATCCGGTTTCATCTTTTCAATCAGCTCAACCCCCTCTATGCCATTGCGGGCCTCTCCCACTATGGTACAGTCCATCTCTGCCCAGTTAATCGAATACATCAGCCCCTTTCTGATAATATCCTCATCCTCCGCGATTAAAACACGGTACATTCCGTCACCCCTTCTGTTCAATCCGAACCGTTACTTCAAAGCCAATACCTTCTCTGTTTCTGATTAAAATCCCGCTGTTTTCCCCGTATTGAAGATAAAGCCTGCGGGATAAGTTGCAAAGCCCAATGGAAGAAGAGCTGTTGTCATGCTCCTTTAACTGCCGCTCAAGCTCTTTGGCCCTCTGAGGCTCCATTCCCAGCCCGTCATCTAAAACATGGATGACCAGCATATTCCCCTCCATATATCCGCGGATTTGGATATTTAACTCCATTTTCTTCTGAAAACCGTATTTGATGCTGTTTTCAATCATAGGCTGAAGCAGCATTTTGGGAACAATGCACCGGCTGCATTCTGGTTCCATATGAATTTCACAGTGAAAACGGTCACCGAAACGGCAGTGCTGTATCTCTAAATACGCATCAATAAACTGCATGTCTTCTTCCAGGGTCATTTCTTTTCTGGTGGTGTTCACGCTGTAGCGTAAAACCTCCGTCAGCTTCACAATCAGCTCCTCCGCCTTGGGCGCATCAAATATGACCAGATTCCGGATAATCTCCAGAGTATTATAGAGGAAATGAGGATTCATCTGCTGGGTCAACTGTTCCATCTCGATGCGGCTGTTGAGTGTGAGCAGCTCTGTATTGCGTTCATTTAAACTCTGTATATTATCCAGCATACGGTTTACCTGATTCCCCACTTCCCCAAACTCATCATCTGTTCCAAGCTGAACCCTGTGCTTGTAATCACCTTTTCGGATTATACGGATTTCCTTTACCAGATTTTTGATGGAAGCAGCATTGTTCTCCGCCATGGTCCTTGACATCCCGCCGGCAACCACATACCAGCATATCCCCACCAGAAAGAGTACCAAAAGCCCGATGTATACCGTCTGGTTCTTAGGATAGTGTACCAGAGAATAGATTACGGCTGAATATTCAGGCAGCTCCTTTGAAACACTCCAATACCGGTCCCCCTTGCTTTCCCAAATTCCATGGGCCACTCCATAAAACTTATTATTGTTGTCAGCCATTCCCGGCTTGCTTATGTACATCACATTCTGTCGCATATCTGTGATTACGCCGTCAAAGTTGCTTTTGGAAAGATAAAAATTCCATTCACTACCGGACAGAAACAAGGTTACATACCCTTGAATGCTTCCTTCTTCAAAAATCGGTTTCACAAAAAGGGCGTCGGCATAATTTCCTCTGTCATAATAAATAGCCCGGTAAATTTCCCCTTCATTTAAATTTCTTGCATTATAACAGATGGCATTATTATAATTCAGCAAATAGGAAGAAAACCGGTTCTCACCGAAAGAGGTAAAAACCATATTTCCGCCTTTATCTACAATCAGAACCTCATTACGAACCTTACACTCCTCATTAAACTGGCGAAAAAGATTTTTAAATTCATCGGAAACACTGGAATCTGTCTGAGAAAACATTCTTCTCACCACATCATTGATCCGGTCATTCAACAAAAATTCTCTGTTTTGAATGTCAAGATCAAAAAATGTTTCTTCCAGCTGTTCCAAATGGGAAACAGCATTCAGTTCATTTTCCATCAGAGTAATGATATATTGTCCTACCCAAAAAAAGAAAGCGCTGATCATCAGAAGCAGCACAATCTTCCTGGTTACTGATTTTTGCAGATTTTTCTGAAACCGCCCCTCTTCCGGGACCTTGTTTTTATTGAAAGGAGGTAAAATAATTCCCATGGTTTTCTCTTCCCCCATTTTATCAACCTTATTTTTATGTATTTCAACGATAAAATCATGGTTGACCAGACTTTTTTTATTAATAATTCTATTATAAGAGGTGTTTTGGGGTTTTTCAATAAAAATCGATGGTTTTCAAACGGTCGATGGTGTCAATCTGCCAATCACCGCAACATTTGAAGTCATCAATATTCAGAGAGGGGAAAATGCTTATGCAACTTTACAGAGTAGCAATGCAAAATTACAAAATAAAAAATGCATACCGAAGGTAATTCTGTGCAACCGCTGTTTTTCAGTTTTCCATACCTATCTTACATAAGTACAGTTTACCCTTTTGTTATCACATTCCTATTACTTTATCTCTTTAATTTTTCTGCATAATTTCTGTACTCAGTGACTCTTTTAACCTTAAGAGTGCAGCACTTTCATCTCTTACCAGGATTTCATCAAATAAGTTTTCCTCAACACAAATTTGAATGCCACCATTACTTTCTTCAAAATACACGTTCTCAAAGACATTTAACAGGTCTATCAGAACCTTTCTTGAATCATCGCTTTCTCCTGAAAATAATACTATGCTTTTGCTCCAATACTTTAGATCAGCCCTCATTTTCTCTTCATCAATATCCAAGCTCACCTTACCATTATGAAAGAATGCTAATTTCTTCAAATGTTTGTAAAATTCAATCACTTTGATTCTTTTTGATAAATTAGGTCGAATATCAAATTGTTCATTTCTCAATTGACAATATTTTAAAAGCACCTCTAGTTTGTCCATACTGAGAATCAACATTTCTTCTGATACTTCTTCTGAGTTATCACATATTATATAATTACTTTCCAAATGCATATAAGTATATTCCTCTCAAAATTTTTATTATAATATTCACAAATAAATTTATATTTATTTTATTGTATTTCCGTATAATACGGCTTTAGACTATTATAATATTTTATTGCCGTAGATACAATATTATTAAAATATTTTTTAATAATAGGGAGGAATATGGAACTTAACTATAAAGCAATCGGGAAAAGAATTAAAATTGCCCGGATACATAATGACATTACTCAAGAAAAGCTTGCTGAAATTGTTAATTTATCCCCTTCTCATATGAGCAATATTGAGACTGGAACCACCAAAGTAAGCCTCACTACCATAGTAAATATTGCAAATGCATTATCTGTCACAGTTGATGACCTTCTCTGTGATGATATCATCAAGGCAAAGCCTCAATTTGAAAATGATATTAAGATTCTTTTGGATGGCTGCGATGATTTTGAAATTCGAATAGTCAAAGAGTTGTTAACCAGCATTATATCTACACTTAGACGTGACTCATTATTAAGAAAGTATAGTCAACACATAATCACAAATAAAGAAAAATAAGTTTTTACCGCAGACCGGCAGTCTAGTTCATTACCCACACAGTCATGAGGATACAAAGTTCATTCGACTATACAGAGCAAACTTGATTGGAATAATTCATGATCTATATTGATAGCAGTGTTTCCTAATGCATGGCTATAGGTCTGGGTATTGAATTATCCTCAAAATCGAGTAGGAGGCGGTGACTAACCGCCGTCCTCTCACACCACGTGGCATACCGTTCGGTACCAAGGCGGTTTCAATAGTTGACATGCATAGACTGATAAGCCGTGGCTAAATCATAAAAACCATTCCCAGTTTTATGAGATTCTTTCTCTTGGTTCCAGGTACCTTCCATGGTTCTACATGAACACGAACGAATACGGGGGATTCTTATATTTATAGCTAACAAGCTCAATTAACTGCAAATTTATATAAGATTTATCCTGAAATGTTCTTTTCATTTCGTAATTCCCACGCTATATGTGCACTCTCTTCCAGTTCTTCCAAACAATAAAACGCCGACATCAAATCCTTATCCGCCACGATTGGTCCATGATTTTTCAACAAATATCCATCACTTTTATCCATAAATGCGGCAAAAGCAGCAAACAGTTCCTCACTCCCCGGCTTTGCATAGGGAACCAGTCCCACTGTTCCCAGCTTCATCTTCAGATATGGTGTATAGAGAGGAATACAATCTTCCTCACACTCATGCTCCAGGCAAGACCATAAAGTACTGTAAAAACTATGTGTATGAATAACTGCCTGCACCTCTTCGCTTCGCTTATACAGCATAAAATGTAATGGCAGCTCTTTGCTAGGGACAATGCCATCAACATGCCTGCAGCTCATATCAATCACGCTAAAACTTTCCTGTGTCAATTTACCAAAACAGGTCCCACTGCCGGTAATATAGATATGATCTTCATGCCGAAAGCTAAGATTAGCCGACGATCCGGTCGTTTTGCCGCGGCTAAACAAACTCTCACCAATCCACACTGCTTCCGTTATTTTAGCTTGTAATTCCGGTTTCATTTATCTCCCTTTCTGTTCTGTCATTTCAAGTGCCCGCCAGAAAAAATCTTCCTGACCAAAGTTCCCGGATTTAAGCACCAGCCTGATGGACGGATTGCCTAGCGGTATCATTACCGGTACCCCGGGAGCCACACTGTCACAAATCTGATAAGCATCAAATCCAAGTCTTTGGGTAACCGCTCCGGAAGTTTCACCACCGGCCACGATAATCCTGCGATATCCTGCCTGTACAGCCAGATATGCCAATTCTGCAGTAGTCTGCTCCAACAGCTCTGATATTCGCTCACGACCGGCCTGCTGCACTTTTTTCACCTCTTCAGCCTCATCAGAACTATAAAGCAATATCGTCTCATTCTGTGATGATTCTATCTCCAGCCATAACGATCTGACATCCTGAGTCTTTTCCAGTAATTTTGCAGGTTCGATTTTCACAGCCCTCCCACCACGATTGAGATAACAGCGGATTTGTGCCAGGGTTGCTGATGAACAGCTACCCGCCAGAACAAGACCTCTTCCCTTCGTTTGAGGTTCTGCAATTTTATCTGAACCATTTCCTCCAGTATGATAAATTCCCAACTGCTTCATAATACCGGAGCCACCGGTAAGAAATGGCAATTTGCCAAACATTTCAACAATCCTGACAGCATCTTTTTCCTCTGTAAAATCAGGAATCAGATAAAAATGTTCTCTTCCCGAACCAAACCGCCGGATTTCTTTTTGAACTTCTGATTTTGTTTTGCCCAGCATATCTCTGCTAACTTTCATGCAAGGGTAACAGCTTTGGGATTTCATCAAAACCGCAATATCTGAATCCCACATTGGCGTTAGCGGATGATTCTTCATTGGGCTTTCATGAAGTGGAACCCCATTAACATAAAGTATCCCGTCTTTGATCGTTCGCTTATTCACAGGTAATGCTGGACATAATATCGTATATGGTATATGATACTTCTCCAATACAGCATCTGCTACCGGTCCGATATTTCCCTTTGGTGTTGAGTCAAAGGTTGAACAGTATTTAAAATACAGCTGCCCGGCTCCTTGCTTTTTAAGCCACTCCGCCCCATCAAGAGATTCCTTTACAGCCGGCGCAGTTTCCATTGTCCTGGTTTTTAACGCCACTACGATTGCGTCAAAACCTGTTATATCGATTTCATTGCCAGGGATTCCGTTAACCAATAATACCCGCATTCCTCCTTTTACTAAAAAAGAGGCAGCATCACTGGCACCCGTAAAATCATCAGCAATACAGCCAAGCCTGATTGAATTACTCATACTATCCCCTCCTGTTCCATCCGTTTCAGCAGAAGCTCATATGCTGCCTGCGGACTGGTAAATACTCTGGATTTCTGTAAATCCAAACATGCGGCTGCATCAGCCATTGAAATCTGAGCTAATACAATGTTATCATAGCAACCGTCAAGCAATCTGGCTTGTTTGATAATGTAGTCATTATGATTCTTTAAATCCTGCTGCTGCAATGCTTTGTACGCATCTTCCAGCCAAAATACCTCGATCGTTCCTTCACTACCATTTCTTAAATAGCTTTCAGCAAGCTGGTTCTTTGAAGGAGCTAAAGTCGCCATAAACGTGCACAATAATGCCGTACTTCCACCATGTTTTCCTACCCGATCAAACATTGCAGCATCCGCACCTATGATTGGCACTGAACACAATTTTTGAAATTGCTCTATATAAGGTGAAAATACCGTACACGTCAAAATAATACCATCTGCTCTATCACGGCACGCTAAAGTCAGCATCTGCAATAACCGCCCCATACTTTCATCATTTATTGTTCCATCCGCTTTTATCTTTTCACCTAGATAACTGTCCAGATAATTTACTACTGTTATATCCGGTTTTGACAATAAATAGCTTGTCATTGGATTGACTGCATTTAAGGTAATACTGAGCAAAGCAATCTTCTTCATCTTTTCCTCCCGGCAATATCTTTATTGCCACACACCTCTTTCTTTCATCTCACGAATCAAATATTCCAGTGATTTCACAGCTGCTGTTTTACTATCCGGTTCCTGTTTGATTTCCATCGAAACAAACCCCTGAAAGTAAATACAACTTAATACCTCCATGACCTCACGAAGCATAATACTGCCGTCTCCCGGAATCAGCCGGTCACTATCCGACATATGTATCATCCCCAAAGCATTTCCCATGGACTTAATTGCCTGACCAATATCTTTCTCTGTTATTGACATATGATAGATATCCGCTAATATCTTTAAATTGCTGCAACTACAAAGATTCAGGCATTCAAGAGCCTGAGCGATTGAATTTATATTATTAATATTTCCGGAACTCTGCGGTTCCACATATAAACTTACCCCCTGGGTCAACGCATTTTCACAGCTTTTTATTAATATTTCCTGAAAATAAGGTAAACTGGTATGGTAACTATCTCCTGTCATGCCCCGATATTTTCCAATCAGAACTGCAGTCTGATAGTGAGCCGCCAGCCCGACCAGCTGTTCCAGCCGTTTATAGGCCTCTGCTCTGATATGTTTCTCTTCATGCATTAAAAACAAGCCATCTTTTGTTTGCATTGGAGTTGTGCCAATTGCCGCAATAACCAATCCGTTTTCATCTAAAAGCTGATCCAGCAGCTTAATATTGACAGTTTGCGGATCCCTGATCAGAAGTTCAATTCCCTCATACCCAATTTCTTTTAACTGTTTAAAAGCCATTTCATACTCATTACACCAGGCCATCATTTTTATGCCCGAATCCGGCACTGCAACAGGATATGATAACTTCATAACTCACGTATAATCTAATTATCTCAGATGGTAATTGG
>DGRE01000048.1 GCA_002389905.1 Hungatella sp. UBA4396 | reverse complement strand
CTAAGTGGTGGGAGTATGTCACCAGCATGAAAATAGATGCAGCCAAGCAGCTCATTCGGAACCGGCAGCTTAATTTCACTCAGATTGCCAATCATTTGGGATACACTTCGGTTCACTATTTTTCCAGACAATTCAAACATTTAACAGGGATGACTCCTTCGGAGTATGCCACCTCCATTAAAAAGCTGTCTGATAAAAACTTACTGAGGGAAACAGAAGCCTGAGGTCGGCTTCTGTCTCCCTCAGGCTTCTTTATTTGTATCCGTTTGGATTTTTAGACTGCCATCTCCAGGAATCCTGGCACATTTCATCAATGCCCCGCTCTGCTTCCCAGCCAAGCTCCGCTTTCGCTAAAGACGCATCTGCATAGCACTCTGCAATATCGCCGGGGCGGCGGGGTTTGATGGAGTAGGGGATGGACTTTCCGCATGCCTTTGAAAAGGCTTCGATCATCTGAAGCACGCTGAATCCCTGTCCTGTTCCCAGGTTGTAAACCCGGACCAAAGGCTCTGAGGATGTCATTTTTTCAAGGGCCTTTACATGGCCGCCAGCTAAGTCCACTACATGAATATAGTCCCGGACACCGGTTCCGTCAGGAGTATCGTAATCGTCTCCAAATACTCCCACTTCCTTTAATTTGCCCACTGCAACCTGGGTGATGTAAGGAGTCAGGTTATTGGGAATTCCCGCAGGATCTTCTCCGATGAGGCCGCTCTTATGAGCTCCTACCGGATTGAAGTAGCGAAGAATGGTCACATTCCACTGAGAATCTGCGGTATGAAGGTCCGTAAGGATCTGCTCCAACATGCTTTTTGTCTGTCCGTAAGGATTGGTAATGACTCCCTTGGGGCATTCTTCTGTAATGGGTACAAAGGCAGGATCTCCGTATACGGTGGCAGAGGAACTGAATATGATGTTTTTCACCCCATGATCTCTCATGACATCACACAGAATCAAGGTTCCGGTAATATTGTTGTGATAATATTCCAGGGGCTTGGAAACAGATTCTCCTACAGCCTTTAATCCGGCAAAATGAATGACAGCGTCAATTATTTCATAATCAAATATTTCATCCAGCGCAGCCCGGTCTAAAAGATCCGCCTCATAGAAAGCTACGGTCTTTCCGGTAATAGCTTCCACCCGCTCTAAGGAAACCTTAGAGGAATTGCAAAGATTATCCACCACCACAACCTCATGGCCCTGCTCCAAAAGTTCAATGCATGTGTGGCTGCCGATATATCCGGCGCCTCCGGTTACTAATATTCTCATATAATCTCCTCTCTCCCAGGCATCCTTCATTTCCTTAAGACAAACCCAGGTGCAACATGAATTTAATCAATCAGCCGTATGGCAGGCAGTTAAGCGAACCCGGCTTCTTTATCACACTTAAGAACGATTTCTTCCATCTCTTTCCACTTCTTTTCTATGTCAGCCACAAGAGCAAGCTGGGTTCTGGCGCGGTCCAGATTGTGATTTTCCCTGCTGACATGGAAATAAGTATCTCCCTGAAGGAAATCCGTTAAAAAGCGCGTACCGCACTCAAAGGTCATCAGCTTTGCTCCCATGGGAAGCATCCTTTTTTCCTCCGGTGTCAGACTTCCCCGGCAGCCTTTTATATATCCTCTGGTGTAAGTTTCAAACAGAGGCAGGGATAAGGATGCCTTGCTCACATCAGGCTCATCCTCATCTGCCGTATTGGCTCCGAAGCGGATGGAATCGCCGAAATCAAAGATGGACAGTCCCGGCATAATGGTGTCTAAATCAACCACACACAAGGCTTCTCCTGTTTCATCGTCAATCATGATGTTATTGAGCTTGGTATCATTGTGGGTAACGCAGAGAGAAAGCCTTCCATCTTTTAACATATCCATGACAACAGAGGCTTCTTTCTCCCGGTCAAGAATAAATTTTATTTCCTTTTCAACAAGATGGGCACGTCCGCAGACATCAGCTTTTACGGCTTCCTTAAAAGTCTCTAAGCGCACCGGGGTGTTATGGAAATTGGGTATGGTTTCTGCCAGCTCATCTGCCGGATATTCCGCCAGTAACCCCTTAAACCGTCCAAATGCCTTACCGCTCTGGTAAAAGTCCCGGGGATCCCTCACCTTGTCATAGGTGGTGGCCTTGTCTATAAAGATATAGCCTCTCCAGTAATTTCCTTCACTGTCCCGGCAGTAACCTTTTCCGTCTTTTGCCTTGATTACATTTAAGGTTTCCCGCTCCGGGTCACCGCCCTGGGCTTCAATCCGTTCCCTTAAAAATAAAGTAACTCCTTCAATATTTCCCATAAGAGAAACCGGGTCCTTAAATACCTCGTGATTGATTCTCTGTAAAATATAGTGTTTTTCCTTTTCTTCTGTCCTGCAGATCAGGCGAAAGGTATCATTAATATGGCCGCTTCCATAGCGTTCCCAGGAAACCGGCTCTCCTTCAAAGGCCAGAAGTCCAATGGCCTCTCTGATCTTTGTGCACTGCGCGTCTCCCATTACATTTCCTCCCATAGCCTTTCCGGATACAGGCCGTCTTCTTTCAGTTTCTTGATGGCATTTACGACTGTATCTTTATCTTCCTTATAGGTGACTCCGTACCAGCGGTCCACGCTTTTTAACACGGAAACCTCTGCCTTATCTTCCTTTAACAGCTCATCCACCACAAATGGAAGGAAGTATTCGCACTTCATGGGATTCTTAGGAAGCTCCCTGTCTAAAAATGCAGCAAACCGTTCCTCAAGCTCTTTTAAAATGCTGCCTGTAAAGCCCCACATATTCATGGAAACAATGGTGCCCTCTCCCAGGCCAATCCAGGTTTTTCCGCCGTCTTCCGTATACTCTGCCTGATCTCCGCGTTTTTCTATTCTAGTCCGCTCGTGAATATCCAAAAGCTTTCCGGCATCGTCTGTGGTGCACACGCCTCTTGCCACATGGCCGTTTTCCGTCAGAGTGTTGTAAAGCTGGTAACCAACCATGGTGTACTGGTACTTTTCCCCGTCGGAAACGCTGTTTAACTGGTTATAGATAGAAGAAAAGGCGCTTCTGCCGTAATAATCATCTGCATTGATCACGGCAAAGGGTCCGTCTATTATATCCTTGCAGCATAAGATGGCATGACCTGTCCCCCATGGTTTTTCCCTTCCTTCGGGAACCTTATATCCTTCCGGAAGCTCATCAAGCTCCTGGTACACGTATTCCACCTGGACATAGTCTGCCAGGCGATATCCGATTTGCTCTTTAAATTCCTTTTCAATGCTCTTTTTAATGATAAAGACAATCTTTTCAAATCCTGCCCGGACTGCATCGAAGACAGAAAAATCAATGATCTTATTTCCATAAGCGTCTACAGGGTCTATCTGCTTTAAGCCTCCGTAGCGGCTTCCCATGCCTGCTGCCATAATTACCAGAACCGGCTTCTTGTTCATTGCTGTTACCTCCTGATTTTAACTATCCTCAGTATAGTGAATACGGGCAAAAAGATATTTGCACTATTTATTATTTAATTTGTACTATCGTATTCTTCTTCCCATTTTTTCAAAGAATATGATATACTGTCACCGAAAGGAGATTTCCATGGCCTATAAAAGTACTTTACTCCGTTCTTCTGCTGTTATTAAAAAAATCGTGACCATCCACTATTTCGAATATATGAGTGACTTTTCCTTTCCGGGGGAAAGCCATGACTTCTGGGAATTTGTCTGCGTGGACAAAGGAGTCATCGATGTGATGGCAGGAGACAGGAAAATCCCTTTAAAACGGGGAAATATCATCTTCCACAAACCGGGAGAATTTCACACCATACTGACCAACGGGACTGTTGCCCCTAATCTGGTGGTGGTGAGCTTTGAATGCAATTCTCCCTTTATGCGGGCATTTGAAGGGGAAGTCCTGTCCGTCCAGGAGACGGAAACAGCCCTGCTGGCCCAAATTATCATAGAAACCCGGAATGCATTTTCCGGGAGGCTGGACGATCCCTACCAGGAGGAACTGGTCCGGAAGCAGCCTTCCTCAGCCTTTGGGGCGGAGCAGTTGATCAGAAATTATTTAGAAGAGCTGATCATCCACCTTTACCGCAGATATTTTTCAGGCCCTGAGCAGATTCCCACTGGACGGGTTACAGACAGCTCCAGACATGGAGACGCCTACAACCGCATCGTCCGGTATATGGAGGAGCACCTTGGAGAACAGCTCACCATTGAAACCATATGCAGGGATAACTTAACCGGGCGGTCCCAGCTCCAGAAAATATTCCGCAATGCCCACGGCTGCGGGGTCATTGATTTCTTTACCCGCATGAAAATAGATGCAGCCAAGCAGCTGATCCGTAACAACCAGCTTAATTTCACTGAAATTGCAGACCGCTTAGGCTACAACTCCGTTCATTACTTCTCCAGGCAGTTTAAAAAGCTGACCGGGATGACACCATCAGAATATGCCGTCTCCATCCGGTCCCTGTCGGAAAAACAGCTGGATGAGCCCTGATTTTTCAAATAGGAAAAAGGCAGGAATCTCCCGCCTATCCGACTTTTAATTTAAATTTTTTTGCATCCTTATCTGAGTCCACTTTTTCAATCATGGCTCCAAGGCCCTGAAGCTTCTCTTCAAAGCATTCATAGCCTCGCTGTATGTATCCGATTTCATCTACAACTGTATATCCGTCTGCAGCCAGACCGGCAATAACCAGAGCCGCACCGGCCCGAAGGTCAGGGGCATTGACAGCAGCTCCCGTCAGGCCTTTTACGCCGTCAATGACAGCTACATTTCCTTCCACCTTTACATTGGCTCCCATGCGGGACAGTTCATCCACATAGCGGAAGCGGTTTTCAAAAATACTCTCTGTGACCACACTGGTTCCGTTTGCGAGAGCCAGGGTCACAGCCATCTGAGGCTGCATATCCGTAGGGAATCCAGGGTAGGGGAGGGTTTTGATGTCGGTGTGTCTTTGAGCAGATTTCCCCACCACCCGGACTGCGTCGTCAAATTCAGCTACTTCACATCCCATCTCCAAAAGCTTGGCAGAAATAGCCTCTAAGTGCTTGGGGATGACATTTTTAACCATCACATCGCCTCTGGTGATGGCGGCAGCGCACATAAAGGTACCTGCTTCGATCTGATCCGGAATAATGGAATACTCGGTTCCATGGAGCTTTCTGACTCCCTTTATCCTGATGGTATCCGTTCCGGCTCCTTTAATATTGGCACCCATGCTGTTTAAAAAGTTGGCTACGTCAACTACATGAGGTTCTTTTGCTACGTTTTCCAAAATGGTCTGGCCTTCGGCAAGGGTTGCTGCCATCATGACGTTGATGGTGGCTCCTACGCTGACTACATCCAGATAAATATGGCTGGCTACCAGATCAATGGCATGAGCAATCACTGCTCCGCGCTCGATCTTTACGTCAGCGCCAAGGGCACGAAATCCCTTTAAATGCTGGTCAATGGGCCTGCTGCCGATGTTGCAGCCGCCGGGAAGAGGAACCTGGGCGCTTTTATATTTGCCAAGCATGGCTCCGATGAAATAATAGGAGGCTCTTATTTTGCGGATGTATTCGTCATCTACTGCAACCTCCCGAATGGTCTTTCCGTTGATCCGGACCGTATGCCTGTCAATCCGTTCCACTTCTGCGCCGATTTCCTCAATGGCTTCCAGCAACACATTTATATCTCTCACATCCGGCAGGTTATCAATCAGGACATCTTCGTCTGTCATGATGGCTGCTGCCAGGATTCCCAAAGCCGCATTTTTGGCTCCTCCGATGGTAACTTCACCTACCAGGGGATTGCCGCCTTTCATAATATACTGCTCCATTTCACACCTCTGATCACTCTGTTATCTATTTACAATTTTCTTAAGTTTTAATCGTTAGTCTTTTATGATTATAACATATCCTGTGAATTTGTAAAGAGAATGCATTTTCTTATTCCATAAACACCCCGCAGACAAAGTCATTTCCAATGCCTGCAAAGTGAGCAGCGGCGTCATTTAAGCCCATTTTCTGGCTGTCTCCTGTTTCAGGATTGTAAATGGTTACATTGTATTGATCATAGCCTGAGATCAGCACGTAACCACCCTGGCCGGTATAGGCGGCCACTGGGCAGCCACGGCCGATAAAGTACAACACCTGATTCAATGTACAGCCTCTGGCATCCATCAAAAGGACACCTTCCCCGTAGGATCTGTTTCCGGAAAATCCCTCCAGGCTGTTTACAAATGGGGCTGCAGCTTTTAAAGGTTCTTTTATATTGCGGGAAGGCGGACGGTTTACCCGGTTCCACAACACCTCCTGGGTGTGATCCGTCACGATTCCCATTTTTTCATAAGCCAGCTCCAGGGCGTCCGTAAAGTCCCGGCTGCTTCCCAGATAGTGGCCTCCTCCGTAGGCATAAAACCTGCCTTCCTGGGTTCTGTCCCCGGCCTTTAATTCCACAATGCCGGCGGTCTCATAGGACACCTTTTTAGGAACCGTAACTTTCACTGCGTGGCTTACAACATCTTTTTCCAACTGGACAAAATACAGCTTTCTCCTGTCCTGGTCGGCATACCAGCCGATACCTTCTAAGCTTCCGTCTGAAAGCTCCTGGGTGCTGACAATGGTATCCGGCCTGGAGGGCATATAGGACTGTTCTCCGGTCTTTACCACCTGTGTCAGATGGATTCGGCCTTCTTCCACGGATACATCTGAAATGTATACATTTTCCTGCTCATATTCCTTGACCAGCTTCCCTGCCTGATCCACAATTTCGATCCGGTACATGGGGGCATCCTTTGGCCTTTCGTTCTGAACCCACATATCCCCTTCCCGGGCGATTCCGTAAATAAAATCATCTCCCACAAATCCAAGAGGCCGGTAAAGGTTGCCTTCGCCTCCGCTGATATCCCGTTTCACTCCCGTGTCCAGGTCCATGAAGTGAATGGCTCCGGAGCCGTAAAGACCCCTGCCCTCCTGCCAGGCAAAGTGGCGCTCTGTGCTGCTGACCGCGTAGCCGCCTTCTATGAGGGAATCCGCCAGAACCATATATTCATTGCTGTTTAAATCGATTCCGTAAACAGCCTGATCGGCCATCAGATACAGCATTCCGTTGGTTCCCAAATGGGCAAGACTGCTGATATCCTCCTTTAACATCTCAAAGGGCAAGGTCACAGGGCTGAAAAAACGTTCTTCAATGGCATTGTTTTCACTTTTATACTGATACATGGCAATTCCCATGCTTCCCTCATGGATGCCCCGGTTCATATATCCGTAGACCAGAAAATCCACATCTCCGTTGTCGCTGACCGACAACACCTTAATGTCATGCTGGTCATAATTGCTGCGAAGTCCGTCATCTTCCCCGCTGCGGAAGGAAAACACCTTGATTCCGTGGCCGCTGTTCTGGTCAAAGGTCCACAAATCCCGGCTCACCACATAGGCCAGATTGTTGCCTGAAGGGCTTTTTGCCATCCGTATCTGATCATTGCCTGCTATGCCCAGCATGATCCTTTTTCCGGAAAACAGCTCCTTCTGACCGGAAAACACCTGATTGGTATTCCGTTCAAAGTCCATGAGGTAAATACGGCGGCTATCCCACTTCATAGTGAAATTGTCCTCAGCTTCATAAAGCTCCGAAGATCCATCTTCAAGGGCTCTGGATACATTATATTTCAGTTGCACAGTACACATGATGCCGTTTAAATCCTTTAATGTTGCCCTGATCTCTCCTTCAGGCTTCATATCAAGCCCCGCCCAGGTAAGCTGGGAGAAGCTGGAGCGGATAGACACGTATCCCAGGGAGCTGTTGTCCTCTGAAGCGCTGGTTTCCAGATACGTGGTCAATTCCCTGGCCTGGTCATAATCAAAGGTTCTGGTGGTAAAATTCAATGCAAAATCAATCATTTCTTTTGCATTGGTGTTGTCGGTCCACATGATCCGGGTGTAGTAAAACAGCTTTCCCTTGTCAGAGGTGTCCAGGGTCAAAACGAGAAGATACTCCTTATCCTTTTTCAGAAGATTCTGGATAGGGAGTCTGACACTGATCTCACCCTCTTCCTGTTTCCACTCAGCTACGGAAGTACGTTCCACCAGACGGCTTAAATCCAGGCTTCTGACCTCATATTCAATGCCTTGAAGACTGTTGCCGTAACCGGATACGCTAATGTCCATGGAGCCGTCCTCTGAAAGCACGGCAAGGGCTTCCCTGGTAACAGCCTGCTTCATGTCCTGGGTATAGCCGTGAAGAAGATTCATCTTTTTTCCGTACATCTCTGTATATACGACTGGAAGAGACGCTTCCTCCATGGAGGTGTATACCATGGCATTGTTCTTCTCTTCGCTCTTTTGTTCCCACATAAAATAAACTGCGATTGCCGCAATAAAAACCGCAGATAATATCCCAACTTTTTTCATCATTCGATTCATACCGGATTTCCTCTATTTTCACACGTTTTCTTTTTTATTTTATACAATAATGGTCAAAACTACAATGAAAACTTTCTTAAACATTCGTTAATGTCCTATATAGGGGATTATTTACTTTTCCAATAAAAAACAGCCATCCGGGATTGGATGACTGCTTTTTCCGTAAAATTTTCCGTTTTTACCTGCATCGTCCGCTGCGGCACCGTCTGCGGTGCATTTCATTGAGAAGAAGTACAGAGATGATGCCGCTGAGCCAGTTGTCATTGGAGGGTGGCCTGTGCCCTGGAGGCGGTCCCCAAGGCGGCGGGCCCCCATGAGGTGGTCTGGGCCCCGGAGGCGGTCCCCAAGGCGGCGGGCCTCCATGAGGCGGTCTGGGCCCCGGAGGCGGTCCCCAAGGCGGCGGGCCTCCATGAGGCGGTCTGGGCGGGCGGCCTCCGTGAGGCGGACGCGGTCCAGGCGGCGGACCTCCATGAGGCGGTCTGTTCTGAGGCGGCCTGTAGCCGGAAGGCCCCAAGGGGGAAGACTGCTGCTGAGCCAGAATATCATTTTCTGCCTTAGCCTCTGCATCTGTCTCATCCAATTCCCAATCATCAGGAGACGACCTCTTCTCCATGGCTGCCTGAATCATATTGTCAGCTTCCGTTACAGTCTCATCTGTCAGGAGGCCGTCTTCATGTATTTGTCTGCATATGGAATCACATACCTGGTTAATTAAAATACGGTCAGGAAATTCATCATACATGGGACTGTTTTTGTAATCCAGATGGTCACAGGCAGAAACCACATATTCCTGCAGGCGTTTTATATGTCCCGGATACATCCCCTGCAAATATTCCAAATCTGCTGCAATGACTTCTTCTTTTTCTCTGGGATTATTTGCAGCGTTTCTGTCACCGTAAAGCATGTATGGCTCCAGTTTCCGAAACCTGTCTCCATAAGTATAGTCTTTGTTACCTGGCACCGTTCTCATCACTCCCTGCTTCTGCTTATACACAACTATCTTATGCAGAGGAGGGGGGAAAGAGTGCAGGTCTTTCTTTCATTTTCCCTTAAGGAAACAATTTTTCCGGATACAGACCATCTGCAACCAGCTTTCGAATGGCGGAAGCTACAGCCGGCTTATCCTCCCTGTAGGTAACGCCGAACCATTTATCTTTTGTCTCCAGTACCTTGACCTGTGCCTTTTGGGAATGAACCTGCTGGTCGATGATTCTGGGAAGGAGGTATTCTGCCTTTAAATCCCCTTCCTTTACACTGTCCAAAAACTCCGGAAATCCCCGTTCCAGCTCTTCCAAAAAGGCAGGGGATAAGCCCCACATGTTCATGGACACATTCTGGGTCAGGGGAATTGCCACTTCATTTCCGGCATCATCACGCCCTTTAGCCATATCTCCCTCTTTTTTAAGCTCATAAGTCTCTGTCACATTTTTTAATATTCCGGACTCATCCACCCAGCACACTCCACGGGTAACTCCGCCGTTTTCGCTTAAGGTATTTCCCAGGATAAAGCCTCCCATGCAAATATCATAAGGTCTGGCTGTAAGGTCCATCTCATTTACCAGATATTCATGAAGCTTTACAAAGCCTTCTTTTCCATAATAATCATCTGCGTTAATGACCAGAAACGGCTCGTGAATCAAATTCTTGGCACTGAGAATTGCCTGGCCTGTTCCCCATGGCTTTGTCCGTTCAGCCGGTTTTTCATAGCCTTTGGGAAGGTCATCAAGCTCCTGATAGGCGTATTCCACCTTGGCAGCTTTTTCAATTCTCTTTCCTATGACTTCCTTAAAGTCCTGCTCCAAGTCTCTTCTGATAATGAACACAATCTTGTCAAAGCCTGCTGCCAGGGCGTCATAAATGGAATAATCCATAATGATCTCGCCTCCCGGACCTACGGCCTCTAACTGCTTAATTCCTCCTCCAAACCTGCTGCCGATTCCTGCTGCCATAATCACTAATGATGTTTCTCTCATAGCACCTTTCTCCCTGTCTGTTTTATCTGTTTTATAGGATAGCTTATGAAAATCTCCGGCTATCCGGTAATAGGAACGCATCTTGTACCAGTATAGCACAAATGACATGTTTAATCCATAGCGGTATAACCCTGGCTTTTGGCCTCTTATTTATACTTTTTTATTTCGTGTATGTAATAAAAGCTGAATATAATTGTCATGATAAGAGAGCTTATGGGATAGCAAATTGCCAAAAAGTGAATGGCAGGATTAAGAGGAAAAATAAAATAAACCCAGATAATGCGGATTCCCACAATTCCCACCAATGTAATGAGCATGGGAGCAATGGATTTCCCAAGACCTCTCAGCGCCTGTGCGAACATTTGATGGGGAATTCCCAGCAGATACATAGGCATAATAATAAATATGAAACTTGCTCCTAAATGAGTGACCTCTGCAGTATCTGTAAACAACTCAAGAAGGGAAATTCGAAACAACATAAATACAAGAACTAAAATGGTTGTAATCATATAGCTTATTAAAATAATCTGTTTTATGGACTGTTTCACTCTGTCAAATTTACCCGCACCCAGATTCTGTCCAACAAAAGTAATGACTGTGTTTGCCAGAGAAGAGACAAAAATTTCAACAATACTGTCAATCTTCGTATAAGCTACCCAGGCTGTAACCACTAAATATCCAAAGCCATTAATGGTGCTCAGTATAAAAATGTTGGAAAGGCTATACATAATGCTTTGCAGTCCCGCAGGGATGCCTATTCTGCATATATCTCCTATGACCTTTCCCTCTATGTGCAATTTATGCTTTCCCGCAGGCAGCCGCTTATACAGCAGCCTTCCCAATACGATTACACTTGCTGCCTGAGCAAGAAGTGTGGCAAACGCTACACCAAATACTCCCCATTTAAAAACAACTACAAACAAGAGATCAAGAATAATATTGGCAGCACTGCAGAACATAAGTACATACAAAGGAGTCTTAGAGTCTCCCATTGCCCTCAACACGCCTGAAAAAGCGTTATACATGATACAAAATACAAGGCCGCACAAAAAAGTGCGAAGATAGGTATTGGCATAGCCCATTGTTTCCGCAGGCGTATTCATTGCTGTCAATAAACCTTCAGAAAAGATAAAACCGAAAACTGCCAGCACAATACCAAAAACAACGAAAAAAACACTTCCGTTATAAACCACTTGTTTCACTGCATTCATATTCCTCTCACCATAAAACCTTGAGGTATAGGAGGTAATGCCGCTGGATACACCAACGAAAAAGTTAATTAGCATCACACTTATCTTTGACGCAGAGCCGCCTACAGCGGAAAATGCAGCATCACCTAAATTCTGCCCTACAATAATGGCATCCACAATGGTATAAAAGTGCTGAAAGAAGGCGCTTACCACAATAGGAAAGAAGAAATAAAGGATTTCTTTCCAAATTACACCTTCTGTAATTCTGTTTTCCCTAATCAAGCCTGTTCTCCTTCTGTTTTGTAACTCCGCATCATCAATACAGCCTGTTCTCACTCCTGAAGAAGCCGGATGGAAAGATCATGGCTTTTTTCTTTTCCCGGTTCCAGCATCTGAACATGATTTTTATGGGTAAACTCATCATCCTCTGTAGTATAAACTGCAGAACCATTCCAGGGCTCTATGCAGACAAAGGGCGGGGTTCCCGGATAAGGGGTCCAGAAGGCCACGGTTTCAAAGCCCGGAAAGGAAACCTCCACTCCCCGTCCTGTATTCCTGTTTACAAGGGAAACCTTTCTGGATTCCAGCTCATCAAAATAGAAGGCATCTGCCTTAAACAGTTCATAATTTAAGGGAAGAATCCGGTTCTGGCTGAGCCGCAGAGTCCTGTTCTCAGGATTAAATTCCAGGCGCTCCTGGTCATAGGCCATGCTGGATATGATTTCTTCTTTTTCAAATACCAAATCATAATCCTCGAATACGGCTCCCTCTTCTACGGGGCAGTTAAAGCCGGGGTGAGCGCCCAGGCAGTAATGCATAGCACGGTCACCGGTATTGACGACCCGGTACTCCATAAATAAGTTCCCGTCTTCAAGGCGGTAAGAAAGGCTTAACCGGAAGGAATAAGGATACATCTTTTTCGTACTCTCTGTATCCGTAATTTCAAATACTGCTGATTTTTCTGTCTGCTCTGTAACGGCAAAGTCCATTTCCCTGCAAAAGCCGTGCTTTGGAATCTCCCATACCTGACCCTCTATGCGCACCTGATTATTCCGGCAGTTGCCCACAATGGGGAAGAGAAGGGGGGAGCAGTTTTTCCAGAACAGGGGATCTCTCTGCCAGATGTATTCTGTTCCGGTCAAATCCTTTAATGAAATAAGCTGGGCGCCCATGGAATCAATGACAGCCGCTGTTTGGGAATCCTTTAGTGTAACCAGCATGATAATTTTCCTCCGTTTTTACTGTATTGTTTGCCTTTTTGGGGTATTATAACATGCTTTCCCATTTTTGTATATTGATTGGCGGGTGAATCCCCACAGCAAAAAAAGGACTTAAGCCTTTTTTACAAGGCTTAAATCCTTTTCCTTTATTTCGTAATTGAAAGCCTTACAAGGGCCCTCTTAAGGGCTGCCTCTGCCCTGACAACATCAACCTCACTCTGCCCCTTTAAGCGGCGTTCCGCCCGGATCTTAGCTTCTTCCGCACGGTTTGAGTCAATTTCATCAGGCCATTCCACCACTTCTGCCATAATCACAATGCTTTCCGGCAGAATCTGGATGAAGCCGGACATCAGGGCCGCTTCCTTAACCTCACCCTCTTCGTGAATCTTAAGGATTCCCGGAGCAACGATAGCGGTTAAAGGAATGTGGTCCTTATAGACACCGATGTTTCCTTCCGTAGTAGTCAGCTCCACCATGGAAGCCTCTCCCTGATAGAACTGACCTTCCGGAGTGATGATCTGCAGTTTAAATAAATCAGCCATATTCCCACCCCCTATTTTTTCACACGGGCAAGAACATCCTCAATACTGCCTGCATTCAGGAAATAACTTTCCGGTATGTCGTCATGCTTTCCTTCCAGAATCTCACTAAAGCCCTGAATGGTATCAGCCAGAGGTACATAACGTCCCTCCAGACCGGTAAACTGGCCTGCCACGAAGAATGGCTGGGACAGGAATCTCTGAATCTTTCTCGCACGGGCTACTGTCAGCTTATCTTCTTCGGAAAGCTCGTCCATACCCAGCATGGCAATGATATCCTGAAGCTCCTTATACTTCTGAAGCACCTCCTGAACCCCGCGGGCAACACGGTAGTGTTCCTCGCCTACAATAAGGGGATCAAGGATTCTTGACGTAGAGCCAAGAGGATCAACCGCCGGATAAATACCCAGCTCCACAATGGAACGGTCAAGAACCGTGGTTGCATCCAAATGTGCAAATGTGTTGGCCGGAGCCGGGTCAGTTAAGTCATCGGCAGGCACGTAAACAGCCTGAACCGAAGTGATGGAACCATTCTTAGTAGAAGTGATTCTCTCCTGAAGAGCACCCATCTCAGTCTGCAGGGTAGGCTGGTAGCCTACTGCGGAAGGCATACGGCCAAGAAGAGCCGAAACCTCAGAACCTGCCTGGGTGAAACGGAAGATGTTATCGATGAACAGCAGCACATCCTTTCCGCCCTGATCTCTGAAGTACTCCGCCATGGTAAGTCCGGTAAGGCCCACTCTCATACGGGCACCCGGCGGTTCGTTCATCTGTCCGAACACCATGGTGGTTTTATTAATAACGCCTGATTCCTGCATCTCGTGATAAAGGTCATTTCCTTCACGGGTGCGCTCGCCAACGCCGGTGAATACGGAATATCCGCCGTGCTCTGTGGCAATGTTACGGATCAGTTCCTGGATTAATACGGTTTTACCTACTCCTGCACCGCCGAAAAGGCCGATCTTGCCGCCCTTCTGGTATGGGCAGAGAAGGTCAACGACCTTGATTCCGGTTTCCAGAATATCCGTTTCCGTAGACTGCTCCTCAAAGCTGGGAGCCGGCCTGTGAATCGGAAAACGTTCTTTTACCTCCGGAGCAGGTTTTTTATCGATTGGATCACCCAGGACATTAAAAATACGTCCCAGAGTTTCTTCTCCAACCGGTACGGTAATAGGAGCGCCTGTAGCTGCAGCCTCCATACCACGCACCAGTCCATCGGTACTGCCCATGGCGATACATCTTACGGTATCATCGCCAAGATGCTGGGATACCTCTACAACCAGTTTGCCGCCATCTCTAGTCGTGATATCAATGGCCTCATTGATATCCGGCAGCTTACCCTGGCTGAACTTGATATCCAATACAGCACCGATGATCTGGGTGATCTTACCAATATTTTGTTCTGCCATCTTGTTTCTCCTTCTTATTAGTTAAATGAAATCCGATTTGCCCGACAGCTCATCGAACAACTGTAAATGCCTATGAAATCGCGTTGGCACCGGATATGATCTCCGTAAGTTCCTGGGTAATGGCCCCCTGTCTTGCCCGGTTATAGGCCAGTCCCAGTTCTTCTATCATCTCTTCCGCATTGTTGGTAGCAGCGTCCATGGCCGTCATTCTGGCTCCGTTTTCACTGGCAACGGACTCCAAAAGGGCGCCGTAGATCAGGCTGCTCATATACTTGGGAATAATGGAATCCAGAACCTGGTCCTCGTTAGGCTCATAATTCATAAGAGCCTGTCCAGCCGTTGCCTCTGCCCCTTCTATTTCCACAGGGAGAAGCTTCTTAAGGGTGGGGATCTGGGTTACGGTATTCTTAAAAGATGTATAGGCCAGATAGATTTCACTGATCTGGTCTCTTCCAAATGCGTCCAAAAGCTCCATGGTGATGTCGAAGGCATCCCGGTACAAAGGTTCATTGATTACTTCAGAATAATCCGCAGCAATCTGATATCCCCTTCTGGCCAGTGCCTCCTTTCCCTTACGGCCGATGGCATAGACATCCGTGGATTCCGGAGCAAGCCTTTCGTCTGCGCATACCAGTCTGGCAATGTTATTGTTATAACCTCCTGCCAGTCCCCGGTTTGAAGTGATGGCGATGACCGCCTTCCGCCCGGAAGTTCCTGACCGTAAATACTTGTGGTCAATTCCTTCCGACTTACTCAGCATGGAACCTATGGTATCATACATCATGGTGTAATAAGGCTTTGATTCCTCTGCCTTTGCCTTGGATTTTTGCAGCTTCACAGTTGATATGAGCTTCATGGCCTTTGTTATCTGTTCAGTACTGGAAATACTGTCTCTTCTTCGTTTAATATCCCTGATGGATGCCATGATTGTTCACCTGCCTTTAAAAGACGCCTGCTTTGCACTCGTTGATGGCCTTTTCCAACAGTTCCTCTGTTTCAGGCGTAATCTGCTTTGTTTCACGGATGCTTGCAGGAATCTGGTTATACTTGCTGTCAATGAAACGGAACAGGGCCTTTTCAAAATCAAGGATCTTCACTGTAGGAATATCTAAAAGCAGCTTTCTCGTAGCAGCAAAGAGAATGATAATCTGGTATTCAACTGCCATTGGCTGATACTGTCCCTGCTTTAATACCTCTCTGATTCTCTCACCCTGGGCAAGCTGCTCTGCAGTGGCAGAATCCAGCTCAGAACCAAACTGGGCAAAGCTTGCCAGCTCCCGGTACTGGGCCAATTCCACACGGATGGGGGCCGCAATTTTTTTCATAGCCTTGATCTGAGCGGAACCGCCTACACGGGATACGGAAAGGCCGGCGTTGATAGCCGGACGGAAGCCTGCGTTAAACATCTCTGTTTCCAGATAAATCTGTCCGTCTGTAATGGAGATAACATTGGTGGGAATATAAGCGGATACGTCCCCTGCCTGTGTCTCAATAATAGGAAGAGCGGTTAAGGAACCTCCTCCCAGCTCATCGGAAAGCCTGGATGCTCTCTCCAGCAGTCTGGAATGAAGATAGAAAACATCTCCCGGATACGCCTCACGGCCCGGCGGTCTCTTCAGCAGCAGGGACAGGGTACGGTATGCAGCGGCATGCTTACTTAAATCGTCGTAAACAACCAATACATCCTTTCCTTCCTCCATCCATTCCTCTCCCATAGCGCAGCCGGAATAAGGTGCGATATACTGGAGAGGAGCCAAATCGGAAGCGGTTGATACCACAATGGTGGTGTAATCCATTGCGCCGTACCCTTCCAAAGTCTTTACAATGTTTGCAACTGTAGAAGCCTTCTGCCCGATGGCTACATAAATACAGTGAACTCCCTGACCCTTCTGGTTGATGATGGTGTCCAGGGCAATAGCGGTCTTACCGGTCTGCCGGTCGCCGATGATTAATTCACGCTGGCCTCTTCCAATGGGGATCATGGCATCAATGGCCTTGATTCCTGTCTGGAGAGGGGTATCTACTGATTTTCTGTCAATAACGCCGTGAGCCACTCGTTCAATCTTGCGGAATTTGTCTGTCTGGATAGGGCCTTTTCCATCAATTGGCTGGCCCAGGGCATTGACAACCCGTCCTGTTAAGGCATCGCCTACAGGTACCTCCACCACCCTTCCGGTGGTTTTTACCGTATCGCCTTCGCTGATAACACCTGTTCCCAGCAAAACCGCACCCACGTTATCCTCTTCCAAGTTAAGCACCATGCCGTAGATTTCTCCCGGGAACTCCAAAAGCTCTCCCTGCATGGCGTTTTCAAGGCCGTGAATACGGGCGATTCCGTCCGCTACCTGAATGACTGTACCGACATCAGAGACTTCTAATTTCACGGAATATCTTTGAATCTGTTCCCTGATGACAGAACTGATCTCTTCTGGTCTTAAATTCATTAAGGTTTGCACCTTCTTTCTAAAGTTATAGTGTCAACTGCAGCTTTGATAAGCTGCGCCGCAGCTCATGGAGCTGCGTCCGGATGCTGGAATCCACCACCCGGCCATTGATGCGGATTATCATTCCCCCGATCAGTGCCGGATCTACCTGATAATCCATTTCAACATCTGCATACCCTGTGGTATCCAGCAGTTTTTTCACAAGCTGAGCCTTCTGCTCCTCTTTTAATTCAACTGCACTGGTCACATGGGCCACGCCGATATTTTTATATTCCTTGACAGCATTTACGAAGTATTCACAAATTGCCGGAATCTCCTTTTGTCTGCCCTTGTTCACAATGACTGCCAGAAAGCCCATCAGGTCTTCTGATGTACGTCCCTGGAAAATGCTCTTGATCATGCCGGTTTTTTCTTCTTTTCCGATCTTTGGATTATCGAGAAGCTGGCCTAAGGCCGGATTCTGGTTCCAGACCTCCTTAAGGCCCTTCACTTCCTCGAACAAAGCATCTATTTCCTGCTTTTCCAGGGCTTCCTCAAACAATGCATCGCCATATACCTTTGATATCAGCTTTGCCATGTGCTCTCACCCATTTCCCTTAAAGTTTCGTCAATCAGGGCATCTTGTACCGTTAAGTCAATGGAGGATGCCACCACCTTGCCGGCCATGGCGGAAGCAATGGAGATGATCTGCTCTTTCATATCATCAAGGGCTTTCTTCCTCTCCAACTCCACTTCCCGGTTTCCTCTCTCAACGATGCGGCCCGCTTCTTCTTTGGCCAGTGCAAGAATCTCTGCTTCTCTTTGTCTCGCCTGTTTTCTGGCATCTTCCAAGATATTCTCTGCTTCCTGCTTCACCTCGCGGAGCCTTGTCTCATACTCTTCCTTCATGGCACGTGCGGCCTGCTTGTCATCAGCAGCGTTTTTTAATTCTCCTGCAATCTTCTGTTTTCTCTTTTCCAGAACTTCACGCACCGGATTAAACAGCATGTAGGATAATCCAAAAAACAGAATGAAGACGTTGATGCCCGTCACAAATGAATCGAAAAGCAGCTGTGCGTCAAATCCCAATAGTCGTTCCAAGATTTCGCCTCCTCTCCTCTTTATTCTTTCCCATTCTGCAGGCGGCTTTGCCTCCTGCCAGTATATTCTTTAGCTGAATGGCTTTAAGAACATGAGGATAGCAGCAACAGCGAAACCATAAAGACCTGTTGTCTCTGCAACGGCCTGACCCAAAAGCATGGTAGAAGTGATGTCAGCTCTTGCACCTGGATTACGTCCAACTGCAGCAGCAGCGTGACCTGCAGCAATACCCTGTCCAATACCAGGTCCGATACCTGCGATCATTGCCAGACCTGCACCGATTGCGGAGCAGCCTAAAATAAAATCCTGTCCTGAAAATCCGTTCATAGAAAATTTCCTCCTGAATTTGATATTATTAATATAAAACCATAGCTAATCCAACTTGTCATTGACATATACCATGGTCAGCATACAGAACACATATGTCTGTATTGCACCGGAAAACACATCACAGTACACATGTAAAAATGATGGAATACCAATCTTTACAAAAATCGGCATCATCCCATACCACAAGCCCAGAATTACGCCGCCCGACATAATATTGCCGAACAGACGAAGCGCCTGAGATAAGGGGTTCGTTATCTCACCAATCAGATTGATGGGAAACAAAACGGGAAACGGCTTGAACATAGCTGTCAGATGACCGATTCCGTGATTCTTGATGCCCTGGTACTGCACAATGAAAAATGTGAAAACACCGAGCATAAATGTTACGCCAAAATCCGCTGTTGGCGTCTTAAGACCAAACAGACCGCCAATATTGCAGAACAATATGAAAATAAATATAGTCCCAATGTAATTGACAAATTTTGCCGCATTGTGGCTCATAGTTCCTCTTACCATGTTGTCCAGTGATTCCACCGTAAATTCCATGATATTCTGGAATGTACCCGGCACTTCCCTGGCCGCCTTCATCTTCCGGCTGGTAATAAATGCAAGGAGCAGAATGACAACGGTCACAATACTGAGACCTATAACAGTAGTTGTCACCCATAGCTCTTGTCCAAAGGCATAGAATTTTGTGACACCCTTGATCATAAAGTCTACTTTATTGGCACTTGCAACGACCATATGGGTAAGCCTCCTTTCTTAAAGCAATTCACACAACCGCAGGGATTGCTATGCTTTCTTTTTCCAATTGCCTGCGATTTTGTGTATAACAGGCTGGAGAAATGCTCCAGCCTTGAGTCCGAGGACTCCGATTACTACTGCCACAGGGTTAATATAGCCCGAAAAACGGGAAATAATAACCACCATTATGACAATAAGCAGCAGGTAGCGGATCACTGAACCTATCATACTCCGCTTCTGAACAGTCTTTGGATCTTCGGTTTTCATGGAGCCTTCCAGCACCAGCGCCATAGATAAAAACATGGCCAGGGCCATAACCATACCCAAAAGGAGTCCTGCAAAAACAGACCCCTTGGGGTAAATAAAAAACGCCGCAGCCATAGCAGCAACCGTGAAAATGGCAATACCGGCCGAAACCTCTAGCAGCAGATTCTTTGTTTCCTTCCCCATATTACAAATCCTCCTGTCTACAAAAGTTTTCCGTCATCATCCCGATTCACACGGCTGGGTTGTTTTGGCTTATGCGCGCCTGTATGGCCTTTCTTTTGTCTCTCCATGCGCACCCTCTTATCCTCCTCCTTTTCCTCCTTTTCATCCATGGCAATAGCAGCTTTCGCCATCCTGTAGGCATTTAAGCCTCCTGCCAGAAATCCCAGGATCAGAAAAAGAAGGGTCAGCTTCGTCCCTGCATACCGGTCGATATAATAACCGGCAAAAATACAGACGAACACAGGTACCATGACATTCAACCCCAGTTGGGTTATCATCATAAAACTTCTCATTACGCTTTTTTTGTAACGAATATTAAACACCTGCCTTCTGAAAGACATTATAACGAATAATTGTGACTTTGTCTATTACATAGAGATATTTTTTTAACATTCTGTATCATGTATACAAAATTATTGTAACTATTTATGAAAAGTGGATTTAATTTGAAACAAAATAACCGCTTACACAGCCTGTTGTAAACTAAAATGCACTAAAAAAACAGACCCTCCGGTTAGGCGGAAAGGCCTGCTGCTTATGAATCAATGATTATCTTAACCGTTCAATCATTTCCAGAACTTCTTTTTTGGGTTTCACCCCTACAGAAGTGGTCTGTGCTTTGCCATCCTTGAAAATAACAACAGTAGGAATGGTCATAACCTTAAACTGTCTTGCCAGCTCAGGCTGCTCATCCACGTTCACCTTGCCCACCTTTACATCAGGAAGGTTCGCTGCTGCGATTTCATCCAGTACAGGTGCAAACATCTTACAGGGACCGCACCAGGCTGCCCAGAAGTCCACTACCGCGATGCCGCTGCTGATTTCGTTTTGAAAGTTTTCCTCTGTTAATGTAATTACTGCCATATTATATTCCTCCTTCTAGGTCTGACTTTTCTTAATACCTGTCTTTTATAGTCTTATCACAATCTGAAAATCTCATTACAACCTTACTGTTATTATAAAAGTTACAGTTCTATTTGTCAATAGCTTTTTCTCTTACTTTCCAAAATCAAAGCCTAGTTGCCTGGCCTTTTTCAAAAATTCTTCTTTTTCTTTCTGAAGCCTTTCATTCCCCCACTCTTCTTCCCCGGAAGACAGCTTTGAGAATTCCAATTTCTCTTTTTCAATGCTTCCATCCTCATAGCCTCCGCTCAGCTTCAGATCAAGAGAAATATTTTCTTTTTTATATAAAATGTTCAGCTCAGGTATTTGAAACGCCCGTCTTCCTTTCGGCCCTCCGCCTGAATAAACCACTGCTTCCAGGCCCGCTTCCCTGTTTCCTATGCCGATTCTCCCCTTTATGGAAGCGCTGTCGTCAGCTTTCAGAACAAGGCTTGCATCAGCCAGACCTTCCACCGCAACGGAGTTGATATTCCGCTTTTTGTCAATGGCAAATAAAACTTCCTGAGCCTCTCCTTCTGTTTTCCGTTCTCTCAGAAGCTGCCCCCATTTTTTAATATCCCCTGAGGCCCCTTCCTCCAGAAGATTTCCCACCGTTTCCAGATACTGGTCAAAGAGAGGAGCCGGAATTCTGGCTATCAACTTTACTCCTCCCTCATCTCTTCCGGCAAACCGTAGTTCACTTCGGTTCATCATGTCAATGGCAGCTTTCTTTAATATTTCAATTTTATCCTCAGGACCATTCCCCTTTTCCGGAATGACAGAAAATCCTGTCACCTTTTTTAAGGTATCCTGGCTTGTTTTTACGGAGAGGCCGCCAGCTCCAGGCAGTTGAAGCAGGACATATTCCTCATCGGCCCAATAATCCAGTCCTTCTCTGACCGTTCCCAGAAAGTACACGTCCAGACTTCCCTGGGCAAAGGTGTTTTCTTCATTCTTCATATGCCTCCAGGAAACCCCCAGCCCTCCGGGAAGCACCAGGATGGAATGACCGTTCCACCTGGCCTCCTCTGCCTTCAGCTTCAAAAAGCTTTCTCTGGCTTCCCCGGCCTTTCCTCCGTCCTCTCCCCATAAGTCCAGAAGCCTTTCCCTGGTGTGGAGCACAGAACGGGTTAAGTAAAACCTGGCATAATATTTCGGAATGTAATTCCTTGCTCCAATCACAAACACTCCCAGTATAAATAAAATGACTCCGGTCCATGCCAGCTTCAAAGGGACTTTTGCAGTCCCATTTTCATGGTCCTCTTTATATAATTCCTGTTTGACTGAGCTTTTCTTCCAGAAATTCATTCAGTTTAAGCACCTTTCTGCGCAGCACGATTCCGATCAACAGAGATATGGGAATATAGACCAGCACATAACCGATGTATTTCCAATAAGCACCTTCATACATGCCTGCCACACACTCCCTCATGGCATTGATCAGGTGGGTAAAGGGCAGGATGGGGTTAATAAGCTGGAAAAAACGGGGCGTTACCTGAATGGGAAACGTACCGCCGGAACCGGCCACCTGGAGGACCATGAAAACCACAACAACTGCTTTTCCTACATCTCCGAAGGAAATGGTCATGGAGTAAATAATATTGGTAAATATAATGCTGGCAATAACGGCTGCCAAAATGAATCTTCCCGGATAAAGGCATTGGATCTTCAGCATATATAAGTCTCCCAATGCCACTACCAGACCCTGTGCAGCGCCAAAGGCCATAAAGGTGAGATACCTTCCAAAATAGGTCTCATAAAGCTTAAGACCCCTGGCCTGTTCTTCTCCCACTTTGCACTTTAATATGGCCACCAGGATCAGCCCTCCTACCCATATAGCTAGAATCGTATAAAAAGGCGCCATGGCAGAGCCATAGTTTTCCACCGGATAAAGCTTATTGACGGACATATCCGTTGGCATCATGAGAAAATTGCTGAGCTGGTCCGGATCATTTTGCACAATATCTATGATTTTATTAAGCTGCCTGTTGTCTGCCAGCTTATTGATGCCTTCAATCATATCCCCTATCCGTTCCTGTCCCCTGGCAAGGAGAGACAGGGAGCTGTCTAACGCCTGGATCAGGCTTTGAGAGGAGTCCGTCAAGCTGGTCAGCGTAGTGCTGATCTGTTCCGTAATGCCGCCCAGGCCGTCCAGAGCTTCTGTCGTCACCCCCAGAGTATTATAGGTTTGATTCAGGCTGTCCTTTAAGGGTTCCTCTACCTGCCCGGTATAGTAGTCCAGAATATCGGAAATGGAAATGCGGGCTTCTTCAAGGGAGGTCTCAATATCCTCACTGAAATTATCCGGCAGCCTCTTCGTCCTTTTGACAGCTTGACGGGCAGTCTGAAGCTTTTTAACCAGGGCCTGCTGCCGGGAAATATGCTCTGTCAGCTTTTGCTGCATCTGGGAAATTCCGCTAAGAGGAATTGGAAGCTTTCCATTAAGGGCTCCCAGGGTCTCATTGATGCGGCTGCACTGGTCTATGGTTCCTGCCGCCAGATTTTCCACTGCCAAGAGCCCGTCTGCGCCTCCGTCGGCAGATACATCCACAAGGTCCTCTGCAATTTCAAGGCTGTCCTTCATAGAGTCCTCTACCTGTCTGATTTGTTCCAAAGTACCCTTAAGCCCTCCTGTTAAGGTGTCGGAAAAGCCTCTGGCAGAATCGATCATGGTCCTTGCGCTCTCTGCCGTCTGACCGCCGGAATCCGCCAGCCTTCCCACATCCGGAAGACTGCTCTGGACTCCTTCATTTAAACGGTTAACTGTCTTTAAGGTGGACTGAAGCAGGGAAATGGTGTCTGACAGCCCCTTTAAATCGGCTTTGGCATCAGTAAGGGATTTGACAGAACGTTCCCGTCCCGTTTCCTTGTTTTCCCTCCAATCCCCGGAGTATTTGTTTAAGACCTTTCCGATTGCATTTGAGGTGGAGTTAATAAAGGTTTCATTGATTTGCTTTTGTACACTCTCGACCCCTTTATCCGTAATCTTGGTTGCAATGGCATTTTTCTTCTCATTGACATAGTACTGGAGCACAGGATGTTCCACATGGGAGGTGAGGACGCTGGAAAGCTTTTGGCTGAAATCCTCCGGAACCATGACTGCCGCATAGTATTTTCCTGATTCCACCCCTTCCAGGGCCTCCTCCTGATCCACAAACTGCCAGCCGATCTGCTGGTTTTTCCTCAATTCGTCCAGAATCATTTCCCCAATATTAATAGAAGAATCGTCAATATTGATATCCAATACCTGATCAATAGAGGTTCCCTGATCCAGATTCACAACCGCCACCTTTAACCCTTTGGTATTGGAATAAGGGTCCCAGTTGGCGGCGATGTTAAGCCATGCATATAAAGAGGGAAGTATAACCAGTCCCAGAGAAATGACAACAGCCACCGGGTTACATATAATACGTTTGAAATCACTGATAAATATATTCAGTATATTTTTGATATGTTTCATATCATCTACCTGCCATTCTGTATGTAAATTCTGCAATTCCGTATTATAGACCTTTCTCTCCTTAAATGCAATGTTCAAATCTATGAAAATGTCAATCCCGTTCCGTCTGCCGCCACTTCTTATGCCATCTGGAAAGGATCTGTTCCAGTGACTCAGTCATCTGTGTCATAAAGGGATGCCCCGTCTTTTTCTTGTAAAAAGATTGGGCATAATTTTCAGCCCTTTCCTTTTCCGAAGGGTGGTAATACCGCTCTGCCTGGCTTTGAAACATTTCCTCCAGCTCCTCATCATTAAGAGCGTGATAAGTTTCCTCAAACACTACAAACCGTTTCTCAAATCGGGGCGTGTGAACCCGTTTAAAATTTTCCGGATAATAGCTCATGGGAAGAACCATCAGGGGCACCACATGAGGCGGCAAATCAAGAAGCCTGGAAAGCTCCTCATCATTGACCAGAGTGGAGCCGATGTAACAGCTTCCGATTCCAAGGCTTTCTGCTGCAATGACCGCACTGTGGGCTGCAATCATGGTGTCTTCAAAAGCTAATAAAAGATCAGAAAGACCGGGCTCCCGAAAGCCGATTCCCTCTGCCCTGGCATATTCCGGCACTCCCTTTAACTGGTTATACCTGTTCCATTTGTGCTGGTCTGCCAGGAAGATGAGAATCACCGGAGCAGCTGCAATAAACTTCTGGTGGTTGCACAGCTCTGCAATCTGCCCCTTTCTTTCCTCATCCTCAATCTTCAGGATAGAATAATGCATCTGGTTGCATGCAGAAGGGGAACTTAAAGCTGCGTTTAAAATCACTTCCATATCTTCTTCCCGGATGGCCCTTTTCTCATAACGCCGCAAGGACACCCGTTCTTTTAATAGCTGACTAACATGATTCATTTTTATCACCTTCCAGAGGGATCATAAACACCCGCAGGGACCGGAATGCCCTGCCGCTGCTGAGTCCCCCTCCATAAACGTGGCCTCCTGCAACAGCGCAGGAAGCGTGAATGTGCACAAAAAGAGGACTGTCTTGATACGGATAAATGTCCTCCAAATCCGGGTCCATATCTTCAATGGGCATCACTTCCCCTGACATGCTGAGAATTTCAGCCGCCCCGCTGGCAGGAGTCTTTTGGCAGCGCAGAGGAAGGTGATTCTGAACAGGAGTGGTAAACACCATATCAATGACGCTTCCCACTGCCCCCATGATATAAACGTTTTTCCAATTGTGATCCAGGATAAAGCTGGTGATGACCGTTTTGATATCCTCTCCCCGCCCCACCGTAACCTCAAATAAGTTATATTCCATCTTGCTTTTCACCTTTTCAGCCATATATATTCTCTTTTATTCCAAAAAAGTCCAGGGCTATGGCGCACAGGGTTTGCATTCCTGCGGTCAGAGCTTTTCGGTCCACGGTAAATTTGCTGCTGTGGATGGGAGTGAACTCCTTTCCAGGAGTTCTGCATCCGATTCTCACAAAGACTCCCGGATACCGGTCCTTGATAAAGGCAAAGTCCTCTGCCCCCATGGTGACAATATCCAGCATCTTTACGTGTTCTTCTCCTAAAAGCTTTTCCATCACATTTCTTGTCCGGTCCACCCATTGTTCATCATTACAAAAAGGAGGGGGACCTTCCTGAAATGTCACTTCAGCCTCTCCTCTTCCTGCTTTTGCAACATGGGAGCAAACTTCTGAGATCCTCCTGGTAAGATGTTCTCTGGTCTCTTTTTTCAAGGCCCTGAAAGTCCCCTTCATACGCACCTGGTTCGGAATTACATTAAATGCATCTCCGTCGCTGTGTATACTGCATATGGAAACGACTGCGGAATCCAATGCGCTCACCTCCCTTGCAACCAGGTTCTGAAGCTGAATCACAATGTCCGAGGCTATGACAATAGGGTCTACCGTGGTATAGGGATGGGCTCCATGGCCTCCTTTTCCTTTGACAATTACTTCAAACTGATCGGCACTTGCCAGCATGACCCCTGACTTTAAACCAATATCACCGGCATAAAGATCCGGCATCACATGGCAGGCCGCTACCCCTTCAATTTTTTCCAGGTCAATTTCCCTGGTTTCCAAAAGCAGCTTTGCACCCTTCAGAGTTTCCTCGGCAGGCTGGAAAAAGAAATAGAGGTTTCCTGAAAAATCCTTTTTGTAATTCTTCAAAACCCGCAACGCTCCCAGCAAAATGGCCGTGTGTGCATCATGCCCGCAGGCATGCATGACTCCGTCTTTTTTGCTTCTGGGATTATGGGAAGGGTCTTCCCGGACAGGAAGGGCGTCCATGTCCCCTCTTAACAGGAAGTGATGCTCCGGGCCTTCCTTCTCCCCTTTTAAAACTGCTGCCAGCCCTGTGCTGCCGATGGTTTTGATCTCATCACAGTCGGAGTGCTCTAAAAGCTCTTGCTTAATGAGATTGCTGGTGTTATACTCCTCCATCCCCAGCTCCGGATTTTCATGGATATGTTTATATACCTGGTAAATAGCCCCTTCAATATCTGATATCAATTCTGTTATTTTCATTTCTTAGTCCTCATGTGAAAAGAAAAGCGGACTCTTAAAGAATCCGCTCTCCACCAAAAGCTTCTTATTGTAAATAGTCCGGCAGTATCCAGAAAGAGCTTTCTCCCTTCATAAATTCCTTGAACTCTTCTGATTTATATGCCGCAATGACATCCTGTACCCAGGTTTCATCCTTGTGCTTGCCGTTTACCACAAGCTGCATCCGGTTATCAGCAAGAATGTCTTTCTGGGACTCTGCTGCCAAAGCTGTTCCAAAATCAATTCCTGCATTGTAAGCGTCAGAACCTCTTAAGATGATATAGGCAAAGTCTGTTCTCACACCGGCGATGGTTCCGCCCTTCATCTCCACAAATTCCAGGTTGTGGGGGTTTTCCTTAACATCGGCAGTGGTATACTGGGTGGGCTCAACCCCTTCATCCATAACAATAAATCCAATCTCGCTTAAAAGCTGTAAGGAACGGGCTTCGTTGGAAGCATCATTTGGAAAAGCGACCTTGTCTCCATCGGCAACGGCTTCAAGGGAATCCTTTGTACCGCTGTAAATGCCTGTAGGTACCGTAGGAATAGCCAGCACCGGAGCCAGCTCTGTTCCCTGATCCTTGTTAAAGCTTTCTACAAAGGCGGTGTGGGAATCTACGTGCATATCAATTTCATCCTCGCTTAAAGCGATTTCTCTCTGAATGGAGTCTGTGATCTCTACAGGGGTAAAGGTATATCCTATCTTTTCTAAAATGGGAATAACTCCCGCTTCAAAAAGATCGCTGGTGGCGGTGGGCATACGTCTGTATTTGATTTCGGGATGGTCCTTGGCCCCGCTGGTGGCGCCTGAAGTTCCGTCTGTTTCAGCGGCCTGGGCGGCGGCGGTGCCTTCTGCTGTTGTGGTTCCTGCTGTGGTGGTTTCGGCAGCCGCAGATTTTCCGCTGTCAGCAGAGCATCCGGTCAGGGCTGTTGCAAAAATGGCTCCTGCAGCCATAGTAAGTATTGCTTTTTGTAATTTTTTCATATGTATGTCCCGCCTTTCTGCGA
>DGRE01000040.1 GCA_002389905.1 Hungatella sp. UBA4396 | reverse complement strand
CAATTATTTCTCTACCCTATTGTTTATATGGGAGTTGCAAGGATTCCTGTCTGCATTTTCACATCTTGTCTATATTTCCTATATTATACAGTATGAATAAAATTGAAAGGAAGTGCCATATATGAGTTATAACAGGTGGGAGGACAGAGGGCGCTGCGGTCCTGATGGCTGGAATTGCAGACATGACCGAGATAGAGGGCGCTGCGGTCCTGACGGCTGGAATTGCAGACGCGACCGTGATAGAGACCGCTGCGGTCCTGGCGGCAGGGATTGCAGGCATGGCCGTGATGACGGCCGTTGGCGTGATTGGGGTTATGGCAGGAGTTTCTGGCGTTAGGATAAAGATTCCAATACACTGATCCAAAATACTACTGTTCAAGAATAAATTATGTTATACTAAATCCTGGTAAAGGTCAGACCCAACGGAAAGGGCAGGATAATATGAAAAAATACCGAAGGCTCAGTTTTCAGGTGAAGCTTCTGGGGATCTTTCTGGGAATTACATGTTTATTCGGCGCAATTTATGCGGCTTATTATAATATTTCCAGAATTATGATCCGGAAAAATATGATCGCTTATTCAGAAATATATGTGGACAGCATCAGCAGCTCTATTACAAATATGGTGGAGGAAATAGACCGTTTGAGTATGACTTTTCTGCTGCAGAATGACATGATCCGGGATCTGGGGAAGGGGATACCCAAGGAGCTTCCTGAATACGGGGATTACTACAGAAGAGTCCGGTATTCCATTGTACAAATTCTGAACATCCGAATGGATATTGAAGGAATTCTTATTGCAGATTCCTTTGGAAGAGTTATAGCCGGAGGTCCTAATGCTTCCTATAGTGACGGCGCCAATATTTCAAAGGAAAAATGGTATCAGGAATTTTTAGAGTCAGAAAAGATGTTTCAGGTTATGCCTTTAAAGAAAACCAATGCTATGGAGGTGTTCTCCATCGCGAGAAAATTGAGAAGCTACGAAGAAATGAAGGTAAACGGCATTGTCTGCATTGACATGAAAAAGAGACTTCTGGATGAAATATGCAATAAGACCAGATTAAACCAGAACAGCGTTCTGCTGTTTGACAGGGATAAGGCACTGTTTTATGTGTCCGGTGAAAAGCCGGATGAGAGAGAAATAACGGAAATCACAAAAAAACTGTCTCCGGAAAATGGAAACTTTCAAGTTTTGGGCGGCAGGAAAGCCCTGAATATCAGCTTAAATTATTCCGAATATTTGGATATGTACATTGTATACGTTGTCCCTCAGAATGTTTTGATGAGCGGACTCAATGATTTGAACCGGATTGCCGTTCTTCTCCTTTTCCTGGGAGGAAGTGCAGGCATTGGTCTGGCAGTGGGGGCCTCCCGTGTGATGAGCAGGGGCGTGGGCAAGGTGATGCAGGGAATGCAGGCCATTGAAGCTGGAAATCTGGATGTGGAGATTGAGGTAGAAAGCAATGATGAAATACGCACCATCGCCGGGGGGCTAAACCACATGGTCAAACGGATCAAGATATTAATGGAAGAAAAGTCCCAGATTGAAGTAAAGAGGAAGGAAGCGGAGATGATGATGCTTCAGAGGCAGATACGGCCTCACTTCCTGTACAACACCCTGGATGGAATCCGCATGAAGGCTCTGTTGAATCAGGATCACGAGGCCGCGGAAATGATTGAAAAACTCAGCATTCTGCTGCGGAGAACCACGGATTTAAAAACAGAGGAAGTGACGGTCAGAGAGGAACTGGAGTATGTCAACTCTTATATTGATTTGCAAAACCTCCGCTTCCGGTATAAGTTTCAGCTCATTACGGATATCCCTGAGGAAGTCAGTCAGCTGGTGATTCCCAAGTTTTCTCTTCAGCCCTTAATTGAAAATGCCGTTCATCATGGACTGGAAAAGAGGAAAATAGACCGTCAAATCCGCATCAGTTCGGAGCTGACAGAAGAAGCTGTCCGTATTATGGTATACGACAACGGTCAGGGGATCAGCCTGGAACGGCTCCAGGAAATCCGAAAAACCCTGGAAGATCCTCAGATGCAGGAGAGTGAACATATCGGACTAAATAATATAAACATAAGGCTGAAATTGCATTACGGAAAAGAGTATGGGCTTACCATTGACAGCGAAGAAAATGCAGGAACAAAGCTGACCCTGCATCTGCCCAGACAAAGCTCCGGCAGGATCGGAGGAAACGATGTATAAAGTGGTTTTAGTAGATGATGAAGAATTGATTATTGAAGGAATGCAGAAGCTGGTGAACTGGCAGTCTCTTGGCTGTCAGGTTGCGGGCGTTGCCTATGACGGGGATGAAGCTCTGGACATTGTCAATGAGGTAGAGCCCCATATACTGATCACGGACATCCGGATGCCTGCTATGAATGGACTGGAAATGCTGGATTATGTAAGAGAGCGGTTTCCTCATATTGTCATCATGATTATGAGTGGATACAGCGACTTTGAATACGCCCATCAAGCTCTGGAAAAAGGGGCTGCCTGCTATATGCTAAAGCCGGTACTGGAAAAAGAATTGACAGAGAGGCTGGCCCAGGCTGTAAAAAAGCTGGAAGAAAAAAGACAGAAAAAGCAGGAAGAGGAAGAAATCACAGTCCGTCTCTATCAGATGGAACGGGGAGCGAGGGAGAACTTTCTCAGAAAGCTGATCAAAGAGAAGATGTCTGATGCTTATATCAGAAAGATGTGGGAGGGAATGAAGCTGTGCAGGCCCGGAGAATATGCGACTGCAATCGTCATGGGAGCGGATACTCCTTTGCAGGATGCAGGAGGCTCTGTCATCAAATTTGCAATTGACAATATTATCGAAGAAATTTGCGGCATGTCTGAGAACCTGGAAAGCGTTTCCTTAGGGGACGAGCACTCAACCATATTTATGATGTGCGGGCAAGATGGCCGGGAGAGGGAAGCGGCTGCCATTATCGGAAAAATACAGGAAACAGTAGAACAGTTTTGCAAAATCCGGATGTCGGCAGGCATCAGCTCGGCTCATCCCTTTCCTTCCAGCGTAAAGGAAGCCTATGAGGAAGCTGGTGGTGCGTTGGAAAAACGGTTTTATGAATCCATTTCCATGCATATTTACAAGGGTGCAGTGGTCAGAACGGAAGTTTCTTTTAAAGAACTGCGGGAGTGCGGAGAAAAGCTCTTAAACGGAGTCAGCAGCCAGGAAGAAAAGACGGTTCAGATATATTTGAGGCGTATTTTTCACATGATGCTCGGTTCCTCCATGGAATTGGAAGATATCTATAATGAAGTGAAACGGCTTTTAATGGGGTATCAGGGAATTCTTCTTAATCACCAGAGCCAGAAGGGAACCTATGAAAATCTCCAGGTACTTCAGCCGGAATATCTTTATCAGTTTAAATTGGGAAAAGAGCTGCAAAGCTGGTTTGAAACGGTCACTTCTCAGGTAATGGAATTTCTGAAGAAGGAGCCTTCAGAATCCTCGGATCTGATTGACCGGATTAAGTTTTATATTTCTAAAAATTACCGGACAGCCACCAGGCAGAATGTTGCGGATTACTTTTTCCTCAATCCTTCTTATTTAAGTCAATTGTTTAAAGCCGAGACAGGGGAAGTATTTACAGAATATATGACCCGCATCCGCATGGAAGAAGCGAAGAAAATGCTGGAGGAAACCAGCTATAAGATTCATCACATAGCAGAACTGGTGGGCTACACCTCGAACCAGCATTTTACCAGAACCTTTAAAAAGTATACGGGGGTTCTGCCTGTAGAGTATAAGAAGAAATTTTCCACTGCCCGGCAATAGGGAAAAGTTAAGGAATACCGTTACTATATTTTAAATCTAATCTGCACTTTTTTGATTGTGCGAATAATGGAGGAACTTCTCAATTGTTTATTGATTTTTCGCCATCTACCAAAGGCATCAAAGATCAAATTGTCAGATATATATCATCCTGATAAGATCGAAGTAATTGCAAGTGGTTTTGATGAATATTTGCAAATTCTTATAGAAAATGGTTGCGATTTTTTAGATGAAGTTTAAAAAAGAGATTAACTTGGAAAATAAAAATACTTATTAATGAAAATAATACAAAATCATAACAGGAGAAAATATGGTATCTTTAAAAGAAATAAATGAGAGTAATTTTAGGACAGTTGTGGGGATGAAATTAAATGAGGAACAAAGTATGATTCTAATAAATGATTTTAGTCTGTAACTTACTGCATAAAACCATACTGTACCATAGCAAAATTGAATTTGTAGAGGTGAGATGTAATTGTAATGATTGATACGGAAAGATTAATCATGAGACCATTTAATGAGGATGATCTGGACATTATTATGAGTCTTTATTCTAGTGAAGAAATAATGTGATATATGCCAAATGATGTCATGAACGTAGAGAAAGCTCAAAAGCATTTAAATAAAGTTATACATGATTGGGAAGAGAAACCACAATTGAATTTTGAAATGGCAGTAATTTTAAAGTATGATCAGAAAAAAATTGGCCGTTCCAGAATTCATTTAGATTATGAAAATGATACAGCAATAATTGGCTGGCTGCTATTAAAAAAAGATTGGGGTAAAGGTTATGCAACAGAAATGACAAGGGCGTTAATTGATTATAGTTTTGATGTATTAAATGTACATAGAGTTTGTGCGTTATGTCACCCTGAAAATATCGGTTCATGGAGAGTTTTAGAAAAATGCAATATGCGTAGAGAAGCGCATTTTATACAAAAATGTAAATATATTAAGGATGGCAATATAATATGGGAAGATGAATTGGAATATGCCATGTTAGAATCAGAAAGATAAATTTGAATGGAGGGATTGCATGGTAAATAAAACAGATGTCATTGAGATAATAGGATATGCTGAAGAAAATGAAATTAACATTTGGATAGATGGCGGTTGGGGTGTAGATGCACTATTAGAGTAAGCGCTACATAAAGAAGCG
>DGRE01000009.1 GCA_002389905.1 Hungatella sp. UBA4396 | reverse complement strand
ATAATTGGATTATACGTGAGAACATGAACCAATTAGAATATCGGCATGAATATAAGCATTCCATCAATATGCTGGATTACCGCACCCTGAGACAGAGAATCAGGACAGTGGCCCAGATTGACCCAAATGCAGGAGCAGATGGACGTTATCATATTCGCAGCCTGTACTTTGATAACGACGACGATAAAGTGCTGAAGGAAAAACTGTACGGACTGCCAAACCGTGAAAAATACAGGATACGAATTTACAACGGAAGCGGTGATTTTATCCGCCTTGAAAAGAAAAGCAAGGTCCATGGCCTTTGCAATAAACAATCAGAACCTCTGACAAAAGACCAGGTCCAGCAAATACTGGCAGGAGACACCGCCTGGATGCTCTCTGCCGGAATCCCCTTACTGGCAGAATTTTATGGGAAACTGGCTTTTCAAAGGCTTAAGCCTAAAACCCTGGTGGACTACTGGCGGGAAGCCTATATCTTTCCATATGGAAATGTGCGGGTAACCTTTGATTCTGAGGTACGAACCGGAGTTTATTCAACCGGATTGTTTCAGAAAGATTTACCCACATTCAGCACCCAGGAGGCTGGACTGCTTCTGCTGGAGGTGAAGTACGACAGCTTTTTGCCCGATGTGATTCGCGATTTGATTCAGACCAACACACGGCATACGGAAGCATTTTCAAAATATGCGGCCTGCCGCATTTACGGATAGGAGATCATCATATGAATTTTAACGATTTATTTAAATCAAGTTTTCTTGAAAATATCACCAGCTTTTCAGCTTTGGACATGGTAATTGCCATGGGGCTTGCCTTTATTTTAGGGCTGTTCATCTTTTTCGTTTATAAAAAGACCTATACCGGGGTCATGTATTCATCCGGTTTCGGGGTTTCGCTTCTTGGACTCACCTTAGTGACCACCCTGATTATTCTGGCTGTTACGTCAAACATCATTTTATCCCTTGGTATGGTAGGCGCCCTGTCCATTGTGCGGTTCCGAACGGCAATCAAGGAGCCTCTTGACATTGTATTCCTGTTCTGGTCCATTGCCGCAGGAATTGTATTAGGCGCAGGACTTTTGCCTTTGGCAATACTGGGCTCCCTGTTTATAGGTGTAATTCTCGTTGTGTTTGTCAATAAAAAAAGCGTGGATTCCCCTTATATTCTTATCGTTGAAAGCGAAAGCACTCAGCCGGAAAATGATATTTTAAGCATTATCAAGGGAGGGGTAAAGCGTTACAGCCTTAAATCCAAGACCATTTCCAATTCAGGTATGGAATTTACCCTTGAAGTGCGTTTAACAGGAAACTCCACCCGGTTTATGGGGGAAATCAAAGCCATTCCGCAGGTAAAAAGTGCCGCATTGGTCAGCTATAACGGCGACTACATGTCATAAGGAGGGGCCCTCATGATAAAACATAAATGGATAGGGGCAATCACCGCGCTGCTCATGGCGGCTGTCCTGCTGCTTATGGCAGGGGCGTATTTATTTCCGTCCGCCTTAACCACTTTTTCCGGTTCATCAGAGCTGCCTTATGTTTCTGCAATGGATAAGACCGAAATCCTGGACGTTCAGATCATTGCCGATGAAAATGATTGGGCTGATATGCTGGATAATGCCACGGCAGAAGAATACATACCGGCCACAGTCATCATTAACGGCACGAAAATAGAAAATGTGGGTATTCGCCCCAAGGGCAATTCAAGCCTGCGCACCGTGGCCCAGGATGATACAACGGACCGGTACAGCTTTAAAATAGAATTTGACCATTACATTTCAGGGCAGACCTGGATGGGGCTTGATAAAATTGCTTTGAATAACATGCAGGGAGATTCCACCTATATGAAGGAATACCTCTCTTACGACTTAATGGATTATGCGGGGGTAGAAGCCCCTCTTTACACCTTTTCCAACATAAGCGTCAACGGTGAAACCTGGGGATTTTACCTGGCCGTGGAGGTGTTGGAGGACAGCTATGCTAAACGGGTATATGGGAACGACCATGGCAAGCTCTATAAACCGGAAAGCATGGACATGGGCGGTTCGGGGCAGAGAAATGAGGGAAATGCTGACGGAAACAGACAGAGGCCGGAACGGCTTCCGGCCCAAGAAGACATACCCACTGGAAATGTTCCCATTCAGGAAAACTTGCCAGACGAAGACATTCCGGAGGGCATATCCCAAAGAGAGCAGGGCGGTCCCAGCGGTTTTGGCGGTTTTGGCGGGCAGTCTGGCGGAGCAACCCTCCAATATACAGATGATGAGATTTCCAGCTATTCCACCATATTTGATAGTGCTGTTTTCGATACCTCAGATAAAGATTTTATGAGAGTTATAAACGCTCTCAAAAAACTGAATGCAGGAGAAGACCTGGAAAGCGCTGTAGATGTGGAAGCCACTCTGAAATACTTCGCCGCCCATACTATCCTTGTCAATCTGGACAGCTATGTATCCAATATGTGCCACAACTATTATTTGTACGAGGAAAACGGCCAGCTGACCATGCTCCCATGGGACTTTAATCTGGCTTTCGGAGGATTCCAATCCGGCAGTGCCTCCTCTGTTGTAAACTTTCCCATCGACACTCCGGTTTCCAATGTGAGCCTGGAAGAGAGGCCCATGATTGGTAAACTTCTGGAAGTGCCCGAATATCTGGAACTGTATCACAGCTACTTAGCGGAAATTGTTGACGGGTATTTTAACAGCGGCTTGTTTGAACAGACCATAGATTCCTTGGATTCCTTAATCTCTTCCTATGTGGAAGCTGATCCTAGCACATTTTATGATTACGATTCCTATAAAAGCAGTGTGGCGGAACTAAAAAAACTAGGACTTTTAAGAGCACAGAGCGTCGAAGGACAGCTTAATGGAACGGTCCCCTCAACCACTGATGGACAAAACGCAGCCCCGGACGAACTGGTGGATGCGTCAGATGTCGACCTTTCCCTCCTTGGCAGCATGGGAGGCGGCTTTAGCGGCAGACAGGGCGAAAGACCCCAGGAAAATGAGGAAGGAGAAGAAAGTACTCCATCGGAGGCCAAAGGAGGTGAAGGATTTCAAAAAGGCGGCAGACCTCCCGGCAATATGCCGGAAAATATGCAGGAAGATATGAACTCCATGTCCCCTCAGAGAAACCAGGGGTTTGCTGCAGAAGCATCAGCTACTGCCTACGGCTTTGGCAAAACAGCCTGGATACTCCTGGGTAGCTGTACAATTTTGCTGTCAGTTGGATTATTATTTGTAATCTTATTTCGCCGCAGGCGCCCTCAATAAATCTCTCTTATATTAGAAAATGTTGTTTTCAGTCAATACGCCTGAAAACAGCATTTTCCATACTACCTTTATCAAGGTATATCCCCCACCATATCCAGATACCGGATTGCATTCAAATAAGCAGCTTTCAACCGGACCGCTTCCTCTTCCTGTGCCACTGCACTGGAAGTCCAGGATATTCCTGATGTTATAAATATCCTGCCAGCCAATTACCGGCTCACCACCCCGGATAGGCCATTCCAACGGACTATTCGGTTTTACATATAGGACTTTTCTATTAATACCCTTTATTAATAGCATATTTCGATTTGACTAATATAGGGGGCTAAGGCATAATAGAATAGATTTTTTCCAAAACAACAGCTTTGACTGTGAGTATTTTACATACCGATACAAACTAACCTACAAAAACAAGACAGGTGCATCCGTGATAGAAATAAAAAACATAAATAAAGCTTTTGGAGATCTGCAGGTTTTAAAAAACGTCAGCCTGACCATAGAAGACAGCCAGGTATACGGGCTTACAGGTCCCAGTGGAGTTGGAAAATCCACGCTTTTAAATTGTCTGGCCGGGCTGGATTCTTATGATTCCGGCTCTATTGTCGTGGATGGCGTATGCCTGGAAGCCCTGGGAGAAAAACAGGCCAGGCTTTTCCGCAAGAACATGGGAATGATCTTCCAGAACTTTTCCCTGGTCAGCCGGAAAAACGTATATCAGAATATCGCACTTCCCATGGAATGCTGGGGCGTTCCCAGAGGCGACATTAAAAAAAGGGTCTATGAACTGGCAGAAATGGTAGGTTTAAAGGATAAGTTAAAATCCAAGCCCTCAGAACTAAGCGGCGGGCAAAAGCAGAGAGTCGCCATTGCCCGTGCCCTTACCATGAATCCCAAGTACATACTTTCCGATGAAAGTACCTCCTCCCTGGACCCCAGTATCACTTCCTCTATCTTAAATCTGCTGGAAGAGATACGAAAGGAAATGGGAATCACCATCATTATGGTCACCCATGAGATGCCGGTGGTGCAGCAGTTCTGCCACAGGATGGCAATCCTGGAAAATGGAGAGGTATCGGCCTATGGAGATGTAAAGGAGCTTTTCCTTCAAAAGCCCCCTGCCCTGCAAAAGCTTCTGGGAATAACCGAAAGAAACCTTATTCCCTTATCAGGTGTCAACCTTACATTGGAACTTTCCTTCGGCACCTTATTATGGGAGCTGGGAAAACTGCTTAAAAATCCCTATACCATGGTGGATTCGGGCTTCTTTGAATTCCGTGACCAGAAGTACGGCAATGTAACCATTAATGTAGATACGGAAGACATGCCCATTTGCGAAAGCTATCTCCAATCCCATGGAATCAGTTACCGGGCTGAGAGGAGGGCACTTTGATGAATACCATATCCCTATGGCTGGAAAGGTCCTATTTATTTCAATACTTTCCATCGGTCATTGTACCGGCGGTCTTCGCTACCCTTCAAATGGTTTTTGTCTCCGCTATTTTATCCATCTTTTTGGGCATGATCCTTGGCATTATCTTATCCATAACAGATAAAAATGGCCTTTCCCCCAATCAGGGAGTAAATTATGTCCTTGGGAAAGTGACGGATATCATCCGCTCATTTCCTACCATGATTTTAATTGTTGCCATCGCACCTCTCACCAGGCTGGTGCTGGGAACCAGAATCGGAACAGAGGCGGCCATATTTGCAATCACCATTGGCTGCACTCCATTTGCAACCAGGATGACGGAAAACTCCCTTCAGACGGTAGACCCCCAACTGATCAAGGCAGCCAAAGCATTCGGCGCTTCCAAGCCCCAGATTGTATACAAAATCATGCTGGTGGAAGCCTTGCCCAGTCTGGTGTCCAATTTTACCATTATGCTAATCAATATGCTGAATATGACAGCCATGGCTGGAGCCGTAGGGGCCGGGGGCCTTGGAGCGGTGGCCCTCACATACGGGTACCAGCGGTTTGATTATGCAATTATGTACTTTATTGTTGTTATCCTCATTCTATTGGTTCTTCTAATCCAGGGATTAGGAAAAGTGATATATAACAAATTGAATTGACAAAAGGAGAAAAAAAGTGAAAAAGAGAACTTTATTATTAACATTGGCTGCCATGGCGGCCGTGGCAGGAATGACCGGATGCGGAAAAAATGATACCGCACCCAAAGCAGGAGATGTTACCCAGCCTGCAGCAACCCAGAAAACCCAAAAGGAAACCCCTAAAAAAATCGTAATCGGAGGAACTGCCATTTCTCAGGTTTACTACGATGCCATCAAGGATATTTTTGAAGCCAAAGGATATGAAACAGAGTTTAAAGCCTTTGATGCCAACCCGGTGGTTTTAGAAGCTTGTGCAAGCGGCGAAACAGACATGGCTCTTGGTCAGCACAAAAAATTTGTCATGAGCTATAACGAAAACAACGGTGCAGCCCTTGACATGGCAAAACCATACGCCATGTATACCGGAATCGGCCTGTACTCAGAAAAACATGCCTCAATCTCAGAATTTCCCGACAATGCAAAAATTGCGGTCATGAACGATGCCATGAATGAGGACATTGCTCTCAGGATTTTAGAGCAGGAGGGCCTGATCAAACTCAATGCAGAACAGAAACAGGCCACAGTTGCCGATATTATCGAAAACCCGAAAAATCTTGAAATCATTGAAATGGAACAGGGACAGACTGTAACTGCCCTTGCAGATTTAGATGGGGCATGTGTGTTCTTTACCCATATGGCCGCCTCAGGCAAGGACGCTTCTTCTTACATTGCAAGAGACAATTCCATGATCAATTATCCCATGGGCGTCATTGTAAGGGAAGAAGACGCAGCTTCCGACTGGGCTGTGGCTTTTGCGGAATGCTTCAAGGACCAGACCGTTCAGGAAAAGATAAACAAGGCATTTCCAAATGTATTTGAATTCTATACCAGTGATGATCAGGTAAAAGAATAATGTATGATCAATGGAAAGAAGATACCGCCAAATTATACGCGTCCCTGGATCTGGCCCGCAGGGCTGTAGGGATAAAGCTGATTGAAACGGAAGCTGAGTTCCAAAAGACAGAAGCTGTTTTACCTAAAAGACCCATCCGCTACTGCCAGATGGTGAAAGGCGCTTCTGCAGGCCACAGCATAAAGGCCCATGCAGGCTCCTTTTCCTGTCAGAGCGGCCCACGGGTCCTGGGAATCAACCCGGCAGACGAGAAAAATGCCCACGGTGAAAACTGGGCCAGACTGGGACTATATTCCAGCCAGGAATTAAGCGCAGAAATACGGGCCGGACTTTCCTATTCCCAAAAGCCCATGTACGGGGTGCTGGTACAGCCTCTGGAAAAATATGATGCCAGGCCGGATGTGGTGGTGATTATAACCAATCCCTATAATATAATGAGAATTACACAGGGATACGCTTACTCCTATGGCATGCCCAAGAACATCAATATGCTGGGGAATCAGGCCGTCTGCCTGGAATGCTCCGCAAGGCCTTATGTGACCCAGGATATGAATATTTCTCTTCTGTGTACCGGCACAAGGCATATGACAGTGTGGGGAAAAGAGGAAATGGCAGTGGGAATCCCTGCATCAAGATTTTCCAAAGTGGTTGACGGAATTTTTAAGACCATTAACATCATGGAAGATGATGAGAACAAGAAAAGGATTGTTGCTAATTTTGCAGAACTTGGCATCCCCTTTGAGGTAAAATATCAATACAATTATTATAAGGATTGTTAAAAAACAATTTTAAATTTCACAAAAAATGAGCATGAAAAGCTTCCAAAAGAATCCGGCATGCTTCATGCTCATTTTTTTATCTGTGTAAATCAGAAGGCAGCTTATGACCGCCTTCTTGAAAATGCATTGATAACAGACAGTAAGATAACTGCGCCTATGATGGAAACAACCAGGCTCCAGATGTTAAACCCGGTAATGCCGGTTCCGCCCAAAATACTCATGACAAATCCGCCGATCAAACCTCCCGCAATCCCTGTTAATATGTTGGCAAAAGCACCCATTGTCTTGTTATTTCCGGTAAACATACTGGCAATCCAGCCAGCAAGAGCTCCAATGATGATCCAGCTTATAATTCCCATAATCAATTCCTTCTTTCTAAAATTTTATGTGTAACTTCATTTGCAATCATTTATCTCCCTGATAATCCGGTAAATTATTTCAAATTTCACCAGAACCACAAAGGCATCTTTGTATTAATATAAGGATACCATATATGAGATTTTACCATTATCAAGGATTTACCATTATATTGTACCAAATTTGCATTTTTTATACACAACAAAAAGTTTAGAATTTTCAGCATTTTTTCATCATTGTTTAAAATGAACCGCTTAAATAAATAGGGTGAAAATTTCATGGATCTCTCTCAATTAAATTTTTCGTTCCATACAAATGGAATCCGGCATATCCGCATACTGCCCATAATTTGGCATGATTTTATTTCCCAGCTTTTTGTACATATGACAGGCCGCCTCCAGCATTTTACCCGTCTCTAAAATACACCAACGGTATCCTTTCATTTTTGCCTTTGCCTCTAATCTCCGTACCAATTCCGCTCCCAGCCCCGTATTTCGATGGGAGGGTTTTACATAAATACGCTTTAACTCCGCATGATCCTCATCATACATTTTAAAGGAGCCGCACGCAACCGGTTCTCCATTCTTATATACTACGATCACATCGTGAATACTGTCTCTTTTGTTATACTGTTCATACTGGCTTCTTTGAATTCTGCCTCCAACAAGTTCATCAAGAGCGCAATCTAACCTGTTGCAAAGCATTTCAAAATCCCGGTCTTCTCCATCCGTATCCCAAAACTCCAATTCAGATAAGTTCCCCAGCTGCGTTTTTGCTTTTTTGCTGAATTTATGGATAACAGCAAGATACCCTTCATCAATCATCTGAAACAACATTTCCAGATCAGAAAACGTATCCAGATTAACAGTATTCCAATACGGCTGCTGAACCGGCGGACAGTGATACCCCCGCGCTATGCTATCCGGATAAAGCTGCCGGTAAAGACTCGCTTTATCCGGCTCACATTTCAATGTTATCCTATAAAACCCTTCTTCCGGATTGAACTGTGCAAATATCTTTCCCATGACTTTATAACAGATTGGATATTCTCCAAACGGCCTTGTCTCATATGCTCCAGGCTGCTTTAAGCAATACTCTTCTATGGCCTGAATCACTTTTGTATTATTCTCCATACCTTGTCTCCTAAGTTAAGTGAAATCAACAACATTAATGATTAAATCCCTGTTAGTAAGTAATTATATACTATATTACCCCTTACCACAACATGACTTCAAATCCCAATGAATATTCAAAAATGAATTATTACTAATATTGAATTATTCTCTATCATATGCTATAGTTTAACTAACAGGAACAACCATCCACAAGGTGATTGACCGATTATATGAGACGCTGAGCCACCCAGATGACCATCAAATATTTCGGGGTGGCTTTTGTTATGTTTTACCTACTAAACGTAAAAACGAATAAGTCATTAAATTCTTAAAATCAAATTTCATAAGCAGCTTCCCCACCTTCGCTCCATTTATTGAGTAACAGAACTAATTTTCTCCAAAAGCAGCGATATTCTCATCTAATCCGGCAGGAGAGGGAGTTGCAATATACCCAGAGTGCCCGAGGAGTAAAACAGGGAAGCGCCGGTCTCCGGCGCTTCCCTTCTATTGAATCTTTTTAAATAACTCCACAATCTTATCTTTATCAAAGAAAACCGGATTGGCTCCTGCACACGCATCTTTCATGGCATTTTCGGCCAGTAAGTCATAATTCGGGGCATCCACTCCAAGTTCTCTTAAAGAATCCGGAATATTAACTTCTCTTGATAACTCCTTTATTTTCCTGATGACATCATCCACACATTCCTGATCTGATTTCCCTTTGGTATCACAACCGGCAGCTTCGGCAATTAACCGGAAGCGCTCCGGCACATGATTTGCATTCTCTTCCTCCACAACCGGCAGGAGCATGGCATTACATACACCGTGGGGCAGATCATAAAGGCCGCCCAATTGATGGGCCATGGCATGAACATTACCAAGTCCGGCATTACTGAAAGCAATTCCATTTAAAAAGCATGCATATCCCATCTGCTCTCTTGCCTCAATATCGTTTCCATCCTTTACGGCTCGCGGCAGATATTCAAAGATTTGTTTAATTGCGTACAGCGCTGTAGCATCAGTAACATCCATAGCTCCCTTGGCAACCACAGCTTCCACTGCATGGGTCAACGCATCCATGCCGGTAGCTGCCGTTAAGGCTGCCGGTTTTTCCAGCATCAGTTCCGGATCATTGACTGTAATTTCAGCCAGGGCGTTGGAATCCACCATAATCATTTTCACATGGCGCTCCTCATCTGTAATCACATAGTTAATCGTTACTTCTGCTGATGTGCCGGCGGTTGTTGTGATTGCAACAATGGGCAGAGACTTTTGGGCCGACTTGTTTACGCCTTCATAATCAGCAATCTGTCCGCCGTTTGCTGCCAAAACAGCAATTGCCTTTCCACAATCCTGGGGAGAACCGCCGCCCACCGAAACAATAAAGTCGCAATGTTCATTCTGTAAAAGCTCCAGACCTTTATTTACGTTATCAATGGTAGGGTTGGGTTTTGCTTCCGTATAAACCGCATATCCGATATCCACAGCATCAAGAATCGCCGTGACCTTTTCAACTGTTCCGTTTTTCTCCAAAAAATTGTCACTGACAACCAACGCTTTCTTACAGCGCAATTTCCGTATTGGCTCATTCAGTTCTTTCAAGCACCCTCTCCCCATTAAATTTATGGGTGGAATATAGTAAATCATAAGCATCCTCCTTCTTTATTCTACGGATTCTATTAATGACAAAGCCTCACTGACAGATTCTTTCCTTACCTGGTCAAAGGGGAACATGGACCGGGGGCAGATATCCAATCCTCTTGCCTTTAGCACCTCTTTAAAAAGACCGGAACAATTGGTTTCCAGTTGATAAAGACGCATCAGCTTATGGATCTTTTTCTTATATTTTATAATATCCTCCCAGTTTTCCATATTTCTTGCTTTTACCCAGCCTGCCCATAGTTCGGGCAGCAGATTGGAAATGGCTCCAATGGAACCTTCTCCGCCGTAATCAATATTATCAAGAAACTGGTCATCAAATCCGGAATACATTTGAAAATCCGGAAATTCCTCCTGAATCAGGTCCAGAATATCTCTTGTATGGGTAAATGAAGAAACCGACTCTTTCATTCCCACGATGTTTTTATGCTTGCGCAGTAAACGCAAAACAGTTTCCGGTTCAAATGTTGAATTTGTTCTTGCAGGAAAATTATACAGATATATACTTCCCTCAATTCGGGAAGCCAGGAAGTCGTAATAATGGAAAATTTCCTCCTGGGATATGCCGTAATAATACTGACCGATAACAAGAACTCCATCCGCTCCATTTTGCAAAGCAAAGTTCGATAGCTTTATGGTTTCTTCATGATTGATGCAACCGGTTCCTGGCAGTACTTTTACCGCTCCGCCTATTTCCTTCAGATAAAACTCCAGAAACTGTTTCCTTTCTTCAAAAGGCAGTATAGTAAACTCACCGGTACTGCCTAGGGGCACCACCCCATCAACGCCATTGTCTACCAAATGACGGATCAATGTCCGATTGCCTTCATAATCAATTGCACCTTCCTGATTAAACATGGTGAGGGTTGGGGTTACTATTTTTGCTTTCATGTTATCTCCTATCCTGCTATTTTAATTACACCATATACAATGGTCGACACTGTTACCATGCAAAAGCCAATAAATGATTCATAAGCGATCAGTTTCAGCCTCTCATTGATTTTCATGTTCACACAACCGGCACTGACATGGAAAAATGAACCGTGAGGAAGTCCGTCAAACACAAAACTACCGGCGTGGATCATAGCACCCGCTGCCAATGCTGCAACACCGTAAGAAAGTATGGTATCTCCGAAAATCTGACTGGCCAGAGTTGTGCCTGCTGTGGAAGATGCGGAGGCCGCACCCATGAGCATTCCTGATATTGGTGCCAGCAAAAATCCCGGCAATCCGGCTTTTTGCAGCAATTGGACAATTACCTCCTTTAGGTTGGAATTGGCAATGATTCCGGCCAGTGTTCCGGTTCCAATAAGCAGCATTGCCACGCCGCTCATTTTTCCCAGCCCAAATTCCAGGTATGATACAAAGTCTTTTATTTTCCCCATTGCAGCCATACCCACCAGGCCGCCTGCCGGAAGAGCAATCAATGGATCAATGGTAATACCTGCAACCGGCCGTAACAGCAATATCATAATGGTCACAAACGGTCCGGCCAATGCTCTTCCAAGCGACGGCAGTTGGACTGTATCCGCCCCGTCACTGTCAGCCACAATATCGGTCCCTTTATAAGCTAAGCTTTTGGCAAAGAGTGTCGTAATCAAAATTGCTGTCAAGGCTGCCGGAATTCCTGCTGCCATCATGGAAGTAAGCGGCACATGAAAAGTCTCTGCGGCGGCAATTCCATTAGGATTGGGACTCATAACATTGCCGGCCTTAACACCGCCTATCATGGCAAGCAATATGCCAAGCTTTTTATATCCTGTTTTCCGGGCTATTTGAATGGCAATAGGCGATACAGTGATCACTGCAACATCACCGAAAACTCCAATGGCCGTAAGCAGCCAGGTTGCCAGAGTCATTGCCAGCAGGGAATTTTTGTCGCCCAGTTTTCCCACAATAGAATTGGCAATCCGGGCTGCTGCTCCTGATTTGATCAAAGCTCCTGCCAGCACACCGGCCGACACAATACGGATAATTGCCGACACAATATCTTTTGTTCCGTTTATCATATATGTAACCGTATTTACCAGTCCTGCGCCTCCGATCAGGCCGCCTGCAACAGCACCCGCTATCATGGCATATGTAGGCGGAACCTTTTTTAAAATTAAAACAATTGCAACTGCCAGCGCCAATATTGCTCCCAATGCTGATACGCTCATACGCTTTCACCTCTTTCTCTCATGTTTAATCAGATCTTTAAAATACCGCCCTCTGAACCGGAGGCTGCAAATTTGGAGTAAAGTGCCAGATACCCCCTCTTAAACTTCGGCTCCGGCCGCTTCCAGCCTTCCATTCTGGCAGCGATCTCCTCATCGCTTACCAGGAGGTTGAGGCTTCTGTTATCCACATCGATCTCTATCTTATCGCCGTCTTTTACAATCGCAATGGGGCCTCCCTCTGCTGCTTCCGGGGAAATATGTCCGACAAAGCATCCGTTGTTGGTTCCTGAAAATCTGCCGTCAGTAATCAGAGCTGTCGTTAACGCCAATCCTCTTCCATAGAGATACTTCATGGCTTTAAACATTTCTCTCATTCCCGGGCCGCCCTTGGGGCCTTCATAACGAATTACCACAACATGTCCATCCCGTATTTTTCCTGCCAGAATCGCCTCTTCTGCCGCCTCTTCACTGTCAAAACAGATCGCTTCACCGGTAAAATGATAAAGACTCTTATCAAATGCTCCCGGTTTTGTCACACCGGTATCAGGCGCAAGATTTCCTCTTAAAACAGCAACACCGCCCTGAAATCCAAAAGGATCTTCCGCTGTTTTAACTACCCTTGGGTCCGCCGGATATGCATATACGTGATTTTCAATATTTTCCCTTACTGTTTTTCCTGTAACAGTCATCTCATCCAAATCAATCTGCTCTTTTAATGCTTCCATTACCCGGGGTACTCCTCCAGCCCGGTGAAAATCGACACAATTATACTGGCTGGAAGGATTAATCTTGGCGACCTGAGGTGTTTTGCGGCTAAGCTGGTCAAATTCTTCCAAAACATTGATATCCAGTTCTGCTTCATGAGCAATTGCAGTCAAATGCATTACGGCATTGGTACTTCCGCTGATTGCCATGCAGACTTTAATGGCATTTCTGACTGACTCGTTTGTAATGATTTTTCTTGCCGTCACCTTATTTCTCGTCAGTTCCACAATCTTAATTCCAGTTTCTTCTGCGATTCTCAAACGCTCCGCTGATGTGGCCGGGGCCATGCCTCCATTAGGTGGTGTCATCCCCAGGGCTTCCGACAGGCAGCACATAGTATTGGCAGTTCCGAGATAAGAACAGGAGCCGCAGCTTGGGCAGCTTAAGTCCTCCAGTTTCTTATATTCTTCTTCCGTAATCTTATTGGCACTCAGCATTCCCAATGCTTCCGCACTGGAGGTCTGGTCCGATTGCCGGCCGTCAAATACAATTCCGCCTTCCATGGGGCCGCCGGGCAAAAGAATACAGGGAATGTCCAACCGGGCCGCCGCCATCAGCATTCCAGGAACAATCTTGTCACATGATCCCAGTAAAACAATTGCATCCAAAAGCTGGGCCTGGGCAAAGGTCTCAATACTGTCACTGATAATCTGGCGGGAGGGCAGAATAAAATGCATACCGTCATGTCCCTGAGCCATTCCGTCACAGCATGCAATGGTACCGAATTCTACTGCGGTTCCACCGGCACGGTTAATACCGTCTCTTACCTTCTGCGCCACCTGACGCAGATTAAAATGTCCCGGTACCCCCTCAGTCCACGAATTGGCAATACCGATAATCGGCCGTTCCAAATCATCACTGGTAAACCCCATTGATTTATAGGTAGCGCGGTAGTACTGATTTTCGATTCCTCTTAATGTTTTTTCACTTCTAAACATTTTCATTTCCCCACTTTCTTTTTGTATATACGATAATTTACGTATATATGATAACTCTAAGGCAGCTAAAAATCAATAGTTGTTTACAAAAATGTCATTTTGCCAATATTCCCCCTCTATTTTTGTATTAATTGCACAAAAAAAACACTTTGAGATTTCATGGAAATTTCAAAATGCTTTTTGTTTAAATCAAAGAATGATTCATCAATATCTTTTCAATGTTATTTTTGCACTTAATCAACGCCTGACGGATTGTTTGGGATTTTTCTTCTGATTTCCTGAAAACCGGAAATACGACGCTCAGACCGGCAATAACTTCTCCATTCTGACAGATGGCAGTTCCAATACAAGAGGTATGCTCACCGCTTTCCCCTTCTTCATAGGAAAATCCACTGTTTTTTATGGCTTCTATCTGGCTGTACAATTCTTCCATATCGGTCAAGGTATTTGCTGTGAGGGCTTTGAGCCCGTCCGGATAAAGTGCTTGTAATTCACACACTCCATATTTTGACAAAATCGCCTTTCCCAAAGCAGTGGCATATGCAGGCAGGCTGCCGCCAACTTCTGATACCACCCGAATGGATTCATTTCCCTCTACCTTTAACAGATAGAATACTTCGCCTTCCCGCAAAATCCCCAATTGACAAGTTTCATTGCACTCCTTTGACAGCTTCTCCATCTCTTTTCTCACCAGCTCCAGAGTAGTGCTTCCTTTTGAAAACGCCAGTCCTGTGTAGTAGGCCTGCATACCAATCTTATAACGGTTCCCCGCAGGTGACATCTCCAGAAATCCTTCTTCCAGCAATGTCTTTAAAATGGGTGATATCGTACCTGTCAATATTCCCGTTTTTCTGGTTAATTCACTTAATGTATATCCTTCCCGACTGTTAGAAAGGGCATTTAAAATCGAAGTCACCCGATATGTAGGCATATGCATAGCAATTATACTCTCCTGTAAAATATTATTCTGATTATATCATCTTTTGCTGCACGAAACAAGGTCTTGCAGTTATTTACGATATTCATTTAAAACATTTACACGGAATATTCCAAAGATTTGTCCTGCTTTGTCAATCGTTGTCCTATTCATTTCGATTTGTTTAAACAGGTATAAGGGACCTAGAAAACTTGTTTACAAACCTCCTTCAGGGCAGTCACCTTCCCACCAATTGTCAGGTAATACAACTCTATATGAACTATCTGCCCACTCTTGATAACGGCCAATTTCCCTATGTACTACATCTAATATATTAGAAACACGATTAAAACCCTCTGGTTTCTCGCAATTAAATACTACGCATGGTATGTGTCTTGCAAAATCCATAACTTTCTCTTTAATCGTATGCTTCCCATCCTCTGTATAATATTTGCCTGTGTCACCTTTGCCGTCAACCGCTTCCTTATCCACATTATGATAGAATGCTGCTGAATTGCTTAAAACCATTTTACATTGTGTTTCAAAGTTCTTATTACTTCCGGCATACCCCAACTCCTTAGGAGGCATATTCTTAACCAGCTTCTTATCCAATGTATGCTTAAGTACAGTTTCCATCCAACCATATCTAAACTTAAAATCATAATTCAATGTGCTCAGGGATTTTATTATATAAAATTCTGTGCATATCACTGGAATAAGGTACTGCTGCTTCCCGGGAGAATTATATATGGTAAATAAGCTGGAAAATTCAGCAAACAATTCTTTGTTCTTCGGATTACAGTCATAGAATGCTATAAATGGTGACTTTTCTTTATCAAAATACTCTCTGAAGTTTCCATTTCCATTTATAAAGTCCACCTTCAGAAATTTTTCAAGCATGATACTGCTTAATTGCCTCTCTGAATCTTCCGTCACTATCTTCATCAGTAATCACCATCCTGGTTCCATCATAATCTATAAATGCAGTTTTCAGATATGGAAGTAATTCTGCTGCAGGCATAACCTTTCTATCTATTAGTATACGTTTATCAGCATATTTGACCAATTTTCTTAAATCCGAATTGTTTAAATATAAATCCGTTCTGTCCAGTATCAGAATTCCATTATCCTTTAACGCTTCAACTATAATATCCAAATTTTTAAATTCGTCCTCATTTGATATCATATATACAACTACGCCCTTTATCCCGTTCTCTCTTACAAAGGTGCTGAAATAAGATTTCCCGATTGCCGATATGGGAGGAAACCAATGTATACTATCTTCAATATTGATATTTAATAGCGGTGTATCAAGTTTCATCAAACCCCCTCCTCCCTGAAAGTCTGAAATGATGTAAATCTCTGCACCTCTCCATTGTCACGAACTATTATATCGCAATCATCCGGTATACTGGATATAGTCACCAATGGCCCATTAAACACATTCCCCTGTGTCAGGAGTCTTACATCAATCAATGCGTTTCGCCCACACTCTGCCAGTGAAAACACCTTATCTGGATTATAGAATATATTAAGCACTGTCATTCCTCCAGTACTTAAACCACGCCAGGGCACATCATATCCAAACTTATCCCGGAACCTATGTTCATCTATATACTTTGCCCTATCCGTATAGTTTAATAAATTATCCACCTGGGCATCTAACTTTTTAACTGTAGTTATGTTGAAAAACTCCCTGTTATCCCATATTATTTCACTTGTCTGCGGTATATCCTCTTCTTCCACATAGAAATTCAATGACATTTAATTTCCTCCTGTTCTAAAAGCTACTAATAAACCTTTTTCAAGTAAAATGAATATTAACTGCATAGTTTTTCATTGCTATAACTAGATTTTTGACCTTTTATCAAAACCCATTCTACTCGCCAAAATATATCAGGGTGGGTTTTCTTTTTATGTATTGCTTACTAAACGTAAAAACCAACGTAAGCAATGCAAGTAGAAACATACCAAAGGTCATTAAGTGCATCACCCCATTCTATAAAGAATGAGTTCAACACACCCTGTACACGTTTGTTCCATGACAGTATTTTATCATATTTTTTCAGGTGTGACAACTATATACAGCCACCGTCTCTGCTACAACTATTGAGTAGCAGAATTAATTTTTCCTTAGCCGCTGCCCAAAGATATGACGGAATACATGACCCAAAAGAATCTACGGAGTTTATTACCAAAATTTAACGTAAATTCGTACAAAATCATGAAATAAAAAAAGGTTCTATACTGAATGTTGGGGTGTGCTTGAAAAGCACACTTCCAACATTCTTTTTGTTGTATTAAAATACATCTATAAGAAGCCTCCCAAACGCATTATCCCGACCAAAGTTTAATGTCAACGGAGGTGACCTCTTATAGATGTACCCTAATTATAGCAAGGCTTTCTTAGACTTGGAAGATGTTTTTGTAAAAAAAGTAATTCAGGCAGACTCTTTTTTAAAGGTTTTCATTGAAACCAGACCTTCTGAGCAGCTCTGCCCCTGTTGTGGCTGCAAAACAAAGAGAGTTCATGATTACCGAAATCAGGAAATTGATGATACTCCTTTTCAGGGAAAAACTGTCACCCTAATCCTTCGCAAGCGGCGTTATCTATGTACCTCCTGCGGGAAACGATTTTTGGAACATTACTCTTTTCATCCGTCAGGTCACCTGGGCCATTGAAAACGTTCGTAAACGGCTCCAGAAATCCATGCCAGCTTCTCTCAGGAAATACTATAAACGGAGCCGAAAGCTGATTCTGACCCGCTATAAGAAACTCAAGGATGAGAACAAACAGGCCTGTGATTTAATGCTCCAGTATAATGATGACCTTCGCCTGGCGCATATGATGAAAGAATGGTTTTACAACATCTGCCAGATGCAATCCTATCGCAGCCAGCAGCAGGAATTCGATGACTGGATTTCCAATGCAAGAGGATGTGGTATTTCAGAATTCGAGAAATGCGCGAAAACGTTTCAGTCTTGGAGAAAAGAAATCTTAAATGCCTTTAAATATAACATCACAAACGGTGTTACAGAAGGATTCAACAATAAGATCAAGGTATTAAAACGAAGTTCTTATGGAATCCGAAACTTTAACCGGTTCCGGACCCGTATACTTCATTGTACATCATAGAAAAAATGGTCGGGATATGGAGGCTTATTTGGCATGCAAAAAAACAGCATACAGTAGAATGAACCATTAAAATAGCTCTAAACGCAAGAAGGGAGCAGGATTCAAAGGAATATCCCACCCCAACTATTGACAAAGAGCCTAAAAAAAGACCCAACATTTTCATGCAAGGTCTTTCCATTTGTTTATCATTTGTTTAAGCCTGTACTACACAAGATGAAAACAGCAATAAAAAGCTATTATTCCATCGTATAAGGCATAAGAGCAATATGTCTTGCTCTCTTAATAGCAACAGTAAGCGCTCTCTGATGCTTTGCGCAGTTGCCTGTAATACGTCTGGGAAGGATTTTTCCTCTCTCAGACACATATCTTTTTAACTTATTTACATCTTTATAATCAATAACGCCGTTTTTCTCTCCACAGAATACACATACTTTTTTTCTTCTGCGCATGCCGCCTCTTCTAAACTTAGCGCCATCAGCCTTATCATTTTTGTTATATGCCATTGGTCTTGCCTCCTGTTAGATTTAGTTGAATGGAAGTCCTTCGTCTTCGACTCCATCCGGAATGTTCATAAATCCATCGCCGATTGCACTGGAAGGTGTCGGTCTGGAGGTAGGCTGATAACCGCCGCCATCTCCTGAAGATGCTCCCTTGCTGTCAGCGAATTCCTGATCTTCTACAATCACATCGGTTGTATAAACCTTTACGCCTTCTTTATTCGTATAACTTCCAGTCTGGATCCTTCCGGAAACTAATACTCTCATACCCTGACGGAAATACTTCTCTGCAAACTCTCCTGCCTTGTCAAATGCAACACAGTTGATAAAATCTGCAGTCTGCTCATTGCCGTCCTGATTTCTGCGCCCTCTGCGGTCAACTGCAAGGCTGTACCTTGCGATTGCCATAGCGCGCTCTCCTTGGGAATATCTTACTTCTGGATCACGGGTCAATCTGCCCATAAGGATTACTTTGTTCATACGATCACGCTTTCTTTATCTATTATGCCTCTTGTCTTACGCATAAGTATCTGATAACCGGCTCCATAATACGAATGTGTGATTCTAACTCATTCGGTGTTGTGGAATCGCCATCAAACTTGATGAAGTAGTAGAATCCCTCTTTCATTTTCTGAATTTCGTAAGCTAATCTCTTCTTACCCCATTCATCAACGTTGGTTACAGCGCCATTAAAGCGAGTGATATAGCCTGTAACTTTCTCAAGAGCTGCTACTCTTTCTTCATCCTCGAGTTTTGCGTTAAGAACAACGGTTAACTCATATTTGTTCATGCTTGTTTACCTCCTTGTGGTCTCTGGCCCCCGCTTTCAGTTTCGGGAGCAAGGATTTAATATGTCACAAAATGATATTATACCGGAAATTTTTTATAAAAGCAAGCATTTTTCTCGTTTCCGGCATTTTTTTGGTGTTTTTTATTCAAGCCTTTGGCGTTCCATCAGGAGACTTCAATCCTCTGGTGTTTTTCTCCACCAGCTTCCTTGCTACCATGATCTGATGGGAACAGCCCATACATTTTAAACGGAAATCCGCCCCTACCCGCAGGATTTCCCATTCCTGACTCCCGCAGGGATGGGGCTTTTTTAATTTTACAATATCTCCGACTTCATAAATCATTCCATACACCTGCCCCGTCCGTTTTTGCAGTCCTTTTTAACAATTGCCAATTATTTTAAAATAGCATCGATCTGCTCCAGCTCTTCCGCTGTAAATTCCAGGTTCTTTAAACAGTCCACATTTCCTTCCAGCTGTTTTACACTGCTGGCTCCGATCAGTACGGAGGTCACCGCTTCTTCCCGAAGCACCCAGGAAAGTGCCATCTGGGCCAGGGTCTGTCCCCTCTTTCCTGCCAGCTCATGAAGTGCCTTGATCTGGGCCAGCTTATCCTCAGTAAGGTAGCGTCCGCCTACCGTAGTCCCTTCCCTTGATGCCCTGGAGCCTTCCGGAACGCCGTTTAAGTAACGGTCTGTCAGGGCACCCTGGGCCAGAGGGCTGTAACAGATGCAGCCTGCACCGTTTTCCAAAAGAGCGTTAAACAGCCCCTTCTCTGCGTCTCTCTCAAACATATTGTATCTTGGCTGGTGAATGAGACAGGAGACTCCCTGAATTCTCAGCATCTGAATTGCTTCCCTTGCTTCCAGTTCTCCGTAGTTGGAAATTCCCACGTAAAGGGCTTTTCCCTGTTTTACAATGTCAGCCAGTGCTCCCATTGTCTCCTCCAGAGGAGTTTCCGGGTCCGGCCTGTGGTGGTAGAAAATATCCACATATTCAAGTCCCATCCTCTTTAAGCTCTGGTCCAGACTGGCCATTAAATACTTTCTGGAACCCCAGTTCCCATAAGGTCCGGGCCACATATCAAAACCTGCCTTGGTGGAAATAATCAGTTCATCCCGGTAAGTTCTCAGGCCACTTTTTAATATCTCCCCGAAGTTTTCCTCTGCTTTTCCCCTGGCAGGAGCACCATAGTTATTTGCCAGATCAAAATGAGTGATTCCCATGTCAAAAGCTTTCAAAAGAATCTTCCTCTGCTCTGATACCAGCTTTTCCAGGCCAAAATTCTGCCATAATCCCAAAGACACTTTAGGGAGCAGAACTCCGCTCCTTCCGCAACGCTTATACTCCATCTTCTCATATCTGTCTTCTGCTGCCTGATACATGATTCCGTTCCTCTCTTTCTGCAAAACCTTCTATCATAAGCTTACGTGATCTCATCAAAAAACACTCCGTTTAAAAGCCGGATACGCTCTGCCAAAACCATGCTCTCCTCCGGTACTGACGGCTCGCTGTACCCAAAAAGCCAGGAGGTCAGTTCTCCGATTCCCATGGACAGATGAGGTTTGATCCCGGAATCTCCTTCCACACGGACCAAAGTGGACCCATTGTGATCCAGCCTCCACCGGTATATTCCTGCATTCTGCTGGATAAAGTTATCCTTCACCTCAAGAAGCAGCTCCATTTCGCTAGCTGGACAATCCTCTTTTAAACAGATCACGGAAACAAACTGCTCTAAATGAATGATCCTTCCCATGACGGCAGGTTTTTTCGGCCCTGTTTCCTTTACATAGTCGGGAAGGCAGATCAGCTCTCTCTTATTTTCTGCCGTTTCACCGTAATAAGCCCAAATACCAGCTAACTGCTCTTCTTCGTCTCTTGTATAAAGAAGGATCAGATCGCCCTTATCGCTTCTTACCTCCCGGCACAAGTCCCGGTAATAACCCTCATCCCGCAGGGCATAGACCTCATAAGACTGTTCCAGCTGCCTGCCTGCAAACCGTGCCGCTTCCCTGCACTGTCCGGACTGCTCCACAAGAGCCCGCCTGCTGAGCTGCGAAAGCCCTTTTTCATTCAGCTCCTGAGAAGGAAGGTCGCAGATATAGGTATAATCAAAGGGGCGGTAAATGGCTGGATCAGCAGGAACCAGAAAGCTAAAGCCCATCCGCTCCACATACATATCGGAAAAACAGCGGAGCAAAAGCCGCTTCATATATCCCTGATGCCGGTACTCCGGATCAGTAGCCACTCCTGCAATATAATCAGTTTTCCAAAGGCGGTCCCTGATCACCACATCATAAGGATTGCGGTGAAGCATAGCCACCACCCGTTCTCCATCCCAGGCAGCCAGAATCTTATTCCGCTTCACCCGGTCCGAATAATAGTAGTCCATAAAGCTTTGGGAATCCTCATCAAATACCTTTCCCCACAATGCCTTGCTTTCTATTTTCTCTTCCTGCTTCAAATACCTCATCATAATTAAAAGCCCTTCTGGATCACTCCGTATTTCCTGGCAAAGCCAATGGGGTAGTAGGACATTTTCGCCTGTCTTAAGCCCTCCATTCCCACATCGTCTTCCCTGTTTACCAGTACCAGTTCTTCCGTATAAGCATGAATCAGAAACTGCTGATTAATAAACTGATAAAGACCCTTTATATTGGGGTCTGCCTTTTCAATATGAATGACAGCCATTTTTTCAAGGGCATTATAGGTGCCAATGGTAAATGCCTTCAGCTTGCCGTCAATATAAATTCCAGCCATTCTGGCGTGGTGCATGGCACAGTTTTTCAATATATCATGGACGCCCATTACCTCATATTCAAGCTGACGCTCATATTCCGGGGACTCCACTTTATTCTCCCACCATTTATCCAGGAATTCCAACACATCGTCCCGGCCTGAGCAGTAAAGCGTTCTATATTCATACCGTCCTTCATATTCCCTTAAAAATGAATTCAAATGATTCTTTTTTTTATGAAGCTTCTTTCCCGCAAGAGTTCTCATGGCCTGGGCGTCATAAAGATAATCTTTTAAATCCTCTTCCTCCCTGACCTCAAACTTCTCCGGATCCAGATTTAAATATTTAATTGCATCCTCATCTGCAATATAAATGCGGAGAGGCTTTTTTAAAACCTGGTTAAAGTAATCCGTTATTTCCTGAAAATAATGGGGAAGATCTTCTTCCTTGCACATGGGCATGGCTGAAAAGGGTTCTCCGTCCTTTTCCATTAAAAACAGCAGCGCCCGGTTATCACTGATTGCATACTGCACATGATAGTACTCCCTCCAGATAAAACTGTCTAAGTATACACTGTCACATGCCTTGTTGGGCCGTAAGCCGTAAAACGGAATTATTTTGTCAATATCCTGGGCTTCCAGCCTCTTAAATTGTAAATTCATAATTGTTCCCTTCTATGTTAGTATGAGTTCCGCAAGCATTCCCGTTTATGGAACTTTTTATATTCTTAGCTTTTTTTAATAAAATCAGTATTGCATTTAGGACAGTGAATGCTGATTCTTCCTCTCCTTCTTGGAATCCTGATTTTCTGTCCGCATTCCGGACATTTATAAATGTGGTATTCCCTGATCTGGCTGAGTTTAAAACGCCATCTTCGGAATTTTTCCGTAAAGCGAAAACAAATTCGTTCAAACCGTTGATTTTCTTCAAACCGTTTTCCGATATTTTTAGAAAACATGCGGAAGCAGCACAAGACCAGGCAGACGGAAGACGCTGTATTAATCCATGGATTCCTGATAAGCATTCTTACCACCATTAAAATAAACGCCGCCCAGATCAGAAATTGTCCCAGCTTGTCTGCGCCGTATCTTCCGATCATAAACCGCATAAAATGCTCTCTAAACCGATTCATACCAATGTCTACCATTCCTCTCTGTTTTGCCTTAACTATAATAATGTATCAGGGGAAAGTCAATGTTCCGGCAGGAAATTTCATAATCTTTTCAGAATTGCCCCTCATATCCATTTCATAACAATTATAACACTATTTTCTAATTATTGGCAAGAAAGGACAAACTTTATACAAATTTAAAAAGGCCGGAGGCCCCATATAAACATGGGGTCCCCGGCATAAAACACTTATTTTGCTGATTCCAACTGCTTTTTGATGTCATCTACCATAAACGTTGCAACGCCTGCTGCATCCTCCTGTCCATAGCTTAACATCTGCATTCCCATATAATAAGTTCCATCAGGATTCTTAAGAGCTGACCGTTCAAATACAGGGTCAAACTTAAAGGTGGTCCATTCCATTACCTTTGCATTGGCTTCTGCCGCAAGACTGGCTGACAAATCCAGAGATTCCAGGGCCTTTTTATTGGCAGGCACACCACGGCTGTCCCCAAGAATTCCCGCGCCTTCGGCTTCTCCCAGCAGGAACTGGATCAGAGCTGCCGCCTCTGCCGGATGAGCTGAAGTTTCGGGAATTGCAAACACCATGGAAGCCTTGATCATACCGCCCTGATGATCACCCATTTTGATGTAATCGCCCACTTCAAACTCAAAGCCAGGGGCTGCCTCTTTAAATTTCTGTAAGTTGCTGTCCCATATATACATTCCTGCATAATGTCCGTCAATCCATCTCTGGTTGGTATCCACCAGCTCAGAGCCATCTCCTGCCAGAACCTTTAATGTAGGAATTACATGCTTTTCTTCCAGAAGACTGATCCATTCCAGACCTTCCTGAACCTCTGCTTCCGTATACTGAAGCTCATAATTTTCTACCCATGGCTTTCCGTATTTGCACTGTAAATAGTATACCATCAGGGTCATACGATCCAGTTCATTTAAAATCAGAGGATAGTAAGTACCATCTTCATAAGCGGCAAACGCATCTCCAACCGCATACAGTTCTTCCAATGTAGTTGGAATCTCTACGCCCACATCCTTTAATCTTGTGGTGTTCCAGAAGAAAGCCCGTCCCGTATTGCTGACAGGCAGTGACTGCAGCATTCCGTTTATGGTATAGTAATCCAGATCAGACTTGTCATATGCGCTTAAATCAATGATGTCTGACGCCTTATTCAAGTCAAAGAACATAGTTCCGTCAGGAGAATAATTAAATACCCAGTCCATATTAAGCTGAATCACATCTGCACCGGAACCGGATTTTAAAGACAATGCCACCTTCTCCTCATGGCCTGTAAAGGATTCATACTCCGCCTCTACCTTGATGTTGGGATACTTTGCCTCAAATGCCTTGATAGCCTCCAGGGTAGCCTGATGCCTGCTGTCTCCGCCCCACCAGTTCATACGCAGGGTAATGGGGTCTGTGGTGTTCACACTAAGGCCCTCTGCCTCTGCCGGTTCCCCATTTCCGGCACTCTCTGTCTGGGCAGCAGCGGCTGTTGTTCCCTCTGTTGCTTTACTGTTCTCCGTTGGCATACAGCCTGCTAAGGATGCTGCCATAACTCCTGCCATTGCAACAGCAGCAGCTTGTTTGAATCTGATTTTTTTCATTGCCTTCCTCCTCAATTCTTAATAATATAGTTTTTAACCTTTTACCCCGCCGGCTGCAATCCCATCCACAAAAGATCTCTGTGCCAGGAAAAAAACAGTTAAGGACGGAATAATCGCGATCAGCGACATTGCCAGAACACGGTTCCACTCAAATCCTACATCAGCATCCATGGACATGCGCAGAAAGATGGAAACAGGATATTTTGAAACCGTATTTATATAAATCAATGGTCCCATAAAATCATTGGACGTCCACATAAACTGGAATAATGCACAGGATACAATGGAGGGCTTCAGCATGGGCACAATCACATACCACAGGGTCTGCATCACATTACAGCCGTCAATTTTTGCCGCCTCTTCCAGTTCTTTGGGAATTCCTCTGAGAAACTGGATCAGCATGTATACAAAATAAGTATCACCGGCAAAGAGAGATGGAATGATCAGCGGAAAATAAGAATCCAGCCATCCGATCTGATTGAACAAAATATACTGAGGTACATTCAGTACAACCTGAGGAAGAAACAGGGTGGATAATAAAACCGCAAAAGAAAACTTCTTTCCAATGAAATGAAACCTTGCAAAGCCGTAAGCAGTAATCACTGCTGACAGAACCGTTACAGCCACCTTGGGAATCACGAACTTATATGTATTTCCCATAAAGTACAAAAGCGTCATTCCTTCATATCCCTTAAAGCCCCTCACATACCCCTCTAACGTAGGGGCCTGGGGAATAAATCCGATACCGGAAAAAATCTCCGCGTTGGTTTTAAAGGAAGCTCCCACCATCCAGATCAGAGGATATACCATCACAGTTCCTACCACAATGAGGAGCAGATACCGCAAAAACAGGTTGATTTTATTTCTTGTTTCTTTTGTCATTGCGCCTACCTCCCATCCTCGTCACCGTAATAAACCCAGTATTTCTGGCTTACAAAAGCTATAATCGTAAATGTGGTAATGATCAGGAACAAAAGCCACGCAATGGCGCTCGCCATTCCCATTTCATAACTCTTAAATGCATTGTTATAAACCAGCAGGGATACCAGGGTCGTGGAACGGAGAGGGCCTCCTCTGGTGATGATAAAGGGACCGTTAAACTCCTGGAACTTGTGGCAAAGCTGAGTTACAAAGTTGTAGAAAATAACCGGCGTAATGAGAGGAACCGTTATCTTGAAAAACTGTCTCCATTTTCCTGCCCCGTCAATGGAGGCCGCCTCATATAAGTCTGCTGAAACTCCCTTTAATGCCGCCAGGAAAATAACCATAGGCGATCCGAACTGCCAGATTCGCAAAAGCACGATTACAAGGAACGATCCTCCCGGATCCCCCAGCCAGTTAAATGGTTCTGCACCAAACCTTGCAGAAATCATATTAATCAAACCATCTGTCTTAAACAGAAACCTCCACAGCACTGCAATGGATACGGAACCTCCCAAAATGGAAGGAATGTAGTAAGCAGTCCGAAAGAAGTTCACACCCCTGATCTTAAAATTCAATATGTAGGCAATGAACAAGGCAAAGGCCAGTTCAAGAGGCACTGTAATGAACGCGTATTTAAACGTTTGCCCAAATGCCATCATGGTCAGCTTGTCACTGAGTATTTCCCTGTAATTCTGAAGGCCCACAAAAGACGCCGGACGGAATAAATTATATTCATGAAAGCTGTAGGTCAAAGACGCTATAAACGGATACAGCTTAAAAATGGCAAACCCAATCCACCACGGCAGAATGAACAGAAAGCCAAAATTCTTTTTTACAAAATCACGGGGATTTTTATACCTTGGAATATTCATTGTTTTCGTTTTTTTACGTTGTGTTCCCATGACCCTTCCTCTCCAATTTCTTTTTATTTTTCTGCATAAAATACCTTTTTACTTTCCAGAAGTCCATGCTTTTCCAGCTTCTCAATATCCATGCGCTGAGGATTTCCCGGCATATCAGGCTGGCAGTAAAACCTTCCGCCCCGTTCTTCAGGCTGGAATAAGGTGTATTCTCCCACCGGCCTGCTGATGGGCTCATGGTATTCGATCTTCTCGTTCTCCTCATATAGGCAGCCAAAGATGGCATTGAGATAGATTCTGCCTCCGGAAGAGAAGGTCACCCCCTTTTCCCTTGCCAGGTCGCGGATCTTAAGAAGATCATCAATCCGGCTCATGCGCCCCATGGAGGGCTGTAAATGGTCCACACCCTTTTCCACATAGGTTTCATAAGCATAGAACGTTCTCATGGATTCTCCAAAGGCAATGGGCATGGGTACTCCCATCTCCTTCAGCCTTTTTATTCCGTTCATATCATGGGAATGAACCGGCTCCTCAAGCCATGCAAGCCCATAAGGCTCTGCCAGCCTGGCAAACCGGTAAGCGTCCTCCACCTCCCAGCGCTGATTGGCATCCACTGCAATTCCCATATCCGGTCCAAGGGCCTTTCTGACCTTTTCAATACGCCTTAAATCCCGTTCCATATTGGTTCCATCATTGCTTCCTACTTTGAATTTAACAGTCTGATAGCCTTCCTCCATGTAACGCAGCATATCCTCTACCAGCTCCTCATCCTCCAGAAGAAGGGACCCTCCGCCCTTATAAGCTGCTGCCCAGTCCTTTTCAGCTCCAAGGAACCGGTGAAGAGGCTTTCCTGCCCGCTGGGCCAGAATGTCCAGCATCATTAAATCCAGTTGTCCTACTTCCACGGCCTGACCGCTTTGAAAGCCTGCATTTCTGATTTTCCAGTACAAAGTGTCTCTCCACTGATTGTAACTTTTGGTTTCCCCGTTTAAGATCATTGGGAGAATATTTTTTGCAAAGCTTCTTCCCACTGTTAAATGGGCACATGCGCCTTCTGAATCATAGAGCTCTATACACCCCTGCTCCGGGGCATTTTTCCCCATGCCTCCTGTTCCATCCTTAAATGGCTTTGGCAGCGGAATGGGATGAAAGTTATAATAAACCGCCTTTATAAATTTAATGTTGTCTTGAAAATCAAATATATTTTTCATATGTTCCTCCATCATGGCCCCGCCTGAATTTCTTGCATATGCCAAAGTATAACTTCATATTCCCTTCCGGACAAGTGACAGAATAGCCTAGAAAATGCATGCATAATTTACACCTTACGCACGCATTTCATTTTTTACCATATTCATTTCAGCCAGCTCTTTTCCATTACAAAATCATTTCAGCGTGAAAGAATACAACCCCCTATTTTTCATCAATTTCAAATTTTTTTATTTTTCTCCACAAAGTAGTGGTGCTGATATTCAGCTCCCTGGCCGTGAGGATACGGCTGCCGTTATATTTTTTCAGCACTGCTTTCAAAAGTGTCCGTTCCGGATTTTCATCCGTTTCCCTCTCCCCTTTTCCATCTGGTGCTTCCGCTTCCACCGCTGCATAAATACTGGTATCCCGATGATACAGCTCATCCAAAAGATCCCTGACATATTCCTCTGTAATAGCCCTTTTTCCAACCGTCAGAATCATGCGTTCACAAAAAGCCTCTAATTGAATGCTGTTTCCCTCCCAGGAATACTCCAAAAGGGCCTTTTTGGCACCTGCTGTCATCACATGGTACCTGGAATACTGTTCCATATATTTTCTGGTATACAGATTCAGCAGATACTCCACATCCTCTCTCCTGTCCTTTAGATTGGAGATTTTTAAGCGAAGGGACTTTAAGGTAAAATACAGATCAGAACGGAACTTGAATTCCCGGCGAAGCTCTGTTAAGTTCTTGGCAGTACAGGCAATGATTCTGGTGTCAATCATTAAAGTGTCCTCAATCCGGCCGCTTCTCATAAGCCGTTTTGTCCGTATGACCTTGGCCAGATTATACTGGGCAGGCAGGGTCAGCTTGTCAATGCTCTGTATCACCAGCGTTCCATGGTTAGCCTCTGCAATGGCTCCCGGCTCCAGCTCACCGGTTCCCTCATTCCCGCTGCCAAACAAGGTCCTCATCTGCTGGTCCTGGGACAATCCAGCCATGTTGATCATAATAAAAGGCCCATTTTTTCTCATGCTGTAATTATGGATTCCCTGGGCCACGGCATCCAGCTCCGGGCCTGATATGGCTTCAATCAGCATAGGGCTGGAGGACTGGGCATACAGCCGGGCCAGCTCCACCACCTTTCTCATGTCCTTTAAATTCCTGCTGATATCATCAAAGGTTCCATAAGCCACATATCCCCTTAAATACTGTTCCTTCCTCACATCCTTATCATTCATGTCAAGCCGCTTCAAACGGTTGCATGAGATGATGGCCCCGTCAATCCCCTTCCCCACAACAATAGGTTCTGCCGATACCACCAAAGACTGGTCCTGCAGGGTCAAAAATGTGGAATAATTCTCTGCTTTTCCTTCCAGAATCTGCTTCAAAGCCTTCTCATCCAGACCGCTTAAAAGGCCGGCAACAGGCTTTCCAATGCATTTTTCCGAATTACACCCAAGAATCTGCTCCATGGCCCGGTTCATCACAAGGACTTTGCCTGCCACACTGATCTTGATGATTCCGTTAAATGCGCTGTCCAAAATAGTGGAAAACTGAGCGTAATTGTGCTGCTCAATCTCCGCCATATAATACAGGGATTCCGCATTCTTAAGAGCCACCCGTATGGCTTCCCCCGTAGAAGACATGTAAATCCCCGGTATTCCCATCTGATATGCCCCATCAAGGGCCGCTTCGCCTCCGATGATGATATCCAGTTCGTCTTCACCGGCCCTCTCCATGGTATTTCTCCATTCATCCACATCCCTTAAAATATAACGCCTTAAATCAACATGGTACAACTCATTAAAATAGGTAGTATCACTGAGCATATCCCCCCAGCCGAAAATGCCGATTCTGGGACAGTTCCTTTCCACAATGCCCTTTGCTCTCATGACCAAAAGCCCAAGCTCCTGTGCCGTCATGACGATTTCCGCCACTGCCACATTGGTATGGCTCTTGATCTCAACTGCCTGCCTTCCCCTGGCAATGATAATATTGACCCCCTCTGAAATAGCTTTCTGGGCTTCTGTCACCGCATCTTCCGTCCTGATCTTTTTCAGAATAATCACATGATTATCTTTTTCCTTTAAAATTTTCTGCGCCTGCTCATACATTTCATCGCTTGGCACAAACAATGCAATCCCCGACATCCGTCTCCTCCTCTTCCCGAACCATAGCCTCAAACCGGTTTCTCACAAAATCCAGATATCTTCTCCACTCCCACCGGTCAACAAACGGATTAGGGCCTTCCGGATGAGCCTCCATAAACTGGCGCTTCTCAACCGTCCGGTTATGCCCCGTATGGTTGCCCAGCATAATATCCACCCGCTCATCATACACCTTCTCCAGCCCGTTTAAAAAATCACCCCTGCAATGGCTGTTTCCATATCTCTCAACAAAAGAACCGCACATGGTATTAAGGCCTGCTCCCCCATGCATTCCTGCAATCAGGCGGCCCCTGTCCCCCTCAATCTCTGTAAAAAAGGATATTGTACCGTCAGAATGACCGGGGGTAGAAACAATTCTGATGCTGGTATTTCCAAGAACGATCACATCCCCATCCTTCATAATCCGGTCCGGAACGAAAGGCTCAAAATATTGGCAGCCGCTTGCCTCTGTCAAAGCCAGCTGGGGCCGTTCCCGGAACATAACTGCATCGCCTTCTCCAAGATACGTCTTTGCCCCTGACAGTTCTTTTAACAGAGCCGTCCCTCCAAAATGATCGAAATGGCCGTGAGTATGTAAAATACAGCGGATATCCCCAGGGTTAAATCCCAATTCCCATATGGACTGAACCAGCATGGCTGCTGTAGAAGGATAAGTGGTATCAATGAGAATCAGCCCTTCCCCAGTGTCAATCAGATGAGAACCTACACTTTTATTTCCTACAAAATACAGATTCCCATAAATCCGGAAAGGCGGAATCCGGTATTTCTCAGGGTGGCGGTAAAAATCTTCCCTTGCTTTGATATTGAATTCATATTTTGATATCATATTTCCCCTTTCTTCTATGAAAAGTTCATTCCTTAAAAAGCAATTTTACAGATATCATTATATCCTTTCGGGCCTTGCATTACTATTTCCATACTGACCAATCCTGATCCTGTCTTTTATGAGTTTATTACAGTTTTCCTGTTTCTGCAAGGTTTCTGTTTCATACCTTTCATCTTTCTTTCAATCTTGAAACAAACTGAAAAATCTATGCCAATATTTTCCCTGTTCTCATACACAATTCAAACTTTTCGTCATATAAAACCATTATAAGGAGTGATGAACCTATGCATAATTTTCTTCTGTTAGGCGGCGATTCCAGGCAGGTTTTTTTAAGCCGCATTCTGGCCGGAAACGGTTTTAAGACAACCATTCACTATGACAGCAAAGATTCCTCTTTTTCCGTGGAAGAAGCCATAAAAAGCCACAATATTATACTTTGTCCCATTCCATTTACCAGGGATAAAAGCAGCCTCTTTTCAGCTAATCCCATGGATGACCTGGGAATCGGAAACATTCTCAGCCTTTTGACCCCCGGACACATTCTGTTTGGAGGAAGCATTCCGGCCTATGTAAAAGAATATGCAAAAAAGAATGGCATTGCCTGCTTTGACTATATGGACATGGAAGATGTCACCATAAAAAATACCATTGCAACGGCAGAAGGTGCCATTGCCGAGGCAATCAAACTAAGCCCCGGCTGCCTTCACAAAAGCAAATGCCTGGTAACAGGATTCGGAAGGTGCGGAAAGACCCTGGCACTGAAACTAAAGGGGCTGGACGCCTCTGTAACCATAGCTGACCGGAAGGATACCCAGCTTGCTTTTGCCAATTCCATGGGATTTGACACCATCCCTCTTCATGACATGGATTTATCTATGGGAAATTATGAATTTATCTTCAATACCATACCGGCACTTATTTTTGAAGAAAACTTAATCCGCTCCATGAATCCGGAAGTCACTATTATTGATATTGCATCCGCCCCGGGCGGCGTTGATTTTGAGTTTTGCAGACAACAGAATATCCGGGCCAAATTATGCCTTGGACTGCCGGGAATTTATGCACCTCAGACATCTGCTGAAATCTTATTTCAAGGTATTGTTAAAAATCTATCATAAAGGAGTCTTACAATGAAACTGGAAGGAATGAAAATCGGCCTGGCTTTTACCGGGTCCTTCTGCACCTTTGAAAAAATAGAAAAAGAAGTGAAAACCCTGGTGGAAAAAGGCGGCGACATCTACCCCATTTTTTCAACCAATATCCAGACCACCAATTCCCGGTTCGGGGATACGGGAGAATATATGAAACGCATTTCCGCCATAACCGGCCATGATCCCATATTAAACCTGGAGGAAGCAGAGCCTATTGGTCCCAAGGGCTATCTGGATATCCTTCTCATTGCTCCCTGCACCGGAAACACCCTTGCAAAGCTGGCTAACGGCATTACAGATTCCCCTGTTCTCATGGCGGCCAAAGCCCATTTAAGAAATTCAAAGCCCCTGGTCATTTCCCTTTCCACCAACGACGCTTTGGGGATTAATTTTAAAAATGTGGGGGAATTGTTTAATGTAAAAAATATTTATTTCGTTCCCTTCGGCCAGGATGATCCTGTTAAAAAGCCCAACTCCATGATCGCCCATACCCATCTGATTGCCGACACTCTGGAACTGGCACTGGAAGGAAAACAGATACAGCCCGTCATTTTATAACCAGAAAGAGGAAGCAGCAGGAACTAAAAAATCAGTTCCTGCTGTAATAAGCTTGAACACATCTCACGACTCCCCCTATGCCTCATATAATATTAATGTCATCAATTATAAAGGAGTGAAATTATGCCCCCATTCCCAAATCAAAACACAGGCCCGGGCGGTCCGATGCCATCGGGACCTCCCCCTTCCGCCACACCTCAAAGAAGTGCACAGGCCCGCACAGGGACAAAAATGGTAAGCCCCGGCTCTATCAACAACTGCATTGGACGATTTACTTATGTATGGCTGAGCAACGGACAGGAATTTTGGTTCTTTCCCGTCCAGGTCTGGTTTAACAGCGTCGCAGGCTTCCGGTGGGACAGAAGATTCGGCTGGTCCTACACCGGAATTTCCCTAAACCGCATTGACATGTTCACCTGTACCTGATAAAACAAGGAAACTTTAAGCCTGCAAAATTAATTTGAAAAAAATCAAAAAAGGCCAAGTGTGACAGGTACTTTTCGATATTTTCAACATAACATAAGGCAAATTGTTTTATTGAAAGGCAATCATATTATGGCTTCTTGCCCTGTAGGATTTTTTTCTTATACCATCAGACCCGGCGATACGCTGTGGCTGCTTTCCCAGCGTTACTCTACTACCATTGATGCAATTACATCTGCCAATCCCGGCCTGACTGCAAACAATTTACAAGCGGGAAGGGTCATCTGTATTCCTGCAAGAAGGCCCCGGCCTCCGGTTCAGCCGCCTTCTTCCGGCGGGTCGTCAGGAGGCGGCACAGCCCCTTGCCCCGTAGGTCTTCGCACCTATACCATTCAGAGAAATGATACCTTATGGATGCTTGCACAGCGCTATTGCACCACTATAGACACCATTAGGGCCTTAAATCCCGGCTTAAATCCCAACAACATGATGATCGGCCAGACAATCTGGATACCGGCCGGATACCGGCTTCCGGAACTGCCCATCTGGTTCCGCTCCCAGGCGATTACTCCAGAGGAAACCAATAGCAGCAATGGAATGAACTCTTCCACGGAGGAAACCTGCTTATACACCATTGAAGCCGGGGATACCCTATGGCTGCTTTCCCAGCGTTTCCGGACCACAGTGGAAAACATCATGGCCGCAAATCCCGGTGTGAATCCCACCAATTTATTTATCGGCCAGGTAATCTGCGTTCCGAGAGACAACAATAACGTTCCCCGGCCTATGCCCGTACCCGAACCCAGACCGGTCCAGCCGATTCCAATGCCTACACAACCCACGACGCAGCCTCAGCCTGCTCCAATGCCTACACAGCCTACGATGCAGCCTCAGCCTGCCCCAATGCCTACACAGCCTACGATGCAGCCTCAGCCTACGCCAATGCCTACACAGCCTACGACGCAGCCTCAGCCTACGCCAATGCCTACACAGCCTACGACGCAGCCTATGCCAATGCCTACAAGGCCTACGACACAGCCTCAGCCTACGCCAATGCCTACACAGCCTACGACGCAGCCTATGCCAATGCCTACAAGGCCTACGACACAGCCTCAGCCTGCGCCAATGCCTACACAACCTACGATGCAGCCTCAGCCTGCTCCAATGCCCACACAGCCCATGCAGCCTCAGCCCACTCCAATGCCCACACAGCCCATGCAGCCTCAGCCTATGCCAATGCCCACACAACCCATGCAGCCAGATCCAATGCCCAGGCCTATTCCAATGCCGGAACCTATACCCGAGCCGCCTGTTGCCTCCTGGATAAGCAAAGAAGAGCAGGATCTGATCAACTACCTGCGTCTCTTATGGTCTCAGCATGCTTACTGGGCCAGAATGGCGATGCAAAGCATGATTATGGAGCTTCCTGACGCCCAGCCTGTCTCCGACCGTCTTATGCAGAATACGGAAGACTTTGCAGAGGTCCTGGAATCTCTCTACGGCAGCGATGCGGCAGCAAGCTTTGCAGGCCTGCTGAATGAGCATATTTCCCTGGCTAATGAATATATGACAGCCACAAGAGAAGGAAATACAACCGCAGCCGCTGGCATTGAAGGGCAATGGTCTGAAAATGCGGATCAGATTGCAAATGTTCTCAGCAATATGAATTCCAATTGGGCGGAAGAGGAATGGAGAAATATGCTCTCCGACCATATTGAACTTCTAAAGAGAGATGCTTCCGATATGATATCCGGTAATTTCGCAGACAGCATCAATACATTTGCTGACATCGAAGGGAATGCTCTGGAAATGGCCGATGCCATGGCCCAGGGAATCGTAGCGCAGTTTCCTCAGTATTACAGATAGAATCGAGTTTATGCTAAAACACATATAGAGATAGGCAAAAGCCTCAGAAACCCTTATTATGATATGCTTTGACAAGAAGCAATTCATCTCAGGCCTTCTGAGGCTTTTATAATGATAGAAGCAGCCAGCTCCCGGCTACAGCCCCAGATACTGCTTCCTGGTTTCCGCCGAAAGCTCATTGGTTGCCTGGTGATGGACGATAGCGCCCCTTTCCAGAATATAGCAGTCACTGCTGACCTTCATGGCAAATTTCACGTTCTGTTCCGCGATCAGAATGGTGACTCCCTCGGCAATCAGATTCTGCACCATGACAGCCAGCTGATCCACAATAAGAGGCGCCAGCCCCTCGGTAATCTCATCGAGAAGCATCATCCTGGGATTTTGCATCAGCCCTCTTGCCACGGCCAGCATCTGCTTTTCTCCCCCTGAAAGCTTATCTCCCTTGGAGTCCTTTCGCTCCTCCAGGCGGGGAAAGAACTGATAGACTGACTCCAGGTTCCATTTACTGCTGCCATCCACTCCCGCACGGGCCGCAACCTTTAAATTTTCCTCTGTAGTCAGAGTGGGGAAAATATGGCGTCCCTGAGGCACATAGGCGATTCCCAGCCGGGCGATGGCATGGCTCTTCATGCCTGCCAGTTCCTTTCCCTCAAACAAAAGACTTCCTTCCGTCCTGCAGCGCTCTTTGGGGTTGAGCATCCCCATAATGGTCTTCATGGTGGTGGATTTGCCCACTCCGTTTCTCCCCAGCAGGCAGACAGAAGTTCCCTGATCCACGGAAAGGCTGACTCCACTTAAGATATGGCTTTTATCATAATAACTGTGGACATCCTTTAATTCAAGAATCACGATTCACCACCTCCTAAATAAGCCTCTTGCACATACTGGTTTTCCTTAATTTCCTCCGGCCTGCCGCTGGCAATCAGCTCTCCATCCCGGAGCACAGAGATCACATCCGCATAATTGAACACAATATCCATATCGTGCTCGATAAAAATGATGGTCATATTCCGTTCCTCCGCCAGCTTCCGGATCAACTGCATCAGGGTATAAGCCTCTTCCCGGGCCACACCCGCTGCAGGCTCATCCAGAATCAAAAGCTTCGGGTCCATGGCCAGGGCAATGGCAATATCCAAACGCCTCTGGTCGCCGTAGGAAAGATAGGCCGCCACCTCGTTCAGCTTATTTTCCAGGCCCACCAGAGACAGATACTTCTTTACCTCCTCCTTTAAAAAGCAGTCATGAACCGGAAATAAGCTGAAGGTTTTCTTGTTCATCCCAATCCGGGCAATCTGCACATTTTCATAAACCGTTAGGTTGGTGAACAGCTTGGAGATCTGGAAGCACTTGGTCATACCCTTGTGGACAATCTTATCAGGGGCCAGACCGGTAATATCCTCTCCCCGGAACATGACCCTGCCGCTGCTGGGTATGGTCCGGTTGGTGATCAGATCCATCAGCGTACTCTTTCCGGCACCGTTTGGCCCGATGATGGCACGCACCTCTCCCTCTGCAATCTCAAGGGAAACATTGCGTGTGGCGTGAAGGGCGCCGAAATAGCGGTTTAAATTTTCCACCTTTAAGATAGGCTCACTCATTTCTCACATGCCCCCTTTTCACCATATTCCCCCAGTTCCTTAGATGCCTTATCCCGCAGCAGCCCGCCCTGTAAAAACAGCACGCACAGCACGATAATGGCCCCCAGCACAAACTGGTAATAATTGGTCAGGATGGATAACTGGGTAGAAATAAATGTAACAATCACCGCCCCCAGAATCGGCCCGAAAAAGCTGTACATTCCTCCGATCAGACACATAACCAGTCCCTCTGTAGATGTATTAGTAGAAAACATAACAGGAAAGGCCCCCATATTTCTCATGGCGTACAAGATACCGGCTATAGTAACGAAAAAGCTGGAAACCATGCAGGCGCACAGCCTGACATGCATGGTATTCATGCCGATAAAGGTCAGACGCTCCAGATTATCCCTGCTCCCCTTGAGTACGGTGGCAAAGGGACTGTGAAAAAACAGGTAAATCAGCACAATACAGATCACGCAAACAAAAAAGCATAAGTAAAAATTCCCGCTGGACCCACTGGCAAAAGGCAGGCGCACATTGCCGGTCAGTCCCGTATCAGAGCCTACATACTGGATTTTAAACACCATAGTATACAAAAGAGTGTTAATACCCATGCTCACAAAAGCAAAGGTCAGATCGTCATTGGCCCGCAGGCATAATACGTTGATAAACAGGGAAATTGCCATGGAAATGACAATAGCTCCCGCAATAGCCAGGGTGCGGTCCAGTCCGCCTCTTACGCACATAATTACATAAACGTATGCACCCATGCCAAAATAAGTAGCCATTCCCAGAGGACGCAGTCCGCCAAAGCCCAGGATAATATTTAAGGCCGATGCAAAGAGCATCATGATGATGGTGCGGCTCATAAAATCCAGAACCGAATCAGCAGCAAAGAAAGAATATACCAGGACCCCAATGACAGCCGCCGCTCCCACGATGGCATCCCGCCTGATCTTAGAAAGTGATTTCCATGCTTTCATCTAGCGTCCCTCCCTTTTGGTGAAAATGCCTCTTGGATTGATGAACATACAGATCACCATCAGTGCAGCAGGCAGCACGTTGTAGTACTGAGGCAGATATACCGCTCCAAAAGCATTGACCAGCCCTACCAGCAGAGCGGCAGGCAGACAGCCGTCCATATTGCGCAGCCCCCCGATGCAGAGGATGGGCATAACATTTCCGAATATGGACAGCCCCTCCTTAGGACTCATACCCGTAATGGGAGCATTCAAAACACCTCCCAGCCCGGCTATTCCAATGCCGATCATGAACAAAACGCTGAACAGCTGGTTTACATTGACCCCTAAATTGGCAACCATAGGACGGTCACTGATGATAGCGCGGGTCAGCATCCCCAGCTTGGTTTTATTAATCATGATCCAGAATGCAAAGGCCGTAATTCCTGAAATCACAATTTCAAAAATGTAATATACCGGAAAATTGATTCCAAAGATTTTAATGCCCCCGTTTAAAAAAGAAGGCAGGGACAGCAGACGGATGCTGTACCCCCAGAACATAACAATCATATCGCAGAGCATGTAAGCCACGCCATAGGTCAGCAGCATGATGTAGAGCATATCCTTACCAAACAGAGGTCTGGTGGCCTTCTCCACAAAATATCCGATGCCGGCCACAATGAGAGGCACCAGAATCAGGGAAGGCACAAAGCCGATCCTGGCTGCAATGGTATAGGTTAAATAGGTGCCTAGCACATAAAATGCGCCCTGGCCGAAGTTTACCATGCTCATACCGCTGATAATCAGCGATACTCCGGCTATCATCAGATAGGAAACCATTCCGTTGCTGATGCCGGAAATCAGGGTTTGAAAAAAGAATGATACGGTCATTAGATATCCTCCAGTATTATAAAACAGGCGGCAGGCTGTTTACCTTCTGCCGCCTGACGGAAACGGATTTATTTTGTGCTTAAATCAGTAAAGGTGTACCCGTTCTCCTCTGCATATTTCTGAACATCTTCCTTAGATGGCAGCATATCATTTCCCTCGTATACCGCATAAATATCTCCGATGGGAATATCCCACTTGCCGGAAGTATCCTCCACTGCAGTTACATAGTAGTAAGCATGGGCCATCAGATGGTCAAAATCACGGAAATACAGGTCTTCTCCATAAAGGGTGCTGAAATGCACGCTGCCCAGGGCTTTGGTCATAGCCTCAGGGGATAAGTCACCGGCAGTAGTTTTGGCAGCCTCAACAATGGCTTTAATGCCCACATACCAGGTATAGCCCATGTCAGAAGGCCCGATTTCTGCATTAAAATGCTTCTTTCCGATATCAGAATATTTCTGCACAAATTCAGCATTTCCCTCAATGTCATCCAGCCAGAAGGGCCAAAGCTGTACGCCGTGCACCTTGCCGTAAGGATAGTTGCCTCCCTTTGCTAAAGCAGTGGTATTGGTGGAATCACAGGTGTACCAGCCCAGATAATCACAGTTATCCCATAACCCAAACTGGGAGCCCTGGTTTACCAGAGAAACGAAGTTGGGGCCTGCAACCGCTCCGATGATCACATCGGGATTTTTGCCTACCACGGAAGAAATAATAGTGGAAAACTCGGTGGAGTTACTGGAAACCTGGTTGGACCCCAGATTCTTGAAGTCATCGCCCAGCTCTCTGTAGAAGAAGTCGCGGCTGTCACCGGAGGCCCCGCCATCATTTCCAATGAAGAATGCACTGTTATAGCCCTGGTCAGCAGCATACTTAGCATTCATCTTGGCAATGGGCCATGCCACAAAGCCGCAGGAAAACATATACTTGGAAGCATTTTCTACTGTTACGCGGGTGTTCATGGTGCAGGGAGTGACCATGGGGAATTTATTCTCCTCCGCCCAGGTAGCCCCTGTAGGCGCCTCGCCGTCAGATTTGGGTCCCAGAATGGCGATACAGCCCTCATTGACCAATTCTGTGGCCTTCTGTGCCACATTGGCGGAATCACTGGCCGTATCACGGTATACCAGCTCAAAGGGTGTGCCGTTTAAACCGCCTGCCTCGTTTGCCTCCTCCAAAGCCAGAATCGCTCCGGCCTCAGCCCAGGTAACGGTGGCTGCCGCCGCAGAAGAACGGTCAGTCAAAACGCCGATCTTAATGGTGCCGCCGGCAGCAGGGCTCTGCGTCTCTCCTCCCTGGTTTTTCTCCGCCGTTGTGGGAGCTGCTGTCGTAGTTGGGGAACCGGAATCCACTGTACCGGTGCATGCTGTCAATGAAGCCGCCATAGCGGCTGCTAATGTAACAGAAATCAATTTTTTCATATAATTTTCCCTCCAATACATTTCCTCGTACTTCTTCTAACTCTCAACTACTTCTTATCCGGGTCGTGAACATCTTCCTCACGCACAAAATAATCCGCATTGCGCTGGGCCACAGAATCCTGGGGTTCCCGCACAAAGGCATTTTCCGCTTCCACCCAGCTTCCGTCAGTTAACCCAAACATGCTCATGGTAGTAAAGGTCTTATAGCCGGTGTCATCAAAATGATAATCTACGTAATCGTTGGACTGCTCCTGCATCACATGGCGTCCCACATCCAGCATGGCCAGCATAGCCGCATGGGCGCTGAAATGAATGCCTGCCAGCTTGTATACTCCCAGCTCCTTTAAATCGTCCATGGATATCTCTTCCGGATCATGGGCCTTTCCGCACAGGTCCGGATACCACATGGGAAAGTTCTCATATTTGCCGCCTTTGGCATTCAATGCATCTCTCAGCCTCCGGCACATTTCAACCTTCATCTTCCGGTCAGGTATCTTATGTATCCATAAGATGCAGAGCATATCCGCTCCGGCGTCTATGTAGGCCGCACACCGTTCCACTGTGGCGTCAAATTCGTGAACCAGATCGCTGTCGCACCGGGCGATCAAAAATCCGTGGTGTCCGTTGGCATCAAGCCCCGCACGTGCCGCCTTAAAGCGCAGGACCGCATCCGGAATGGAAAGCTGTCCCTTTCGTGCCAGTTCAGAAGTATCCGTAACCAGAACGCCCGCTGCTCCGGCCTGCATGATCCTCATGCAGCCATACTGGGCATTGAGAGCCCGCCCCAGGCCAAAGCCGTCGTCTGCATCTATAATCAGAGGCATAGGGGTCATGCGGGTGATCTGCTCTGTCACTCGCACGAAATCGTCAATGGACAAAAGCTGCAAGTCCGGGATACCGGTCAAGGCACAAGCCAAATCACCGCTGGAAACCATAATCACCTCAAAGCCGTTCATCTCGGCAGCCTTGGCAGACATGCAGTCATGCAGTTCCGGAACGATCAGGACCCGGTCCCCTGCAACCAGCTTCCGCAGCCGGTCTGCGGCCGGCTCCTTAGGCTCCGGGGTCAGAATATAAGGTAAGCTCATAGCTGCAATCTCCTCTCTGTTCTTATAGGCGTTCCTTGATATCCGGTCTAACAAAGCCCTCCGGATAATCCTCAACCTGATGTCCTACAATGGTATACTCCTTGTTTCCCTTGGTAAAGCTGTTCTCCAGAGCAAGATACGCCTGGGGATCATACATGCCGGAGCAGGAAAAGCTTTCAATGCCGGAAGCAGGAGCCGTTTCAAAGGAATAGGCCACGCTCTGATTCTTAAAGTTCACCAGACCATGCTCCAGCATCCCTTCCATGGCCGCCTTCATGGTGTAATGGCTGCTGCACATCTTAAAGCCCAAAGGAGTCAGCTCTTCCATGGTAACCGACGGATGGTAATGTCCGTCCTCCCCCTTATAAGCACGTACATCTGCAAAAATCTTTGGTCCGGTAACAATACCTGCCATCTCTCTTGCCTGATCCATATCCCCTACCAGCACCATCATGGCAATTACATACTGACCCATCTCTCTGCCAATGTCAATGGCCTCCTGCAAACGCTCACACCCCTCCCTCATCTGCTTAGGATCAGAGGGATCTGCGTTGCTGCGGGCAATCAGCAGACAGTCGCTTCCCTCCAGGCCGGCCAGGGCAGCCCGCACCTTGGCGATGTACTTGTTCCGGGGCAGAATCCTGGTGGTTTCCTCCATATCAGCCGAATCCTCCAGCTGAATGGCCGCCGCTCCTGCTGCCGAAAGAATCCTGGCTGAACGGTAAACCGCCAGAGGACCTCCAAAGCCGTCCTCAATATCGGCAATCAGCGGAATGGAAGAGGTCTGAGCCACCCGGCTTACCACCCGTTCTAAGTCGGTCAGATTGGTGAACCCATAATCGATTACCCCGTTTAATGAAATAGAAACTTCTCCGCCGGAGAGAAGGCTTACCGGAAAGCCGCACATCTCTACCGCATGATTGGAAGCGCAGTCATATACGCAGGGAACCAGGAAACACTCTTTGCTTTCGTCTAAAATCTGACGTAAGTTTTTTTTACTTGCCATCTTGCTATCTCCTCTTTTATCTGTTGCTTATTTGTTGCAGTTTATTTCATTTTGTTGCAACTACAGAATAGCATCTTTTATCGTATACGTCAATATTTCACTTGCAATAAATAACATATTTGTATATATTCACATTTTCACCCCAGTTATTTTGTACACTTTTACCGATGAAAATATATTTTTCCTATGATAAACTTTCTCTATCTTTACGCAATCGATTTCTTTTTTTGTTTCTTAATGTTAATTGCTATCTTATTTTAGTTGAATTTCAGATGAAAGGAGTTTTCAAAATGATCCGAAGAAGTGAAGAAAAAGAATCCATCCGCAAGCCAGCTCCCTTTAACGGAACCGGCGAGATCACAGTCCGCAGCCTGTTAAACGGACCGGAGGAGATGAGCCAGAAAGGCCGTGTATTCGGCCATACCACTGTCTATCCCGGCTCCGAAATCGGCTACCATATCCATACGGGAGACAGTGAAACTTATTATATCCTAAGCGGAACCGGACAGTATAATGACAACGGAACCCTCACCTCCATTTCTGCCGGGGATGTGGCTTTCTGCGCCCCCGGAGAAGGACACGGTATCGCATGTACCGGAGATGAACCCATCGAAATGATCGCTCTGATTCTCTATGAGTGATTCCCCGCAGCATTTTTATTACAGGGGGAAATTTCCTTGCATTTTCCCATATAAAAAAGCAGGATGTCAAACGGTTAGTACAGTTTGACATCCTGCTTTTTCACAATTCCTCATTTCTCCTTCATCCCTTTTCAAGCTCTGATTTACAGGCTCTGCCGCCTGACCAGCTCCATATCCAAGGTGATTTTATGAGTCTGAGCCCGTCCCTCCATCACATCCACCAGAATACGAACCGACATCATGGTAGCTACCGTCACCATAGTATCCAGGGAAGTCAGCTTGGGGCGGCATACCTCGCACAGCTCAGAATTGCCCTCTCCTATAACGGAAATATCCTCCGGAATCCTCTTTCCCCGCTCCATAAAAGCGTACATCACCTCAATGGCCAGCCTGTCTTGAACGCAGAGAACCCCGTCTGTATCCGGGTGCTCCTTAAGGATTTGGCTCACCACCTCTTCTGCACCGCCGCAGGGCTCCACTCCGGTATAAACCCCATACCGGACATCAGGATGTTCCTGGGCTGCTGCCTCAAAATAAGTCTGAATCTTGGGCTGGCTGGCCCGGTTCTTCTCCACAATCAGCACCAGGTTCCTTCGGTTGCGTTCAATCAACTGCTCCACACAGCAGCGAAAGCCCCGCTCCTCATTAGCCCCGATGCAGTACACATTATCCATATTAATCCGCTCATTCTGATAAACCAGAAGTACAGGCACATCAGGCAGCCATCTCTCAATCAGCTTCTCCAGGCGCTCGTGATCCACAAAAGAAAGACCAATCAAAAGCACGCCCTCCACCTTCCGAAGTCTCAGTTCCGCAATGGCCTTTCCCATGGCATCAGGCTCTTTTCCCGTATAACGGGTAATGCACTGATACCCATTGACAATCAGCTCATTCTGGCAATGGGCGATAGCCTCATTCTGATGCTGGGAATCCAGATCATCAGTCACAATACCCACCAGGCGCGTCCGCCCCATTACAAGACTGCGCGCATTCTCGTCCGGAATATAATGATTTTCCTCCAATACCTTCTGAATTAATTCCCGCTTTTTCCTGCTGACCCCCGGCTTCCCATTGAGCGCACGGGAAACCGTGCTGGGGGAGACTCCGGCCAAAGCAGCGATATCATAGATTGTAATTTCAATCCCCTCCTTTTGTCTATATAACTCAAGTACAATGTAAAACAAATAATTGCTTCATTGATCTGTATTAGTATATATCCAATCTGCAACTTTTGCAACAAAAATTGCAACTTTTTATTGCTACATAACCCAGTCTGTAATTATCCCCTAAGAACCCATTACCTTATTAAGCAGCTGCTGATAGCTGTCAACATGATCATATACTACATAACCGCCGGACAGTGTGGTAAAAAGCTTCTTTGCACAATCAATTTTTGCCTTCTCAATAGGACGCAGATTCAAACTTTCCATTGTCCCCTTTGTTTCTGCTACAAAAAATATATGCTTTACCGTTCCTTCTTCAAATGCAATCGCCCAATCCGGCGAATAGTTTCCAACCGGCGTCGGAATCTTAAATCCCCTGGGAAGCTTTGCATATACACAGACCTCCCCGGCCACATCTAAATCTTCTGCAAACCTTCTCTCCACGCTCTTTTCCGCAGTGCCGTCTGTAAACACATAGTCCTGTATATGTTTTACAGCCCGGAACGCCTTCTCAATGCCCCGGGAATGTTTCTCAGCCGTAAAAATCAAACTGTCATACTCTCCCTCAATCTGATCATAAGAAATATGTTCCACAACCACTGCTGCCTTTTGTTCATTAATCAGGCGGATCACCTTTGCTATAAACTCTTCCGGGTTATTTTTAAACATGGCAAACTTAGCCGGACTCATTCCCTGTAAAATAGCCGCAGCAGTCTTCCGGGTCAGAGCAGTTCCCTCTGCCACCTTTCCAACAAGGTCATACTTTACCCGGCTGATTTCCGTATGCTTCAAGGCTTTTGTTTCCGTTTCCGCACCATAAAAAGAAGTTTCCCCAATAACCATTCCCCGATTGACATTTTCCCTCTGAAATCCCTTTGAAAGCGTATATTGAAGTTCCGATACAAAAAGCTCCCGGTCAATGGATTCCACCGCTTTTCTTATGAGCTCCTCAGAATCAAAATCCACCTTATAAGCATACTTATGGTTGATATATCCCCAAAGGGTCTGGAATTCTTTTTTATAGAAATTATCATTGAGGGGATTGCTGATAACCTTCGTCTTATTTCCATCCTCTATCATATGTTTCAATACATGTTCATCAAATATACCTTGAATCAAAGCATGTACTTCCTCTTCTAAAGAACGCAAAGCCTCCGGCAGAGGGGCAAGACAGTGTTTTTTTAGATCTTCATGGTAAGAAGGTGTGATATGGTCCCTTTCATCAATATAATCATATTTAATTAAGTAACGGTAAATCAACCCGGCCTGTGTATCCGTTATGGTGGTATTCCCTTCCCCAACTCTTACCGTCTGACCCGCAAAATACGCCTTATCAGCCTTCATCGGTCTGTCATGCAGGTTCTCTTTCATATCAGACTGTAAAGCCGACACAAAAGAGGCATAGCCTTCACTGGCAATAACCGTCAGCGCATTGATATCATGAACATCATCGCCGCAAGTCTCCCCATCCATACGGTTGCCCTGCCGGTCAACACAAAGCCGGAGTCCGCGTCCCACCTCCTGACGCTTCTGCGCTGCGCTGTCCCCACCGTGCTTTAAGGTACAAATCTGAAATATATTAGGGTTATCCCATCCTTCACGCAATGCCGAATGCGAGAAAATAAATCTGGCCGGTTCTTCAAAAGAAAGCAGCCGCTCCTTATTCTTCAAAATCAGATCATAAGCTGAAATGTCATCTGAAAATTCGCTTCCCCGTTTTACGGCACTGTTTACTGCCCGTCCCTTTTTATCAATGCTGAAATATCCCTTATGGGTATCATGGACATGAATTCCATTTAAGTACTCCCGGTATTCTGAATTAAATATTTTTTGTTCATTTAGAACACTTAAATATTCCTCCTCAAACATCCTTCCATACTCGCCTAGCAGTTCATTTCCTTCGTCATCGTACTGGCGATACCTTGCCACCTCATCAATAAAAAACAATGACAAGGTCTTGATTCCCTTATTAAAAAGCTGTTCTTCCTTTTCAAAATGGGAAAGAATTGTCTCACGAATCTGGATTCTGCGAATATCCCTTTCTGAAATATCACCTACCACATCGCCCTTATGAATGACTTCTCCATTTGTAAATGTTACAGTTCCCATGATAGGGTCAATCTCCGAAATAACATACCCTTTATACTGCTCCAATGGGGGCATATGCTTCCCCGCAGACTTGTAATAAAGGTTATCTCCCACATCCAGGGTTGCCGCCTCACGGTTGATGGATTTTTGGTAATTGCGTTCAAATTCAATTCTCGCCCTTGGAGCATGTTTTGGAGATACCACAATACTTTCCAAATACAGATATCCTTCTGTTCCTCGGAAATTTTTCACTTCAAAGCCTTTTACCTCTATTTTCTTGACCAGACGCTTATTATACGCATCCAAAGCGTCAAGCACATAAACAAGATTGTGCTGTTCCTTATGTGTAGCGGAATAATTGAGACAGAATAAGGGATTAAAATTCTGCAGCGCCTTCTGGGTAACAGCGCCGCCCATTTTCTGAGGCTCATCCAGTATAACAATGGGCCGGTTGGCTTTTATCACATCAATGGGCCTTCTGGAGGCAAACTCATCACGTTTGGAATATATAATTCTGCTCTCCTTGTTATTTGCTCCCTCCTTTAAAGAAGAGGCAAATGCCTGTGTATTGATGATCATGACATTTATTCCTGAATTGCTGGAAAAGCTGTCAAGCCGGTTGAGATCAGAGCTGTTATAAATAAAGAATCTGGCCTTCTTTCCATACTTCTCCATAAAATGTTCCTGGGTGATTTCAAAAGACTTATATACACCTTCACGAATTGCAATTGACGGAACCACCACGATAAATTTGCTCCAGCCATATCTTTTATTTAATTCGAACATGGTCTTGATATATACATACGTTTTTCCGGTGCCCGTCTCCATTTCCACGTCCAATGAGCACCTTCCAAGATGGTTTACAAGCTTTCCGGATTGCTTCATGTTATTCAATGACTGGATTTCACGGATATTACGGAGCAATTGCTCATCTGACAACTGGATATCTTCATTCCGAAACGCTGTATCATCAATGTCCTCCCAGTCCTCACGGACGGCTCCCTCCAGATCCACGCCCATTTGTCCCTCAAACTGATCTTTAAAATTTCTCTTCCTGACCATTTTGCCTAAGTCCCGAATGTAACCGGCTCTCTCATAATAGGGCTGTCCATTAAAAACCCGGACAACGCTGTCAACCGCCTCTGTCTGGTACTGCTGTATTTTAAAATTAAACCGCACAGTACTGTACCTCCTATAATATTCTCTTTACAGTACCGGGACTATATGCCGCAAAAATCTGCTCAAAATTTGCCATAACGGAGTCATTTGTCATGCCCCCATCCCGAAACACGGCATAGTGGGGTTTTCTCTTTGCAATTTCAGTCACTACTTCATCGGTAATATCAGAGTCAAAACATGCCATCAGGAAATCCTTCTCAACGCTGAATACCCTTTTTCCATCAATGCTGGTCTCCGCAATTTCGCTGGAAAGCAAAATGCCCAATTCAAGCATTACCTGATACAGCAGATCTTCTGCCGTTCTGTCGGCCTTAATATTGTCAGCCATGTTAAATAAGGTCGCCTGGCTGTACTCTGCAGGGCTGTAATAGACGTCTTCCATATTGCTGGAAGCACATGAAAAAACTCTGAATCCACAATCAAGACTGGGATTTATCTTTTTCAGCATCTCTCCTGCTTTAGCAATCCTCATCTCCCCTGCCTCACATATATTCTTAAATCCAGCCCGGCCAAGAGAGGTTTCTGCCCCGCATTCCTCCGGTATTTGAACCATAATAAACGTTCTGTTTAAGTTGTCCTCAGCATTTGCAGCCATCACCCCATGGGCAACGGTCCCTGAGCCTGAGAAGAAGTCAAGAATGATATCATCCTTTCCGGTAAATGACATAATATGTTCCTTGCAGATTTCAACAACCTTGGGGGTATCAAAGGGGACCCCGAAGCCTTCCAGCATTGCGGTATCACTCCCTCCATAATAAATAAGAGAAGGGATGTTTTCATACATATTTTCACTTAACAGGTACTTTCTTGTAGGCTGGGTGGTCTCGTCCTTTCCAAACAGAATGAGGCCTTTATTCTGCAAATCCTTCATGGTGGCACTGGGATTTCTCCAGCCCCGTTCAGGGATTGGGCACGGTTTTTGAGTTACAGGATGAATTAAAGGGACGAAATAATCATCAGGCGCCTTTTTCTTATTAGGCCAGGCCATAGATACCCCTCTGTATACTTCCCCATGCTCATCAATTTTGTTATATGCCTTTTCACCGCCGCTAAACTCTGTCTGTTTTGAAATCCACTGGGAAAATTCCGCATTTATTTCTTCCAAAGCAGCCCCTGTTTCCATTTTTGAAAATAGGGATTTGGCTTTTGCAAGGATCATATTGGCATTCTTTTTTGGTCTTTGCATTTTGCAGGAATTTAAGAATGCATTTTTATTTTTTGCATACGCAAGGATATATTCATGCTGATAAGAAATACCTCTCGCATCACCCTTCGGGTTTCTTTTGTCCCATACTATGGTTCCCAAATCGTTTTGCTCTCCAAAGATTTCGGCACAGATCTTCTGAAGGTTGACAATTTCATTTTCATCCATATTGATCAGTATGATTCCTTCATCAGGCAATAGATTACGGGCCAATCTCAATCGTGGGTACATCATATTCAGCCAGTCCGTATGAAACCGGCCATTGGTTTCATTATTCAGCCGGAAATCAAATAGAACGTTTCCATCGTCATCATATTTTCCGCTTATGTGGTTAAATTCTTCATTTGACAATATAAAATCATCGTCATATACAAATGAATCTTTTCCTGTGTTATAAGGCGGGTCGATATATATTAGCTTTATTTTATCCAGATACGTTTCCTGCAAGATTTTTAATACTTCAATGTTATCTCCCTCTATATAAACATTTTTGGTGTCATCAAAGTTTATACTCTTCGTCTTGCAGGGGCGCAATGTTGATGTGGTTGGCTCATTTGACAATAAAACTGCCCTCTGCTTATCAGGCCATGTGAATCTGTATCTTTCTTCTTTGCCTTCAACCGGCGGACAGCCAATTTCAGCTCTGAGAATATCTATATCAATGGCTCTTTCGATTATAGGGGTTCCGTTTTTATCATATCCAGTGATTTTTTCAGTGAAGGCATTAGGTAGTATCTCTTTTAGCTTTTCATAGTTTTTATTAAAATTATCATTTATCTTCATTTTCAGCTTTTTCATGTTTATTTCCTTTTAATTTAAGCTTGGGTCGAAATCAGAAACAAATTCTTCAATAGGTAGGTATCTTATAAATTTATAATACTCTTTCATGCGGTAATCAAATTCAAATAACTTGATATAACTTATGTCATCAAGGAAGGGACGTTCCTGCCGGTAATTATATGCAATATAAAAATCAATACCCGCTTTAACAGCTAGTTTAGACAATAAGATAAAGTTATTGAAATCAGCCTTGTATGGATTCCATTTTTCCAAAGGAATCTTTGAACGTTTAAGTTCAATGATTTCTTTAATTTCATTTCCCTTAAAACGAATTAAATCTATATCACTGACAGTAACATCACTTCCCATGTTGTCTCTTTGCCATTCATGATATTGGCTGGAGCTTCTGTCATTGATGAATTTTTTAGTTTTGTTTTCATTCATTTTAATTCCATGGTGGATATACCGATTACGGAGATCATCCATGGTAATTGTATCTAAACGGGCACTTCCATCCTCCCAATATTGAACCGTTTCCAGCGGTTTATCTGCATCATATCGAATGAAGTTCATATGTATATCTGTGTCTTTTACGATACTTTTTACAACAGAAATGATATTCTTCTCTTGTTGGCTTACACCTTCGCTATTTCCAGAAGACTTAACAACCACACTAACCACCTTGGGTTCCTGTTTTTCATTTCCATAGACTAAAATCCATTTATCTGAAGTTGTCCAGAAGAAGTTTTTTATATTGTTTTCTTCTAAATATTCATAAATTCCGTTACTTTCATAGTAACTCATAAATCCCACCCTATTTTTAAAAGTCTTTGATTTTTATATTTTATCTGCTGTAATAAAGCATATTATTCATGGTTGTATCATTTTGGGCCTGCTTTTCTAATGCTTTATGCATTTTACTAATTTTGATAGGTCTTAGTTTGTTGTAATTTGTTTATTTATAGTATGTATTTGTTTGTCCAGATAATGAAACAATATTTTTCCATTTGCTGTTAATTCCCTGTAAATGATATTATACCATCTATACAAGGTTTCTTCAATTTTCTTATTTTACAGAATATCTGGCGGATACACACCCTTATAATTACGCTGTACACTGTTCTCGAATATTTCCCCGGATTGAAAACATAATTTTTCTAGTCATTAATTTGCACCTTTTGCTTTCAAGTGGTCATTTTTTTGCATTTGTTTAGTTAACCACATAAAAAATATGACTTATATATGATTTCTATTATTTAAGTTGAATATCCGGACACACTGCAGGCTTGTCCCTTTTTAAATTGTGCTCATTCTGACTAGGGCCTGATAAGCAATTGGTCGCTTAATTGCATTTTCATCACTCCTGTGTTTTTTTTACTAACATTTATGAAAAAGCATATATAGCATAAAACGATTATTTGTGAATAAAGAGACTTTTTACAAAAAATAGGAAGTAAGGTATAATGTAATATAATATAAAACAATAAGTGGATTTATGTAATTCAATTCAATCAGCACCCATTGGGATTTGATAGGTAAGAACTAAATATTACAAAAGTTTAGGAGGGTCTATTATGATATTTGATCCAGGAATATCAGTTGGGGAAGAACTTACCAATAATGAAATGAGAGTATTATTTAAATATGGTAATATGGGGGCATGCGTCGTTCAAAACGCACCGGAACATTAGTTATTATATCCGATGATACAAAAGGCCTATATCGTGATGTATGGAAAAATGGTGTACTACATTATACTGGTATGGGCAAATTAGGTGATCAAATTTTAGAAGGTAATCAAAATGGCACTTTATATTATTCTGATACAAATGGAGTAGAGATTCATTTGTTTGAAGTGATGAAAAGATCTATCTATACATATCGTGGTGTTGTTAAGCTGGCAGATAAACCATATCAGTCAACACAACCTGATGATAACGGCAATATGCGAAATGTATGGGTGTTTCCAGTCAAACCTATCGTGGAAGATGGTGCAATAGTAACAAAGCAATTAGAAAGAGAGATTATAAAATTATCTAATGAAGAACTGGTTAAAAGATCAAAGATGAGCCAGGCAGATAGGAAACCACAAAAAACAGAAACAATCGTTTATTACCGCGATCCTTATTTAAAAGAAATGGTGAAACGCATTGCTGAAGGACAATGTCAGTATTGTGGGGCAGAAGCTCCATTTAAAGATAAAAACAATGAACCGTATCTAGAAGAACATCATGTAAAAAGATTGGCAGATGGTGGATCGGATACAATTGATAATGTTGTTGCAATTTGTCCTAATTGTCATAGAAAAATTCATGTATTAAATAACAATACAGATACGATTTTATTAGAAGGTATTGCAGCACAAAATGTAAATCGCTTAAAGCGATTACTGGCATATGAACAGAAAACCCTTAAATAGAAATCTATGGAGCATGATAAGAAAATGGAAACAATACAAGTATCAGCTGCAATCATTATGAATAAAAATAAAATTTTGGTAACGCAAAGGGGCTATGGCGAATTCAAAAACAGTTGGGAATTTCCGGGTGGAAAAATCGAAAAAGATGAGGTGCCAGAACAAGCATTAATTCGTGAAATAAAGGAAGAATTAGATGTATTTATTGAAATCACCTCTAAGCTGACTACGATTGAATATGATTACCCTGAGTTTCATCTTACAATGCATTGCTTTTTATGTGTAATCAAATCAGGAACTTTAATGCTGAAGGAACATAAAGCCGCAAAATGGTTATGCAAGGGTGAGTTGGATCGAGTAGACTGGCTACCAGCAGATGAGAAAATAATTGAAAAGTTGCAATTGCTGTAGTCATTTTTATGTAAACGCTCCGCAGCTAGTGCCTTGATAAAATAACTTCCTCCATTTCTGATGCTTGGATTATGGATCACTTCCCCAGCATTCTATAGGCAGATCACTGGACCAGAGAAGTAAATGTTTAAGGAAATCAGCACTGATACCAGCCATATGTTTGGGCATCTCTGTCAGCAGATGCCCAAAATAACATCACGGCTTTAAGTGATTCGCCTTGGCATTTTCTGCTATGCTGTAAATGCTGCTTCCAATTTAAAGATTGTTCCGACCTGCTCCAGTGCCTGGTACACAAAGCGTGTCTTTCGCCTTTTCCTTGCTCAGTGACTTGACAACATCAGCAGGCCTATAGCAAGTATAGGGCCAGCAACCCATAATCTTCAGATCTTCCTACCCGTTCCTTTTTTTCAATTTATTGGATTTGTCCCTTTTCTAGTTTTAAAATGTATGCAGGACACAGGCAAGATTAGAAGCACCTTATTCTAGTCTTGCCTTAATTAGTTTCTTATAAAGCATTAAATAGCATATTATTCTCTATCAATCTCTTGTAAGCAATGAAAACGGTCCACTTTGTGTGTATGTCTCATTCATCTCTTGTTTTATTTGACTTTTTAAATTATATAAGATTCCCGTTGATTTCAAATAATTTATTTGTATTATAAGAATAGTATTCCGACAACTACTCTGCAACACTTGTTAAACTATTCTACGCTGGCTATGATACTCACTATCTTTGAGATACCACATCAAAAAAAGACACTTTTAATACCATTAAAACCGTTTTAGAATATCAAAAAACACCTCGCAAACATTCGCATACGAAAAAGTAAAAATAAAAGTCCTTCAAGCCCTTGTAAAATAGGGAATTGAAATATATTCGAGAAGGGACAACAACTAGATTTGAACAAAAACCGGAACTGAAACCCCCAATAGAAAGAAGGATATTGGAAACTCTAATACGGGTTACAAAAGCAGAATACTCCATGTCTAGAAAAGAATGCTCTCCGTACAATTCCGTATGCGAATGCTTGTTTAGTCCCTTAAAAAGTGAAATGATCTACCTTTCCTGTACTTCTTTACGCCTATATAGCATACATATTCCATTCTTACCGAATAGTCGTAATTTTACGTAAATCACCGCTGCATAATGCCTCCAGATTATTAAAAATTTTTTCCGCAGGCCAATCCCACCACTTCAAATCAACAAGATAGTCAATCAGTTTATCATCAAATCTCTTTTTAATAATCCTGCAGGGATTACCTCCAGCAATATGATAAGCTGGCACATCTTTTACCGCAACCGAATTAGCCGCAATAATCGCACCATCACCAATATGAATTCCCGGCATAACAGTAACATTCTGTCCAATCCAGACATCATTCCCCACAACAGTGTCGCCCTTCAGCGGCAAGTCTTCCATAGACGGCATACACTTTTCCCACCCATGTCCCATGATGTTAAAGGGGTAGGTCGTAACACTATTCATTCTATGGTTCGCCCCATTCATTATAAATTCAATTCCTTTAGCTATCGCACAAAACTTACCGATAATAAGCTTATCACCCAAGAATTCATAATGATGAGTGACATGTTTTTCGAAACCTTCATCCCCATTTACATCATCATAATAGGTATAATCCCCAACAATAATATTAGGACGGGTAATCACATTCTTAATATAACAAACACTTTTAATTTCTTCATTTGGATATATGGCATTAGGATCCGGTCCATACCGCATAGTATTCCTCCCATCAATTAAATAAATTACTTATGTCTTACTATAACTCAATAGCGTTGTCCAATTCTCCAGTACATAGGATGGCACATCTTTCGACAGATTAACCAACCAATCCGATTAAACAGATTATGTGGAACAGAAACTGAAATACGCTGTGTCACACCAATATCTTTGGAATCATGTTTATCAAAAACCGTTCCCCCACTGTCAGATATCCATGTTTCCTATAACAACAATATAAGCTACGCTTCATTGGATAATCTTTTACCTGGCAATAGAAACTGGTATTATCGCTTCCAGTAAAGTGATGTATGGCAATACTGGGAACAAAGGTAAATCCCTTATTTAAGCTTACCAAACTGCGGGCAAGATGAATATTCTCAGTCTCAATCACTTTACCAGGAGTAATTTGAAATTGCATCAGGAGACGATCTGCCATTTCACGCATACTCCGTCCCTTTTTTAACAGAATCATGGGTTGTCCCGAAAGTGATTCCGGCAGTATGGTTGGATTTTGGCTCCCTGGCCTCCAGTTGGATTGTCCTTTCATAAAGAACGGCGGAACCTGAAGATAAATAGGATTTTCCAAAATCAGACGGTATTCCAGTTCAGGATCATCTGTTTGATAGACAAAAGCCATATCTGCCTTTCCGCTCTTTACCATCTCCTGAAGAACGCTCATACGTTCTTCAATCAGCACCAATTCTACATGGGGAAATTCCTGCTCAAAGGTATCTAAAATGGCTGGAAGTAAAAATTCTCCAGTCAAAGAAGTAAGTCCTAACGTGATTCGTCCGCTTCGACTGTCGCTTAAATCAGAGATTTCTTTTGAAACCGACTTAGAAATTGCCAGTACCTCTTTGCAGCCGCGCAGATACACCTCCCCAACTTGAGTTAGCTGGAGGTTACCGCGGTTCCGGATAAAAAGTGAAGTACCGAGATTGTGCTCCAGATCAAGAATCATACGGCTCAGTGCAGGCTGGGAAATATAAAGTTTTTGAGCTGCTGCTGTAATACTATGTTCCTCGGCTACCGCCAGTAAATAATAAATCTGTTTTTCATTAATCATGATTGAATCTCCACATTTTTATAAAGCAATAGCATAACATCAATATTATGTATAAATATCAAAATCGGTATTTTACATTATCATAAATCACGTTTATAATGAAGTCAATATAAACGGTACTCACTGACGTAACTTTATAATTTATCTAAAAAATCTAATAGTATTCAAAGGTACAGGAGGACATAGGAATGGCAAACGTAAAAGTATTTGTTCCATATGGTGCAGTTGGTTTAAACTGTACAGAAGAGGCATTTGAAGCAGGTCTGGCCATGAAGCCGGACATTATTTCCAGCGATGCAGGTTCCACAGATTCAGGGCCTTACTATCTTGGGTCTGGTCACGGAAAATATTCAATTCGTGATGTGAAACGAGACTTAAAGCGCATGGTGCTGGGAGCACATAAGCTTGAAATTCCAATGACCATCGGTTCTGCGGGAACATGCGGCTCGGATGAGGGTGTTGATACAGTGTACGCATTAATCCAGGAAATTTGTGAGGAAGCCGGTATCCACAAGAAGATTGCGAAAATTTATTCTCAGCAGGATACTGAGATTATCAAACAGAAATACCGTGACGGAAAGATCAATGCCTTGCACGGAGCCCCTGAAATTTCCGAAAAAACATTCGATGAGTGTAGTACAATTGTGGCATTGCTTGGTGCGGAGGCATATGAAGAAGCGTTTAAAAATGGCGCAGATATCATCATTGGCGGCCGGTCTACTGATACGGCAGTCATAGCAGCATATCCTCTGATGAAAGGCTGTGATCCCGCTTCCTGCTGGCACGCAGCAAAGACCGTAGAGTGCGGCGGCGTATGCACCAGTGCCGGCTTGCAGGGCGGTGTATTTATGGAAGTAGATGAAAATGGCTTTACAATCAAATCCGTTCAGCCAGGCAGTACAGTTTCTGCTTATTCTGTGTCCGCCCACTTAATTTATGAAAATTCAAATCCAATTCAGTTAATAGAGCCGGGCATCAAGATTGACACTGCGAATTCAACTTATACAGAATTGTCCGATACAGCGGTACGCGTGGAAGGTACAACCATTGAATATCTTCCTTATACCCTGAAGTTGGAAGGTTCCGGCCCTGTGGGATATCAGACTGTCAGCATGGCAGGTATTCGTGAGCGTAAGGTAATGCAGAATCCAATGAAGTGGGTAGACGCTGTGTCCAAAGCCGGTATAGAAAAATTGGAAAAGGCAGGCATTTCACGTGACAGCTATCATTTCTGGCTGCGCCCTTACGGCTACAACGGCGTTTCCGGAATGGAAGCTCCGGAAGATTATGTGCCCAATGAGGTACTGATGATGCTGACGGTTACGGCTGATACACAAGAGATGGCAACTCAGATTGCCAAAGCATTTAATCCGTTACTTCTCCATTACAATATGTTTGAAGGGAAACAGATGCCTTCTTATGCCTTTATTTTCTCGCCTGCAGAGATGGAACGAGGCGCAATTTATGAGTTCAAACTGTACCACACAGTATCTGTAGAGAATCCGTTGGAGCTGGTTCGCATTGCTTATGAGAATATCTGATAAAAGATCTAAGTGGCTGACCGCATGCAGAAAACGTTTTTCACTTATAAAAAATATTTCTGTTGAATATAGAAATCATTATAACTTGGAGGTGCAAGATGAACACGATTGAAAAGACTGTAAAATACATTCGCAGCAAAAATGCAGGTCCATTCTGGCTGACTATTGATGCTTTTTGCAATAATGTGGAAGATACAAAGAAAGTTACAGCAGCATTTGAAAGAGAGCGGGCATTTATTGCCAAGGCATTTCAGGTTAAACCAGAGGATCTGCAGATCTTCTGTCTGGAACATATCCAGGTGGCTAAGATCAGCCTCCCACGGGTGCCGGTTGAGGGAAGCCGCGATGAGTTGGATATGCACGGCGGGCAGCATTATGTAACACTGCTGGATATCTCTTGTTGATAAAAGGTAGCAGCGGTAGATGAGAAAGTTAACTATTTCTTTTTAGAGTATGTCTGAAAGCTCAGATGCGCTATACTATTGGTACAAAGTAGGATTGTGTAAACTAAAAAAACTGAAGTGAAATATACTGATAGTCAAAAAGGTAAAACCACTGTTTTGGAGGTTTTACCTTTTGCTTGTATTATGATGCTGTTTTTTGACCCATCAAACACCAAATTCAGGCTCTACTGCCAACTGCCGTATTTTCTTCAAAAGTAATGGTAGAGCTGCATTCAAAGAATTCCACTCTAATTATTGACAACGAGCCATAAATATACAGGGAAACGATAATTTCCATACCTCCATTCCCCTGCGTTATTTTTAGCTTATACTTTCAGAACATGCCATCACTTTCTTGCCTGAAAACCTCGCAGATACTGCTCCGGCCACGGATATTCGACTTCCAGACCACGAGCTGTATGCAACACCCAGTAAGGATCACGCAGGAGTTCCCGGCCCAAAGCAACCAGATCCGCCCGTTCTCCACCCAGGATTTCCTCCACCTGATGTGGGGCGGTAATCAGACCAACGGTAACCGTAGGCAGGCCGGATTTCTCTCTTAGCCACTCCGCAATTTTCACCTGATAGCCTGGATAGATCGCCGGCGGCGGTGTTGACACAACTCCACCTGTACTTACGTCCAGTACATCAATATAAGGTTTCACCAGCTCAACAATTCTGGACATCTCTTCCATGTGCATGCCATCCGGTTCATAATCTTCAGCAGATACACGCAATAAAACCGGCTTTCCCTCCGGCCAAACCTCATGTACTGCTTTCAGCGCTTCAATCAGTATGCGGCATCGGTTTTCCGTTGATCCACCATAACCGTCTGTACGATGGTTGGTCAAAGGGGACAGGAACTCGCTGATCAGATAACCATGGGCACCATGAATTTCAATTGCATCAAAGCCGATTTCAGCCGCACGTGCAGCAGCGCTGCGGAATGCATTGACCACATCGTGAATATCCTCCTCCGTCATCTCATGGGGCATAGGAGAATCCTGACTAAATGGAATGGCGCTGGGAGCGTAGATCGTTTTTTCCTGGGCTCCACATTTGCGGCCCGCATGATTAAGCTGAATTGCCATTTTTGCTCCCTGCTTCTGGCAAGCGGCAACAATTGGCGTAAGCGCCTTTGCCTGATCATCATTCCAAAGTCCCAGACAATGGTCAGAAATACGCCCCCACGGCAAGACACCGGTGGCCTCCATAATAATCAGCCCCGCTCCCCCAACCGCACGGGAGGTATAATGGGTAAAATGAAATTCATTTGGCATACCATCGGTTCCAGCACTGTACATACACATTGGAGGCATGACGATACGGTTACGCAAAGTCATGTTTTTTACTGAAAATGAGTTAAATAGGTACATAAGACATTCTCCCTTCTATCAAAGGTGCAATTTGATAAAATAACTTGCTTTGTTTGGTCGTTAATCTAAATCACTATTAGGATGATTAGTCAACATTTCTTTTATCTTTCTCCACCACATAAAATAAATGCAGTATATTTTATGTAAGACCTGCCTATGCTGATTCTTTTCGAAATCTTCAGTTCCACTTACATCATCATAATAAATATAATCCCCAATAATAATATTGGAGCAGGTAATCATGTAATAAAGTATACCACAAATTAGTATGGAAATATAGCGATGATCATTTATTCATTGTCATACCAGAATTAAAAAAGTAAATTCTACTCCCCCTTACGTCAGTAGCGTTTACCTCTGCACAGTTGACATTTACTCTTTCATACATATATGGTATCTTTATAACTCCTTCTGACAGCAGTAGAAGGAGATTTTATGAGTAAATATGTCCCTGGTAACCAGAATCATCTCACTCTGAAGGATCGTATTTTTATTGAGAACTCTTTAAATCAGGATCACACATTTAAGGATATCGCAAAATACCTGTGCAAAGATCCAACTACTATCTCTAAGGAGGTCAAGGCCAGACGTTTCTCTGACTGGTATCATAAGGGCACCTTCTACAATGCCAAGAACTTCTGCATTCATAGGTATAGCTGCCGAAAAGTAAATGTCTGCAACAAGATTCTTATATGCGGTGTCAAATGCACTTCCTGTCCAACCTGTAACCAGACCTGTCAGTATTTTGTGAAGGAACGATGCTCCCGCCTGGATAAGGCCCCCTACGTCTGCAATGGCTGTGACAAGAAGATTTCCCACTGTACCATTGCTCACAAATATACATACAATGCACGGTTTGCTGACCGCAAATATCACGAGTTACTTAGCAATTCCAGAACCGGAATCTCCATGACAAAACATGAACTGCATCAAAAAGATATGATTGTTACCCCCCTGATTATGCAGGGGCAGTCTCCCTATCAGATCGCCGTAAATCACCCGGAATTGGATATGTCTGTCCGCACAATCTATACCTACATTGACAAAGGCTTATTCTCCTCCAGAAATATAGATTTAAAGCGTAAACCTAAGTTCAAGCCACGAAAATGCCACAAAACACAGATCACGGACCGCTCTGTTTTTGCCAACAGAACCTATCTTGATTTTCAGTCCTTAGGCCTTGAATGCTTTGCAGAAATGGACACTGTTCATTCTTCCCGTGAATCGAAAAAGACTCTGCTGACGTTCTACTTTACCAAAGAAAAACTGTTTCTTGCATTCCTGATGAACCGCTGCACCAAAGGCGCCGTCCGGCTTGTATTTGACCACCTTGAGAAACGACTGGGAACCTATGAATTTGTTTCCTTGTTCGAATACGTATTAACTGACCGTGGCTCTGAATTTGGCGATCCTGAAAGTCTGGAGACTGGGATCAGTGAAATTCAGCGCTGTAGCCTCTACTACTGTGATCCAATGCGTAGTGGCCAAAAAGGAGGCGTTGAAAATGTTCATACCATGCTTCGCATGGTGCTGCCAAAAGGAACCAGCTTTGAGTTTTTAACTCAATGGGACGTAAATCTGATCGTTAATCATATCAACTCCACACCACGGGAAAGCCTGGGTGGTAAAACGCCATATGATCTGGCTTTAGAATCCTTTGGCGAAGATACCTTAAAAGCACTTCAGCTTAGGCGTATTGTCCCTGATGAGGTCAATCTGACACCTAAGCTGATTCGCTACAACCGTTAACTAACTTACATAAATCTGCTGTCGGACTGGAAGTAAACTTTTCACATTTTTTTAATGTGGCCGGTGGAATTTAGTCCAACACACGAAACTCCAGTGGCCTGTTTTCTCTGCCCTGAAACATGAATTTTTGTAAGAAGTCAACTTAATTATAGCAGAAATCTTAGAATTATGTGCAAAAACCTCTACCATTCCTCTACCATTTACGATAACTTTTAAAAAGTGGTAGAATTTAGTCCTGCACTGGAATTTACTTTTTCAAGTCAGCATTCATTGTCATACTTGTAAATTGACCCTGGCTACAAGTATGAAGTGAACATCTCCTTTATCGTAAGCGCCAAGTGTTAGGGTATCCCAACACGCTATCCCCGGCACCAATATGTGATGTCAGGGTTGCGGGCGTTTTACTCTGATTTCTTGTTGCATTCTATCCTAGCCTTTTCGCTCCACGGTGCGAGAACTTCGAATTCTGCATCGGTAGTATCTTTGCCAGGGCGGCTGTCGAGCAAGTATTGCAGGTAGTTGTACGGGTGGAGCCCATGGGCTTTGGCCATCTCTACCATGGTATAAACTACCATGCTCGCATTCGCACCATCCTGGCTGTCACTGAATAGCCAGTTCTTGCGGCCTAAGGTCAGTGGTCGGATTGAATTCTCCGATGGATTGTTACTCAGGCTGCAGCGTCCGTCTTCAAGATAAGTCATTAAGGTGTCTTTTCGATTTCGGATATAAGTCACTGCCCGATCCATGCGGCTTCCCTTTTCGGGATGCTGCGCATTGAGCCAGTGCATGAAACCTTCCACTACCGGCTTCTGGTCCTTCTGGCGGCGTTTGTAAACCTGCGTATAAGGCAATTCCTTTGCCTTGTAGCTGCGTTCATACTCAAACAGCTTGTTACAGTACTGAACGCCCTGAACCGCCGGATGGCTATAGTCCTTATCATGGCCGTTTGGAATGGCTTCGATCAGATATCTTCGGATGTGAGCGTAACAGCAGCACCTCCTGATATTCTTCAGTTTGTTATAGCCACTGTAACCATCAACCATGACGTAAGTACCATCCTCGATCCCTTTCAGGAAACTGACGGCATGTTCTCCGGCCCGTGTCTCTGAATAGTGATACACAACGATGTGCGGCAGCCGGTCTTCTCCGGAACGCATCAGCCAGACATAGGACTTGCTCTGCGGTCTGCGGTCTGGTTCCTTTAATACCTGGATTGGTGTCTCATCCGCCATCAGGAAATGCCGTTTCAGCAGTTCGCGGTGAAAGTAGTCATACACTGGTTTCAGATAATTCTGGGAACAGATGATGATCCAACTCGCCATGGTCGTTCTGCTGATACTGACGCCAAGAAGTTCAAAGCCTTTTTCCTGTCGATATAGAGGAAGGGCATCTGCATACTTCTCGTACATGATGTGTGATACGAGGGATGATGAGGCGTATCCGCCCGGAATCAGCGCCGGGATCCCTTCATCCTTGATGAACTGAGGATCTTCCGTATCTTTACAGACCGGGCAGCCGTAGGTGGTTGCAACGTATACGATGCGTTCCAGCTTTGCTTTGGTATAGCGGATTTCGGTTCGTATCTCTTCATGACCAATTGGTGCCATCATGATCCCACAGGCCGGGCATTGTTTTTCTTCTTCTGTCAGTGTATACACTTCTTCATAGTGGATTGGCAGATTTGCAAACATCTCATCGTAGCTCGCTTTGGGTTTACGTTCCCGTTTGCCTGCCTTCACATCGATAAGTTCCGGCAAAGGTTCCTCTTCGGAATCAGGATCGGCGAAAAGATCCAGCTGACCTGGCATGTCACTGCGCCGCTCACTGGAACTGCCAAAAAGCTTCTGCTTGAAATATTCAAGCTGTGCCAGCAGATTTGCAATGACCCGATCCTTTTCATCATCCTTTGCGTTACGTTCCTCGAGCATCTTCTGTAGGGATGTGATTAGATCATTCTGGGTACGTATGGTTGTATTCAGTTGTGAGATCGTATCCTTCAGTTCTTTGAACTGGATATCCTTTACGCTGGATGCCATGGTTTTTCGCTCCTTTGTTTCGTTACTGATATTTTACCAGAAAACAGAGAAAAAAGCGAATTCAGACAGAGCCGCACTTTGTCATAATGACGGTGGATAATTCGTTGGCAGAATCAAAAAAGACTGGATAACAAAACATATTTACTGCCATAAATGTCTCATATGACCATAGAATCCGTTATAGCTGGAGCCTTGCAAAAGTTATCCCTATCAGGAGAAAACACGGAACAGTTATCCACGTTTGTTGGTGAAATCCAGCCGAAAAATTTCGGCGATTTCACAATGGATTTTTTATCCGGTCTGGATAGCCTTTGGCTGTTCAATCTCCAGACCACTGAGGAGCCAGTCAAGCTGCCGCCAGGTAATCGCCTGTGCTTCTGAACTCTTTCGTGGCCAACGGTATCGTCCCTGTGTGACACTCAAGCGCTTGTAAAGGAGCACATACCCATCTGGTTCATGGAGCAGTACCTTAATCCGATCACAGCGCTTTCCGCAGAAAAGGAACAATGATGACTGATCCGGGTCCATGGAAAGTTTGTCACGTACGATACTGCAGAGACCATCAATTGATTTACGCTTATGGGAAGCTTCGCATAAGCGTAATTATGTGAACTTATTTATTATGGGAAGTAATCATTTTTTAATCCTGTAATAATTATTCAGGTTACTGATTTACTTCTCATAATCATTCATAATGGAATCAAAAAAGGAGGATTCCAGTTATGAATCAATTGGAAGAACTATGCCAGCTTGTATTAGACCAGCTCTCTAAGGAAGGCTATACAAACTGGGGAATTACGCGTCACTGGAGAACCTATCATGCTTTATGTAAATATGCAGACTTAAAAAGTATCATTGCTTGTATATTCCGACCGTTAAGAACCACCTGCACGGTCATTTAGAGCCAGTCCCACGGAGGGTGAGAGCCACCCTCATGGAAACTGAGCCAATTACTACTTGCGTTAGTTATCAGATTAAGTTCTGTTAATTATATATGACAACTGAACATTGGCGTTAGGTACTTGTGAAACTTTAGTACTCTGGCGGAAAATCTATGCCAGCCTTTTGGAGAAGTTCTTCCAAAATATCTATCCGTTCACGCAGATGTTGGATTTCAATCCAGTTACCATGACAGAGTTCATCAGCTTCTTCCAGCTCCTGACGTGTAAGTTCATAATCCATCCACTTAATGCAGGAATGGTCTTTGCTAAAAGCACAGTAATTACTCATGTGAAGCACCACCTTCCTGAATGGATTTGAGTCCGTGGCGTTCACGCATGGAAACCCTGCCATCAATCAGTACATCGTAAGCATTATGAATGATTCTATCCATGATTGCATCTGATATGGTACTATCACTGTTGGTGGGTGTGATCCGTACATACCAGTCGCCAGGCTCATACTGAGTACAGAAGATAATGGAACCTCTCTGACATCTTGCCTCTATGATTTCCAATAAATCATACGATTCTTGTGTGGTAAGTGTGCGAATGAGCCATTCATCCAGAATCAGCAGGTCTGTTTTCTGGTATGCTTTGATCGTTTTCTTGAGTTCACCACAGCCTTTTGCTACATTGAGTTCATCCAGAAGTTCTGGCATGCGGATGTATTTCACGGTTTTGAACTTACGGCAAGCTGCATTGCCAAGAGCGCATGCAATGTATGTCTTGCCATTACCAGAGGCTCCTTTTAGGATGATATGATGACCTTCTGCTATATACTGACAGGTTGCAAACCTTATTATTTCCGCCTTGTCCAGCTTACGGTCCTCGTGGTATTCGATTCCTTCAATACTTGCGCTGGCGGTAGCAAAGTGAGCATTTTTTATGTAACGCATCAGTTTATTAGACTGGCGTTTGGACCATTCTGCATCTGCTATAAGCGCAAGACGCTCCTCAAAACCAAGCGCGCCATATGTCTGTGGATCTTTTAATTGATTATCCAACTCCGTGGCCATAGCGTTGAGTTTCAGGGATCTTAGCAGTTCAATCGTGCTTTGGTTAATCATGACCGTGCACCTCCTTTACGGAAGTAAGCCTCACCACGGGTGATGCCATGATTGACAGGTTTGGATTCGGCGGATGGTACATCCGTATTTACTTTGTCCTGTCCATTCTTCAGCATTGTACTGATAATACGAATAGATGGCTGTGAAGTGTATTCCAAGACCTTTTTACAGGCATTCTCAAGACGATTATGACCATACTTATCATTAAGCCTGATAAGACTTGCACATGATTTATATCCCTGCTCCGGCTCACGTCCGGCAGACAGGAAGTATGTAACCACCTTAGCAGTGTGAGAACCGATATCTTTTGCCCACGATGTAAAATCATCACTGTTATACGAAAGATATTTGCGATGTTCAGTTGGCATGTGCTGTGGCTGTACCACTGGATCACGCAGTATCACAGCCGGTCGTGGATGCGAAGCAACTCTTGCACCATGATAATAAACTTCCACGGTAGCTTTGGTAATCCGTATGTCCACCTGTTCACCCATGAGATCAAAAGGAACGGAATATTTATTTTTTCCATCCGATATGAGATAATCAAGAGGAACCATGGCAGTGGACCAAACTGCCGGCTCAAACGGGGTTAAGGGAAGTGGCTTCATAAATGCCTGTTCTTCATCGGAATAAGCTGTAAAGCGGCATCCCTCCCGTTTTTTGAATTGAGAGTGATTAAGCTCTTCCAACTTTTCAGCAACTGCACTTTTTACTTCTTCAATAGAGAAGAAGAGACGATTTCTCAAGGCAGCAATGATCCATGTGGTTGCTAACTTCACAGTTCCTTCGGCAAGACTCTTATCCTTAGGATGCCTGACCCTTGCAGGAATGATAGCCGTATCATAATACCCTGCCAGTTCCTCGTAACTTCGATTCAACACCGTGTCATACCGAGTGTTCTTTACTACACCGGCCTTGAGATTATCCGGTATTAAAAGTCTCGGAACACCTCCAAAGTAGCTGTAGGCGTGAACGTGGCATAGCAGCCAGTTTGTTATCTTCATATCATCACACGCCTCAACATAGGCATAGCAACTGCAGGGAAGCACAGCTGCAAAAACATACGCATCATACTCTTGTCCAGTCACAGAATCGTGATACTTAATTGTAGTACCAGCCCAATCGACCTGCATTACATCACCGGGTTTGTGATTGATACGCATGGTTGCTTTTGTAAGGCGTGCCCAATAGCGATACTTATCACAAAATTGGGAATACATGTATGGTGTCTGCGCATTGTTATTGCACTCACTACAGTATTCTGACCATAGCAGAGTCAGATTAACACCCGGCTTCGCTAATTCTTTATGAATGTAACTATAGTCTGGCTCCTTTCTTGGATTAACGGCTTCCAAACGATTGGGGTAAAGCGAGGCATACAGCATCTCATTCGTATAAGAATCGTTTAAAGGCCAATCAATGCCTGCTTCTGATGCCAGTTTAATGACATCACTAACTGTATTGCGTGAACTGTGCACGCTTGCAGCAATTTGTCGCTGCGTGTACTTAAGACTATTTAGTCTTAAGATTTCTCGATAATTAACCATAATTATCGTCCTCCTGTAATGATAGTCACACTGATGTGTGCCAATCTCATTATAGGATACATATATATGAATGGCTCACTTTCCGTGAAGGTGGCTCTATCCAATCGTGACAGTGGCTCTAAACGACCGTGCAGATGGTTCTAGTACCTCGGAATATACATTGCTTATTCAGACGAACTAGCACAAGTATTTATTAATGAAAAATATCAGACAGATATGGATGCAAAACGTGGTCAAAACACCCAGTTTATAACACAGAGAATTACTCATCTCTTGAAGCTTAGACATTTTCAGAAAACAGGAAATATCCATTACTGTAGCAAAAACGGACAGAAACTGAAGCAAAAATGTCCTGACCGCTTCAAATATATATGGTCAACCTATATAGAAATCCTCGAGACCAATGATTATGCTGACACTACTATCATGCGTGCAAGATTCCAAAGCATGAAATTTCTTCAATATCTTTCTGACAATGGAGTCAATGATTTAAATAACGTTTCCTATGAAATAATATCAAGATATCTGTTACTTCATATGAAACAGTCCAAAAACTATTTGAAAGCTGTCACTTCCTGTTTAAGGTCATTTTTTCGGTTCCTATTTGAAGGAGGAATAACCACCATTGATTATCAGCAGCTTGTGCCAACTATTCATCTGAGCCGGGAAGCATTTCTGCCTTCTTCTTTAGAAACAGATGAGATTGTTGACATAGTTGATGCCGTAGATACTACGACTGCAATCGGAAAACGAGATCTTGCATTATTGTTACTGGCTTCTCAAATGGGAATCAGAACAAGTGACATCAAAAACCTCCTCTTAAAGGATTTCAATTGGAAGGACCGTAAGCGCTACATAAAGAAGCG
>DGRE01000002.1 GCA_002389905.1 Hungatella sp. UBA4396 | reverse complement strand
ACTATTTATAGTTTGTCACCTCACATCAATTTTTTACTATTGTATGATTGACTAATCACATCAATCATTATATGCTGATAACAAATAACAACCATGATATTATCAGAAATACAGGAGGGGCTATGAGAGATTTTGATTGGAAAATACTTATGACGCTTTACAATACAAAAAATATTACCCGCACCGCAAATCTGATGTTTATAACCCAGCCAACACTGACCAGAAGACTTCAGCAGCTGGAACTTGAACTTGATACCACTTTGCTGATCCGAGGCAGTAAAGGTATTGTTTTTACCCCAAATGGAGAATATGTGGTACAAAAGGCCGCTGAAATTCTCAGGGCATTGGATGAAATAAAGGATCATATTGAACAGTCTGAACACGGCTCCCGGGGAACTCTTAAAATCGGTGTGCCAAACTCTTTCATGCACTTTGTCATCCCTGCGCTGGTAGAAAAGTTTTCAGAAAAATTTCCTCAGATCAAATTAGAACTCCACACCGATTTGAGCAGCCAACTGATAAAATCACTGGAAGCACATGAGCTGCATGCCTGCTTCGCACGCGGCAACATAAACACCCCTTTAAAAAAGCATTTATTGTCAGAGGATCAGATCACAATCATATCCCACCGGCCAATTACGCTGGAAGATTTGCCAAACCTCCCTCAAATTGAGTATGCAAAAGAAGAAACTGTTGTAAATGCCACCGCCAAATGGTGGAATGAAAACTTTGACACCCCGCCGAATATAAAGCTCAAAGTAAACAGCGGAGAAGCCTGCCTGCAGATGATCAAGCACAAACTGGGCTACGGTATTTTTTCCGATATTAAATATTTTGATCCAAAGGATGGCTTATTTTCACTTCCGCTGACATTTAAAGACGGATCGAAGTTTACCCGGAAATCCTGGTTGGTTTATAATGAAAATGCTCTTCATTATCCGTTAATTTCAAACTTTGTTACATCCGTTCTTGAATCATATTAGTTCTAAAAGGATGCTGCAGATACGAACCACTTAAAAACTATCACAACTGTGCTATGATGGTTCATTATGCAGCATCCTTTTCCCATTATTTCTTCATCTCAAATACCACGGCTCCGGCATTTTGACTTAGATCTACATCTTCAGTATCAAGAATATCAGAACATTCAACCTTACGCTGCAGGCATTCTGCATACAAGCTCTCCTGAATATTTTTTGAGAGTAGTATTCCTTCTTTTCTGGACTGCTCTGTCTTTCTGTCTTCCGGTTCTCCAGGCATCAGGATTTCATCAACCCCTGCCGCTCTGGGCAGAGCCTTAAGACGTTTATAATAGATATCCATTTTCTTTTTATATTCATCCATCGGCATAAATAAGTCGGCCTTCATGATAAAGATCATATGTCCAAGATTCTGCGGCTCTTCAAAGCGGTAATACAGACTGCTCACATCTCCGGCATATTGAGAACCGGTATACATTCCGGCCATCATATCCATCAGCATCGCCAGACCGGCTCCCTTGGCCCCGCCAAATGGCAGGCAATATAAATTTATCAACTCTGCATTTGCATGTAACATTGCTTGATACTGCGCTGCTTGGATTCTTCTTTTTATGTCATCTACTAATGCAAAATATTCTTTATTATCCGGTAGCATATCGTTTTCCTTTCTAAATTTGCAGATACCGTCTGCAAATTTCATTAAAGATTTGTCCTCCCAAAGCCCGCACAGGTAGTGTGAGTTTTAAAACCGTATTCTTACATGTCTATATTTGTGCTCTCCTCCATGTTCTATTTTATTAAAATGATTCCTCAATAACTTAGATACGCAACTTTCACTCACCTTCATTACCATCACTCTCTTTAATTTGCTCCAACACTACTTTCAGCTTCTTTGGTATTGGTAAACCCACATGTGTTGCATTATCCAAAATAGAAATCCCCTCATTGGACAGATAAAATAAAATAACTGCTGTTCGCAACATACTTCCATTTCTAATTACATAATTATCAATGGTATGAGCCAGAGCCACCATGCAGAAAATCATAATCTTCTTAATAACCTTCCGAAACCCAAGCTGATTGAAACACGCCTTATTGATACCCTCGACCATGACCCCAGTAGCGTAATCCACTCCGACAAAAACAATTAGTGAATACAAAAGGCCATCTAATCCTCCCATTATTGTTCCAATCACTTCAGCCATAGCGGCCAGAATAAACTGCATCATATTTGTAACATCCCCATTCCAGTCCCCTCCTTATCATCATTATCAGCAGGCAACAGCATTTCAGAGTTGTCGGCCTTTGTTATCGCAGTTACTATTGCAGTAATAATAACAGACAACTAATGATTTGTCGGGAAATTTAAGTGTCCTTTCAGCAGAATGTTCACGCATTAATATACGATACACCTTTTGCTTCAGATTCTTATCTGTAAGTGCCAGATTAATAGTACCAAGCAAATGATCACATCCGTAGCGTTCTGGGATATCCCTGCATGGGGCACCACTACGAGCAATCCAAACCATGGTATTAAGCATGGAACAATTTGCTTTGCCTGGTCGGCCACGCTTGCCTGTGTTTTCGGGTGGTAAAAGGTTTATAATTTGCTTCCATTCTTGGTCTGTTAATTCATAACGTCTCAACATAAGAAACACCCATTTTTCTTTATTTTATCATGAAATAGGCAGAAAAAACATATGTTTTGTGCAACTTTTATTTATCAAACACACTCTAGAGTCCTACGATTACTTTATAATCCATTGTTCTATTTTACTTGCCATTAGTTGCACTTTACATGGCGGTGAAATAGGTGACTTACAGTGGTCATTTGTAAACTATGAATAAAAGGTTTAAGGATATTTTAGCAGAAATAAATGATCCTGAAATAAATTCACAAGAACTTGTTTTCCACAGTTTACGTCATACAAGCACTGCTAATTAGCATATTAGCAAAAAGGTAAACCTTTCCAAAAAAACAAAAAAGCCGAAAACCTAGTAAAACTAAGGCTTTCGGCGATGCGTCTGGTGTTCCTGAGCGGATTCGAACCGCTGGCCTTCCGCTTAGGAGGCGGACGCTCTATCCTGCTGAGCTACAGAAACACATATGAAATTTTGTTGGGCGAATCCCTTAAAAACGAACGCTCTAAGTTCTCTTAGGAGGCGGACGCTCTATCCTGCTGAGCTACAGAAACTCATGCATAAATCTGCATTTTTTAACGGACTGTACGGCAGCATCTGCTGCACAGTCCGTCTACTATTATATTCACAATTTCCTTTTTCGTCAAGACAAATCTTATATTTCTTCCAGAGACTCCTTAAAATTCACGGTTCCCTGCATCCAGATCTGTCCCTTAAACCGGCGTCCCACTTCAGGAGTTCCCACCAGATCCTTTTTTGCAATTGCAACATGGAAAATCAAGTCGCTGCACTCCACGGTAAAATCATAGACCTCTTCTTCCGTAATCTGGTTCTTCTTCACATCCATCTTAATGATCTCACCGATAATGGAATACTGGTCGCACTCCACGCCGCAGGGCATGAAACAGGAATCAATGATGGAGTATAAATCCTCCTTCATCACTCTTCTGGAAGCCTGGGAATATAAATCAATATCCTCAATGGTCAGAGTTTCCATGGCATCCTCATCCCCGTTTTTCGCCGCCTCCAAAAGATTGTTGCGGTCTTTTGCAGCCACTCTGGCTCTCTCCCTCTGCTTTTCCGTCTTCTGGATGGGCAAAAGAACCTTTCCATTTATAGCCAGGCCGGTCATACATACATCCTTTGTATCCATGGGATGGCGGTCAATGATCCGTTCCCTGCATTCAAAAGAATTATCTATATAAAAAATAAGGGAAATTCCCACTTTATATTCATCCAAAAGCCCGGCGTATGTCTCCTTTTCCGTATGGCGCTGAATGGAACAGGACACATCTGATGTCATGTCAGTGCTCTTCAAATATGGGTAATAGTATTGTCTTTGAAAGTTTCCCTCCTGGTCCATCTCTCCGAAAATGACAATCCCCATGCCGGGCGCCACTTCCTTGCGAAGCTCACAGAGATTGGATTCCTCGTCGATCTGCATTCGTTTTATTCCGGACAAATCTTCACAGAGCTTATCCAGTAATTTTTCTATCTCTTTGTCTTTCTGATAAAGACTAAAACCAACAGTTCTCAGGAATTTGTGCATGAAATCATCACCTGCTTTCTAATAATGTTAAGAAAATAAAAGGAATACAATGAGGCGAAGAACACTCCGCCTCAAGTCTTAACGCTTATTATATACTATAAATGAGGAGAATTCCAGTAAAATTTTTATATTCTGAATTTTCCAGGCAGTCCGCAGTATCATCTTCCCAATGCTTCACCCTCATTGAATGCTATGAAGATACCCCTCCTTCTTTTGCATTTCACCTTTTATCCGTATCATATCCAACCACAGTCCAGATGCCGGTATCATCCTGGCGGACAAGGCGTTTTAAATAAACATATTTCGCAATGGATTTTTCATCCTTGATTTGTGCAGTTGCCTCAATTCCGTTATTTTCAGTGATTTCAATATCTTCATAAGCAATGGGGTAATCTCCAACAATACCTTCCGGCGACAGCAGCAGACTCGCAAATACCTGAGATACAAAAGCCGGGTCCAGCTTCCAGGGGGAATGGCCTGCATCCACACTCTTCTGCTCATTTTCTTCTACGGACAGGTCAGCATCAACCTTAACCTGCGGCTGTTCCGGATTCTCCACGCTCACCGGTATTACTACATTTCCGCCGGACAGCCCTTTTGCGAAAACAGTCAGGGTTTCTAAGGTTGCTGTCCCCAATACACAGTATTCCATGCCATCTTCCTGCCATCGGATAGACCGGTTTGTCTCTGAATTTATAATTTCCGCCTTGTTCTGATTTACAGTTCCAATAATTGCCATGGAAGAGGGAACCAGCTCTCCTGCTGTTTTAGACTGGGTTAAAAGAATTGAACCCGCCAAATCTCCGCCTGAGTAATACAGCTTCACAGTCTCATGGTCTTTCTCAACTGCTATCCGGTTCAGTATATATCCCTCTGCTGTCTCACCGGGAAGCTTAGGCATAAAGCCAGCCAGCTCCCTGGCCTCTTCCAGGGAAGCAGCCGTCTGTTCCATATTGGTATCTTCCTCCTTGTAACCTTCCGGCACATCATAGGCTAAAAGGTTCTGGGGAATTTCATTTATTAATTCAAAAGAGGTATACTCTGCCTTGATTTGAATTGCATTCTGCATGGCTGAAACCTTTTGCAAAGGCAGGTCTGTCTCATTATCAACCCATAAAAAGTAAGGACTTCCTCCATCCGGAATGATTTGAAGCTTTGTCGCTTTTCGTCCATGGATGGTCTCCTGACTAATCACTTCAACCGTCTGTGCCTTTGCAGCATCATTAATTTCATTTCCAAGTTCAAAGGTAAAACGGTAATCATCGGGAAATGCCGGTAACAGATAAACAGTTCTCTCATCCGGGCTAAGCTGCCACTTCTGCTGTCCATTGTTTGCTGTTACGGATTCCCCGGAAACCACCTCCAGATCCTTGATATAATAATTGCCGCTCCTATCCGCCCATACCTCCCTTTTTGACTGTATGATAGTTTCTCCCAGCTCATTGGTTTCACTCACCTCAATGATTCCATGGTAAGCCCGGACTGCCTTCATGGCATGTTCCATTGCATATACCATATCAGAGGTCTTATTTGGAAGGAAATAATATGCAGTCACCAGGAGCAGTATTGCTGCTGCTGAAACGGCACTGATAAATGCATATCTCTTTCTTCTTTTTCTTACAGGCTTTTCTTTTGCTTCCAGAGAATTGATAAGGCGCTGGGGGAATAAATCATCAGGATATTCCACCTCCCGAAGCAGCCGTACCTTTCTTACGGTTTCAAAAAGAGCCTGGTCATCCATTTCTTCCTCTTGTAACCCATTTTTGTGTTCCTTCGGCTTTTTTCCGACGTTTAAATCGTCAATATATTGAGATAACTTCCTTTCATCCATTTTTATCTTTCCTCCTTACCTTGTTCTGCTTCCAGTATCTTCGCCAGGGCTCTCACCGCCCGCAGCTGAAGAACACGGATGGCCCCCTCTTTCTTTTGCATCAGCTTTCCGGCTTCCGCGGCACTATATCCCTTGATAATCCGCAAATCAATCACGGTCCGCTGTTCTTCCGTCAGCCGGTTCATGGCCTCTTCAATCCGGTCCCTTTCCGTCAGAGAATCCGAGAAGTCCTCCTCCACAATTTCCTCCGGATTTACATCCTCTAAATTCACGCTGCAGCCCCGCCTCTTTTTTGCCCTCCACTGATCGCGAATGATGTTCATTGCTATGAATCTTAAATACTTTTTGCATTCCAGAATATTCACATCATTTTTATTTAAAAAAGCTATCGCCTTCGCATAAGTCTCCTGTGTGATATCCTCAGCCTCTTCACGGTTCTGGACTTTATAATAAATAAAGCTGTACAGCTCTCTCCAGGTATCCCTGCAGAGTTTTTCAATCATTTCTCTGTTGTTCTCTCTATTCCTCATTCCTGCCTCCATACTGCTGCAACATGGCATTCTGCATTTTCAATAATTATTGTAATCCGGATTTTTGTACATACACTAATAAAGACGATTATGCCCTTTAAAATGTTACGTACTGATTTTATTTTTTTAATACTATATCCTGAAGCAGCTTTTTTATTTTGCAAAATGGAAGGCATCGTAGATTCTGACTTGATTAACATGCATTATTTCCTTATGGAAGATGATGGCCCCGATGATATTAAGATTTATCTTCAAACTCAATTTCCCATTATACCAAAAATGAGCCATCACAAAGTGATGACTCATCCATGCAATTATATTTTATTAGATCAGCTGTCAAATGCAGACGGTGCCGGAGGCTTGCCCATGGAAGATTCCACCTTGGTCACAAGGAAGAAGGAAACAACTCCCCAGAAACAACCGAATACAATAGGAAGAATTCCGGTATTTCCGCCCCATATCTGCCATATTATAACTGCAACAGATCCTATGAGAATCGATACAATCCCGGCATTCTTCGTGGCCTTTGGAACTACCATTCCAAGGGCATAGGCTGCAAATGGTCCCGCAGAACGAAGAGCAAAAGCGAACAGGTTCAAGGTAATTAAGTTAATGTTAAATAATGCAATTCCCATGGAAACTATACAAATTATTACGTTGCTTGCCCTGGTAAAGGTGATCAGCCGTTTATCTGTTACCTCCGGATTAATGAAGCGCTGATAAATATCCTTTATTACTATAGTAGAAGCGCATAAAAGATTGGAATCTGCGCTGGACATGGTTGCTGCAACAATAGCAGCCGCAACAAGCCCTGTTACAATGGGAGGTGCGTATTTTGAAGAGGCATACATAAGAGCCGTAGTTCCCTGACCTCCATCCAGACCCGGATTCTCAGCCAATGCAACCAGACCGATGAGAGTGGGCATAAAAGCCAAAAGCGCCATTAAAACAGCTGATAAAACGGAGGCCTTTACTGCTGTTTTTTCATCCTCAGCACTGGAAAAACGGCTTACCATTTCAGGACCGGAAAGGAAGGTGCAGAAATAGTTGAAAATAAGCCCAAGGATGGTCGGAATCCCTATTTTAAATATATCAAGCTCTACCGGAGGAAGCAGATTCGATACTACCTGCCAGCCGCCTGCCCCTTGAATTACCATTGGAACGGATATCAAAAGGCCGAAAAAAATAATAAAAAACTGTAAAATGTCCGCTATGGCATCTGCCAGCATTCCGCCTAAAGTGGTATACACAATGATGATTCCGCCTGCCACAAAAACTGCTGCATTAAGAGGAATTCCCGTGATCGCACTTAAAACAGAAGCTGATGCCAGAATCTGGGAAGCTGTTAAGCAAAACAAAGAAAGAACATTTAATACCGCTGTAATAACCCCTGCAAAATTACCAAATCGCCGGTTTACTACTTCCGGGATGGTCACTGCCATTGTCTTTCGAATCCTGGGCGCAAAAAATGACAGTGGAATCATAGCAACCGCTGCCGCCAGAACATACCACGCAGCACTCATTCCCCAACCGTTAAACGCCTTGGCCGCCACCCCCGTGGTGCTTCCGCCGCCAATGTTGTTGGCTGAAAGAGAGCATGCAATCATGAGAACCCCCATCCTTCTCCCTGCAAGCATATAGTCAGTACTGGTTTTAATAGTCAGCCTGTTTACAAAAAAACCGATGGAGAGCATAACCCCTATGTAGAGAATTAAAATAATAATCGGTACTACTTGAACACTTTCCATACTTGTTCCTCCTTATGATTGTTTTTGTGCAGTCAGGGGTACTGCAACCTACATTTATAAGGGCATTATAATACTCTTTTAGAAAAACTTCAATAAATTTTTAGAAAAATTTGATATTTATTTTATTTTCTTCATTATTTTATGTTAATTTTTAATCATTATTGTATTTTTCGACTTAAATCGAACAAATCCGACTTTAATATCCATAAACTTCGGTTTTTGTATTACCTTTATTTAACCATTGATAAATTTCATAATCTTTTTCTGCTCTGCTTCCCGGTTTAATTTGTAAATCTGCTCAGTTATTTTTTTAATTGCATCGGCCTTTTCAATCTTGCCGGATTCTTTAAAAACCTCCTCGCCCCAATACCTTTCCGTAGTACAAAATACCGTCGAGGACCAGCCGTATTCCTCCCCCTTGCTGGAAACCTTTTGTTTTCTTCCGCACATAGTCAGATACATCTTCATTTGCAATTCCGTCAAGGCCCGGTCAAACTGGCTTTTCTCCTCTTTTCCGAACCCTCCAAGCTCTTTGATAGCATGAAGCGGCAGTATTTCGTATTCAGCAATAACGCTGTATATCCGTTTAGCATAATTGCTGACTAATCCATCTTCATAAGCTTCTTCAAAAGTCATATTACCCCGCCGGGCTGCAAGAAAACAAGGAATCCATTCCCTGGTAATGTAACCGCTTTTCTTAAAGAAAAACTTTGTATAGCCTATGTCGTCACGCTCGTCCAGCACTCTCATACGCCATTCCCACGGATCGATTTCAGGGTCTCCGGTATGCCATTTCACCGGAGTATCATAGGGCGGCTGTTCATTCCAGTTCCAGTCAATCAGCGAAAAAATGCCATCGCTGTTTCCGCCTCCCATGGAAAATCCTGCCTCAAGCAATGCATTTACAAAATCCTCATAACATGTTATAGCCTTCTGATTCAATTCCAAGCCCTCCTTTTTGTATATAGATATTTCTTCTTACCTTCTCAGTTTTTGTGCCCCACTTCATAAACCTTAAAATAATTATATCACATTAGCAGAACATCCACACGCTCCTTAATCCATAAAAAAAAGACCCAGCCCTCTGTTTTTACAAAGAACTGAATCTCTTTTTTCTATAATACTACACGATTCCCTGTGCAGTCATGGCCTCCACTACCTTTTCAAATCCGGCAATATTGGCACCTGCCACATAATTTCCCTTTACGCCATAACGCTCTGCTGCTGAAGCTGTCTTTGCATAAATCTGAACCATAATTTTATGAAGTCTTTCATCTACTTCATCAAAGGTCCAGGAAAGCCTCTGGCTGTTCTGGCTCATTTCCAGTGCGGAAGTTGCTACGCCGCCTGCGTTAGCCGCCTTGCCCGGCATAAACAGGATTCCATTTTCCAAATAGAAATCAGTAGCTTCTCTAGTAGAAGGCATGTTGGCGCCTTCTGCAACTGCAAAGCATCCGTTGGCCTTCAAGGTTTTGGCATCCTCTAAATTCAACTCATTCTGAGTCGCACAAGGAAGAGCCACATCACAAGGAATGCTCCAGATTCCTGTTCCTTCTGTATAAACTGCCGTTGGAACCTCTTCCACGTATTCTTTAATACGTCCTCTGCGCACTTCCTTGATTTCCTTAACCAGATCAAGGTTAATTCCATCCTTATCATAGATATAACCGCAGGAATCGCTTAATGCAACTACCTTGCCGCCCAGCTGATGTACTTTTTCAGTGGCGTAGATTGCCACATTTCCAGAACCGGATACTACTACAGTTTTTCCTGCCAGCTCCTTGCCGTTGTCCTTTAACATCTCATCGAGAATATAGACAAGTCCATAGCCTGTAGCCTGGGTGCGGACAAGAGAACCGCCGTAAGTAAGACCCTTTCCGGTAAGAACGCCTTCGTATAAACCTGTCAATCTCTTATACTGTCCATACAGAAAACCGATCTCTCTCGCTCCAACGCCGATGTCACCGGCCGGAACATCCTGATCTGCGCCAATGTATTTGGACAACTCTGTCATAAAGCTCTGGCAAAATGCCATAACCTCTCTGTCTGATTTTCCTTTGGGATCAAAATTAGAACCTCCCTTGCCGCCGCCGATGGGAAGGCCGGTCAGTGAATTCTTGAATACCTGCTCAAAGCCTAAGAACTTCAGAATCCCCTGATTTACGGAAGGATGAAGACGCAGACCTCCCTTGTAAGGGCCGATAGCGCTGTTGAACTGAACCCGGAAACCTTTGTTAACCTGGACCTGACCATTGTCATCCACCCACGGTACCCGAAAGGAAATGATTCTCTCCGGTTCAACAAGGCGCTCCAAAAGCCCCATCTTACGGTATGATTCCTCATTTGCATCAATGACCAGCTTTAAAGAGTCAAGCACCTCTTTAACCGCCTGGTGAAATTCCGTCTCTCCTGGATTCTGTTTCACAACCCTGTCATAAACCTCATCTACATATGACATAATTTTTCTCCTCCTTAGATTATTGTATATGAATTTACACAATACAAAGTTATTTAAAAAAATGCAAAAAGAGGCTAGAACTTTTCGAGTTCCAGCCCCTTTGCCTTCCCATAACCTGAAAAAAATTATAACAAGTTAATTTAATAAAGTCAAGGAGCTGTGATTCTTTATTTTTTGAATGTTAAAAATAAAATCCACACAAATTTTCTTTCGTAAAAAAATTTTCTGATTAATATAATTACTTCATTGATTTTAATAAACATAAGTAATAAAATGGAATTATAAATTCAAAACATCAATTCAGCCCGGAAATACCAAAAGCTTATGTGATATAGTCACAGACATTTCCCTCAATTTCTTTATAATAGATAGCAGAGAAGAAAGAAAATCAACGATTAACATAAATCTGAAAAATCCGGGAGGAAAACATGTTTGAATTTTTAAAACGAACAGAAAGAAAAATCATTCAGGCTGTGGATATTGATAGTCTGATCGGTGAAATAGAACTTATCGACATCCGGGAGCCTTACGAATACCAGACCGGAAGCATAAAGACAGCAAAAAACATACCCATGGGAAATTTACTTGCTGAGCCCGGGAAATATTTAACCAGGGACAAAACCTACTATATCCTATGCCAGTCCGGCGCACGGAGCGCAAGGGCCGTAAAAGAGCTTTCAAAACAAAGCTTCCGCGTCTTAGACGTTGCGGGAGGCATGAATTCTTACAGAGCCATAAAAAAATAAAACCATGCAGCAACAGGAGGAATTTTATGAAGCAGAAAATATTGATCGTAGGGGGAGTGGCAGGCGGAGCGTCAGCCGCGGCAAAGCTCAGAAGAAACAGTGAAGAGGACGAGATCATCATGTTTGAAAAAGGGCCTCATGTCTCCTTTTCAAACTGCTCCCTTCCTTACCATTTAAGCGGAATGATAAACGATGCAGAAGACCTGGTTCTGATGAACCCGGAGCTCTTTCTCAGACAGTATCATATTGATGCCCGCACAGGCAGCCAGGTTACGGCCATTGACAGGGAAAATAAGACCGTCACCGTAAAGAAAACAGATTCAGGTGAAGAATACAAAGAAACCTATGACAAGCTGATCCTGTCCCCTGGAGCAGCCCCCATTGTTCCAAAATTTCCCGGGTTGGAAAAGGCAAATGTATTTACCGTCCGGAATGTGGTGGATATTGACCGGCTAAACCGTTTTGTGAAGCAGATGCCCAGCAAGGATATTGCTGTCATCGGAGGCGGGTTCATCGGAATTGAAATTGCAGAAAACTTACAGAAGGCCGGATTCTCCATCACCCTGGTGGAAGCCGCCAGCCAGATTTTAAGGCCCTTTGATGATGATATGGTTCAGATTCTTCATAAGACGCTCATAGACCATGATATCAATTTAATCTTAGGAGACAAGGTAGAATCCTTTGAAGAACATAAAGTAATATTGGCCTCAGGAAAAGAAATAGAAGCAGGAGCTGTCGTCATGGCAATCGGTGTATCCCCGGAAACCCAGCTTGCAAAGGAAGCTGGTCTGGAAATCGGAGAAACAGGTGCCATAAAAGTAAACAAGCATTATCAGACCAGTGATCCCAGCATTTACGCAGTGGGCGATGCAGTGGAAATTTACCATGCGCTGACCCGTACTCCCTCCAAGCTGTCTTTGGCCGGCCCTGCCTTAAAGCAGGCCAGAACTGCCGCAGACCACATCCATGGGATAAATACCCTGAACAGGGGATATATCGGCTCCTCTGCCATTCAGGTATTTGAGTACAACGGCGCCTCTACCGGATTGAATGAAGCCTTGATTCAGGCCCTTCATCTGAAAATCAATTATAACATCGTCCGCATCATCCTTTCAGACCGGGTCGGAATCATGCCGGAGGCGGCTCCCATGCACTTTAAGCTGCTGTTTGAAGTTCCCACGGGAAAAATACTGGGGGCCCAGGCCATTGGAAAGGGAAATGTCACAAAAAGGATTGATGTCATTGCCTCCATCATAAAGCTGGGCGGAACTTTAGAGGACTTAAAGGATATGGAGCTGTGTTATGCTCCCACATTTTCCACGGCAAAGGACATTGTCAATTACGCAGGGTATGTGGGCTCCAACCTTTTAAACCAGGAATTTAAGCAGGTGAACGTAGACAAGGTAAGGGAGTTGGTGGAAAACCAGGAGTTGATCATTGACGTGAGGGAGCCATATGAATACGAAAGTGGCCATATCAAGGGAGCTTTTAACATACCCTTAAGCCAGCTTAGGGAACGGGTCAGTGAAATTCCCAAAGAACGGACCGTATATTTGCACTGCCGCACCGGACAACGAAGCTATAACGCCGCCCTGGCTCTTCAGCACTTGGGCTTTCAAAACGTGGTCAATGTTGCCGGAAGCTTTCTGGGACTTTCCTTTTACGAATACTACCATGACAAGGTAAGCGGAAGAAGTCCTATTGTGACAGAATATAACTTCATGTAAACAAAGAGCCTGTATTCAGTTTTCATCTTCTGAATACAGGCTCTTCCTCATTTCGTAAGCGCTCTCAATTTATCCTTGTCAATCACGCAGATAGCTCCTCTGGTCTGTTCGATGATTCCTTCCGCCTTAAACACCTTTAACATACGGGAAACCACCTCCCTGGCACTTCCGATGTATCTGGCAATCTGCTCCTGGGTGATGTAAAGGCTGGTAGAATTAGTCTTAGCCATCTCATCCGCCAAAAAGATGGCAAGCCTTTTATCAAAGCTCATGAAAAGAATCTGTTCCATGGCCCACATCACATCAGAAAATCGTTCAACGGCATTTTTATATGCAAAATTCTCCACATATACATTTTCATCGCTCAGCTTACTGAAAGCGCTTATATGAATCAGATAGGCTTCCGTATCCTGTTCCGCATCAATGTGAACATCAAAGGTAATATGGCTTAAGATACAGGAAGCGGAAAATACGCAGACCTCTCCGGAAGAAACCCGGTACAACGTGACCTCACGGCCATCCTCGGACAAAATATAAACCCGAAGTCCTCCGTTTTTGATCAAAAGAACGCCCTGGCACTGACTGCCTGCACTGTGAAGGTTATAATCCTTCTTATAAGACACCGCAGAAATATTACTTTCCAGAAAATCTGCTTCCCGCTCACTTAATCTATCCCAGAAATCAAGACGGGACCGTATAAATGCCAATTCCTCTTTTTTAACCATCATCTGCTCCTTACGCCAATACCCCAATGCTTCATCAGGCTTAAATTCCCCATTTATTTATGATATGTATTATATATCCCCTGTTCCGTTATTGTCAATCTACCTCATTTTTTTCAAATTTTCGTTTCCAAAACTTCCCCTCAAAAAAATAGTTGCAAAGGAAACTTTTTAGTGATATGATTTCAAATAGTTGCAAAAGAAACTAATTAAAAAATGAGGTGATAGTGAATTATGGACAATATAGGAAAGCTGAATGCTGCTATTTACAGAAACATACAAAGCATATTGAATTCCAAGCTAAAGGATATTTCCATCCAAAGCGGCCAGCACGATTTCTTTTATGTCATTTCCAAAAATGAAGGAATTACTCAAAAAGACTTAAGCCAGCATCTTCACATCGGGAAATCCACTACGGCAAAAGCGGTAAAGCAGTTGATTCATCATGGATATATCAAAAAAGAAAAGGATGAAAAGGACCGCCGTTTTGAACGTTTGTTTCTGACGGAACAAGGGCGGGAAATCGCCCCCAGAATAAGGGACACTTTTACGGAATTAGTCAGTATTACCACAAAAGATTTATCAGATCAGGAAACAGATCAGGCAATTGCCCTTCTCAACAAGATCCTGAAAAATGTATCCGAAGAAAAATCAGAATTACAATCCCCCACTGTCTGAAGAAAGGATTACATCACATGGAAGAACAAAAACAAACCTTATGGACAAAAGATTTTATCATCATTTCCCTGGTAAACCTGCTGCTTTTTTGCGGATTCCAGATGCTTCTGCCCACCCTGCCCCTTTATGCCAAGTCTTTAGGAGGGGCAGATGCTCTTCTTGGCTGGCTTTTAGGAGCCGCTACGGTAGCTTCCCTTATCATCCGTCCCCTTTCAGGAATTGTCCTTGATAAAATAGGCAGAAAAGGCATCTTTTTCACCGGAGTCTTTATCATCATTCTGGTGACCATAGCCTACTCCTGGTTTCCTGTCGTAGGCATGATCATTGGAATCCGGTTTCTCCATGGAATAGGCTGGGGAATGGCCACAACCGCCAGCAGTACCATGGCATCCGATATTATTCCAAAGCCCCGGTTCGGCGAAGGCATGGGATTTTTCAGCCTGTCCAGCAGCCTTGCCATGGCTCTGGCACCGGGAATCGGCCTGGGCCTGCTGGCCTCCGGAGGATTTATCTCCCTTTCCCGCTGGTCTGCAGGTCTTGGAGCCGCCGCCCTTTTACTGGCCCTTTTCATCCGGAGCAGGAATGCCGCTTCAAAAACAGAGGGAAACTTAAAAGCTTCTCCCTATGAGAAAGCCTCTATCCTACCGTCTATTGTCATGTTTTTCATCAGCTCCACCTATGGCTCCATAACCGGCTTTCTTTCCCTTTATGCCTCAGGAAAAAACATTTCCAACATCGGCATGTTTTTCACGGTTTACGCCCTATTCCTTCTGCTTTCAAGACCCCTTTACGGAAAGCTGACGGACCGTTTCGGATTTCCGGTGATCGTTTACCCCGGTTTTCTTTTAACTGCCGCCGCTATGATCCTCTTATCAAAGTCAGGAACCCTTCCCATGTTTCTGGCAAGCGCCGCTGTGTATGGCCTGGGCTTCAGCGCCCTCCAGTCCAGCTTTCAAACCATGGCCGTTGTCCGCGCCCCAAAGGAACGGCTTGGTGCAGCCAATGCCACCTTTTTTACAGGCTTTGACGGAGGAATCGGCTTTGGCTCTGTAATCGGCGGAATGATCGCTTCCAAGGCAGGCTACAGCAGCATGTATTTTTACTTTTCCCTGTTTATCCTGGTTGCGGCAATTCTCTATTTCCTTGGATTTAGAAAGAAAAGCCTATAGACGGAGAGGATACTTCTGCAATCCATGGCTGGTGCAGTAGACATACAGAATCCCCTTTCTTTTTCCTGCAGGCAGATAAAATTCCGGACTTTGCTCCGGATATAACCGAATGAGAAGGACCCTGTCATCGTGGACATAAGCAGAAAAAGCGATGTAGTGGTCCTTTTTCATGGGGTGATCCAGGGTTACATAATACTCCATATCTATTTTCTCTACAGTCACCTTATGTTCCTCTGAAAAAGTAGAAACCTCTAAAGGGCTTATCTTCCTTCCACAGCAGGAAATAGACGCTTCTCCTGTGCTGACCAGAATATTACCGCAGACAGAGCATACATAAAATTTTACGTTGTAGATTTTTCCGGCATCAGGCCGGTTGGGATTTAATTCTCCTTGCAAAAGTACGAGAATATCCGCTCCCAGTATATCAGAAAGCTGGTTCCACAAGGCCGCATCAGGGCAGCCCAGCCCGCACTCCCACTTGGAAACCGTTTTATTGCTGATATGAAGCTGGTCCGCAACCTGCTGCTGGGTCAGCCCTTTTTCTTTTCTCAACTGTAAAATCAAGCGTCCAATCTTTTCACAATCCATGATCCATCCCTCCTCTCTTTTTTCTTTCCCTTTTCATCTGGCTTTTATTCTACACAACCGGTAAAACTCTGTCAATATTTCAATTGTTAACCTTAATATATATTAAGTTGACAATCGGTTTTTCCTATGATACCATTTCCTCAAGAAAATCATACCACTGCAAAGGAGTTTACCACCATGAGTACAGTACAATCTTCCCAGACAAATACGCCATCTGCTGTTAAGTCCTCCATTTCCACCAAAGAACTGGCCTTAACAGGGATGTCTGCAGCCATTCTTGCTGTGATTTCCCAGATATCCCTTCCTATGCCTACAGGAGTTCCCATCACCATCCAGATCTTCGGCGTAGCTTTGGTGAGCACCGTCTTAGGCTGGAGGCTTGGCTCCCTGGCATCCCTTGTCTACGTGCTTTTAGGTGCGGTTGGACTTCCTATCTTTGCCAACTTCAACGGCGGACTCAGTGCCATTACAGGCCTTACCGGCGGCTATATCTGGTCCTGGCCTCTCATGGCACTCATCTGCGGAACCAGGCTCAGAACAGGCAGCAAGACCTTAAATACCTTTTTTGCCTTTTTCTTTCCCATCATAGGCACCCTGGTCAATGAGGCCATCGGCGGCCTCCAGTGGGCGGCACTGGCAGAAAATATGTCCGTACTGGGAGTCTTTACTTATTCCATGACCATGTTCATCCCCAAGGACATTGTTCTTACCATAATTGCCGTTATTGTTGGAATGCCCATTCGAAGAGTTCTTTCCCGGCAGTTGTAATCATTTGCAAAAACATATATCTTTCCCGCCCGGCGCTTTTTTAAGCGCCGGTTTTTTCTGCTCCCCGCCACTCTTCCCTATACTTCTCGGACCGCTCTTTCAGCTATTTTTTCAACTTGGCTTGACAGAAAGCCCTTTGAAACTTAAAATGTTCTAATGAAACAAACAATTCCAAAGAAAGGATTTTCATATGATCCAGGATATTTTTCCCCACGTATTTCACAATGAATTTGAAATAAAAACTCCGGATGAGGACAGCTACTTTCTCTATTTCCACTCCGGACGCATTTTGCTGAAAAAAGAAAACTCCCCTGAAATCCCCAGGTTTAAAGAAATAAAGGACGTAAACCAGGAGGCCATGTCCCACTGCGATTATCTCTTTTCCATTGACTCTATGGATTTCTTTCTGGTAGATGAAACCAGAGTTTCCTTAGAAGAAAGCCCTTGTCTCGGTTTTTATGAAACCAATATCATACGGAATCTTAATCCTATGTGGGTCTCCTTTGCCGCTGTAAATGGGGAACACCTTTACCGCTTCTACGGAGCCAACCGTTTCTGCGGCTGCTGCGGCTCTCCCACCATGAAGAGCAAAAAGGAACGTTCTATGGTCTGTACCTCCTGCGGCAATACGGTTTACCCGAAAATCTCCCCTGCTGTTATTGTAGGCGTCACTTACGAAGGAAAGCTTTTGTTAACCAAATATGCCGGAAGGGAATACACCCGGTACGCTCTCATAGCAGGCTATACGGAATTCGGCGAAACCCTGGAGGACACCGTAAGGCGGGAGGTGATGGAGGAAGTCGGTCTTGAAGTAAAAAACATCCGTTATTACAAAAACCAGCCCTGGGGCTTCAGCGATTCCATTTTGGTGGGCTACTGGGCCGAGGTTTCCGGTTCTCCACAAATCCGGCTGGATGAAACGGAGTTATCCACTGCGGCCTTCATGACTCCACAGGAAATTCCCGATGACTTTACTAATTTAAGCCTGACCCATGAAATGATCCTGCTTTTTAAAAACGGAGAAGTTAAATAAATCAAAGACAAAAGGCCGTACCAAATTTCTGGTACGGCCTTTTGCTACCTATTTTAACTTATTTACCGTAGTAAGCCTTTAAGTACAGTTCCTTGATCTCACTCAAAAGAGGATATCTTGGATTTGCGCCTGTACACTGATCATCAAATGCATTTTCAACCATCTCATCCAGAGTTTCAAGGAAATACTTCTCCTCCACTCCGTACTCTTTAATGGAAGCCTTAATGCCTACAGCCGCCTTTAATTCTTCAATCTTCTTGATAAAGTTCTTGAATACTTCCCCATCATCTTTACCCTGTACGCCGCAGAAACGTGCACACTCCACATACCGCTCAAAGGTATGAGGATACTTATACTGGGAGAATGTTCCCATCTTAGCAGGTGCATCACAGGCGTTGAATTCCATAACTAAGGTAATCAGCAGAGCATTTGCCACACCGTGAGGAAGGTGATGGTAAGCACCTAATTTATGAGCCATGGAATGGCACACCCCTAAGAATGCATTGTTAAATGCCATACCCGCCATACAGGAAGCATCTGCCATCTTGCATCTGGCTTCCACATGATCTCCCTGATTATAAGCTGTGGGCAGATAGTCAAACACGTTTTTCATGGCCTTTAATGCCAGACCATCGGTGTAGTCAGAAGCCATAACAGAAGCGTAAGCCTCTAAGGAATGGGTCAGAACGTCAACACCGGAAGCACTGGTTAAGCCCTTGGGCTGGCTCATCATATTGTCCGCGTCCACAATAGCCATATCAGGCATTAATTCATAATCAGCAATGGGATACTTCACTCCTGTTTCCTGATCCGTAATAACCGCAAAGGAAGTCACCTCAGAACCGGTACCGGAAGAGGTTGGGATTGCCACAAAGTAAGCCTTTTCTCCCATTTTCGGGAAGGTGTAAACCTTTTTGCGGATATCCATAAAGCGCATAGCCATATCCTTAAAATCCACTTCCGGATGTTCATACATCACCCACATGATTTTGGCTGCGTCCATAGCAGAGCCTCCGCCTAATGCAATGATGGTATCCGGCTTAAAGGAGTTCATAGCTGCCGCGCCTGCCTGGGCATTTGCCAGGGTTGGGTCCGGCTGAACATCAGAGAATACTGTGTAAGCAATTCCCATCTCATCTAATTTATCTGTCACCGGCTTGGTGTAACCGTTCATGTGAAGGAAGGAGTCTGTCACCACAAATGCTCTCTTCTTGTCATAGACATCCTTTAACTCACTAAGTGCAACCGGCATACAGCCTTTTTTAAAGTAAACCTTCTCCGGATTTCTGAACCACAGCATGTTCTCTCTCCTCTCAGCAACGGTCTTGATATTCAGTAAATGCTTGACACCCACATTATCGGATACAGAGTTTCCACCCCAGGAACCGCAGCCTAAGGTTAAGGATGGGGCCAGTTTAAAGTTATAAATATCACCGATACCGCCATGAGAAGAAGGTGTGTTCACCAGGATACGGCAGGTTTTCATAGCTGCCGCATGCTTTGCCAGCTTTTCCTTTTCATTTACATTTGCATAGAGGGAAGCCGTATGGCCGTAACCGCCGTCAGCTACCAGCTGTTCCGCTTTTTCAATTGCCTCGTCAAAGGTTGCCGCCTTATACATAGCCAGGACCGGAGACAGCTTTTCATGAGCAAATTCCTCTTCAATGTGAACATTTTCCACTTCGCCGATGAGGATTTTTGTGGATTCCGGAACTTCAATTCCTGCCAGCTTTGCTATGGTTGAGGCCTTCTGTCCTACTATTTTAGCATTTAACGCACCATTGATGATAATGGTCTTACGTACCTTGTCCAGTTCATCACCTTTTAAGAAATAACATCCTCTGTCTGCAAACTCCTTTTTCACTGCATCATAAACGGATTCCAGAACTGTCACAGACTGTTCAGAAGCACAGATCATACCGTTGTCAAAAGTCTTGGAAAGAATGATGGAGTTAACTGCCATTTTAATGTCTGCTGTATCGTCAATAACAACAGGAGTATTTCCCGCACCAACACCCAGAGCCGGCTTTCCGGAAGAATAAGCTGCCTTTACCATACCGGGGCCTCCCGTTGCCAGAATAATATCGGCACCTCTCATAACCTCATTGGTCAGTTCCAGAGAAGGAACATCAATCCAGCTGATAATTCCTTCCGGAGCCCCTGCCTTAACAGCGGCATCGAGAACGATCTTTGCAGCGGCAATGGTAGAATTCTTTGCACGGGGATGGGGAGAAATGATGATGGCATTTCTCGTCTTCAAGCTGATCAATGTTTTAAAAATGGCAGTTGAAGTGGGGTTAGTAGTTGGGATAACCGCCGCAATAAGGCCGATTGGTTCTGCAATCTTTTTGATTCCATAAGCCTTGTCTTCTTCAATCACACCGCAGGTCTTTGTATCTTTATAAGCATTGTAAATGTATTCAGCGGCATAGTTATTTTTAATGACCTTATCTTCCACCACACCCATGCCGGTTTCTTCCACAGCCATTTTTGCAAGGGGTATTCTCATCTTATTGGCAGCGCTGGCAGCCTGGTAAAAGATTTTATCCACTTGCTCCTGTGTATAGGAAGCAAATATTTTCTGTGCTTCCCGCATAGCATCCATCCTGGCAATCAGGGCATCTACGCTGTCAATGATTTGGGGAGCCATTATCTTTTCTTCTTTCTTTGCCATTTTAACTTTCCTCCATTTTATAAGTCAAATAGGTATTTGTTATTATTTTAACGATCTTGATACTTACATTATATTATATTGTTATTTTTTTGTCAATAATCTTTCCCAAAAAATTATTGCCTAAAATTTCTTGCATTTATATAAAAACTTGGCAATCTTCTATATGTATGCTATTATAGCCTCAGAATCTAAAAAATTTTATTTTTTTCACTAAAACAAGGGGATTTAAAAGTATGAAAATAACCATTGGAATCGATATCGGAGGAAGCACGACTAAGATCGTTGGATTTCAGAATAACCAACTGAAAATTCCTACTTTCGTAAAGGCCGATAACCCCATTGCCTCTCTCTTTGGAGCATTGGGAAAATTTATTTATGACAACAGCATCCAGTTAAATGAAATTGAAAAAATCATGATTACAGGTGTTGGAAGCGCCTACGTGGAACAGCCTTTATATGGGATTCCCACTTATAAAGTGGGAGAATTTACCTGCAACGGTTTGGGAGGACAATATTTTACCGGACTTCAGGACTTGATCGTAGTGAGCATGGGAACAGGAACCTCCATGGTTCAGGTCAACGGAGATAAAATCGTCCATATCGGAGGAATCGGAATCGGAGGAGGAACCATTATGGGACTTTCCAGCCTTCTGCTGAAAACCACTGATATTTCCCAGATCATTGATCTGGCCGGAAGAGGAAATTTAAGCAATATTGACCTGCAGATCCAGGATATTTCAAGAACTCCTCTCCCAGGACTTCCCCTGACGGCCACTGCCTCCAACTTTGGAAAGGTACGAAACTCCATATCAGAAGAGGATATCGCCATCGGCATCATCAACATGGTAGTACAGGCCATCGGAAAATCTGCTATATTATCCTCATTAAACAGCAACATCCATAATTTTGTCATGACCGGCAATTTGGCAAAGCTGCCTCAATGCCCTCAAATTCTCCATTCTTTAGAAGAGCTTTTTGACGTCCATTTCATCATACCGGACCAGGCTGAATACGGAACTGCCATCGGTGCAGCCCTCGCCGAAGAACACCATATGGAAATGAAACAAATTTTATTATAGCTGATATAGAAAAATAACCAATGTAAAAAAACCAGGTGAGCCACTACAGCTCCACCTGGTTTTTTCATGAATGGTATCCCAATGCCTGTTCCAAGGCATCCTTTTCTTCACTTCCTAAGAGAACATCGGTTTCCCCTCTGTCCACTTCCTTGATATAGACGTAGCACCCCTCCCGGCTGTGAACGGAATTTAAAACAAATCCGGAATTGGTATAATCCAGCATTGCCATAGCAAAGCTTAAATTTCCTCCCATTCCCTTAAATGCATTGTACTTCACAATACCAAATTTTTGAAAAGCACTCCGGTAATTTTTATTAGTATTGCGCAGGGAGTCCTTATTGGCCCGGTCTTCTGCCTTTAATTCTGCAATATCCTCCATCTGCTCCATAATAATATCTTCCAGAGTCTCCGCATCCTTGCCTCTCATAAAGTAATCATATCTGCGGTACAGCCTTCTCATCTGAATAAGACATATAATCACAACCACCAATAATATTAAAGTGATTGCAGCTAATCCAAGTATTAAAAAAGCAGGATCAATCGGTAACTGATTCAATCTGCTGTTATCCATTCTTACGTCCTCGCTTTCATAAACATTACCCCCCAGGGGGTACTTTGCCTTATGGGCAAATTTACTTTATCTTATGGATTCTATTAATTCTACTATTCTTTCCAATTCTACCTCAGAATAATACTCGATTTCCACTCTTCCCTTGTTTTTATCCTTCCGGTTAATACTGACCTTAGTTCCCATGGCAGTCTTCATCCGGTCCTCTAACTCCCGGAAAATAAGGGTAAGAGTTTCTTCTTCCTCCGGTTTTTCTTTTTCTATTTTCTTTCTGGATAGGGATTTTACCAGCCGTTCCACCTCACGGACACTTAAATTCTCTGCTGCGATCTTTCCTGCAAGCTGAAACTGCAGTTCTCCATCCTCAACTGCCAGCAAAGCTCTGGCATGTCCGCCTGAAATCTGGTTCTGGATCAGCATATCCTGAACCCTTTCATCCAGCTTTAACAGTCTCATGCTGTTGGTAATGGTTACTCTGTTTTTAGACACTCTGGCAGCTATTTCTTCTTGTTTTAAGCCAAATTCCTGCATCAGCCTCTGATAAGCCCTTGCTTCTTCAATGGCATTTAAATCCTCTCTCTGAACGTTTTCGACCAGAGCAATTTCCATGGTCTGCTGCTTGGTGTATTCCCGGATCACTACCGGAACTTCCTTAAGACCTGCCAGCTTAGCAGCCCTCCATCTCCGTTCTCCAGCAATAATTTCATAGAAATCACCCTTTTTTTGCACCAAAAGAGGCTGTAAAATTCCATATACCTTCATGGACTCCGCCAGCTCAATCAACGCTTCCTCTTTAAAGTCGGTCCGTGGCTGATCCTGGTTGGGCTCTATGGAAGACAGCTTTAAAAACATCTCTTTCCCTGTTTCCGGCTCAGATTCTGTCTGATCTGTTTTTCGGATCTGGCCTTCTGCCTTTGAATTTTGCTTCATTTCCTGCTCTTCTGCCGCAGATTCCATCACTTCATCTCCAAAAATGGCTCCAAGGCCCTTTCCTAAACCTGTTCTCTTTCCCATATTTAGACTTCTTCTCCTCTGCTTATTACTTCTGCAGCCAGCAATCGGTAGCTTTCCGCTCCTGCTGACCTGGAATCATATAAGTTGATGGGCATCCCATGGCTGGGCGCTTCAGCCAGCCTTACATTTCTGGGAATAATGGTTTTATAAATGTTTTGATTTAAATTGTTCTTTACGCTTTCCACAACCTCCAGAGAAAGGTTTGTCCTGGCATCATACATTGTAAAAACTACACCTTCCATTTCAAGAGAAGGATTTAATTTCTTTTTTACCAGATTTACAGTTTTTAAGACCTGACTCAAACCCTCTAAAGCATAATATTCACATTGAATTGGTACTAATACGGTATTTGCGGCTGTTAAAGCATTGATCGTCAGCAGGTTCAATGACGGAGGACAATCTATGATGATAAAATCATAGTTTTTCTTGATTTTTTCAAGATATGTTTTGAGCAGTCTTTCCTTGTTTTCGATCTCCAGCAATTCAATTTCAGCACCTGCTAAATCCACATCAGAAGGAAGCAAATCCAGATTTTCCTGAACATTAGTAATCAGGCATTCTTCAATTTCACAATCTCCTACCAGCAAATCGTAGACGGTTCGTTCCATGGTGGTTTTTTCAACCCCCAGTCCGCTGGTTTCATTTCCCTGTGGGTCAAAGTCCACAGCCAATACTTTCTGTCCCGATTCCGCAAGACAGGCGGATAAATTAATCGCAGTGGTCGTCTTTCCCACTCCGCCCTTCTGGTTTGCTATCGCAATGATTCTTCCCATTTTGCCTCCATATCCTGTTGATTCACAAACTCAGAGTTGAAATATCATTTTATTTCAACCTTATATTTCTTTCCGTTATAACATTGGAAATTGCAGTACAGACTAGAGTATAGCATATTTTATTTTTTTTTCCTATGGTTTTTATGTAAAAAATACATAAATTATCAAAAAATGTTTCACGTGAAACATTTTTCCATATAAAACCCATCCATTTCCAAGTTTTAAGAATAAATTAATATGTTTCCCGTTGTAAGTATATATCGATTATATTATAATAGGAGGAAGAGATCATTTCCTTCAGGAGGTAACCTATGAAAACAAAGAACAAATTACTGACTTTGCTTATCTTATCAGCCAGCTCTGTTGCTGCTACGGCTGTCATAAATAAATTTGTTAAAATTTCTGCCTTGTCCAAAAACCTGCTGGCAGATTCAAAATCACTCTGCTACAAATGGCGTTTCGGCAACATTCATTATACAAAGACAGGCTCCGGAAAACCGTTGTTATTGATCCACGATTTAAATGTCTGTTCCAGCGGCTATGAATGGAATCAAATGATTCATTATTTAAAAGATCATTACACCGTATACACTCTGGATCTCCTTGGATGCGGACGCTCTGAAAAGCCGGATTTGACTTATACAAATTATCTTTACGTGCAGATGATATCCGATTTTATTAAGTCAGAAATAGGACATAGGACCAATGTAATTGCATCCGGTTCCTCCTCCTCTCTGGCTGCTATGGCCTGCAATAATTCCCCTGAGCTTTTTGATCAGGTCATGCTCATTAATCCGGATACTCTTCTGGCCTGCAGTCAGATTCCCAATAAGCATGGAAAAGTATATAAATTCACTTTAGACCTACCTGTTTTAGGAACACTGCTCTACCATATTGCCGTTAGCAAGCAATCCATTACAGAAGAACTAACTTCCAATTACTTCAATCCTTATTCTGTAAAGACCTCTCTCATCGATACTTATTATGAGTCCGCGCACCTGGGAGAATCACCAAAGTCCTTATATGCCAGTGTGAAATGTAACTATACCAAATGTAATATTTCCAACGCATTAAAAAAGATCAACAACAGTATTTATCTTGTTGGAGGAAGCTCCATGGAAAATATGGAAGAAACTATAAAGGAGTATCAGAATCTTAATCCAGCCATTGAAAGTTCTCTCATAGAAAATTCCAAATATTTTCCACAGTTGGAAAACCCTTCCGAGCTGTTCAATATCATTCAAATGTTTTTTGTTTAAAAAAATAATGTTTCACGTGAAACATCCACAAACAGGAATTCCTGTCACAAACGGATGTTTCACGTGAAACATTTTATTTTATCCCCAAGGGATCTTCTCTTTGCTCTACAGACAAATTCACCTTAAGGGGTCTTTGGCAGGCAGCCCTGCTTTTCTGGGATACTTCTTTGAGATACCGTGATTCTTGACAATTTTTACCAAAGACCGTTCTGCGTCAGTGCCAGGCAGTAAAAATGTCTCCACTCTTTCTACCTTCCCGCCTAACAAAAATACAGCATGTTTTGCAGCATTCAGCTCCTCTTCTATTTTCCCTGATTTATAAGGAATAAATGCTCCATTTACCTTTACAAAAGGCATACAATATTCAGACAAGGTACTTAAATTAGCAACTGCTCTGGAAACACAGAAATCATACTGTTCCCTATGGAGGGGATCTCTCCCCATATCCTCTGCCCTGCCATGGATGGCCTCTATATTATCAAGGCCCAAATTCTTTATGACTTCGTCTAAAAATTTAATCCTTTTATTTAAGGAATCCATCAAAGTAATTTTTAAACCAGGAAATGCTATTTTCAGAGCGATTCCAGGAAAACCAGCTCCCGTCCCCACATCAATCATTTTATAATCCTTAGTATCAATATCTTCCACCGCTTTGATCAAAGACAAGCTGTCTGCAAAATGCTTTGTAATCACCTCATCCATTTCAATAATAGTGGTCAGATTCATAAATTTATTCCACTCTACAAGCAATTCAAAATAACTATAAAATTGATTCAATTGGTTTTCTTCCAATTTTATAGATAATAAACTCAATTCCTGCTCCAGCTTATCCTTAAAAATCTCTGTCATACACCATTCCTCATTCTTCATCCCCCAAGGGGTCCTCTCTTTGCCCTGAGGCCAAATTCACCTTATTTTCTGATCCCTTCTGATGACGAAACTGTTCCAAATGAACCATCAATACTGCAATATCTGCCGGAGACACTCCTGATATTCTGGAGGCCTGACCAATGGATAAAGGCTTGTATAGATTCAGCTTCTGGGTAGCCTCAATTCTAAGACTTTTCACCTGAGAATAATCAAAATCAGCATCCAGCCTTTTATTCTCCAGCTTTTTATAGTGAGACACTTGCTGCTTCTGCCTTCTGATGTATCCGTCGTACTTAATATTGATCTGAACCTGCTCCGCCACATCCTCGGGAAGCTGGGGCCTGTTTTGATCAATTTTAGTTAACATAACATACCCAAGTTCCGGCCTTCGCACCAGCTCTGCCAAAGTAGTTCCTGTTTTCAAAGGAGTGCTTCCATTTATCTCCAAAAATTCCTGAACTTCTTTCGATGCTCCGATATTGGTAGATTCCAGACGCCTGATTTCTTCTTCAATGGCTTCTCTCTTCCAAAGAAGCCTGTCATACTGCTCCTGACTGATTAAACCAATATCATACCCAATTTCCATAAGACGAAGGTCTGCATTATCCTGGCGCAGCAAAAGCCTGTATTCGGCTCTGGAGGTCATCATCCGGTAAGGCTCAAAATTCTCCTTTGTCACCAGATCATCAATCAATACTCCAATATACGCCTGAGAACGGTCCAGAATCTTAGGTTCCCGCCCCAGCACCTTCATGGCGGCATTGACACCAGCCATAAATCCCTGGACAGCCGCCTCCTCATAACCGGAGCTTCCGTTAAACTGGCCTCCGCTGAATAAGCCTCTGACAGCCTTAAACTCCAGGCTTGCGTCAAGCTGGATGGAATTAATGCAGTCGTATTCAATGGCATAGGCATTTCTGACGATCTTCACATTCTCAAGCCCCGGGACAGTCCGGTACATGGCATGCTGGACATCCTCAGGCAGAGAACTTGACATTCCGGCTAAGTACATTTCATTGGTAGAAAGCCCCTCCGGCTCCACAAAAACCTGATGACGGTTCTTATCCGGGAACTTCACCACCTTATCCTCTATGGATGGGCAATACCTGGCCCCTGTACCCTCAATAGCCCCGGAATACATAGGAGAACGGTCCAGATTATTCCTGATGATCTCATGGGTCTTTTCATTGGTATAAGTCAGCCAGCAGGATATCTGGTCCTTCTGAACCTCTGCCGGGTCCGTAGAAAAAGAAAAGGGAACCACCTTTTCATCCCCAAACTGTTCCTCCATCTTGGAAAAATCAATGCTCCTACTATCCACCCTGGCCGGAGTTCCTGTCTTAAAACGGAATATTTCAATCCCATTGGCTTTCAGAGATTCCGTCAGATGATTCGCCGCCTGAAGGCCGTTAGGCCCCGTATAATTGATCACTTCCCCGTAAAGACATCTGGCCTTTAAATAAGTTCCCGTAGCCAGTACTGCAGCCTTACAGCGGTATGTTGCCCCGGAAAATGTCTTAACACCTTTTAAAACTCCATCCTCCACAATAATCTCCGACACCTCTGCCTGCCGGATGGTCAGATGATCCGTATGTTCCAAGGTCATTCTCATAGCCCTGGAATACTCCGCTTTATCCGCCTGAGCCCTCAGAGAATGGACCGCAGGCCCCTTGGACTGGTTCAGCATTTTGGACTGAATAAAGGTTTTGTCAATCACCTTTCCCATTTCCCCGCCAAGGGCATCCAGTTCGCGGACCAAATGTCCCTTGGAGCTGCCTCCGATGTTGGGGTTACAGGGCATCAATGCAATGCTGTCAACGCTTATGGTAAACACAATGGTTTCAAGCCCCAGTCTGGCACAGGCCAGAGCCGCCTCACATCCGGCATGGCCGGCACCCACTACCACAACATCGTAAAATTCTTCTATATGCTGCATGCTATTATTCCTCTCTAAATCCATAACTTTCTATTTTCCCATACAAAACTTGCTGAATATTTCATTAACTAAATCCTCTTCCACCGACTCTCCCAGGATGGTTCCAAGACCCTCATAAGCATCCATTAAATCAATGGAATAAAAGTCTTCCGGCATCCCATTTTCAATGCTCTGTTCCACCATGGAAAGACTTTTTAATGCCTCTGAAAGAGCATTCTTATGGCGCACATTGGTGATATAAACCTGGTCATTAAAGTCGATTTCACCCTGATAAAACATGGATTTAATCTCATGCTCCAAAGCTTCTATCCCCACCCGTTCCCTGGCGGAAATAGAAATTACTTTATGTCCCGTTTTACTTCTCAATTCCTCTTCTGTGACAACAGCCTCCAGATCAGTTTTATTCAAAAGCACAACTGCCTTCCGGTCCTTAATAAACTCTGTAATCTCTTTATCATTCTCATCCAGAGCACATGACCCATCTACCACGTAAATAATCAAATCCGCCTCTTTGGCAGCACTTCTGGCCTTCTCCACCCCTATTTTTTCCACCACATCTCCGGTGTTCCGAATGCCTGCCGTATCCACCACATGAAGGCTTAAATCCTCCAATCTTATCTGTTCCTTTAAGGTATCCCTGGTGGTTCCTGCAATATCAGTTACAATGGCCCTCTCCTCTCCCACCAAAACATTTAAAAGAGAAGATTTCCCTGCATTGGGTTTTCCCAAAATAACTGTTTCAATTCCTTCCGAAAGCACCCTGCCATTATCCGCAGACTTAATCAAACCTTCCAGTTCTTCCTTTAATGGCCTCATTACCTCAGATAATTTTTCTGAATACCCATCCAGAGAAATGTGCTCCGGATCATCAAGAGCTGATTCCAAAAAAGCGATCTCATAGAGAATCTTTTCCCTCATCCCCCGGATTCTTTTTGAAACAGCCCCTTCTAACTGGCTGACAGAAGACTTTAAGGCATAATCATTTTTAGCATGAATCACATCGATCACAGCTTCCGCCTGGGATAAATCCAGCCTTCCGTTTAAAAATGCCCTCTTGGTAAACTCTCCCGGCTCCGCCGGTCTGGCTCCATGCTTTAAAACAGTTTCCAGAATCTTCTTTGTTACAAGAACTCCCCCGTGACAGTCAATTTCAATGGTGTCCTCAGCCGTATAGCTTTTAGGCCCCTTCATCATCATCACCAGAACCTCGTCAATCACCTCTTCCCCATCACAGATATAACCGTAATGGATGGTATGGGATGGCTCCCCGGAAAGCTTTTTTTCCTTCTTTCCCTTTGTTTTAAATACTTTATCTATAATTGGAAATGCCTCTTCGCCGCTGATTCTCACAATTCCGATTCCGGAACTGGACATAGCTGTGGCGATGGCTGCTATTGTATTCGTTTTCATATTCAATCACCTGAATCTATAAGAAAAGAGGTGAGGGTGCCTTGCGACAGCCCCAACCCCTCATTGTTGTGTTACTTATTTATCTTTTTCATAATACCGGTCTTTTTTCAAATGATCCCTTTTCAAAGAAATAACAACGTGGCGGAAAGGGTCCTCTCCCTCACTTCTGGTAATGACTGATTTGTCATTCTGAAGGGCGGAATGGATGATCCTTCTTTCATAGGGATTCATAGGTTCCAGGGAAACAGGGCGTTTCGTCCGTTTCACCTTGTAAGCAATATTTTTAGCCAGGTTTTCCAGAGTTTCTTTTCTCCGCTCCCTGTAATTTTCCGTGTCCAGCTTGACCCGGATATAATCTTCGCTTTCCTTGTTCACAACAAGGCTTACCAGATACTGGAGGGAATCCAGAGTCTGTCCTCTTTTGCCGATCAGGATACCCATGTCCTGACTGGACATATCAATGGAAAGCTCCCGTTCTTCTTTCTGAAAGGAAACATCCAGACTGACATTTAAATCCATAGCTCCGAACACATCAGAAAGAAAAGCTGCCGCCTTTTCCTCAAGGGTTTCTTCCTGCTTCTTTTTCTTTCCTGCACGGATGACAGCCGGTTTTGTACCGATAATTCCCAGAATACCATTACTGCCCTTTTCAATAACCTCATACTCCAGCTGGTCACTGGTTGTAGCCAATTCGATCAATGCCTTTGTAATCGCTTCGTCAACGGTTTTTGCTGAAACTGTAATCATATCCATAGGTCACCCCTCCTATTTACTGTTCTTGTCATTATACTTCTGAACCATACGGGCCTTGGCCGAAATGCTGTTAGGGTCTGAAGATCCGCTGTCATAATAATCTTTGGAAGCCTGAGCCTGTACTTTAGCCTTTTCTTTTCTGGCATTCTTCTCAGACTCTGCCTTTTCATTGGCTGCCTGAAGATTCTTTAAGGTAGCTGTAGCGTTCTGGGAAACCTGCTGAGGAGGAAGTCCCTTTTTCGCTCTCTTGGCATTGGCCTTCTCCATATTTTTCCTGATCATCTCATCCATATCAATCTTATTGAAATAGCTGTTTACAGCAAGCTGCTGGATGATCTGGAACACGCTGGAGGCAATCCAGTAAATACCGATACCGGAAGCAAAGGTGAAACAGAAGAATACGGACATCAAAGGCATAACCGTGTTCATGCTCTTCATGGACTGGGCCATGGCATTATTTTCAGTATTTTCATTCTGAGGCTGGTTAGCAGTCATCAATCTTGCACTGAACCACTGGCTTAAACCGGCCAGAATAGGAATAAGGAGAGCAAAGCTTAACTGGAAGCCGCCTCCAGGGGGAAATATAACACTGGAAGGAGTGGAAGCCAGATTGATTCCCAAAAAGGAATTCATATGCTCAATCTGAGATGCACCCTGGGAAATCACATCCTGAACGCTGGGAAACAGTCCTTCGAGGGCCTTCCACTGGCTCGGATTCAACTGATATAAAAAGTCAACCATACCGTCGCTGGTAGCTAAATCCCCAATCCGGCTGGTATTTATTTTATTTTCACTGGAAAATTGAGTTAAAATTCCCACATGGTCCATTCCAAGGGAAGTAATTTTAACAACCACATGTTCAAATACTGCTTTTACGCTCTGTACATAAGCAGGAATATGGTAAATAACCTGATACAAAGCAAAGAGAATGGGCATCTGGATGACAAGCTGCAGACAGCCACCGGTCATGGAAGTGCCGTATTTTTCATAAATTGCCTGGACCTCCACATTCTGCCTTCTCATGGACTCCTGGTCTGTCTTTCCCTTATACTTAGCCTGAACTGCAGAAATTTCCGGCTGCATAACGCTCATCAGCTTGGAAGATCTTTGCTGCTTTAACGTAAGGGGAAACATAAGAAGCTTTGTCACAAGAGTAAATAAAATAATACACAAACCAATATTCTGGATTCCGAATGTGCTGGTCAGCTTAAAAAGCCAATCCATAATAACACCCAGAACGGTTGCAAAGGGCCCCAAAATGCCTCCCACCTTAGTGAGTACTAAGAATTCCAATGAACTACCTCCTCATCTCTTACGGAACTGGATCATAACCGCCTTTTGCAAAAGGATTACACCGAAGTATTCTCTTGCAAGCCAAAAATGTACCTTTCACCACGCCGTACTTTTTCAGTGCTTCAATGGCGTATTGAGAACACGTAGGCGTGTAAATGCAGTGAGTTCTTATTTTCAGAGGAGACAAATATTTCTGGTATCCCCTGATCAACAAAATCATGATATTTTTTACCATAAGATCACTTCGATTCTTCTTTTAAAATGTTATGAAGTCCGCACAAGTGCAGATATGCACTTTCAATTTTTTCGTAATTTTCTTCTTTGGCCGCCGGTCTCACAACGACCACAATGTCTAATCCCGTCTCTACCTGATTCACATGAAGCCTGAAACTCTCTCTGATTAATCTGGTTATGTGATGCCTTACCACGCTGTTTCCCACTTTTTTGCTGACGGATATGCCGATTCTGGTTTCGGGCCTGTCCGTCCTCTTTACATACATGACAAGCAGCTTGTTGGCAAGAGATTTTCCATTTTCATAAACCGCCTGAAAATCTCTGTTTTTCTTAATTGAATTAAAATGTTTCATGAATTTCTTTCCTTTATTTGGGAAAAGAAAAGGCCACAATTACTTGCGGCCTGGTCCATTAAGCTGATAATTTTGCTCTTCCTTTTGCTCTTCTGGCAGCTAAAACTTTTCTGCCGCCTGGAGTGCTCATTCTGGCTCTAAAACCATGAACTTTAGATCTCTGTCTCTTTTTTGGCTGAAACGTCATTTTCATAATCTACGGACACCTCCTCTTATTACAATCGCTTTATCATAGGCAATATGATGAAACACATTGAGACTTTTTTAATTAAACATCGTTTCAATTATATAGAACAAAAGTTGGTTCGTCAAGGGAAAAATTATTTTTCTCATGCTTTCATAACCTTAAAAAGAGCCTGTGTAATAGCAGTCGTAAGAATTGCGGAAACAATTGCCTCAGGAACTCCCTGGACAAAGATAATTCCTATGATTACTCCGTAAACACCATCTGTCAGTCCCTTTGCAGCCATCCCGTACTCTTTTCCAAAAAATAAGTAAATCAGATTCATTACCAATAAAGTATTGGTTAATGCTCCTGCCGCTCCCGCCGCTGCCAGGGCAGCCTTACTCTTTCCTTTCCAGATCTTTAAAACTCCCCGGAATACATAATAAGCCACAATTCCGATTAAAATTCTGGGAACCATACAGATCACAAGGCTCCCAAAGTTTCCTCCGTATTCTCCCACCTTTATAAAAGGAGAAAACACAAAAGACGTAGGATTAGGCATATAAGTGTTTTTCCATAAGCTGGCCAAACCAAATATCCCTCCTAAAAATCCGCCATATTTTGGTCCAAGAACAATGGCTCCAATTATGACCGGAACGTGGATGATGGTGGCGTTCATAAATCCCAAAGGAATAAGTCCAAAGGGCGTCAACGCCAGAATGACGATAATGGCAGCGAATACAGCCGCCAGTACCATGCTGCGGGTTTTGTTTAAAATATTCATATTTACCTCCTGTGCTACTGTTCTTTAAAAAGATACAATGCAGTTAGTTACACCTGCATTATACATGAAAAAAGTAATCCAGGTCAAGAAAGTTCAACGTACCAGGGTGAATTTGCCATATGGGTAAAGAAAGACCTCCTGAGGGTGCCGGGTTTTGTTGATTTACATAAAGTTATCAACAAAATGGGGATAACTTGTGGAAAACTCTCTGGATATTATCTTGATAACCCTTTACTTGTTCACAGGCATGTCCTTCATCCCCAGATAAATCCAATATTTCCAGAATGTGAATAAAGTAACTTTCCAAAACCCCCATTTTTGTGGAAAAATATCTCTCAGGATGGTTATCAACAGGCCGCTCACATAGTATAAACATGGTTTTCACACACTTATCCACAATTTTTTACTAATCTCATTGAAAATTATCTTAAAATAGTATAGAATGAACTGTAGATTGGGCTAATGCGCACATTTGCATTTTTATGATGTAGGAGACTTACAATGTTAGAAAAGTTAAAAGAAAAATGGGACGAAATCTTATTGAATTTAAAAGAAGAACACGATATCACTGATGTTTCTTTCAAAACCTGGCTTCTCCCCTTAAAAGTTCATGCCGTCAGCGGCGAAAAAGTGATCGTCACAGTTCCGGATGTGGAATTCTTAGGATACATCCGCAAAAAATACGGATTTCTTCTGAAGATCACCATTGAAGAAGTAACCGGTTTTGAAAGCACCATTGATTTTGTAGTGGAAAATCAGATTCAAAAAGAGAAAGCCCTGGCTCCTGCAGGCAACACTCTTATTACAAACACGGCAGGCTCTGTCAGCCAGTCAGCCATACAGACAGCTAACTTAAACCCGAAGTATATTTTTGACACCTTTGTAGTGGGTGCCAACAACAATTTGGCTCACGCGGCTTCCTTGGCTGTAGCAGAATCTCCCGGTGAAATCTATAATCCTCTTTTCATTTACGGAGGCGTTGGATTGGGGAAGACCCACTTAATGCATTCCATCGGTCATTTCATATTAAAAAACAATCCGTCAGCAAAGGTACTGTACGTGACCAGTGAAAAGTTCACCAACGAGCTGATCGATGCCATCCGAAATAAAAACAACTTTTCCCCCACAGAATTTCGGGAAAAATACCGCAATAACGACGTCCTGCTTATCGATGATATCCAGTTCATCATAGGAAAAGAAAGTACCCAGGAGGAATTCTTCCACACCTTCAACACCCTCTACGAAGCCAAAAAGCAGATCATTATCTCCTCAGATAAACCTCCAAAGGACATTGAAACCCTGGAGGAACGTCTTCGTTCCCGGTTTGAATGGGGCTTAACTGTGGACATCCAGTCTCCGGATTACGAGACCAGGATGGCCATCCTGCGCAAAAAAGAAGAGATGGAAGGCTATAATATTGACAACGAAGTGATCAAATACATAGCCACCAACATCAAATCCAACATTCGGGAACTGGAGGGAGCCTTAACAAAAATCGTAGCCCTATCCCGCCTTGATAATAAGGATATCACCGTAGAACTGGCAGAGGAAGCTCTAAAGGACATCATTTCTCCTAACGATAAACGGGAGGTTACTCCTGAATTAGTCATCCAGGTGGTTGCTGACCATTACGGCATCACTCCCCTTGATATTTCTTCCCAGAAGCGGAACAAAGAAATCGTCTATCCCCGCCAGATCGTCATGTATCTCTGCCGGGAAATGGTGGGAACCCCCTTACAGATGATAGGAAAATACCTGGGAGGAAGGGATCATACCACCATTATCCATGGAATAGAAAAGATCACAGCAGAGATCAATAAAAATGATACCTTAAGCAATACCTTAGATATCTTAAAGAAGAAGATTAATCCACAATAACCTGTGTATGAGATGTTAATTTCCTGTGGATAAAAAAGGGTTAAGAATGAGTTCTCATCTGCTTGTGGATAACCTCTCAGTTTAAAGGGACTTTTGTGGACGTTATTCACATCCTTATGAACAGAGAAAAACCACCCTTTACAAAGGTTATCAGGGCTTTTACACAAACCCACAGCCCCTACTACTAATACGACGGAATTTAACTATATCATCCATATATTTATTGCCATTTTCAAAGCAAAGGAGTTATCAACAATCATGAAACTGACATTCCAGCAGGATGCCCTTTTAAACGGCATTAATATTGTATTAAAAGCGGTTTCCAATAAGACCACCATGACCATCCTCGAATGCATCTTTATCGATGCCAGCGGATCAGAAATCAAACTGACTGCCAATGACATGGAATTAGGCATTGAAACCAAGGTGGAAGGAACCATCCTGGAACGGGGAAAAATTGCCCTTGAGGCCAAGCTTTTTTCTGAGATCGTCAGAAAGCTCTCCTCTGCAGGAGATTCCCTTATTACCATTGAAAGCGATGAAAAGTTCACCACAACTATTTCCTGTGAGAAATCCGTATTTGATATTCAGGGACGGGATGGAGAAGAATTCGCATACCTCCCCTACATTGAACGGGACAACTATATCTGTCTGTCTCAGTTTTCCTTAAAAGAAATCATCCGCCAGACTATCTTTTCCATTGCTCCCAATGACAGCAATAAGATGATGACCGGAGAGCTTTTTCAGGTAACCGGAAACCAGTTAAAGGTGGTTTCTCTGGATGGTCACCGCATTTCCATCCGGAATATTGAATTAAAAGATACGTATCATGATATAAAAGTCATTGTTCCTGGCAAGACTCTAAACGAAATCAGTAAAATTCTGGATGGGGACAATGAAAAAGAAGTACTGATTTTCTTCAGCCCCAACCATATTTTATTTGAGTTTGAAGACACCATTGTGGTGTCACGCCTTATTGAAGGAGATTACTTCCGAATTGACCAGATGCTTTCCAGTGACTACGAAACAAAGATCGTGGTAAACCGGAAAGAGCTTTTAAGCTGTCTGGACAGGGCAACCATCCTGGTGAGGGAAAATGACAAAAAGCCTCTTATCATCAATGTAGAAGATCAGGAGATGCAGCTAAAGATCAATTCCAGCTTTGGTTCCATGAATGCGGAGATGTCTATTCACAAAACAGGAAATAACATTATGATCGGATTTAATCCCAAGTTCCTGATTGATGCCCTGAGAATTATTGACGATGAAGAAGTGGCTCTTTATATGCTCAATGCAAAAACCCCCTGCTTTATCCGGGATGAAGAAGGAAAATACATTTACCTGATTCTTCCTGTTAATTTTAATGCGGCATCCGTTTAAAGGTGCAGAGAAGAGGAACAATGGAAACCATAAAATTAAGAGATGAATACATCAAGTTGGGCCAGGCGTTAAAAGCCGCCGGCCTGGTTGGTTCCGGCGTTGACGCCAAATATGTGATTGAGGATGGCAAAGTATCAGTCAACGGCCAGACAGAATACCAGAGGGGAAAGAAATTAAGAGACGGGGACATAGTCACCTTTGAGGGCAATACCATTAAAATCGAGGCGCACCCTGACGGGCATACCACTATGCCCTGAAAAAATGGGCAAATTAAGGGGAAATAAAACTCCATGATGATTGAATCTATAGAGCTAAAAAATTACCGCAACTATGACGAATTACATATGGATTTTAGTCAGGGAACTAATATACTCTATGGGGACAATGCCCAGGGGAAAACAAATGTCTTGGAGGCAATTTATGTCTGTGCTACCACCAAATCCCACCGAGGGAGCAAGGATAAGGAAATCATACAGTTTGACAGAGATGAATCCCATATCAAGCTGAACATCAGAAAAAGAGACGTTCCATACCGGATTGACATGCACTTGAAAAAGAACAAAGCAAAGGGCGTGGCAGTCAACGGTGTTCCCATCAAAAAGGCCAGCGAGCTGTTTGGAATCGTCAATGTGGTGTTTTTCTCTCCGGAGGACTTAAATCTCATAAAAAACGGCCCTGCCGAAAGGCGCAGGTTCGTTGATTTGGAATTATGCCAGTTAAATAAGCTTTATGTTCATTCCTTAGTCCAGTACAACCGGATTGTAACCCAGCGAAACAAGCTGTTAAAGGATCTGGCATTCCGCCCGGAATATGAAGAAACCCTGGATGTATGGGATATGCAGTTAGTTCAGTATGGAAAAGAAGTCATCAGCTGCCGGAAAGAATTTGTGGATCAGCTTAAGGAAACCATTGAAGCCATCCACTGGAAGATTTCCGGGGAAAAGGAATCCCTTACCATTTTCTATGAACCTGATGTGGAGTCAGATGATTTTGAGGAAGCATTGAAACGAAGCAGACAGCAGGATTTGAGGCAGAAAACTACCCTCACCGGCCCCCACAGAGATGATTTAAGCTTTTTGGTCAATGGAATTGATATCCGGCGGTTCGGTTCCCAGGGACAGCAAAGGACGGCAGCCTTATCCTTAAAGCTTGCAGAAATAGAGCTGGTGAAAAAAAAAGTAAATGATTATCCCATCCTTTTGCTGGATGACGTGCTGTCAGAGCTTGACAGCAGCAGACAGAACCAATTGCTGGCAGGGATTGATCATGTGCAGACCATCATTACCTGCACAGGGCTTGAGGATTTTGTCAGCAACCGCTTTCCCATTGATAAGATATTCCGGGTAATGAGCGGTACCGTAAACAGTGAAAATTAACGATTCAGGAAGGAAGCGTATAAATATGAGTCAAGAATATGGAGCAGATCAGATCCAGATATTAGAGGGGCTTGAAGCAGTAAGAAAGAGGCCTGGTATGTATATCGGCAGTACCTCCAGCAGAGGACTTCACCATCTGGTCTATGAAATCGTGGACAATGCAGTGGATGAGGCCCTGGCAGGCTACTGTGGATGTGTGGAGGTCACCATCAATCCCGACAACTCCATAACCGTTTCAGATGACGGACGTGGAATCCCCGTGGGAATCCAGAAAAAAGCCGGAATTCCGGCGGTAGAAGTCGCTTTTACCATCCTCCATGCCGGAGGAAAGTTCGGCGGCGGCGGATATAAGGTTTCCGGCGGTCTTCACGGCGTAGGAGCTTCTGTCGTAAATGCTTTGTCACACTGGCTGGAAGTAGAAATCCGCCAGGATGGAAGCATTTACAAGCAGCGCTACGAAAGAGGAAAGACCATATACCCCCTAAAAGTCATCGGCCAGTGCGGTCCTGATGAACATGGAACTACGGTTACATTTCTTCCTGATAAGGATATTTTTGAAGAAACTGTTTTTGATTACAACCTTTTAAAGGTCCGCCTCAGGGAAACAGCCTTTCTGACCAAGAACTTAAAAATCATCCTGCGGGATGAAAGAGAAGAAAAGCATAATCACGTATTTCACTACGAAGGCGGCATCAAGGAATTTGTCACCTATCTAAACAAGGGTAAAACCTTTCTTTATGACCAGGTATTTTACTGCGAAGGAACAAAGGATGGAGTTTTTGTTGAGATTGCCATGCAGCACAATGATTCCTATACGGAAAACATTTACAGCTTTGTCAACAACATCAATACTCCGGAGGGCGGAACCCATTTAGCAGGCTTTAAAAATGCCCTTACCACCACCTTAAACGACTATGCCAGAAAAAATAAGCTGTTAAAGGAAAGTGAGACCAACTTATCCGGTGAGGATATCCGGGAGGGATTAACTGCCATTATCAGCGTCAAAATTGAAGAGCCTCAGTTTGAGGGCCAGACCAAGCAGAAGCTGGGAAACAGCGAGGCCAGAGGAGCGGTAGATAACCTGCTAAGAGAGCAGTTCACCTATTATCTGGAACAGAATCCCGGTATTGCAAAAACCATCTGCGATAAGTCCATCCTGGCACAGAGAGCAAGAGATGCGGCCAGAAAGGCCAGGGATTTAACCAGAAGAAAGACAGCTCTGGAAAACATGACCCTTCCCGGAAAGCTGGCAGACTGTTCCGACAGGAATCCTGAAAACTGTGAAATTTACATCGTAGAGGGAGACAGTGCGGGAGGCTCCGCAAAGACCGCCCGTTCCAGAAATACCCAGGCCATCCTTCCCCTCCGCGGAAAGATATTAAACGTGGAAAAAGCAAGGCTTGACAAAATCTACGCCAACGCAGAGATCAGGGCCATGATCACTGCCTTTGGAACAGGAATTCATGAAGATTTTGATATCAGCAAGCTGCGTTACCATAAAATCATCATTATGACCGATGCCGACGTGGATGGAGCCCACATCAGCACCCTGCTTCTCACCTTCCTTTACCGATTTATGCCGGAACTCATCCGCCAGGGATATGTATACCTGGCCCAGCCGCCTTTATACAAGGTGGAAAAGAGCAAACGGGTATGGTATGCTTACAGCGATGATGAGTTAAATTCCATACTGAAAGAGATCGGCCGGGATAACAACAATAAGATTCAGCGTTATAAAGGTCTGGGAGAGATGGATGCAGAGCAGCTTTGGGAAACCACCATGGATCCGGAAAGAAGAGTTCTTCTTCGTGTCAGCATCAATGATGATACCTCCTCAGAGGCTGAGGTAGACTTAACCTTCACCACCCTTATGGGCGACCAGGTAGAGCCAAGACGTGAATTTATCGAAGCAAATGCCAAATATGTGCAGAATCTCGACGTTTAATAAAAAAGGTTTTGAAGTACAAAGGCGATTTTTCGCATCTGGACAGATGCGTGAATTGAAATAATTGGAGGAAATAAAATGGAACCAAATATCTTTGATAAAGTTCATGACGTGGACCTAAAAAAGACCATGGAAAAATCATACATTGATTATGCCATGAGTGTCATTGTTTCCAGAGCCCTGCCTGATGTACGGGATGGTTTAAAGCCCGTACAGCGCAGAGTTTTGTATTCTATGATCGAGCTGAATAACGGTCCTGATAAACCCCACCGTAAATGCGCCCGTATCGTCGGTGATACCATGGGTAAGTACCATCCTCACGGTGACAGCTCCATCTACGGAGCATTGGTCAACATGGCCCAGGAATGGTCCACCAGATATCCTCTGGTGGATGGTCATGGAAACTTCGGTTCCGTGGATGGAGACGGCGCCGCAGCCATGAGGTATACGGAAGCCCGTTTGAGCAAAATATCCATGGAAATGCTGGCGGATATCAATAAAAACACCGTTGATTTCAGCCCTAACTTTGATGAAACCGAAAGGGAGCCTGATGTGCTTCCTTCCCGCTATCCAAACCTTCTGATAAACGGTACCTCCGGTATAGCCGTAGGTATGGCCACCAACATTCCTCCCCATAACTTAAGAGAGGTTATCGGTGCAGTTATAAAGATCATTGACAACCAGGTGGAAGAAAACAGAGAAACCACCATGGAGGAAGTGCTGGAAATCATCAAAGGACCTGACTTCCCGACAGGAGCAACCATCCTGGGAAAACGGGGAATTGAAGACGCATACCGCACCGGAAGAGGCAAAATAAGGGTTCGTGCTGTCAGCGATATTGAAACCATGCCAAACGGAAAAAGCAGGATCATTGTAACCGAGCTTCCCTACATGGTCAACAAAGCCCGTCTGATTGAAAAGATCGCAGAACTGGTAAAAGATAAAAAAGTGGACGGAATTACGGATTTAAGAGATGAATCCGACCGTACCGGCATGAGAATCTGCATTGAGCTGCGACGCGATGTCAATGCCAATGTGCTGTTAAACCAGCTTCTCAAGCACACCCAGCTTCAGGACACCTTCGGCGTCATCATGCTGGCCTTGGTTAAAAATGCTTCCGGCGTTCTGGAACCAAAGGTTTTAAACATCCTTCAGATGCTAGACTACTATCTGGACCACCAGAAAGAAGTTGTGACCAGAAGGACCCAGTATGATTTAAATAAAGCAGAGGAAAGAGCCCATATCTTAAAGGGTCTGCTCATTGCTTTAGATAACATCGACGAAGTGATCCGGATCATCCGGGCCGCTGAAAATGTCCAGGCAGCAAAAGCAGAGCTTATGGCCCGCTTTGAACTGAGTGATCCTCAGTCTCAGGCTATAGTAGATATGCGTCTGAGAGCTTTGACAGGTCTGGAACGTGAAAAGCTTGAAAATGAATACAAGGAGCTTCAGGAAAGAATTGCAGAATTAAAAGCAATTCTTGCAGATGAGAAAAGACTTCTGGCAGTCATTAAGGAGGAAATTTCTTTCATCCAGGCAAAATACGGAGACGATAGAAGAACCTCCATCGGATTTGATGAATTCGATATGTCCATGGAAGACTTGATTCCCGATGAGAATACCATCGTAGCTATGACAAAGCTGGGATACATCAAGAGAATGTCCGTTGACAACTTCAAAAACCAGAACAGGGGAGGAAAGGGAATCAAGGGAATGCAGACCATTGATCAGGATTACATTGAAGACCTGATGATGACCACCACCCATCACTACCTGATGTTCTTTACCAATACAGGCCGGGTTTACCGGTTAAAGACATACATGATTCCCGAAGGAAGCCGGACAGCCAGGGGTACCGCTATTGTAAATCTTCTGCAGATGCTTCCGGGAGAGAACATCACCTCCATCATCCCCATGAAGGAATACGACGATGACAAGTACCTCTTCATGGCAACCAGAAACGGTATGGTGAAGAAAACTCCTATGAAGGATTACGCCAATGTCCGCAAAAACGGTCTTCAGGCCATTGTTCTCAGGGACAATGACGAGCTGATTGAAGTAAAAGCCACTGATGATACAAAGGATATTTTCCTGGTGACAAAAAAAGGCCAGTGTATCCGGTTCCATGAAAAAGATGTCCGTGTGACAGGACGTGTATCCATCGGTGTTATCGGTATGAAGCTCAATGAAGACGATCAGGTTGTGGGAATGCAGATGGATTCCCAGGGCCCCAAACTTTTGATTGTATCAGAAAACGGCATGGGAAAACGAACTCCGATTGAAGAATTCACTCCTCAGAACAGAGGCGGAAAAGGAGTTCTCTGTTATAGAATTACAGAAAAGACAGGAGATATTGTGGGAGCCAAGCTGGTTCATGATGATCATGACCTTCTCCTCATCACAACCGGAGGAATTGTCATCCGGATTGCTGTCAACGATATTTCCGTTATCGGCAGAAACACTTCCGGTGTCAAGCTGATGAACATTGATCAGGACTCCGATATCACCGTTGCCAGCATTGCAAAGGTACGGGATGACGGCAGCAAATCCGAAGGCGAAGGGCTGGAAGAACTGGAACTCGAAGAGGAAGAATAATCCTTAATAAAAAACAGTATTGTAATATTTGAATTTTTATATTATAATAATAGCCATCAATAAAGAGCAGTGAAGGGACTTTGAACGCAGCCATGTAAATTTTACTGCAGTCAAAGTTCTTTCCTTTTATTGAAATTAAGCAGGAAAGTTCTGCGAGGACAATGAGTCCGAAAAAAAAGGAGGAATACCAGCTTGGATAGTGACCCAGGCGCGGCGCAGATAGCCGCACAGATTTTATTATTAATTGGTCTGACCTTGATGAATGCATTTTTTGCAGGGTCGGAAATGGCCGTTGTATCGGTCAACAAAAACAGAATTCGGATGTTAGCTGACGGAGGAAACAAAAAGGCAGCTCTGATTCAGAAGCTTTCAGAGGATTCCACAGGCTTTCTTTCCACCATTCAGGTGGCAATTACATTTGCCGGCTTCTTTTCCAGTGCATCGGCAGCCACCGGAATTTCACAGGTTTTAGGAGGAAAGATGGAATCTCTTGGCATCCCGTACAGCCGGAGTCTTGCCATGGTTATAGTGACCTTTATTCTGTCTTACTTTAATCTGGTTTTCGGAGAACTGGTTCCTAAAAGAATAGCCTTGCAGAAGGCAGAACGGTTCAGCTTATTTGCTGTAGGCCCTATTTACTTTATTTCTAAAATACTGGGCCCATTCATCAAGTTTCTTTCCTTATCTACCAACGGAATTTTAAAGCTTCTGGGGATGAAGACAGCCAATTTAGAAGAGGAAGTCTCAGAGGAAGAAATCCGTTCCATGCTTCAGACAGGGCGGGAGAGCGGTGTGTTTAACCAGATCGAAGAAGATATGATTACGTCAATTTTCCTTTTTGACGATAAGAGGGCCAGAGAAATCATGACGCCCAGACAGGATATGGTGGCAGTTGACATCAACAAGCCCATGGATCTGGTTCTCAATGAGATACTGGACAGCCGTCATTCCAGAATTCCTGTTTATGAAGATGAGATTGATAATATAATCGGTATTTTATTCATGAAGGACTTTATCATAGAAATGAATAAAAAAGATCAGTCGGAAGTAGACATCCATTCCATTATGCAGAAGCCTTACTTCATACCGGAAAATAAAAAGACAGACGATTTATTTCTGGATATGCAGAAGAATAAGACAAAGATGGCCATCCTGGTGGATGAATACGGCGGAGTCGCCGGACTGATCACTATGGAAGATCTTATCGAAGAAATCGTAGGAGATATCCACGACGAATACGATGACGAAGAACCTGAATTAGTCGAAATAGAGCCTTATGTATATAAAGCAGCAGGAAGCGTATCCCTGTATGACCTTGATGAGGTTCTTCACGACGAGATAGAAAGCTCCTGCGATACCTTATCCGGTTACTTAATAGAACTTTTAGGCTTTATCCCAAAGGATTCTCAGATGCCTTTAGAGCTTGATGATGAAAAAAATCATTATACCATTTTGGAAATGGAAGATAAGGTAATAAAAGAAGCTATTGTTAAGATAAAGGAAAAAGCGGTTTAATATCATCCATAAAGTGAAAAGGTTTGGTTTCTTTAAGGAACCAGACCTTTTTCAATATCCCCAGGGAATCCTTTCTTTGCCCTGCAGGTAAATTCACCTTATATGTCCCTTGACAATCCCTCCAAAAGTTTGGTAAGATACAAACTGAAACTATAATAATTACAGATAAAATGGGGGATTCCTATGACAAGTGAATTTGCAGTAGCTGTTCATGGACTGGTCTATTTGAATAAAAAGAAAACCACAATTTCCAGTGAAGAACTGGCTTCCAATGTATGCACCAATCCTGCCCGCATAAGAAAGGTCATGGCAAAATTAAAAAAGGCCGGAATGATTGAAACCAAGGAAGGCTTGGAAGGCGGATACCATTTTATCAAAGATCCTGCCCAGGTGAATTTAAAACAGGTTTGTGATGCTCTTGAAGTCACGTTCGTATCCTCCTCCTGGAAATCAGGAGATGAAAATATGCCTTGCATGATTTCTTCCGGAATGTCAGGTGTCATGGACGACATTTACGGAGAACTAAATGAGCTTTGCAGAATAAGGATGGAAAAAATAACCATAAAGGATATTCAGGAAAAGCTGGTAAAAAGCCGGCAGAGTTCCTGAACAATGGCAGGGAATGAAGATTCACATCACTCCCTGCCATATTTGTGCTTGATTTCAGGAAATTAATGATTTATGATAAAAAAAGACAGAATTCGCGGCGACCGTCGGGAGGAAAAAAACATGATAAGAACCGTTAGAACCGAAGAAATAATAAAAAGCATCAAGGAAATGTGCATAGAAGCAAACCATGTGCTGTCAAAAGACATGGAAGAAGTGTTTTTTAAATCAGTGGAACAGGAAAAGTCAGATTTAGGCAGACAAATTCTCTTCCAGTTAAAAGAAAATTTAGAGATTGCCGCTGAAGATATGATACCCATTTGCCAGGACACAGGAATGGCGGTGATTTTTATAAAAATCGGGCAAGATATACATATAGAAGGAGGAAATCTTACCGATGCCATCAACCAGGGAGTAAGAGAAGGTTATATAGAAGGCTATTTAAGAAAATCAGTGGTAGAGCCGGTAGAGCGGATCAACACGAAAGACAATACTCCTGCGGTCATTCATTATGAAGTTGTGGCTGGGGACCAGATTGATATTACCGTAGCTCCCAAGGGATTTGGAAGCGAAAACATGAGCCGTGTATTTATGTTAAAACCTGCAGATGGAATAGAAGGTATCAAGGATGCCATCCTGACTGCTGTAAAAGACGCTGGACCCAATGCCTGTCCGCCTATGGTTGTGGGAGTGGGAATCGGAGGAACCTTTGAAAAATGCACGCAAATGGCAAAACACGCCCTGACCAGAGATTTAAACGAAAAACCCTCTATTCCATATGTAAGGGAATTGGAATCAGAAATGCTTGAAAAAATCAACAAGCTTGGAATCGGCCCCGGAGGACTGGGAGGAAGCGTCACCGCTTTGGCCGTAAACATAGAAACTTATCCCACTCATATAGCCGGCTTGCCAGTGGCGGTAAATATCTGCTGTCATGTAAACAGACATGCACACCGGATCATATAATAATTGAAGCAAGAAAGGTCGGATACTATGAACCATCACATAAAAGCACCCATCAGCAGAGAAGAGGCAAAAAGCCTTAAGGCAGGAGATTATGTCTATCTTACAGGAATCATTTACACTGCCCGGGATGCTGCCCATAAAAGAATGAAAGAAACATTAGACAGGGGAGAAAAACTTCCCTTTGATATAAAAGGAAATATGATCTATTACATGGGCCCTTCTCCGGCCAGAGAAGGGCGCCCCATCGGTTCCGCAGGACCCACCACATCCAGCCGTATGGACAAATACACTCCCCTTCTTCTGGATATGGGGATGGGCGGAATGATCGGAAAAGGAAAAAGAAGCAAAGAAGTCATTGAATCCATTGTCAGAAATGAATCCATATACTTTGCAGCAGTAGGAGGAGCCGGAGCCCTTCTTTCAAAATGCATAAAAAGTTCGGAAGTCATCGCTTACGATGATTTGGAAACAGAGGCCATCAGGCGCCTGGAAGTAGAAGACTTCCCGGTGGTGGTTGTTATAGACAGCAAAGGTAATAATCTATATGAAACAGCAATTCGACATTACAGAGAGGACTAAAATAAAACATGAACCGTATTTTTTATATGGTAGCCAGGAATATTTTTCGTGTTCCCGTATGGCTTTTCCGCATTTGGAAGATGGGACTTCCGGGAGATACCCACACCCTTGAGCAGCGTTATGATTATCTCAGGAATGTGGTGAAGTCGGTAAACAAAACAGGACGTGTTAAGGTAGAAGTTCAAGGAATTGAAAACCTGCCTTCTGAAAATGGATTTATCCTATTTCCCAACCATCAGGGACTTTTTGATGTACTGGCTCTTATGGAGGCATGTCCAAATCCTCTCAGTGTAGTGGTGAAAAAAGAAGCTGCCAAACTGATCTTAATAAAACAGGTAATCAAAGCTCTGGATGGTTTCTCCATAGACCGTCAGGATGTGAGGGCTTCCATGGATATTATCTATAAGATGACCGACAATGTAAAAGCCGGAAAGAATTATGTGATATTCCCGGAGGGAACCCGCAGCCGGCAGGGAAACACGTTACAGCCTTTTAAAGGAGGAACCTTCAAAAGTGCGGTAAACGCAAAATGCCCCATTGTACCTGTTGCCCTCATTGATTGTTTCCGGCCCTTTGATGAGAACTCTTCTAAGAAAATGGAAGTAAAGGTTTCCTTTTTGAAACCTCTCTATACTGAAGATTATCAGAATTTAAAAACCATTCAAATCGCAGAAATTGTAAAAGATAAAATACAGGAAGAAATAAATCAAAAAATAGGTTGACAAGTCGAAATATATTATGTATAATTGTCAATGCGTCTGGAGAAGATTTAATTCGAAAGACCGCTCATATGGAAATTATGAACTACGGAGAAATACTCAAGAGGCCGAAGAGGCGCCCCTGCTAAGGGTGTAGGTCGGGCAACCGGCGCGAGGGTTCAAATCCCTCTTTCTCCGCTCATTTCCAAAAGAATGATTTTTGCTTTTGACAGTTAAAAAAAGTGTTGACACATCTGGAAAGATGTGCTAACATATACAAGTTGTCAAAAAACAGCAAAAAAAGAAAATAAAAAAAGTGTTGACAAGACAGAAGCGATGTGATAGACTTAGCAAGTTGCCTTTGAAACGGAAACACAAAAAGCACTTTGAAAACAGAAG
>DGRE01000050.1 GCA_002389905.1 Hungatella sp. UBA4396 | reverse complement strand
AAGTGTCGAAGACACTTTTTTAATTCCATAGACTTGACGGGGACAGGCTCTCCATTGTATGATAAAAAGCAGAAATGGAAAATGGATGGAAGATGAGGAACAATCAAATGTGGTTTGCTGCCGGAGCTTTTTGTGCTGCTGCAGGCGCAGGCTTATTGCTGCGCTCTGAATATGAAAAAGAACAGCTTTCCGTGGAAAGAACTGTTATAAAAAGCCCTAAGATCAGAAAGGACTGCACCCTGGTGTTCCTTTCCGACCTCCATAACCACCAGTTTGGAAAGGGAAATGAAAGGCTGCTTGGCGCAGTGGACCAGATCGGACCAGACCTGGTTCTGGTGGGAGGTGATATGACGGTCAGCAAAGGCAAAGCGGACACCCGCATTCCCCTGGAATTGATCAAAACGCTTTCAGAGCGGTATCCTGTATACTGCGGAAACGGAAACCACGAAAACCGGATGTCCTGGGAGCCTTCTGTCTACGGAGACCAATACAGAGCTTACGTGAACAGTTTGAAAAAGCTGGGAGCAAGAGTTTTGGAAAATAAAACAGAGCTTTTCGGAGAAGATATTGCGGTTACAGGAATTGATTTGGCCCCTGAAAGCTATGAGAAATTCCGCCCCTGCAAGCTGACTGCCCATGAAATAAAAGAAAAAGCGGGGAAAGCTTCTTTAAACAGGTTTCAGGTTCTGCTTTGCCATTCTCCGCTTTATTTTCATGCCTGCAAAGACTGGGGAGCGGATTTAACCCTTTCCGGCCATTTTCATGGAGGAACTATAAGGCTTCCTTATTTAGGAGGAGTCATGACGCCTCAATTCCAGTTTTTTCTTCCATGGTGTGCCGGGGAGTTTGAGGAAGACGGAAAGCATATGATCGTCAGCCGGGGCCTTGGAACCCACTCTATCAATATCCGCCTGAATAATAAGCCTCAGGTGGTGGTGGTGGATTTAAAGCCGTCTTCTAATTAAGACCTGCCATATATTTACAGATGGAGCAAGGTTTGGTATACTAATCAGCAGTGTGTCTTATCTGCTATGGAGGAAATCATGGGAATTTCATATAAACTGGACAACTTTGAAGGCCCTCTGGACCTTCTGCTTCATTTGATCGATAAAAATAAAGTAAATATTTATGATATTCCCATTGCAGTCATTACGGAACAGTATTTAGACTATGTAAAACATATGGAAACAGAGGATTTAAACATTGTCAGCGAGTTTCTGGTCATGGCGGCAACCCTTATTGATATAAAGGCACGGATGCTTTTACCCAAGGAAATCAATGAGGAGGGCGAAGAGGAGGACCCAAGGGCGGAGCTGGTGGCCCGCCTTCTGGAATACAAGTATTATAAATACATGTCCCAGGAGCTGAGAGACCGGGAGGTGGGAGCGGACAAGCTGTTTTACAAGGAGCCTACAGTTCCGCCTGAGGTGGCAAAATACGAGCCTCCTCTTGATCTGGACAGTCTTTTGGACGGCCTGACTCTGGCAAAGCTTCAGGAAATATTCCGGGCTGTGATAAAGCGCAACTCAGATCGGGTAGATCCCATCAGAAGCCGTTTTGGAAACATCAGGAAGGAATCCGTAAGCCTGGAGGATAAAATTAACTCTGTGATGGACTATGCCAGACAACACAGGCAGTTTTCTTTCCGAAGGATGCTGGAGGGACAGGCTGACCGGGTGGAGGTAGTGGTAACATTTCTGGCTCTTTTAGAGCTTATGAAGATTGGAAAAATCAGACTGAGCCAGGAGCAGCTGTTTGACGACATGCTCATTGAGACTCTGGAGCCTGAGGGAGAAGAAGGAAGGCCGGATTTACCGGATAATGTCAGCTTGCCTGCAGGGCAAAGAGAGGACCCTCTGGGGGGATTGGAAGATGACAGGGGAGAGGAAACAGATGGATAAGGAAACTCTGGGTACAGACGGATCAAAGAAACTGACGAAAGAAGAAAAAAACTGGGAAGCTGTCATTGAGGCCGTACTTTTTACCATGGGAAATTCCGTGGAACTCAGAAGGCTGGCAGCCGCTATAGAGCAGGATGAAGAGACCGCAAAGGAAGTGGTCCTTCGCCTGATGAAGCGCTATGATACAGGAAAAAGGGGGATGCAGATCATTGAGCTGGAAAACAGCTATCAGATGTGCACCAGATCAGAATACTATGAAAACTTAATCCGTGTGGCCGTCACACCTAAAAAGCAGGTTCTCACGGAAGTGGCACTGGAAACCCTTTCCATCATAGCCTACAAGCAGCCGGTGACAAAGGTTGAAATAGAGAAAATACGAGGAGTCAAATCCGACCACGCGGTTAATAAGCTGGTGGAATACAATCTGGTATACGAAGTAGGCCGTATGGATGCGCCGGGCCGCCCGGCACTTTTTGCCACTACAGAGGAATTTTTAAGAAGGTTCGGCATCGGTTCCACCCAGAATCTTCCGGTCGCAGACCCGGTGGTTACGGCGGAAATCCGGATGGAAGTGGAGGAAGAGCTTTCGGAAATCAGCGACCTGATGCCGGAAGAAGGAACTGGGGCCGTGATATCAGAACCATAGGCAGCAAACAAAGAAGACAGCAGAGAGGGCAATTAATGTAAATTTGCCTGCAGGACAAGGAGAGGACCCTCTGGAGGGTCAGGAGAAAAGATTATGACAGAAACCATAAGAATTAAGTATTTTACAGATAAAATTGAAGAGCTGTGCTATATCGAAGGAAAGTCCGACTGGATTGACTTGCGGGCGGCTGGGGAGATTGAGATGAAGGCCGGGGACTTTAAGCTGATTCCCCTGGGAGTTGCCATGGAGCTGCCTGCAGGCTATGAGGCCCATGTGGTGCCGAGAAGCAGTACCTTTAAAAATTACGGCATCATTCAGACAAACAGCATGGGAGTGATTGATGAGACTTACTGCGGAGACAATGACCAGTGGTTTTTCCCTGCATACGCTCTTAGGGATACGGTGATTCATATCAATGACAGGATATGCCAGTTCAGGATTATGGCTCATCAGCCCGCCCTTAGCTTTGAGGAGACAAAAGTTCTGGGACACCAGGACCGGGGCGGGCATGGAAGCACAGGAAAGCAGTAACAGGTGAATTGAATTTCTTAAAAGTGGAGATTATAAAGTTATGAAAAGAAAGACAGGATACGGAGCGGCAGTTTTGGTTCTTTCCCTTGTACTTGCCATGTCCTCAGGCTGCGGAAAAAAGGAAACAAAATATACCTACCGGGCCGCAGGAATCGAAGCTCTGAATGCAGGCAATTATGAGGCCGCTCTGGAGTCCTTTGACCAGGCGATCCAATCTTCCAAAGGCCTGGTGGGAAAGTTTGAAAAGGATGTATTGAAATACCGCGGCGAAGCCCAGTATTTATCAGAGGATTATGCATCAGCCGCAGACACTTACGGCATTCTGATCCAGATCGACGGGGAGCAGGCGGAATATTTCAATATGAGGGCCGCAGCCAGGGCCGGGGCGGGAAGCTTTGCCGGAGCGGCAGAGGATTACGAGAAAAGTGTTTCCCTGGACCCAGAGGGAAAGGCACCTGGAAGCCTGGAAGCCTTGATGGCCGCAGGTGAGGCCATGGAACAGGCAGGAGAAACCGGGCAGGCTATGGCTCTTTATGAAAGTGCCCTGTCAAAAGGCAAGCAAAGTGCCGGGCTTTATAACCGGATGGGGATGTGCAAGATGGCAGAAGAGGACTGGACAGGGGCTGACGGATATTTTGAGCTGGGCCTTTCCATGCCGGACAGTTCCCAGGTTCCGGAGCTTTTGTTTAACAGGGCCATTGCCAAGGAATACAGCGGTGATTTTAAAACGGCCCTTGATTTGATGCAGCAGTATGTGTCCGTTCATGGCCCTGATGAGGCTGCAGAGCGGGAGATCACATTTTTAAAAACAAGATAGGAAAAATTGATGGCAGAATTGATTGAATTAAAAGAAATTGAAGAACGGGTGATTTTGGTGGCAGTCAGCACCGGGGAGGAAGACGATGCAGCGGCATCTCTTGACGAACTGGAGGAGCTGGTAAAGACAGCAGGAGCTGCTACTGTGGATAAGGTAATACAAAACCGGGAGAGGATTCATCCGGGGACTTACCTGGGAAAAGGTAAGATAGAGGAAATCAAAGAGAGAATATGGGAGCTTGATGCCACGGGCATTGTCTGTGATGACGAACTTTCCCCGGCCCAGCTTCGTAACCTGGAATCGTCTTTGGACATTAAGGTTATGGACCGGACCATGGTAATTCTGGACATTTTTGCAGCCAGAGCCACTACCCGGGAAGGAAAGATCCAGGTGGAACTGGCTCAGCTAAAATACCGTGCAGCCCGCCTTGTGGGCCTTCGCAGCTCGCTGTCCCGTCTGGGAGGAGGAATCGGAACCCGCGGACCGGGTGAGAAAAAGCTGGAGATGGACCGCCGTCTGATCCATGACAGGATTGGAATGCTGAAGGCAGATTTAGAGGAAGTGAAGCGTCACAGAGATATTGCCAGAAGGCAGAGGGACAAAAACCATGTGCCTGTAGCCGCCATTGTAGGCTATACCAATGCAGGAAAGTCTACTCTGTTAAATAAGCTGACCGATGCGGGGATACTGGCTGAAGACAAGCTGTTTGCGACCCTGGACCCAACTACCAGAAACCTGGAGCTTCCGGGAGGCCAGCAGATCCTTCTTACGGATACGGTAGGCTTTATCAGAAAGCTTCCCCATCATTTGATTGAAGCATTTAAAAGCACTCTGGAGGAGGCCAAATACAGCGATATTATCCTTCATGTGGTGGATTGCTCCAATCCCCGGATGGATGTGCAGATGCATGTGGTATATGAAACCTTAAGGGAACTGAAGGTAGAGGATAAGATCATGATCACTGTGTTCAACAAAATTGATGCGGCAGAGCCCGGAGTGATTTTGAGGGATATTTCCTCTGATCACCAGGTGAAGATATCTGCAAAGACAGGAGAAGGGCTTGACGAGCTTGTCAATCTCCTGGAAACCATTCTCAGAAACCAGAAAGTATATTTGGAAAAGGTCTATTCCTATCAGGAAGCAGGGAAAATACAGACCATTCGGAAATACGGCCAGTTATTAAAGGAAGAGTACCGGGATGATGGAATCCTTGTAAATGCTTATGTGCCTGCGGAACTGTATGCAGGACTGATATAAAAATAAAAACAATCAAGTTTTGAAGATGTATTGCAAAACTTGATTGTTTTTTTAGTTATATGCATCTGGATTTTGGCGGACAGAACTACATGAAACTACACGATTTGCTCATAAGCCGATTGTATCCTGGGCTGCATTGTGCTATACTATTTGTAAGCAATGATTTCTAAATCAATACATCTAAAATTCTCATTTATGCTGATTTTCAGCAGTCTGTAAAACTCAAGGACTCCTTGCTTATACCCCGAAAGACAGCAGGGAGGGCGGAGCGTTCTTCCTGGATAAAAACGAAAGGAAGAACAAATATGGAATACGAGCATCGGAATGATATTTTGCCGGAAAATGATGAACTGAACCTAAGTGATTTTGCACTATTTCTGTCAGTAATGAAAAACAGGGAAGCATATGAATGCGCTTTAAGTATTATCATGAATGAACAAGATTTAAAGCTGGCAGAGGTAAAAGTGGAACAGGTGGTGTTGAACCATTCTGGGAAACGGGCTATACGAATGGATGCCTGGGCAGTTGGAATTGACGACCGTCAGTTTGTGACAGAAATGCAGAATGATACCAGCTCTGATGATGTAAGAAAGCGAGCAAGGTTTTATCAGAGCCTTTTGGATTCACCTGTATTAAAAGCAGGAAAGAGAACAAGGTATAAGTACCTGCCTTCATCTGTCATCATATTTATAACCCAGGAAGATATATTTGGAAAGGATCTGGCAAAATACACCTTTACGGAACAATGCAGGGAATTACAGGGACTGGAATTAGAAGATGGGACGCAAAAGCTGTTTCTTAACATGAAAAGCAAAAACGGTGAGCCGGAACTGATCAGCCTGCTCCAATATATGAAACAATCAAATTTAAACAACCCAGATATCCTGGTACAGGATGAGAGAATTGTAAAGCTGGATACAATAGTCAATGAAGTAAAGCAATCAGAGGAATGGGAGGTTGTGAATATGAGCATTTATGGGAAAGGAATAGAACGAGGCAGGGAAGAAGGCATGGAAAAAGGCATTGAAGAAGGCAAGCTTAAAGAAAGAAAAAATATGGCCTTAGAGATGCTGCAAAACGGGGAGCCGTTGGAAAAAATTATGAGGTATACAAAACTTACAGAGGAAGAAATAAAAGTTTTGGAAGAAGCCTGCCAAACTTCTTAGAAGGAACATGTCAATTTATAGAAACATAAACTATAAAAAGATCAGTTTTTGACAGTGTATTACAAAATCTGATTATTTTTTTATTAAATAAATTGATTGTAACCATGTCTATATTGTGTTATAATATCCATGGTCGACATTTTCGAAATCAATCCATGAGGAAATCAAAGTGAGATAACCCGGATATAATCATGAGGATGACGAATTGCAAAACTGTATAGATTCTTGGTAAAAATATATTAGTTTATAGAAATACATACAAAAAGCACAATATATAGGAAAGGAATAATTTTCCAGACTATATATTGTGCTTTCCTTTCTGTTCTGCTATAATACCAATGTGTGATAAAACAACCAGCCGGATGGGGGCTGATATGGAAGGGAGTTTATGCTTGATGATACAGGTAATAAAGAGAAATGGGGAAGACGCGGAATTTAGTCTGAGTAAGATCACGGAAGCCATTAAAAAGGCATTTAAAGCCACGGGAAAGATCCATAGTGATGAGATTTTAGAACTGCTGTCTCTTAGGGTAACTGCTGATTTTCAGGAGAAGATACGGGAAGGCAAGATTACGGTGGAGCAGATTCAGGACAGTGTGGAGCACGTTCTGGAGCAGGCGGGCTATACTGATGTGGCAAAGGCCTATATTTTATACAGAAAACAACGGGAAAAAATAAGGAATATGAAAGATACCATCCTGGATTATAAGGATGTGGTGAATAATTATGTGAAAGTGGAGGACTGGCGTGTCAAGGAAAATTCCACTGTCACCTACTCCGTAGGCGGTCTGATTCTCAGCAATTCCGGAGCCATTACGGCCAATTACTGGTTGTCTGAGATTTATGACCAGGAGATCGAACGAGCTCACAGGAATGCGGACATCCACCTTCACGATTTGTCCATGCTGACCGGATACTGTGCAGGCTGGTCCTTAAAGCAGCTTCTTATGGAAGGACTTGGGGGCATACCGGGGAAAATCACTTCTGCTCCGGCCAAGCATTTATCCGTTCTCTGCAATCAGATGGTCAATTTTCTGGGAATTATGCAGAATGAATGGGCAGGAGCCCAGGCATTTTCCTCCTTTGACACCTATCTGGCTCCCTTTATAAAAGCAGACAATCTCCCTTACCGGGAAGTGAAAAAGTGCATTGAATCCTTTATTTTCGGCGTCAACACTCCCAGCCGGTGGGGAACCCAGGCTCCCTTTTCCAACATTACCTTAGACTGGACCGTTCCCGCGGATATGGCGGAACTAAATGCCATTGTAGGCGGAAAAGAGATGGATTTTAAATATAAAGACTGTAAAAAAGAGATGGATATGGTCAATAAGGCATTTATTGAGACCATGATCGAGGGAGATGCTAACGGACGCGGATTCCAGTATCCCATCCCTACTTATTCCATCACAAAGGATTTTGACTGGTCTGATACGGAAAGTAACCGTATGCTTTTTGAGATGACAGCTAAATACGGCACACCTTATTTCTCCAATTATATTAACAGCGATATGGAGCCAAGTGACGTGAGAAGCATGTGCTGCCGTTTAAGGCTGGACCTGCGGGAACTGAGAAGAAAGACCGGAGGATTCTTCGGTTCAGGAGAGAGCACCGGCTCCATAGGAGTAGTGACCATCAACATGCCCCGGATCGCTTACCTTTCTGAAAATGAAGCTGACTTTTATAAGCGCCTGGATCATATGATGGACATTTCCGCCAGGTCTTTGCACACCAAGCGGGAGGTTATAACCAAGCTTTTAGACCAGGGGCTCTACCCCTATACCAAGCGTTACCTGGGAAGTTTTGAAAACCATTTTTCCACCATCGGTCTTGTAGGTATGAATGAGGCTGGTTTAAATGCCAAATGGCTGGGAGAGGACTTGACAAGCACCAAAACCCGCCGGTTTACAAAAGAAGTGTTAAAGCACATGCGGGAAAAGCTTTCTGATTACCAGGAAATGTACGGAGATCTCTACAACCTGGAAGCAACACCGGCAGAGTCCACGGCTTACCGTCTGGCAAAGCACGACAGGGACCGCTATCCGGAAATTAAGACAGCAGGAAATGAAGGGGATACCCCTTATTATACCAACAGTTCCCATTTGCCTGTGGATTATACCATTGATGTTTTCGATGCGTTGGAGATTCAGGATGAGCTGCAGGCCCTTTATACTTCGGGAACTGTGTTCCACGCATTTTTGGGCGAAAAGCTTCCTGACTGGAAGGCAGCGGCCAAGCTGGTGCACACCATTGCGGAAAACTTCCGGCTGCCTTACTACACCTTATCCCCTACCTATTCCATCTGTTCCGATCATGGATATCTTGCCGGGGAGCAGCGGGTGTGCCCGGTTTGCGGAAAACCGGCGGAGGTTTACAGCCGAATTACAGGCTATTACCGCCCCGTCCAGAACTGGAATGAAGGAAAGACCCAGGAATATAAAAACAGGACAGAATACAGCCTTTCCCGTTCTGTACTGAAAAAGGGAGGCCAAGCATCCAGGAAAAGAACCGGGGAGAAAAAGGTGGAAATCCCGGAGGGTACCTATCTTTTCATCACCCAGACCTGCCCTAATTGCCGGATGGCAAAACAGTTTTTACAGAATGCAGCATATGAAACGATTGATGCAGAAAAGCATCCGGAGCTGGCAGCAGGCCTTGGCATTATGCAGGCGCCTACCCTTGTCATCGTTAAGGATGGGCTGATTCAGAAGATATCCAATATTTCTGATATCCGGAAGTATGCGGAAAGATAAAAAAATATTATGATGTTCAAAAGGGTCACGGCCAAGTTTAGCCGTGGCCCTTTAAGTTGCTTCCGGAGGAACAATTTATATATAGATAAATCCCATACCACCTATTTGAATTTTCAATTGGATTTCGGTATAACCGAATGTTATAATTGTCTGAGATTTCTATTACATTTTGGAGGATAACTAAACTTGTTTGATTTTTCTTATTTTTTTGAAGTATTTCCCCAAATTGCGTCAAAATTGCAGGTAACACTAGCGCTGACTCTTATAGCAGCAGTTTTTTCACTGCTTATTGGTATTATCATTGCGGTTATCGGCTATTACAAAGTTAAGGTTTTTTATCCTATTACCCGTTTATATTTGTCCGTTCTGCGGGGAACACCTTTAGTTGCTCAATTATATTTTTTTTATTATGGTCTGGCCCATATCAGCGAAATTGTGTTAAACATGAAGCCGCTGACGGCTGTAGCCCTGGTATTAAGTTTCAATACAGGTGCATTTATGTCCGAGAGCATTCGGGGGGCGCTGTTTTCTGTTGATCCGGGCCAAAAAGAAGCAGCAGCCATGTTAGGAATGTCAGAAATCCAGACAATTATAAGAATTGTTCTGCCTCAGACTTTCCGGGTGGCATTGCCGGCGCTTTTTAATGATCTGATTAATCTGTTAAAATCAACTTCACTGGCGTTTATGCTTGGTATACGGGATGTTATGGGACAGGCTAAGAGTGAAGGTGCCCAGTCTTTTCGCTATTTTGAAATTTACTTGGCCGTTATGCTGATCTATTGGCTTTTGGTTTTGGCTCTTACCCGTGTCCATAAGGTTATGGATATGAAATGTTCGGAGATGTATTAAATTTATTACATATATGGAGGAAATTCAAATGAAAAAAGTTTTACCTTTGCTGCTGGCTATGACCGCAGTTATATTGGCAGGATGCAGCAGCAGCGCTCCGACTAACACGTCTGCAGCAAACGAAACGGCCAATGAAGCAACAGATAAGGAACAGCCCCGTAAAATTGTTATTGCGACCGGCGGTACAGGAGAGCCTTACAGCTTGCTCAGCGCTGACGGCAAGACCTGGACTGGTATTGACGCGGAAATGTGGAGCGAGATCGCCAAACGCACCGGCTGGGATATTGAAACGAAACAGGTGGAGTTTTCTTCTTTGTTTGGCGAATTGGATACCGGACGGGTGGATGTGGCGGCAAACTGTTTTGCGGTGACAGAAGCCAGAAAGGAAAAATACCTTACTTCGAATCCCTACTATGGCGATGCCCAGTGTATTATTGTCAATGAAGATAAGTCTGATATCAATACCTTTGAACAACTGAAAGGCGCCTCCATTGGCGTTGCTCAGGGACAGGCGTCACAGATATCTGTTGAAAAGATGGCTGAAACCTATGATTGGGAGGTTGTGGTTTACGAAACAAGTGATACGGGATATCAGGATCTTAATTTAAAAAGAATTGATGCAATGGCAACTACAGACAGTCTTGTTTATAAATATGAAAATTCACAAAACATGAAGTTTCATATTTTGGACAGCCGTCTTCTGTCTAATAACGTAGCTTACTTTTTCCAGAAAAATGATGAGGGACAGGCACTTTGTGATGAAGTCAATAAAGTCCTTGATGAAATGATGAAGGATGGGACAACGTCTGAAATCATTACAAAATGGATGTTTTCTGATATGACCCAGCTGATTCATGATTAAACAGCCGGACGAGGTAATTTATGATTGAAATACGACATCTGTCAAAAACCTTTGACGGGCAGACTGCTATTTTAAAAGACATTAATCTGAATGTGAAAAAGGGTGAGGTGGTTGCTATTCTTGGCCCTTCTGGAACCGGAAAATCCACCCTGCTGAGATGTCTGAATTATTTGACAAAGCCTACGGAGGGAATTATAAAAATTGGTTCCGCAGAAGTAGATACAAAGCAGCACACAAAAAAGGATATCTTGGAACTGCGCAAGCACTCATCCATGGTCTTTCAAAGTTATAATCTTTTTAAGAATAAAACAGCAAAGCAAAATATCATGGAAGCCTTAATTACGGTATTTAAAATGAATAAGGAGGAGGCCCGGATCATTGCCTTAAGATTATTGGAAAAGGTAGGGATGCTGGACCGGCAGGACTTTTTTCCGTCCAAGCTTTCCGGCGGACAGCAGCAGCGTGTGGGTATTGCCCGGGCGCTGGCAGTCAATCCGGACGTTCTCTTGTTTGACGAACCCACTTCTGCTCTGGACCCGGAACTGGTGGGAGAGGTTTTGAATACCATACAGAGAGTTGCACAGGAGGGGACTACCATGCTTCTTGTCACCCATGAGATTCAATTTGCACGTCAGGTTGCCACCCGTATTTTGTTTATGAACGAAGGGTCAATTGTTGCAGACGGAACGCCGGAGGAGATATTTGATTCCCCGGAAGATGAAAGAATCCAGCGTTTTTTAAATTATAAAAAGCAATTTTAAGAAGGTGTTTATGGTAAGCGGGAAAACATTTCCCGTTTGCGTTTGTAAGGTTGTGTTACATGAAGGAGAAGGAACGTATTGGTGTATATAAAGAAGGGAGATCAACAATGATTCAGATGAAAACAGAATTGCCCCAGGTATTTGACAGCTTTGCAGAAGCAAGAAAAAACGGATTTCTTGCCATCAAGAAAATCAAAGATGCAGGGAAAGGGGTGGTGGGTCAGTTTTGCACATATACTCCTCTGGAAATCTTTATGGCAGCAGATCTGGTGAGTGTCAGTCTGTGCTCAACCAGTGATGAGACCATTCCTGATGCGGAAAAGGTATTGCCCAGTAATTTGTGCCCTTTGATAAAATCCAGCTATGGGTTTGCTATTACGGATAAATGTCCATATATGTATTTTGCCGATTTGGTGGTGGGTGAAACAACCTGTGACGGTAAAGTAAAAATGTATGAATTACTTGGTCAGATGAAGAATGTCCATGTTTTAGAGCTTCCTCACCGTCAGGATACTCCTGAAGCCAAGGCGCTTTGGCGGGCAGAACTGGTGAGATTAAAATCCCGGGTGGAAAATGACTTTGGCGTCACCATTACGGATGATATGCTGAGGGAAGCTATACATAAACGCAATATCGAACGCAGGCTTTTAAAAGAATTGTACGAGCTCAGCACATTATGTCCGCCTCCTATGAGCGGTTTGCGGCAGCTTCAGATTCTGTTTGGAGCACAGTATAAATTTGACTGGCAGGAGAAGGTGGATGAAATCCAAAATGCAATTGACAGCATAAGGGAATCCTATGATGCCGGAGACCGTCCCATAGCTGAAAATGCCCCCCGTATTCTGATTACCGGATGTCCTATGGGCGGAGTAACAGAAAAGGTTGTAAAGGTAATTGAGGATGCAGGTGCAGTTGTTGTTGCCTTTGAAAACTGTACAGGCGCAAAGCAGATGGACCGTCAGTGCCGGGAAGATGGGGACCCTATTACTAATATTGCGGATCATTATTTACAGATCGGATGTTCGGTTATGACTCCCAATCCTAACAGATTTGAACTTTTAGGCCGGCTATGTGAACAGTTTAAGGTAGACGGAGTAGTGGAAATGACCTTGCAGGCTTGTCATACTTATGCAATAGAAGCATATACAGTTAAGACATTCCTGAAAAACAGGAATATTCCCTACCTTCAGTTAGAAACGGATTATGGCACCGCTGATATCGGACAGCTTTCTACCCGGGCCGGTGCATTTGTGGAGATGTTATAGGGAATGGATAAGATAACAGTAGGGATTGACTGCGGTTCAGCAGCCTGCAAGGGGGTTCTGCTTCGTAATCAGACCGTTGCCGCTATGTGTGTAAAGCCTACAGGCTGGAGTCCCAAAGAAACTGCACGGACAGTGCTCGCGGATTTGATGGATCAGGCACAAGTCTCCAGAGAGGAGCTTTGTGTTGTGGCTACCGGATATGGCAGGGTTGGAATTGATTTTGCTGACAAAGCAGTAACTGAAATTACCTGCCATGGATTAGGTGCGGAATATCTTTTTCCAGGTGTGCGCACAGTTATTGATATTGGAGGGCAGGACTCAAAAGTAATGTCAGTAGAAAACGGCAGAGTGGTATCCTTTCAAATGAATGACAAGTGTGCCGCTGGTACAGGAAGATTTCTGGAAATGTCTGCCCACCGGCTGGGAATTGATTTGTCGGATTTCCCCAGCCTGTTAAAGCCAGGCAAGTGCTGTTCTCTCAGCAGTATGTGCGCTGTGTTTGCTGATTCTGAAATCATATCTTTGCTGGCAGCCGGCAAAAGCCGTGAAGAAATTGCCGGAGGAATTGTCCAGTCTATGGTGGCCAGAGTTATGGCATTGGCCGCCCGTATAGAGGTTGAACCAACCGTTGTTTTAACCGGCGGACTGGCTGATTTAGAAGGGCTGAAGACCGCTCTTGAACAGCAGTTGAAATATCCGGTTGAAGCGTCTCCTTTATCCCGCTTTGCCGGCGCCATAGGCGCTGCTTTAAAGGGATAGATATAGCAGCATAAAGGGAAAAGAAACCCGGCAGTGTGCAAGCATTACCTTGCCATACTGACGGGTTTTTCCTTTTTAAATCATATAATGGTCGGCATTTCTATCCAACCTTTTTTGTTCTTCCACCAGATCTGCAAGAGTGATGTTGTCCACTACGCCGGAAATGGCCTCGTCCAGCTTTCTCCATACCATAAGGCTGGCGCACACATCGGCTCTGCTGCAGGGATTGGTTTCCTCTTCTATGCATGATACGGGAACCAGGCTTCCTTCTGCAAGGCGCAGAATCATGCCCACCGTATATTGGTCAGGGTCTTTCGTAAGAGTGTAGCCGCCCTTGGCACCCCTTCGGCTTTTCACGTACCCGGCCCGGCTTAAAATGGTGACGATCTGTTCTAAGTATTTGTCAGAAATTCCCTGACGTTCCGCCACCTGGTTGATCTTGGTGCATTCGCCTGGATGAAGTGCAAAATCAAGCATCATACGAAGGGCATAGCGTCCCTTTGTAGAAAATCTCATAGCTGCAAGTCTCCTTCCTGATTATTCTTATCAGTTTAGTATGATATAAGGTCATTCTACACGAAAATTCCTTAAAAGTAAACCTTTAATTCTCCGGCTTCCCAATTTGCCAAAATGGATGTATACTAATATTCATTGAACCAGGGAAGAAAGGAAGGTCTATTGGTGGAGAAACAGCAGAGGAAAAATCAGGTGGCTATGACCGAGGGAGTGATATGGAAGCAGCTTCTTTATTTTTCCATACCTCTTTTACTGGGGAATTTGTTCCAGCAGCTTTACAATACGGTGGATTCCGTAGTAGTGGGTAATTTTGTAGGAAGCCAGGCTCTGGCAGCCGTAGGCTCCAGCAACTCCCTGATTAACTTAATCATCGGCATGTCAATGGGAATCGGAACAGGGGCCGGAGTAATCATTTCCCAGTATTACGGGGCAGGAGAAAAGGAAAAGCTTCAATGGGCTGTGCACACCTCGGTGGCCCTAAGCCTGATTGGAGGAGTTCTTCTCACCCTGATCGGAGTTTTGTTTTCTCCCGTACTTTTGAAATGGATGGGAACTCCAAAGGATGTGATGCCCAATTCCGTTGCTTTTTTAAGGATTTTCTTTTTTGGATCAGTTTTTAATATGGTTTATAATATGGGATCTGGTATATTGCGGGCAGTGGGAGATTCCAAAAGACCCCTTTACTATTTGGGCGTGTCCTCAGTTGTGAATATTATTCTGGACCTGCTTTTTGTGGCAGTTTTCAAAATGGGAACGGCAGGAGCCGGAATTGCAACGGTGATAGCCCAGGCTGTTTCCTCAGCGCTGGTCGTCAGGGCTCTTGTGAAAACCAGGGAAAGCCACCGTCTGATTCCTTCCCGTATTGCCATTGACAAACGGATGATGGTGCGTATTTTAAAGCTGGGTATTCCTACGGGAATCCAGCAATCCATTATTTCCCTGTCCAATGTGGTGGTGCAGGCTAATGTCAACGTTTACGGTGCTGCCGCAATGGCTGGGTTTGGCGCTTACACCAAGATCGACGGCTTTGCCATGCTTCCCCTGCAAAGCTTCTGTCTGGCTTCCACTGTTTTTACAGGCCAGAACATCGGTGCGGGAAAAGCAAAGCGGGTCAAGCAGGGGATTTTGCAGGGAATTCTTATAAGCCTTGGCTATACGGCTCTGATTTCGGCATTCCTGTATTTTTATGCAGAGCCTCTTTTAAAGATATTTTCTCCGGACCGGGATGTGATCACATACGGGACTTCCTCCATGGCCATATTGCTGCCTTTTTACTGGACCATGGCCATTCATCAGATTTTAATGGGCAGCATCCGCGGAAGCGGGCGGACCATGGTTTCCATGATGATCGGAGTGGGAAACATGTGCCTTCTGCGAATGGTTTATATTAATTTCCTGGTACCATTTTTCCCCAGTTTTGAGGCGGTGATGTGGTGTTATCCTATAACATGGGTCACCACCATGCTCATGGATTGTATTTACAGTTTAAAAGCGAAATGGATACCAAAGGACAGGAATGAACAGATAGGAGATAAACAGTGATGAAACATGGATATATCCGGGTTGCTGCGGCAACCCCTGATGTAAAGGTAGCAGATCCCCAATTTAACAGGGAGCGGATTTGCGAACTGATTAAAGAGGGAGCAAAGCATCATGGGAAGATTATGGTATTTCCAGAGCTGTGCCTGACCGCCTATACCTGCGGGGATCTTTTTGGACAAGAGGCCCTGCTTTTCAAGGCAAAGGAGGAGCTGAAGGAAATTTTAAAGGCCACAAAGGGTCTTGATATGCTGGTTTTCCTTGGAATGCCATGGGAGAGAGAAGGAAAGCTTTATAACGTGGCTGCTGCTCTTCAAAATGGAAGGCTGCTTGGAATCGTTCCCAAGCGTAACCTGCCCAATTATTCGGAATTTTATGAACTCCGCTATTTTGCCCCCGGAAACAAAAAACCAGTGATGGTAAAGTGGGAGGATGATTTCATCCCTATGGGAACCGACATCCTGTTCCAATGTGAAGACATTCCCAACCTGGTTGTAGCAGCGGAGGTCTGCGAGGATGCCTGGGTGCCAAATCCTCCCTCCATCGGACATGCACTGGCCGGAGCCACAGTTATGGTAAACTGCTCTGCCAGCGATGAGACAACAGGAAAGGATATTTACCGGAGAAGTCTGATTACAGGCCATTCCGCTAATCTGGTATGCGGCTATATCTATGCCAATGCTGGGGAAGGCGAGTCTACCCAGGATCTGGTGTTCGGCGGCCAGAATCTCATTACAGAAAACGGCACTCTTCTTGGAGAATCCAAACGCTTTGGAAATGAAACCATATATGGGGATATGGACCTGGACCGTCTGATTCATGAAAGACGCCGCATGACCACATTTCCCGCCGGAAACAAGGAAGGATATGAGGTGGTTTCCTTCCGTATGAAAAAGGAAGACCTGGAGTTAAAGAGATTCATAGATCCAATGCCCTTTGTTCCCCATAATGAAGCTGAGAGAAACCGCAGATGTGAAGAGATCCTTTCCATACAGGCCATGGGGTTAAAGAAAAGACTGGATCACACAGGTTGCCGCCATGCTGTCCTGGGAATCTCAGGAGGTTTGGATTCCACCCTGGCCCTTCTTGTGACAGTCCGCGCTTTTGACATGCTGGAAATACCGAGGAGTCAGATTCATGCCATCACCATGCCTTGCTTTGGAACCACAGACCGAACTTATCAGAATGCCTGCCTTTTGACCAGAAAGCTGGGTGCAGAGCTGACGGAAATCAATATAAAGGAAGCTGTCACCCTTCATTTCCGGGACATCGGACACAGCGAGTCTGACCGGGACGTGACTTATGAAAACTCCCAGGCAAGGGAAAGAACCCAGATCCTGATGGATGTGGCAAATCAGTTAAACGGAATGGTCATAGGAACGGGAGATATGTCTGAGCTTGCTCTTGGCTGGGCTACCTATAACGGAGACCATATGTCCATGTATGGGGTCAACTCTTCGGTGCCTAAAACCCTGGTTCGTCATCTGGTCCGTTACTATGCGGATGCCTGCGAAGAAAAAGAATTGAAAGAAGTGCTTTTGGATGTTCTGGACACACCTGTAAGCCCTGAACTTCTGCCTCCTCAGGATGGAGAGATCGCCCAGAAAACAGAGGATCTGGTGGGTCCTTATGAGCTTCACGACTTCTTCCTCTATTATATCCTGCGGTTTGGGTGCAGGCCGGAAAAAGTTTACCGCCTGGCAGTCCGCGCATTTGGGGAAAGCTATGAAGGGGCGGCCATATTAAAATGGCTTAAGGTATTTTACCGCAGATTTTTCAGCCAGCAGTTTAAGCGCTCCTGTATGCCTGACGGGCCTAAGGTAGGTTCCGTGGCAGTATCGCCAAGAGGAGATTTGAGGATGCCAAGCGACGGAGTGAGCCGCTTATGGCTGGAAGAACTGGAAAACTTATGAAACGAGGTAGCTTATGATAACCAGCAGTGCCAATGCAAGGGTAAAACAGGTGATGAGCCTGATAAAAAAGGCGAAGGCCAGACAGGAGAGCGGGCTTTTTGTAGCAGAGGGTCTTCGCATGTTTACGGAGATACCAAAGAACAGGATAGACAGCATTTTTGTGTCGGAGAGCTTTTTAAAAGATGAAGCCCATAAAAATCTTTTGTCAGGATACAAATATGAGATTGTGGCTGACGATGTGTTTAAGACCATGTCAGATACCCAGACCCCTCAGGGAATCCTGGCTTTGGTCAGGCAGTATGCCTATAAGGCTGAAGATTTGCTTGGAAAAGAGGCTGCGTTTCTCATGATTTTGGAAGATATCCGGGATCCGGGAAATTTAGGAACCATTTTAAGGGCAGGAGAAGGGGCGGGAATTACGGGAGTATTGATGAACGAAACAACAGCGGATATTTACAATCCAAAGGTGATCCGTTCCACGATGGGCTCTATCTGCCGGGTTCCCTTTGCCTATACCAGCGATTTGCAGGGAGCTTTGAAAGAGTTAAAAAACCGGGGCGTCAGGCTTTATGCGGCTCATTTAGATGGCAGGAATAATTATGAAAAAGAGGATTATACTGTTGATACAGGGTTTTTAATCGGAAATGAAGCAAAGGGCCTGACCAGGGAAACGGCTGCCCTGGCAGATGCATATGTAAAAATTCCGATGAAAGGAAAAGTGGAATCCTTGAATGCTGCAATAGCCGCTTCTGTGCTGATGTTTGAGACAGCAAGGCAGCGAAGGGGGTAATCGTCAGAAAATTGTAAGGCTTTTCAGGTTAAGAGATATTGAGAAATGCCCCAACATATAGTATGATAATAATGGAAACATCAAAAAGCGTTGTCAGGAAAGGGGAGTGAGAAAATGGCAGCAGTTTACTGGCTCATTGCATTTGTAGTGCTTCTGGGCATTGAAGCGGGAACTATGGCGTTAACCACCATCTGGTTTGCAGGAGGATCTCTGGCCGCATTTTTGCTGGCTTTGCTTGGAGCCAATATTCAGGTGCAGCTTTCGGTATTCGTAGTCGTATCCTTCGTCCTTTTATTTTTTACAAGACCTTTTGCGTTAAAGTATGTGAACCGGAATACGGTTAAGACTAATTCTGAAAGCCTGGTAGGAAAAAACGCCAGGGTCACGGTTGAGGTCAACAACATAGAAGGAAAAGGGGCAGCGGTCATTAATGGCCAGGAATGGACGGCAAGATCACTGGAGGATGAAAAGACATACCTCCCGGGCACCATGGTGGAAATCGTGGACATAAGAGGTGTGAAACTAATTGTAAGCAGGAAACAGGAGGGACAATAATATGGAATTTTTTGGATTTGCAGCAATTGTTTTTATATTGGTTATTATTTTGATGCTGCTGGCATCATGCATCAAGATCGTACCTCAGGCTCAGGCCCTGGTGGTGGAGCGCCTTGGCGCTTATATGGCAACCTGGTCTGTAGGCGTTCATATAAAGCTTCCTATTCTTGACCGGGTGGCAAAAAGAGTTAATTTAAAGGAACAGGTGGCTGATTTCCCGCCCCAGCCGGTAATTACCAAGGACAACGTTACCATGAGAATCGACACGGTAGTGTTTTTCCAGATCACAGACCCCAAGCTTTATGCTTACGGCGTTGAGAATCCTATTATGGCCATTGAAAATCTGACGGCAACCACCCTTCGTAACTTAATCGGTGATCTGGAGCTGGATCAGACCCTGACCTCCAGAGAGACCATCAATGCTAAGATGAGGGAAACCCTTGATATTGCCACAGACCCGTGGGGAATCAAAGTGACCCGTGTGGAGCTTAAGAACATCATGCCTCCGGCAGCCATTCAGGATGCCATGGAAAAGCAGATGAAGGCAGAGCGTGAGCGGCGTGAGTCCATCCTGCGTGCAGAGGGTGAAAAGAAATCCACCGTACTTGTGGCAGAGGGTAAAAAGGATTCGGCTATTCTTGATGCAGAGGCTGAAAAGCAGGCTGCTATCCTTCGGGCAGAAGCGGAGAAGGAAAAGAGAATCCGTGAAGCAGAAGGTGAGGCTGAGTCCATCTTAAAGATCCAGCAGGCCAATGCAGACGGAATCCGCATGGTCCGTGAGGCAGGAGCTGATCAGGCAGTACTGGTTCTTAAGAGCCTGGAAGCTTTTAAAACTATCGCTGACGGCAAGGCAACCAAGATCATTATCCCTTCTGATATTCAGGGACTTGCAGGACTGGTTTCTTCCCTTACGGAGATTCCCAAGGAGAACTAAACCTCATTATAAATACCGCAGCAGGAGGCAGATGCTTTCTTGCTGCGTTTTGGTTAGGCAGGCTTAAAGGAGGGGGCTATGGAGCTGAAACTGGATTTAAGCAAAGAGTATGGACTTGTGCTGGAAGGCGGAGGCGCTAAGGGAGCTTATCAGATTGGTGCGTGGAAGGCCCTCCGGGAGGCTGGGATAAAGATCAAAGGAGTGGCAGGCTCCTCTGTAGGCTCCTTAAACGGGGCTCTCATCTGCATGGATGATCTGGAGCGGGCCGAGGATGTGTGGAGAAATATTGAATATTCCCGTGTCATGTCAGTCAGTGATGACGTTATGGAAGCTATAAAAAAGAAGGATTTTAAATCCCTGAATTTGCAGGAACTGATAAACCGCGGGTTTCAGATCGTAAAGGACGGAGGCTTTGACATCACTCCTTTAAAAAAACTCATTGAAGAAGTGGTAGGGGATGAGGAAAAAATTAAAAACTCTGAAAGAGAACTTTATGCCATCACCTACTCTGTATCTGACTGGGCGGGGAAGGTAGTGGATGTCCGCAGCGGGGAAGAGGGCTGCGTAAAGGATATGCTGCTGGCAAGCGCCTACTTTCCAGCTTTTAAGAATGAAAAGCTGGGCGGAAAACGGTATATGGATGGGGGAGGCTTTAATAATGTCCCCATTGACGTGCTCATTGACAGAGGATACGAAGATATCATTGTCATCCGTATTTACGGCTGGGGATATGACAGGGAACGGGTGGTCAAGATTCCCGAAGGAGTTACGGTCAGCCACATTGCTCCCAGACAGGATTTAGGCGGAATTTTAGAATTTGACAAAAAACAGGCCAGAAAAAACATGAACTTGGGCTATTACGATGCCAAAAGGTTCTTATATGGACTTGCTGGGCGTATTTATTATATTGATGCCCCCAACGGAGAGCCTTATTATTTTGACAAGATGATGTCGGAGCTGGAGCTGTTAAAGCTGTATTTAAAGGACTGGATACATGAGGAAGACACAGGCTCCCTGACAGGTTACCGGGCTTTTACGGAAAAAATATTTCCCAGGCTAGCGGAGGAATATAAGCTGAAAGAGGGCTGGGATTACAAAGATATGTACATTGGCCTGCTGGAGGATTTGGCAAAACGCTTGAGAATCAGGCGTTTTCAGATTTACACCGTAGATGAGCTGACAGGAGCCATATGGAAAAAATTAAAGGCTGCCGACCATGTTTCTGCTCTGCTGAAATGAAAAATAATAAATATGTGTTGCATGATTATGCGAAGTATACTATAATGATGCATAAAAATACAACTAAAAAGCGGAGGAAGCATTATGAACTTAAAAGGAAGAAACTTTATTACATTAAAGGACTTTACACCCGAGGAGATCGGATACCTTCTGGATCTGTCTGCTGACTTAAAGGCTAAGAAGAAAAAAGGAATTACAGGAAATTCCCTGAATGGAAAAAATATAGCCCTTATATTTGAAAAACCTTCCACCCGCACCAGGTGTTCCTTTGTGGTAGCTGCCGTCGATGAAGGCGCTCACCCGGAATATTTGGGAAAGGATGATATCCAGCTGGGACATAAGGAAAGCGTGGAGGACACTGCCAGGGTTTTGGGAAGAGTCTTTGACGGAATCGAATTTCGGGGATTTAAGCATAAAACAGTGGAAGATCTGGCAAAATATGCCGGTGTTCCGGTTTGGAACGGCCTGACGGATGAATACCATCCCACCCAGATTCTGGCTGACCTTCTGACCATGAAGGAGCATTTCGGTTATTTGAAAGGACTTCGTTTTGTCTATGCCGGAGACGGACGGAACAATATGGCAAACAGCCTGATGATCGGCATGAGCAAGATGGGAGTTCACTTTACCATACTGGCTCCTGAGTGCCTGTGGCCCAACAAGGAACTGGTGGATCTGTGCAAGGATTATGCAAAGGAAAGCGGAAGCACCATTACCCTGACGGAGGATGTTGAGGCAGTTAAGGATGCGGATACCATTTACACCGATGTATGGTGCTCCATGGGAGAAGAGGACAAGGCGGCAGAGCGGATTGCTCTTTTAAAGCCATATCAGGTAAATAAAGAACTGATGGAAAAAACCGGAAAGGATACCACTATATTTATGCACTGCCTGCCGGCTGTCAAGGGAAATGAAGTGACAGAAGATGTATTTGAATCGGCTGTATCGGTGGTATTTGACGAAGCAGAAAACAGAATGCATACCATTAAGGCAGTGATGGTTGCTACATTAGGAGAGTAAGAATGCATATGCAGGAACGAGGCAGAAGCTTAAGAAACGCCTCTATGATCGTGGATTTTATCCATATTGGAGTGGGCATCCTGATTGTGATGCTGGCAGTTGTTTCATTTTTAAACCCGGAGGATCACATGCTTTTATTTCCCCTGATCTTTTTCCTGGCCGGAGTTCTCAATCTGGTCAATGGGATTTATAAAATAAGGCTCAGCGGCAGGGAAAAGAAGAAGAAAGCGGCGGCAACGGCAGTTCTTTTATTCGGCGTACTGCTGTTTGTTCTTACGGCAGTCAGTGCCGTAAGCATCTGGTGGGGGTGAGGCCGTTGAAATCAGAGATACTAAAGCAGTTGAGAGAGCGGGGAGATTATGTCTCCGGACAGGAGTTATGCCGTCATTTCGGCGTTTCCAGGACAGCCATCTGGAAGGCCATACAAAGACTTGAGGAGGAAGGCTACGAAATTCGGGCCGTGCGCAATAAGGGCTACCTTTTGGTCGACACATGTGATATAATGACGAAAACAGAGATAGAAAGCTGTATCAGGGGAAACTTTGGCAGAGAGGTGGAATATCACGAAACCATTGATTCCACCAATACCAGGGCCAAGCTTCTGGCAGAAGAGGGAGCGGCCTGGGGAACCTTAGTGGTGTCTGACTGCCAGGAAGCAGGACGGGGCAGAAGAGGCCGGGCCTGGGTGTCGCCCTCTGGGAAAAATGTTTTCATGAGTCTGATTTTAAGGCCGGATATTCATCCGGCCTCTGCTTCCATGCTGACCCTGGTGGCTGCCCTTGCCGTATATGATGGAATTAAGAAGGCCACAGGGCTGGAGACCGGCATTAAATGGCCCAATGACATTGTTTCAAACGGAAAGAAGGTCTGCGGGATTTTAACCGAAATGAGCGCCGAACCGGAGGGAATTCACTACGTGGTGGCCGGAATCGGCATCAACGCCAATATGGAGGGTTTTCCGGAGGAAGTAAGCCAGACAGCCACCTCTCTGTTCCTGGAAACAGGGAAAACAGTGAGAAGAAGCCAGTTGATTGCAGCTATTATGGAAGCTTTTGAACAATATTATGAAGAATTTATGAGCCAGGGTGATTTATCCGGGCTTATAAGTGTCTATAATAACCATATGGCAAATATGGGAAAGGAAGTCCGGGTTCTGGAGTCAGCCGGCGAATATACAGGCAAGGCTTTGGGAATCAATAAAAAAGGAGAGCTTCTCGTGGAAGTGCCGGGAGGAGAAGTCCGGCATGTGATTTCCGGCGAGGTGTCTGTCAGAGGAATTTATGGATATGTGTAATCAATCGCTTTATAATAAGTTACAGACCCTGGAACCAAAGGGAAAAGAGATGGATATCATGGAGCGTTTAAAAGCCATGGAAGGCCCTCTGCTTTTCTGGTACAGGGAAAACGCCCGCAGTCTGCCCTGGAGGGAAGAATCGTCGCCTTACCGGGTATGGATATCTGAGATCATGCTTCAGCAGACCAGGGTGGAAGCGGTAAAGCCTTACTTTGAGCGTTTTATGGAAAATCTTCCTGATATTAAGGCCTTGGCAGAAGTAACCGAGGACAGGCTTTTAAAGCTTTGGGAAGGACTTGGCTATTACAGCAGAGCCAAGAATTTAAAGAAAGCAGCTGAAATTATTGTTTCCCGGTATGGAGGTGAGCTGCCTGCTTCTTATGAGGAGCTTAAGACCCTTCCGGGAATCGGGTCCTATACGGCAGGTGCCATCGCCTCCATTGCCTTTGGCATACCTGTTCCCGCTGTTGACGGCAATGTGCTCCGGGTCATATCCAGAGTCACGGAAAGCCATGAGGATATTTTAAAGCAGTCGGTGAAACGGGAAATGGAAGAACGGCTTAAGTCAGTCATGCCAAAGGGGGCTGCAAGTTCTTATAACCAAGGCCTCATTGAAGTGGGAGCCCTGGTCTGTATCCCTAACGGAACACCTTTATGCGGAGAGTGTCCTCTGGCGGCCGTCTGTCTTGCAAGAAGCAAGGGGCTTACCGATGTAATTCCTGTAAGAACACCAAAAAAAGCCCGGAGAATAGAGGATAAAACCGTATTGGTTCTCTGGCATGAAGGACGGGTGGCAATCCGAAAGAGAGAGGATACAGGGCTTTTGCCTTCTCTTTATGAGCTTCCCAATCTGGAAGGGCATCTGAATGAAGAGGAGATTCTTGCCAGTTTGGGAGTGAAGGAAGCGGATATGTTTCCTTTGCCGGGCTCAAAACATGTGTTCAGCCATGTGGAATGGCATATGACCGGATATCGGGTTGAGCTGAAGGGTGAAGCGGCAGAAGATTTTTTGTGGGTTACGGCGGAAGAGATAAGACATATTTATTCCCTGCCGGGAGCATTTAAAGCGTATACAAAGTTAATCAGGTGATCATAATGAAAAAGATGCTTTTTATTGTCAATCCCCGTTCAGGGAGGGCACAGATTAAAAATAAGCTGATTGATATACTGGATATTTTTGCGAAAGCGGGCTATGAGCCCTTGGTCCACGTCACCCAGGGTCCCCAGGATGCCATGGAGGCTGCTGCTTTCTATGGAAATGATATGGATCTGGTGGTGTGCAGCGGAGGAGACGGCACCTTAAATGAGACCATAAGCGGGCTTATGAGGCTGGAGAATATTCCCGACCTGGGTTATATTCCTGCAGGCTCCACCAATGATTTTGCTTCCAGCCTAAAGCTGCCTAAAAACATGAAGACTGCTGCAGAGAAAGCTGTTTCGGGATTTCCTTTTCCCATTGACATCGGCTGTTTCTGTGAGGACAGGCATTTTGTGTATATTGCAGCCTTTGGCGCATTCACAGAGATTTCCTATCTGACTCCCCAGGATAAGAAGAATGTTCTGGGTCATCAGGCTTATATGCTGGAATGCGTGAGAAGCTTATCTTCCATAAAATCCTATAATATACGGGTGGAATGCGAAGAATGTTCCTCTGACTTAAACGAAGAAATCCTTCTGGAAGGTGAATTTATCTTCGGAATGGTCACGAATACTATGAGCGTAGGAGGTTTTAAGGGCTTGGTGACCCAGGATGTGGCTCTTGATGACGGAGAATTTGAAGTGCTGCTGATCCGGACCCCCAAAACTCCCCTGGATCTGACAAATATTATCAATTACATGTTTTTGAAGGAAGAACCCAATGAATACGTCCACAAATTTCGAACTAAGTCCTTGAAGATATTCTCAGAGGAGCCTATTGACTGGGTTCTTGACGGAGAATTTGGAGGGACCAGAAGGGAGGTTCATATCGTCAACCTGAAAAAACAGATCCGGATTATGAGAAATCCGTAGAAAAAGCAACAATTCTGCTTTTTTCAGAAGAAATATGTTGAAATATGGATTCCAGTAGTATATAATGAAAAGTTGTGTGGGCTTTATGTATACTTCTTAGCGAAAGGACGTTATTAAGTGGAAAAGGATAATTTTTTAGAAAAGCTGGGAAAGCTTGTCGAGCTTGCAAAGACAAAGCACAATGCTTTGGATGTAACGGAGATCAATAACTTCTTTATAGGGGAAGAACTGACGGCAGAGCAGATGGATCAGATCTATACGTACCTGGAGAATCGCGGCGTTGACGTGATTCCGGTCATGGATGATTCCGCTTTGACTGATGATGTGCTCTTGTCAGAGGACCTTATTTTGGATAATGATCTTGATGACGGCTTTGTGAAGGAATCAGATGAGGAAGACATTGACCTTGATGCCATCGACTTGTTGGAGGGGATCGGCACAGAGGACCCTGTCCGTATGTATTTAAAAGAGATTGGCACAGTACCACTTTTGAACGCAGAGGAAGAACTGCGCCTTGCTAAGAGAAAAGCTGACGGGGATGATAACGCCAAGGAACGGCTGATTGAGGCCAATCTGCGCCTTGTGGTCAGCATAGCAAAGCGTTATACAGGCCGTGGAATGAGCTTTTTGGATCTGGTTCAGGAAGGGAATTTGGGCCTGATCAAGGGCGTTGAAAAATTCGATTATACCAAGGGATATAAATTAAGTACATATGCTACCTGGTGGATACGTCAGTCGGTGACAAGGGCTCTCGCAGATCAGGCAAGAACCATTCGTGTTCCTGTGCATATGGTCGAGACCATCAACAAGATGTCTAAAATGCAGAGAAAGCTGACTCTTGAACTTGGATATGAGCCTTCTGTAACAGAGCTGGCAGAAGCTCTTGAAATGACTGAGGACAAGGTTATGGAGATCATGCAGATCGCCAGGGAGCCTGCTTCCCTGGAAACACCCATCGGAGAAGAGGATGACTCTAACCTGGGTGATTTTGTAGCTGATAATAATGTGGTTACGCCGGAAGGCAATGTAGAATCCGTCATGCTGAGAGAACATATTGATGCTCTCCTTGGAGATTTAAAGGAAAGGGAACGTCAGGTTATTTTACTCCGGTTTGGCTTGGAGGACGGCCATCCCCGTACCCTTGAGGAAGTGGGGAAGGAATTCAATGTTACCCGCGAACGTATCAGGCAGATCGAAGCAAAGGCGCTTAGAAAATTGAGAAATCCTGTTCGCAGCAAGCGTATCCGGGATTTCCTGTAAGAAAAAAGGCGTGGCATGAGATTGTCCACGCCTTTTTTCTGTTCATAAAAAGCGATGGGAGGAGAAACCATGAACCGGAGAAATTACCAGAAGGAATTGGAACAAGTCATTGCAGAACTGAAAGCACAGGAAAAGGTTCCCAGGCTTCTTTTACATAGTTGCTGCGCACCCTGCAGCAGTTACGTGCTGGAATACTTATCCCGCTACTTTGAAATAACCGTATATTTTTATAATCCCAACATCTATCCCCCTGCGGAATATGTGAGCAGGGTCAAGGAGCAGGAACGGCTTATAAAGGATATGGAATTTCTCCACCCTGTCACCCTGGAGACAGGAGTTTATGAACCAGACGAATTTTACCGGATAACAAGAGGGCTGGAACAGGAACCGGAGGGAGGAAGCCGGTGTGAACGGTGTTACCGGCTTCGCCTTCAGGAAGCTGCAAAGGTGGCTCAGGCCAGCCGTTTTGACTATTTTACAACTACTTTATCCATAAGTCCCTTAAAGGATGCGGATAAGCTCAATGAAATAGGCGGAAAGCTGGCAAAGGAGTACCGGATCCCTTACTTATTTTCTGATTTTAAGAAAAAAAACGGATACAAAAGATCAGTGGAACTGTCACAGGAGCATGGGCTTTACCGCCAGGATTACTGTGGATGCGTATATTCCCAAAGAGAGACAAAAGTCCTTATCTGAAAAATAAATACCCGGGACAAGAAGGGTTTGTCTTGACATGAACTGGGAATTGTAATAAAATTAACAACAAGGAGTGTATCTAAAAAATAAGGGTAAAGGAGAAATTGTTATGTTATCAAAGACATTAACTGTAGTAAATCCATCCGGGCTTCACTTAAGGCCAGCAGGAGTTCTGTCTCAGACAGCTATGAAATTCAAGTGTGACGTTATTATCGAATACGGAGAGAAGAGAATCGTAGCCAAGAGCGTGTTAAACGTTATGGCAGCCGGAATCAAGAGCGGTGCACAAATCAATTTGATCTGCGATGGAGAAGATGAGGAAACAGCTATGAAAGCTTTGACAGAAGCGATTGAAAGCGGCCTCGGTGAAATGTAATACATAATTTTATAAAGAATGATGCAAGGCCCTGGAAGGGATATTTCCAGGGCCTTTTTTGTGCTTAAGGCCCTTGGATATGAAACGGTGCTTAATATTTGAAAGTGAAGACTTAAAAAAATTAGAAATTTACTTTAGATTGCTCAGAGGAGGCTTGAATTGTATTCTGTAACGGAATGAATAATGATTGAAAAGAAGTTAAAATCAGACTATTTTTTAAATAAGTATTAATTATCATATTATCTGACAATACAGGGAAGAAAATCCATTTACAAGCGATTAGAAATGTAGTATCATCTACTAAAATTTACTGTTGCACTTTAATACCCCAAAGCAAAGAAGCGTAAAGGAAGCCCCCATGGGCATACCAATATGCTAAAGGCCATGGCAGGAACAAGGAAAGGAAGAGATTTATGGATATGAAATGTCCCGGATTATATGATCCACGCTTTGAACACGACAACTGCGGAATCGGTGCAGTTGCCAATATAAAAGGTTTGAAAACCCACCGGACCGTAGAGCAGGCTCTTCATATTGTGGAGAATTTAGAACATCGTGCGGGAAAAGACGGAGAGGGCAAGACCGGAGACGGCGTCGGCATCCTGCTTCAGATTTCCCATAAGTTTTTTCAGAAGGTGACCCGCTCCCTTGGAATGGAAATCGGACAGGAAAGGGAGTATGGAGTCGGAATGTTTTTCTTTCCCCAGGATGAGCTTTCCAGAAACCAGGCCATGAAGATGTTTGAAATTATTGTCAAAAAGGAAGGCCTTGATTTCCTGGGCTGGAGAGATGTTCCCACTCATCCGGAACTGATCGGTGACAAGGCGGTGGAATGTATGCCCTATATTGTCCAGGGTTTTGTGAAGAAACCTGCGGACCGGTCAAAGGGGCTGGACTTTGACAGAATGCTTTACGTGGTAAGGCGTGTCTTTGAACAGAGCAATGACAATACTTATGTGGTTTCTCTAAGCAGCAGGACCATTGTGTATAAGGGAATGTTTCTGGTAAAGGAACTGAGAAGGTTCTTTTCAGACCTTCAGGATAAGGATTATGAATCAGCCATCGCAGTGGTCCACTCCCGTTTCAGCACCAATACCAATCCCAGTTGGATGAGAGCCCATCCCAACCGCCTGATCGTCCATAACGGAGAGATCAATACCATCCGGGGAAATGTGGATAAGATGACGGCCAGGGAAGAAAATATGGAATCCCAGCATTTCCGCTATGACATGCACAAGGTTCTCCCCATTATCAATCAGGAGGGATCAGATTCCGCCATGTTGGACAATGCCCTTGAGTTTATGATGATGAGCGGCATGGATCTTCCTCTTGCAGTTATGGTTACTATTCCGGCTCCCTGGCAGCACGATAAGTCCATGCCCCAGGAGGTTAAGGACTTCTACCGTTATTACGCCACCATGATGGAGCCATGGGATGGCCCTGCCTCCATCGTATTCAGTGACGGCGATCTGGTGGGCGCTGTACTGGACCGAAACGGCCTTCGTCCCTCCAGATATTATGTGACAGATGATGACCATATGATTCTGGCTTCTGAGGTGGGAGCCATTGATATTGAGCAGAGCCGGGTGGTTAAGAAAGAACGCCTCCGTCCCGGAAAAATGCTGCTGATTGATACGGTGAAGGGCTGTCTGGTCAGTGATGAGGAATTAAAGGAAAGCTATGCATCACGCAGGCCTTATGGAGAGTGGCTGGATTCCAATCTGATTGAGCTGAAGGATTTACCCATTCCCAACAAAGGAGTTCCTGCCATAAGCAGCGAGGAGAGAGCAAGGCTTCAGAAGACCTATGGCTATACCTACGAGGAATATAAGACGGTAATCCTTCCCATGGCCTTAAACGGAGCAGAAGCAGTTTCAGCCATGGGTGCGGACAGTCCTCTGGCAGTTTTAAGCAAGAAGCACCACCCTCTGTTTAACTATTTTAAACAGCTGTTTGCCCAGGTTACCAATCCGCCCATTGATTCCATCCGGGAAGAAATTGTCACCTCCACCACGGTTTATGTGGGCGAGGAAGGAAACATTTTAAAGGAAGAGGCGGAAAACTGCAAGATATTAAAGGTTATCAATCCAATCCTGACCTGTACGGATTTGCTGCGGATCAAGCATATGAAAAAGCCCGGCTTTCAGGTAGAAGTGATTCCCATTACTTATTATAAGAATACTTCTCTGGAAAAGGCCATTGACAGGCTGTTTCTGGAGGCAGACCGGGCTCACCGGGATGGAGCCAATATCATCATCCTGTCTGACCGGGATATTGATGAAAATCATGTGCCCATTCCTTCTCTCCTTGCCGTATCTGCTCTTCAGCAGCATCTGGTAAAGACGAAGAAGAGAACTTCTGTAGCTCTGATTTTAGAGAGCGGGGAGCCCAGAGGGATACATCATTTTGCAACCCTGCTGGGATACGGAGCCTGTGCGGTCAATCCCTATTTGGCTCAGGAGTCCATCCGCTCCCTCATTGAAAATCAGATGCTGGATAAGGACTATTATGCCGCTGTTGATGATTACAACTCTGCAATCCTTCACGGCATTGTAAAGATTGCCTCCAAGATGGGAATTTCCACCATTCAGTCCTACCAGGGGGCCCAGATATTTGAGGCCATCGGCATTTCCAGACAGGTAATTGATAAGTATTTTACGGATACGGTCAGCCGGGTGGGTGGAATTACTTTAGAAGATATTGCAAGCGATATGGATACTCTTCATTCCGCGGCCTTTGATCCTCTTGGCCTTGATGTGGACTTAACCCTGGACAGCGTGGGAAGCCATAAGGAGAGAGCGGGACAGGAGGAGCATTTATACAATCCTGTGACCATTCACCTTCTCCAGGAAGCCGCCAGAACGGGAAGCTATGAGACCTTTAAGGAATATACCCATGCGCTGACAGAGGAAGGCCAGACGGTCAACTTACGAAGCCTGCTGGAGCTTGATTATTCGAAATCAAAGGAAATTCCTCTTGAACAAGTGGAAAGTGTAGAATCCATTGTAAAACGCTTTAAGACAGGAGCTATGTCTTACGGCTCCATTTCTCAGGAAGCCCATGAAACCCTGGCAATTGCCATGAACCGGATTCACGGCAAGTCCAACAGCGGAGAGGGAGGAGAAAGCCTGGAGCGTCTGACTGCAGGTCCTGACGGACTAAACCGCTGTTCTGCCATTAAGCAGGTGGCTTCCGGACGGTTCGGCGTGACCTCCAGATATCTGGTGAGCGCAAAGGAGATTCAGATTAAAATGGCCCAGGGCGCTAAGCCGGGAGAGGGTGGCCAGCTTCCGGGGGCAAAGGTATATCCGTGGGTGGCTAAGACCAGACATTCTACCTCGGGTGTAGGTCTGATTTCCCCGCCCCCTCATCATGATATTTACTCCATAGAGGACCTGGCCCAGTTGATTTATGACCTTAAAAATTCCAACACCAGTGCCAGAATTTCCGTTAAGCTGGTTTCTGAGGCAGGAGTGGGAACCATTGCCGCTGGCGTTGCAAAGGCAGGGGCTCAGGTCATCCTTGTGTCAGGCTCTGACGGAGGAACAGGAGCTGCCCCCAGAAATTCCATTTATAACGCGGGCCTTCCCTGGGAGCTTGGTATTTCTGAAGTTCATCAGACCCTAATCATGAACGGACTTCGGGATAAGGTGATTTTAGAGACGGACGGAAAGCTGATGACAGGCCGGGATGTTGCCATTGCCTGTATGCTGGGAGCAGAAGAATTCGGCTTTGCTACAGCCCCCCTTGTGACTCTGGGATGCGTGATGATGAGGGTCTGCAATTTAGATACCTGCCCGGTGGGAATCGCCACCCAGAACCCGGAGCTTAGAAAGCGTTATAAGGGAAAACCGGAATACGTGGTTAATTTCATGTATTTTATTGCAAATGAGTTCCGGGAGTATATGGCAAAATTGGGAATCCGCAAGGTGGATGAACTGGTGGGAAGAACGGACCTGCTGAAAAAGAAGGAGATTCTTCCTTCTGAACGGGCAGGAAAGGTGGACTTTACCGCTATTTTGGGAAATCCTTATGCAGGGCAGAAGCTGGCGGGCTATGACCAGAAGCAGGCATATGATTTTGAGCTGGATAAAACCATTGATGAAAGGGTGCTCCTTAAGAAGTTAAAACAGGCCCTGGAGTCAGGACAAAAGAAAAGCCTTCAGATCGATGTTTCCAATACGGACCGGGCTTTGGGCACTATTTTCGGCTCTGCCATCACAAGGCTGTATCCGGAGGGGCTTCCTGAGGACACCTTTACCATTAACTGTACGGGAAGCGGCGGCCAGAGCTTTGGTGCCTTTATTCCAAGAGGACTTACCCTGGAACTGATAGGCGACAGCAACGATTACTTCGGCAAGGGGCTTTCCGGCGGCAAGCTGGTGGTATACCCTCCTCAGGGCATAAGATTCAAGCCTCAGGATAATATTGTCATCGGAAACGTGGCTTTATACGGGGCTACCAGCGGAAAGGTATTTATCTGCGGAATTGCAGGAGAACGGTTCTGCGTCCGAAATTCCGGAGCCTCTGCGGTTGTAGAGGGTGTGGGAGACCACGGATGTGAATACATGACAGGCGGACGTGTGGTAGTCCTTGGGCCTACCGGTAAGAATTTTGCTGCAGGAATGAGCGGAGGCATCGCTTACGTGCTGGATGAAAAGAGGGATTTGTATAAGAGGCTAAATAAGGAAATGGTTTCCCTTGAAGAGGTCACCAATAAATACGATGTTCTTGAACTGAAGGCTATGATTAAGGAGCATGTGGCTTATACCAATTCTGCAAAAGGAAAAGAGATTCTGGACAATTTTGGAGAATATCTGCCTAAATTTAAGAAAATCCTTCCTCATGATTACAGGCGTATGCTCAATACCATCGTCCAGATGGAGGAAAAAGGCTTAAGCAGTGAGCAGGCACAGATCGAAGCATTTTATGCTAATACAAAAAATTAAGGAGGAGCAGATCATGGGAAAACCGACAGGATTTTTAGAATATAACAGAGAAACAGGAAAAAACGTAGATCCCAAGGACCGTATCAAGGATTATAACGAGTTCCATCTGCATCTTTCCGAAAAAGAACAACGGTGCCAGGGCGCCCGCTGCATGGACTGCGGCGTCCCCTTCTGCCAGTCCGGCGTGATCTTAAAGGGAATGGTTTCCGGCTGTCCCTTAAACAACTTAATTCCGGAGTGGAATGAGCTTGTGTATACGGGAACCTGGCATCAGGCTTATAACAGGCTGAAAAAGACCAACAGTTTTCCTGAATTCACTGCCAGAGTGTGCCCTGCGCCATGTGAGAGCGCATGTACCTGCGGCTTAAACGGAGATCCGGTTGCCATTAAGGAAAATGAATACGCCATTGTGGAACGGGCCTATAAAAACGGTCTGGCGGCTCCTAATCCGCCTAAGCTGAGAACCGGTAAAAAGGTGGCTGTTATCGGTTCCGGTCCTGCGGGATTGGCGGCGGCGGACCAGCTGAACAAGAGGGGACACAGCGTAACCGTACTGGAGAGGGACGACCGGATCGGCGGTCTTCTGATGTACGGAATTCCCAACATGAAGCTGGAGAAGCACATCATTGACCGGAAGGCGGATATCATGAGGGAAGAAGGTGTTTCCTTTGTGACGGGTGTTGATGCGGGAAAGAGCCGGAGGGCAAAGGAGCTGCTTAAGGAATTTGACAGGATCATTCTGGCCTGCGGAGCCTCTAATCCCAGGGATTTAAAGGTTCCTGGAAGAGATGGGGAAGGGATTTATTTTGCAGTGGATTTTTTAAAGTCCACCACAAAAAGTTTGCTAAATTCCAATATGCAGGATAAGAGCTATATATCGGCAAAGGGAAGGCACGTCCTGGTTATCGGAGGCGGAGATACGGGAAATGACTGTGTGGGAACTGCCATCCGCCATGGATGTGCCTCAGTGACCCAGCTTGAGATGATGCCCAAGCTTCCCGAAAGCCGTACCCCGGACAATAGCTGGCCGGAATGGCCCAAGGTTTTAAAAACCGATTACGGCCAGGAGGAGTCCATTACCGTATTTGGCAAAGATCCAAGGGTTTACCAGACCACGGTAAAGGAATTCATGAAAGATAAGTCGGGAAAGGTTGTGAAGGCCGTTCTCATGAGCCTGGAGCCGAAAAAGGATGAAAAAACAGGCCGCATGACCATGGAGCCGGTAGCAGGAAGCGAAAAGGAAGTTCCTGCGGACCTGGTTCTGATTGCTGCTGGATTTTTAGGAGCCCAGAGCTACGTTGCGGAAGCCTTTGGCGTGAAGCTGGATGGCAGGACCAATGTTGAAACAGCCAATGGGAAATACAAAACCAATGTGGATAAGGTATTTGCGGCAGGAGATATGCGCAGAGGCCAGTCTCTGGTGGTCTGGGCCATCAGGGAAGGCAGGGAAGCGGCAAGAGAGGTGGATGCCAGTCTGATGGGATATTCGAATTTGGCATAAAAGTTTATAGAGAGAAACGAAGAGGCAGTCTGCAGGCAAAGAGCAGGCTGCCTTTTTCCATCCTGGGCCTGTTTTTACTATAGAAGCTTTCAAAATTGGAAATTACTGGATGTTACGAAAAATAGTTGTATAAACAACAAAAATTGTAACCTATAAAATATTGGTATTTTTGGTTACTATATTATATAGATGGAAGTTTTTATAAAGAAATGGAATCAATTTTACTGAAAATAGAGAAAGGATGGAGAAAATATGTTCAGAAGAATTCAAGGTCAGAGTTTTCGGAATCACCTCACCGGCTTCAATATTAAACTGCTGCTTCTCATATCTGTGCTTTTTATTTATTTTATGACAAGGTGGATTTAGTTCAGGGCCTTTCCGTTAGATGAGCTGTTTAAACAGCCCGCCACGGAAAGGCATTTTAAATTTCAGTGGAGGGAGGGCATTTCCTCATTAAAATATCTTTTCGATAAAGGAATCAGACATCCTCCGGCCATATTTCCCAGGGAAATGATGAGAAGGTATAAAAAAGCCTTTTTGCCCCATACACCGGCTATGGTGAAATAAAACATATCTGCAATGCTGTGCTCGTACCCGGAAAGGATGAATACCATAATGGGCAGAATCAGAGCCAGATATTTCCCTATGCCGTCCGTTATGGTCTGGTAGCCGATTACGGCAATGCACATCATGATTCCGCACATGACTGCCATAATAAAGGTGCTGAACAAGGTATCGGACAGCTTTCCAACCACAAGCTCCTGGGTATGTCCGATCAGCCGGGCCAGCTTTGTATTTCTGAATATGTATCCGGTTCCTGCGGTTCCGACAAAATTCCCCAGGTACACATTAAGCACACGTAATAAGTAAGCGGGTTTTTCCTGAACGATATAGCAGATTTTTCCGGTATACAGATTGAGTCCAAAGGCGTAGATGGTAAATAATCCGATGGAAAATAAAAAAGAACCGGCAATGTGATTCTCCAGACTTAAATAAACGACTCCTCCGGCACTGATGGCGATTCCGGCCATGACTGCTTTTATAAATGTTTTCATATTGCAAATGCTCCCTTTTTATCTTGTCTTTTTATAAGGTATTTCAAAGGCACTTTTTAACCACGTCATATTATAGCATAAGAAAGGAAGTTTACAAGGAAAATCTTGTTATTGATATACTTTATCAATCTCTGCCGGGAAAGCAGTGGATGAGCTTTGGGCATAAAAAGTCCGGCGCCAGAAGACGCCGGTATGAAATGATTCCATGATACGATTATACATTAAAGCGGAACAGAACTACATCGCCATCCTTGACTACATATTCTTTTCCTTCCAGGCGCACCAGGCCCTTGTCCTTGGCAGCGCTGTAGGTTTTGCAGTCTAAAAGGTCCTGGTAATTTACCACCTCTGCCCGGATAAAGCCGCGCTCAAAATCAGTGTGGATCTTTCCGGCTGCCTGGGGAGCTTTTGTGCCTTCTTTAATGGTCCAGGCTCTTGTTTCGGTGGGGCCGGCAGTTAAGTAGCTGATGAGGCCCAGCAGATGGTAGCTGGCTGCGATCAGTTTTTCAAGGCCGGATTCTGTCAGACCTAAATCTTCCAGAAACATCTTTTTTTCATCTTCTTCCAGCTCTGCGATTTCCTGTTCAATCTGTGCACAGATGACAAAGACCTCGCAGTGATTTTCTTTTGCAAATTCCCGGACCCTTCCCACGTATTCGTTAGAAGCGCCGTCATCGGCTAAATCGTCCTCGCTGACATTTGCGGCGAAGATAACTGGCTTGAACGTGAGAAGATTTAAAGAAGAGATGAAATCCATTTCATCGTTATCCTCTGTCTCCAGACTCCTTGCCAGATTGCCATCCTCTAAGTGAGCTTTGATCTTCTTTAAGACTGTCAGCTCCTTTGCCATGGCTTTGTCATTCATGGCGCCTTTTGTGGTCTTGGCAATGCGGCGGTCTAAGATTTCCAAGTCAGAAAAGATCAGTTCCAGGTTAATGGTCTCAATATCACGGATTGGGTCTACACTTCCATCCACATGGATTACGTTGCCGTTTTCAAAGCAGCGCACAACATGGACGATGGCATCTACCTCCCTGATGTTGGAAAGAAACTGATTGCCCAGACCTTCTCCCTTAGAAGCTCCTTTTACAAGACCTGCAATGTCCACAAATTCGATAACAGCAGGAGTGATTTTGGCGGAATCGTAAAGAGCAGCAAGCTGTCCTAAGCGGGCATCGGGAACCAGAACAACTCCTATGTTGGGATCAATGGTACAGAATGGATAGTTAGCAGACTCTGCACCGGCCTTTGTAAGGGAGTTAAACAGAGTGCTCTTGCCTACGTTGGGCAATCCGACAATACCTAATTTCATATCAATTACCTTCCTAATATTGTTTATATTTATAGTTGATTTTTATCTATAACTAATATAGAATAACATATATTACTTAAAAATAAAAGTAAAAAACGCAGGAACCGTTTTCTTTTGTCGAATTATAGATGAATATGTCGGGCGAATTCGTTTGATTTTTGCGTTTTTACGGGGTAAAATAAAGAAAACATCGAAAGGAGAAGACGAATGGCAAATTCGGCGGATATTAGTTTTGTAAATTTGGGGATTACCATTGACCATTTGCAAAACAGTATCACGATATTTGGATTCCGCATCGCATTTTACGGGATTATTATAGGGATTGGAATTTTAGCGGGCCTCTGTATTGCAATCAGTGATGCAAAACGCAGAGGAGAAGATCCGGAAATATATATGGATTTTGCCTTGTATGCGATCATTGTTTCAATTATAGGTGCGAGAGCCTATTACGTGATCTTTGATTGGGATAATTATAAGGATGACCTGATTCAGATTTTAAATCTCAGAGGAGGGGGACTGGCGATCTATGGGGGCATCATAGGAGCTGTTATTACTCTTCTCATTTATACCAAGGCGAAGAAACTTTCTTTCTTTTCCTTGGCAGATACCGGTTGTCTAGGTTTAATAACCGGGCAGATTATAGGAAGATGGGGAAACTTCTTTAATTGCGAAGCATTTGGCGGATATACTGAAAGCCTGTTTGCCATGAGAATCAGAAGGGCGCTGGTTAATGAGAGCATGATATCCAGGGAGCTTTTAGATCATTTGATCGTAAAAGACGGTATAGAGTATATTCAGGTACATCCTACCTTCATGTATGAATCAGCCTGGAATCTCTGCGTTCTGGTATTCCTGCTTTGGTACCGGAAACGTAAGAGGTTTGATGGGGAGATACTTTTTCTCTACCTGCTTGGCTATGGTTTAGGACGGGCATGGATTGAAGGGCTGCGTACAGACCAGTTGATATTTTTTAGTACTGGCATTCCTGTGTCTCAGGCATTGTCTATTATTTTGGTAGGTGTATCGGCTCTTGTGCTCTTCTGTAAAAACAGACAGATACGAAAAAAGAGCAAAGGAGAAACAGATTATGACGATGTCAAAAGAAGAGTTGATACATGATATTGAAGAAGCAAGAATTAGATTAAATACCAGCATTGAGCACGATGATAAAGATGTTATTTACTTGAGGAGTATTGAGCTGGATAAACTAATTGAACAATATATTGCTGCAGGCTACTGATGGTATAGAAGCCTGTGGGATGCGCTGATACAGATTTCAAAAAGGTGTGGAAAGAGATGGATCTCTTTTTCACACCTTTTTGAATTCTATTTTGCCTGATATTATGGTTCTATTGAATTTTTCCACACAGTAATTGCAGTGCATAATAAAGCGGTAACCGGAAATATAATCCAGCCAGGGTCCCATAGATACCATACAATTCCGATGAAAATAAATATTCCGGTGGCCAACAGAATTTCTGCCTGGAAATCTGTCAGATAAATGTTTGGTCTGTAAAAGTTGTTTTCCTGTGATATAATGAGTATAACAATAAACTGTTGAGCCAAAGGCTGTTTATATAATATGGAGAATGGAATGAACATTGATAAAAACAAAGCAGCATCACTGTTCCATGGCTGGGAAGATGGACTAATAAGGTCCTGTTTACAAGGTTATATGGGCAATATCATTTTGGATAATGAGGAAAATCCTGCTTCAGCAGTCATTGAGCTTGGAGATTTTTGCTTTTTTGCGGGAAATCCCAATGATGCCTTGCTGACAGCTTTCCATGGAGCAAAGTTACTGATACCCAAAGGCGAGCCTTGGGAGAAGTTAATAGAAGATTTTTATGGCAACAGGGTGACCAAGACTTTTCGCTATGCAATAAAAAAAGAACCGGATATATTTGATATTAAAAGGCTGAATGCTTATATAGAAACACTGGATTGTTGTTATGAGCTAAAGTTATTTGACCGGGAAATTTTTGAAATGGCAAAAAATGAAGAGTGGTCTGTCGATCTGTGTTCCCAATTTAGAGACTACGGGGATTATGGGAAGAGGGCAGTAGGTACAGCAATTTTACATCAGGGAAAATTAGTGGCCGGAGCGTCTCCTTATGCAGTATATCATGGCGGTATTGAAATCGAGATAGATACAAAACCCGAATATAGACGTAATGGACTTGCCACAGTATGCGGAGCCAGGTTGATATTAGAATGTTTGCAAAGGAATATTTATCCCGGTTGGGATGCTCATGATTTACGCTCTGTCGCCTTAGCTGAAAAGCTGGGATACCACCTTGACTATCCCTATGTAACATATATTCTGGCTGAGAGTTGAGATTATAATAAGAAAATGACCGCTCTTTCATCATAAGAACGGTCAATAATCCGGAGATTTTAAATGTCTTTTTCGGTAATCTGGGTATTTCCGTTATGGTTGCCGCAGTAAATTCCTTTTTTGATTGGAGAGAACATAAACCCAATAATAATACCCGATAAAAAAGCAATGACTGTGATGAGTTTATAATCCAAAGGGCTCCATTCACGATTAAGAAAGTTATTCATAGATTTCTCCTCTCGGTCTAATATGGTAATTTATTTTATCACAGAATTAAAGCTGAGTATAGGTATTTTGTCACAGTATATGAGAATATATGAAAGATATTTCTGGAAACAGCAGGAAGGGAAAAAACGGAACTTTAGAGGATTGAAATAAGAAGCTGTTACAAAAAAGAATAAGAAAGGGAGCCATAATGAATTATCAGCTATGCAAAGATGTGATGCGCAATGATGCCAGGAGAAAAGCGTTTGACGAACTTGCCGTTAAAACTTTTCAACTGTCATTTGAAAGCTGGTATCAGGATGGATACTGGGAAGAAACGAATATGCCATATACACTCTTTGACGGTGATAAAGCAGTGGCAAATGTTTCTGTTAACAGAATGGAATTGAATTGGCAGGGAAAAAGGCGTCATTATATACAGTTAGGCACAGTTATGACAGATGGTGCTTATCGCAATCAAGGATTGTCCAGGTTTCTTATGGATGAAATAATGAAAGACTGGGAAAATCAATGTGATTCGATTTTTCTTTTTGCCAATAAAACTGTTTTAGACTTTTATCCTAAATTTGGTTTCAAAAGGGAGAAGCAGTACCAGTACAACATCATGATTGATAAAGTGCCGGGATTAAGAAGAAAAATAGATATGGGCTGCTTACAGGACAGGGAGATGCTGAAAAAGCATTATATGAAATCCAATCCTTTTTCAAATTTTCAGGTGATCAATAATTATAGTTTGTTGATGTTTTACTGCAGCTCATTTATGAAAGACTGCTTGTATTACATGCCTCAACATGATGCTGTTGTTATAGCGGAACAGGAGGGCAGTGTATTCCGTTGTTTTAAGATCTTTTGCGATGATGGTAAAAATCTGAATGATATTATGTGTTCGGCGGCGCCGGAGGGCACAAATGAGGTGGTTTTAGGGTTTACGCCGAAAGATGGTCTGAATTATGAAGTCAAGCCGGTGGATGACAGTAATAATGCTTTGTTTGTATTAAAAAGTAAAGAAAATATTTACGAAAATAAAAAGCTAATGTTTCCGGAAATGTTCCATACCTGATCAGAATAGACAGGGCGCATAAAGAAGCAGCCGCCAAATATGATGAATCACATTAATTATTATAAAAGAAAAAAGCTGAACAATCGTAGTCCCTACGAAACCTTCAGCTTTTATCATGGAGAAGAGGTTTTACAAAAACTTGGATATAATCCGGTTGCCTCCGGAGACATCATGCTAAAACCTGTTCTACTCAAAAAATAATAAATTTGCATGCCGCCAACGTCTAATCTGTCTAAGGAATTAGGGGGGGATTCTCCGATTACAAAAAAACGAGAGGGAATTGACCTCCTGTTGGCATACGCATTTTTATTATCATGCAACAATAAAAGCAAAAAATAAAACTGCATTTCGGATACAAAAGTGGCTTCTGGTTTACAAAACATGCATTTCAAGTACAAAAGTGGCTTTTCGGTTACAAATATTCAATTGTCATTTACAAAGATGGCTTTTCGAATTACAAAGTGGCATCTCGTCTTACATGTGAGTATACGTGAGTATATACATGGATGATATTTCTATTTACAGAAAATATTTGTTGACAAACGATAAATATTTGCTTATAATCAAGTAAAATAAAAAGAAGGAGGTGCTTTCATGAAACGCTGTTCGACTATCATCCTTCGGTGCGCTGTTGTTTTCGCTGGAGTTGTCATGCTTGCCATATGTGGTGTTATTGCATGGATTGCTTTTTTTGAAAACAGGCCTGATCCATATCATATGGAATATATATGGTTTATTGGGACGTATGCAGCGGCCATACCCTATTTTATCGCGCTGCATCAAGCAATGAAATTACTGAAATATATTGACACCGGTTGTGCGTTTTCGGAATCGTCTGTAAAGTCTTTGGATATTATTACACGCTGTGCTATTGTTGTTTTTATTATTGTTACAGTGGGAGGATTGCCTTTCTTTTATACACTGGTGCAATTAGACGGTGACACACCGGGGGTTGTGTTACTGGGCTTGCTAATCTCGGGTAGCGCATTTTTAATTGCCGTTTTTGCTTCCGTATTGAAGCGACTTTTGCAAGACGCTATCGAGGTCAAATCGGAAAACGATTTGACAATATGAGGTGACGAATATGGCAATTGTAGTTAATGTTGATGTTATGCTGGCTAAAAGAAAAATGAGTGTTACAGAACTTTCGGAGGGCGTTGGGATAACAATGGCTAACCTTTCGATATTAAAAAATGGCAAAGCAAAAGCGATCCGATTTTCAACTTTAGAAGCTATTTGCAGAGTGTTAGAGTGTCAGCCTGGCGATATTTTGGAATATAAGAATAGCTGAGTGCAAAAATGCGGTTTGTCGTGCCGCAGTAGAGAGGTAAAGCCTATGGAAAAAGAGAAATAGCTTCTTTGTCCTGTTTGTAAGAATAAGACGCGAATACAGACAAGAAACGACACGGAATTAAAAACTTTCCCCTTTTTCGTCCTAAACGTAAACAGGAAACTCTTATTGAGGTGAAACAACTGAATATGTCAGTTATCAAAGAGCCAGACGCAGAGCCGATGACCGTGAGTGAAATCATGATTATCGGCTCTTCCGTTATAATAATGATCAACGCTATGCGATTGCTGATTACTTTAACAACCCTGCTCTCAGAGCAGATATAACATCAGCAGGAAAAGTCCCTATACCAGATTGTATGATTTTAAATGCTGATAAATTTATATGTGAAGCAGTAAAGACTTTTACTCTAATACAGCCTTTTAATAATTTCTTGAATTGCGGACTTAAAGATTTTCAGATGCCGGAAAGGAATGAGCCTGTCTGATTAAATTGAGATAAATTCTGGTGAAATTTTGTATTATGGTTTTCTACCATCTTTAGTATGTGATATAATTTGCTTAGAAGCATTTTTGTTGTCATAAGAGAATGAATTCGCTCAGACAAACCAGTATTGTAATATTTTGTGCTTGAGCCAAAGGAAAGGAATGAACATAATTATGGGAATTACAGTCAGAGAGTTTACAAACAAAGATATTAAGGATATGATTTCTATTTGGAATGAAGTGGTTGAAGAGGGAGTAGCTTTTCCGCAGGAAGAACTTTTGGATGAAAAGACCGGACTGGATTTTTTTGAAAGTCAGTCCTTTACCGGAGTTGCAGTTGAAGAGGAAACGGATACCGTTGTAGGTCTTTATATCCTACATCCAAACAACGTAGGAAGATGCGGCCATATTTCAAATGCAAGCTATGCGGTAAAAAGCGGCCAGAGAGGGAAGAGAATAGGCGAAATTTTGGTTTTGCACTGCCTGGAAAAAGCAAAGGAAATCGGCTTCAGAATATTGCAGTTTAATGCAGTGGTAAGCACCAATACGGCAGCACTCCGTTTATATAAAAAGCTGGGATTCGTCCAGCTTGGTGTCATTCCCGGAGGCTTTCATATGAAGGATGGAAGCTATCAGGATATTATTCCTCATTATCACACGTTGTAATGATATATTCCCTCAAGATATGAACAGAAACGTAATTTGAAAAATATACGGCAGAGGGATTGACTCTCACACAGTGGTATGCTTTAAAGTAGGATTGAGCTCAGAAACACACATATATGTGAGGTGAAACCAATGTTAAAAATAGGAGATTTTTCAAAGCTGTCAAGAATCAGCATCCGTATGCTGCGGCATTATGATGAAATCGGAATCCTCCATCCCGTTGCCGTCGACGATATGACCGGATACCGGTATTACAGCGAAGCACAGCTTCCCTTAGCCGGAAGAATCCAGGCGTTAAAAGACTTAGGCTTTGGGCTTTCCATCATCAGGGAAATCCTTGATAAATACGAGGACGCCAGGGAAATGGAACAGTTTCTTGTGATCAAGAAGCAGGAAATGGAAGAAGAGGAGCAGATGCTTCAGCAGAGGATACGGTTGCTTGACAATGCCATTGAATGGCTGAGAAAGGATGGGAATATCATGGGATATGACGTTAGCTTAAAGACTCTGCCGAAGCGGTATGTAGCAAGTGTGAGAAAGGTGATCCCTTCTTACGCAGACGAAGGAATGCTGTGGGGAATTCTGATGGAGGAAACAGCACCTCTTCACATGCAGGATGGATCCCCCTGTTACACACTGGCTATTTTTCATGACGGAGAATACAAGGAGCAGGATGTGGACGTAGAGGTCCAGAAATCTGTTACTGGCACATACAAGGATACGGAGCATGTGAAATTTAAAACAATGCCCCCTATAGAAATTGCCAGCTCTGTTTACAAAGGAAGCTATGAGCAAATCGGGCAGGTCAATGAGGCGGTTGCCAGGTGGATTCAGGATAATGGCTATGAATTTGCAGGGCTTTCTTTCAGCATCTATCATGTAAGCCCTCATGAAACCCAGAATCCGGATGAGTACGTGACAGAGGTGTGCTACCCGGTAAAGAGGCGTGAGGATTCATTAAAATCGTAGTCAAAAAAATAAATACAGGCCGGGGAGAAATCTCCGGCTTTTTGAATACAGACAGGTTTCATAAAATGTGTGGCAAAGCTGTTATATGCATGGTATAATTTGAAAAATAAACAGGTTCCTTGTAACTGGTTAAAAAAGATATGGGAAACCTATTTTTGCATAAACGAAAACAGAGAAAAATCCGGGAGGAGGAGAACGCTTTGTCAAAGCATTTGTCGTTTCAAATGAAGCTGACCCTGGTATTTATTGTGGCAGCCATGATTGAAGGGGCTATTATTGGGAGCCTCTCTTTTTCCCACAGCAAAGCGATTGTTGTGAAGAATAAAAAGCAGGAAATGTCGGATACCATTAACCGCATTGACATTAACATCAATGTGAAGGTCCGCTATATTATGGAAATACTCGACAACGCGTCTGAGAGCCAGCTTGTGCAGAATGCCTGTATTCCCGGCTGGGATCAGAACGATGGGGATGTTATGCGGGCTTACCTTGACGATTACTGCAAAAGTCTTATTCGGTCCGTAGGGGAAGACATTGACATTTCCATTATTAATACTTCCCAGGTCATGTATACCACTGTTGATCCTGAAGATTCCGGTACTAAAGCAGTTTCCGAACAGGTGCTGCGCACCTATTATTCTGTTATGGGCAGCAGGAACAATAAAGCGGTGTGGACAGGTATTATGCCCAGGATGTTTTCCCGGTGGGAAGAAGATGACCAGGCGGTTACTGTAATCCGGGCGATTCCGGATGAGAACGGAAAAAACAATCTGGGAATTATGATTATGGAACTGGACCCGGATATGTTCAGCAACCTGCTTTTGGGGAATCAGGGATTGTTTCAATATCAGTATTTGTTCATTGCAGACCAGAGTGGGCATGTGATCTGCAGCAATCCCAAGGTAAACAACCAATGGCAAGACGAAATTAACCAGCGTTTTAATGGAGGAAACCGCCGTTTTGAATTAGAATGGAATGGAAAACAATATTATGTCTGCGGACAGTATAACGGCATTACAGGCTGGAGGTCTTATTCTGTCATTCCCTTAGAGGGGTTATTCCCCCAGGCCCGGGCTTTGAACAGTTCTATATGGCTGGTGGTTCTTGGAAGTGCCTTTGGAAGTGCCGTCGTCATTGCCCTGCTGGTCTACGCCATGGCAAGGCCCATTAAGCGGCTTTCCAGGGCAATGGGGCAGGTGCAGAAAGGGGATTTTACCGTCAGGGTGCCGGGGAACAGAAAAGATGAAATCGGAAAGCTGACGGAATCCTTCAACTACATGCTGGATGAGATCAATACCCTTATTAAACAGGTATATCAGGAAAAAATTGCACAGAAGAATGCGGAGATCCAGGCGCTCCAGGCCCAGATCAACCCCCATTTCCTTTACAACACCCTGGATTCGATCAACTGGATGCTCATTGACCGGGAAGAATACGATATCAGCGATATTGTTATTTCCCTGGGAGAATTAATGCGTTACAGCATAGAAGATGAAAACGCTTTTGTCCCCCTTAAAAGGGAAGTGGAATACGTGCTCTGTTATTTAAAGATCCAGAAAAACCGCCTGGAGGACAGGTTGGAATATTCCGTGGAGGCTCAGGAAAATCTAATGGAAGAAAAGGTGCCGAAGCTGATTCTTCAGCCCATTATAGAAAATGCCATAACCCATGGAATTGAGCCGAGAAACCAAAAAGGAAGTATACGCATCTGTATAGAAGACCAGGGAGAAGCCATGGTCATATCCGTAGAAGACAACGGAATGGGCATGAACCCGGATCAGCTTAAGCATTTAAAGGCTGAAGAGCCTGATGTTGAAAAGGAAGGACATACGGGAATTGGATTCAGGAATGTGGACCGGAGAATCCGTCTCCACTATGGGGAGCAGTACGGAGTTTTCATAGAGAGCCAATACGGAAAAGGAACTCTGGTGCGCCTGCATATTCCCAAATCTTCCAGGGGGACGAATTCACCTTAAGACAGCCTCAGTTTTTACATGAGAAGGGAGAGGACTTAAAAGATGAAACTGATGATCGTGGATGACGAGCCGAAGATCAGAAAAGGACTTTTTAAGCTGCTGAGCGCACAGGAAGGCTGGCAGGTGGTTGGGGTGTATGAAGATGCACCTTCTGCCTTAAAAGACCTTTACGAGCTGGAAGCTGATGTGATCATTACGGATATAAAGATGCCGGAGGTATCGGGCCTGGACTTGATCCGCCAGATTCGGGAGAGAAGTTTAAACATCCGAATCATCATCCTCAGCGGATACAGCAATTTTTCCTATGCCCAGAAAGCCATTGAACTGGGAGTGACCAGATATTTGCTGAAACCCACTGATCCCAGGGAGCTTCTTTCTCTGTTAAAGGAAATGGAACGGGAACTGTTTCCCAAAGCCCCGGAAGCAGAACCTGACCAAAGGCCGGATGGGGAAAATGAAGTGGGAAATCTCCTGGTGGTGAAAGCTATTCAATACATTGAGGTTCATTATGGGGGCAGAATTACCTTGAAGGATATGGCGGAGGAGCTTCATTTGTCCCCCAATTATTTATGTGAGCTTTTTAAGCGCCACACGGGAAAGAATCTCATGGAATATGTGACGGAATACCGGATGCAAAAAGCAAAGACATATTTAAGCCATGTGGAATACCGGGTGGGGGATGTGGCGGAAATGGTGGGCTATAAGGAGGCGAAATATTTCAGCAGTGCCTTTAAGAAGGCATATGGGATGACGCCTCTGGAATACCGGAACAAACGGTAAGCCAACTTTATATTATTTCGGAAAAGGCAGGAAAAATGACCAAAAATCATCTCCTGTCTTTATTTTATTTATACATAATCACAAAGAACATAATATTTTGGAATAAATAGTAATCTGATAGAATTGTGATGAATGTGAAAGAATGATAATCTATTAATACAAAGATTGGGAAACGTCGGTGAATCATACCAATCAAAAGCAGGTGTCAGATATTAATGAAGGCAAATCAAAAGAGGAGGAATTTATTCATGAAGAAAAGGTTTGGCACATCACTCATTGCAGCGGCAATGGCGGCGGCTCTGGTATTAAGCGGCTGCGGTTCTTCAAAGCAGGCAGAGACTACGGCAGGAGCAAGTACAGAGACAAAGGCAGAGGCAGGAACCAATGCCCCGGCAGAAACAAAGACAGAGACAGGCGGAAAGAGCGCGGCAGATTATAAGATCGTCCTCATCCTTCCCGGCCCCATCAATGACCAGAGCTGGAATGCCACAAACTATGCAGGACTTGTTGCATGCAACGAAAACCTGGGGACCAAGATGGAATACGTGGAAAATGTACAGGCTTCCGACTATGAATCAACCTTCCGGGAGTATGCAGAACGGGGCTATGATCTGGTTATGGCAGCCGGCTCCCAGTTTGATGAGGCAGTGGCGGCAGTGGCCCCCAACTACACAGATACTACATTTTGTGTGGTAAACGGTTCCAAGTATGACGGAGACAATGTGGCTCCCATTTTCCCCAAAGAGTATGAAGCCAGCTATATTGCTTCCATTATCGCAGGAAATGTGACGGAAAACGGAAACTTCGCCACCATCGGCGGATTTCCCAATGAGCCAATGGAGCATCTGATGGATGTATATGAAAAGAATTCTGTTGACATTGCGACAAGCCGGGGCATTTCCGGTGCAAAGGCTACAAGAGCTTATGCCAATAGCTGGAATGACGTTGCACTTGGAAAACAGATGGCAGAGCAGATGATTGACAATGGAGCGGATACCTTATTTGTATATGCCAATGAGGTTGGTCTTGGAAGCATTGAAGCAGCCAAGGCAAAGGGTGCTAAATTCATCGGATTTTCCAGCGACCAGACCACCATTGATCCTGACACTGTAGTGGCTTCTGTTAACTTTGATTTTACCAATTTCTATACCTGGGCTTTAGGCCTTTACATGGAAGGCGGACTTGCCGGAAACAGGGTTCATGAGGCAGGTATCAGCGAGGATATTTTTGTACCCGTATATACCGATCACATTTCCCAGGAAATAAGAGACGCAGTTGATAAAGGAATTGAGGAATTTAAAGAAGGAAAAGTTGATTTACAGGCTCTGTTTGAAAAATAAGGGATAAGGGTCAGGCTGCTGCAGTTAAAAAGAAAAATGTTTAATTGCAGCAGCTTTTTGCTTTGAAAAAGGAGGTACTTTGTGGACACACCGTTTTTTGAATTAAAGAATGTATCAAAATATTTTGCCAGGGTAGTGGCAAACAAGGATATTTCTTTTTCTGTAAACAGGGGAGAGGTACTGGCGCTGTTAGGAGAAAACGGGGCGGGAAAAAGTACGGTCATGAAAATCCTATACGGCCTTTACCGGGCTGATGAAGGGCAGATCCTTATGGACGGGAAGGAACAGAAAATTACCTCTCCCAAGGATGCCATGGCTCTTGGAATCTCCATGATACAGCAGCACTTTTCCCTGGTGCCTGCCCACACGGTGACGGAAAATATCATCCTGGGCAATGTAAAGGGCGTCATTGATTATGCTCAATGCAGGAAAGAAGTAGAAGAGTTGTCAAAACAGTATGGATTTTACATTCCCGTGGATGCAAAAGTCGGAGACCTTGCAGTGGGAGTGCAGCAAAAGGTGGAAATCCTCAAGGCCCTGTATTTAAAGACAAATCTTTTGATCATGGATGAGCCCACTGCCGTTTTAACGCCTCAGGAGGCTGACACGCTGATGGAGTTTGTCAAGGAATACGTTTCCAAGGGGAATTCCGTTATTTTTATCACCCATAAGATGAAAGAGGTCATGAAGGTGGCGGACCGGATCGTGGTCATGCGGGGCGGGCGGCTTACGGGTGACCTTTCTGCAAAGGATACTGATGAAGTGGCTCTTACCAGATTGATGATGGGAAAAGAACTGACCGTTGCAAAGCGGGAACGGGATAAGGTGAATTTGCCCGAAGGGCAAAGAGAAGATCCCCTGGGGGGGAAGGCTGAAAGGGGGAAAAAGGTCTGTCTGCAACTGTCCTCTGTTACGGTACAGAGAAAGGGAGAAACTCCGGTTTTAAGCGATCTGTCCTTTCAGATTGTGGAAGGTGAGATTTTCGGAGTGGCAGGAGTCAGCGGAAACGGCCAGGAGGAACTGTGCCAGGTTATCAGCGGAGCCCTTCCGGTGACTTCAGGAATGGTGCTTTTAGATGGAAATGATATTACAGGTACTTCCGTCAGGGAGCGCATTGATTTAGGGATCGGATACGTCCCGGTGGACCGTTACCGGGATGCCATGGTGGGAGAAATGACTCTGGCTGAAAACATGATGTTAAAGACCAGTTTTAATAAAAAGTGGACCACCCACGGCTTTTTAAATAAAAAGAAACTGCAAAGTGACACCCAGAAAGCCATTGAGGACTTTAATATCAAGGCCCCTGGGCCTGATGCCCAGATCAGAGGCTTGTCAGGAGGAAACCAGCAGAAGGTGATTCTGGCAAGAGAAGTGGGAAACGCAGGAAAGATACTGGTCATGGACCAACCTACCCGGGGTCTTGACCTGGGAGCCATCAATAACATACACAACAATATTCTGACAGAGGCCAAAAACGGAAAGGGTATTCTTCTGGTGTCAACAGAGCTGTCGGAGATTTTCCAGCTTTGTGACAGGATTGCCGTTATGTATAAGGGTACTTTTATGGGAATCTACGATCAGGGACAGCTGAATACGGAGCGAATCGGTCTTTTGATGGCCGGATACAAAGAGGAGAAGGAGGCATAGGAGATGAATGCAAAAATCAGGGATATGATCGTGACAAATGCCATTGCCATTGCCGCCGGTTTAGGGCTAAGCGGGTTGATGCTCCTGCTTTTGGACATCAATCCGGCAGAGGTATTTGCATATTCCGTGAAAACTATGTTTACGGATAAATATACCATGGGAGAAGTGTTTTTAAAGGCAACACCTCTCATTTTTACGGCATTGGCATTTGCTTTTACTTATAAGGCCAATCTGTTTAATATCGGAGCCCAGGGTCAGTTTTATATGGGTTCTGTTGCGGCCATTGCTCTGTCCCTCCAGCTTGATGGAAAGGTTCCAGGCCCTGTTCTTCTGATTATCGTCTGCCTTGTGACGGCTTTGGCAGGTGGGCTTACAGGAGCCTTGATTGGATTTTTAAAGGCAAAATACAAGGCCAATGAATTTTTGGTCAGCATGATGTCCACCTATGTGGCCCTTGCCGTTATGAATTATTTGCTGCGAACCTTTTTAAAAGAGACCAAAGGGGAGTATCCTCAGACTGACGCTATTACAAAGGCTGCATGGATTCCTTCTATTATAAAGGGTACCCGGCTTCATGCAGGATTTATTCTGGCGGTCTGCGTTGCCATTGGAATCTGGGTGCTGCTTTATAAGACACCTTTAGGATACCGGATCCGTGCAGTGGGCAGCAATGCTTCTGCAGCCAGGATGTCAGGAATTAATTCCAGCCGGATCTTTGTGACCGCATTTTTTATCAGCGGTGCTTTGGCAGGAATGGCTGGTTTTACAGAAGTCAACGGCGTTCAGCACATGCTGATTCAGGATTTTAACGCAGGAGTAGGTTCTGCTGGACTGGGAATTGCCATACTGGCTAATGCCAATCCTATCGGCATCATTTTTGCGTCTATTCTGTTTGGAGCCTTAGGCGTTATGGGTAATCTCATGGGCCGTATGCCAGGAGTTAATGTTCCTGCCAGTATTGTGGATTTAATGCAGGGATTTGTTATGCTGTTCGTCATCGTGTCCTATTTCTTCCGGCATTATATGGAAATCAGGCGAGAGAAGCGCAAGCTGCAGAAAGGAGGGTGAAAATGGTTATGATCATAAGCTTATTAAAACGTGCATTAATGATGAGTACTCCTTTGCTCTTAGGCTCTATTGCTGAGGTAATTGCAGAACGCTCCGGTATGATGGTAACTGCCATCGAAGGAATATTTCTCATGGGAGCCTGGGGTGGATTTGTGGGGACCTATCTGACTGGAAGTGCCTTTATCGGAATTCTGACAGCCATGGCCTGCGGACTTACGGCAGCGGCTATTTACGGTGTGGTCTGTATTTTCTTAAAACAGCATCAGGTTGTGACGGGAACGGCCATCAATGTGCTGGCAGCAGGTGTCTGCACCTATCTTCAGAGAGTACTGTTTGGCGTACCAACCACCCCTCTGAAAATCAGCCCTCTTCCTGAGATTGCTGTTCCCCTTCTCAGCAAGATTCCTCTCATCGGGCCGGTTTTCTTCCAGCAGAATATACTGACCTATGCGGTGTATCTGCTCATTCCCGCATCTTACTTCATGCTGTTTAAGACCTCCCTGGGGCTGACTATCCGCTCCACCGGAGAAAATCCTGAGGCAGTGGATGTGGCAGGCATTTGCGTCAATGCAGTCCGTTTCTTTACGGTTTTGTTAGCCGGGATGATGGGCGGTGTTGCAGGTGCATTTTATTCTGTAGGATATTTGGGAATGTTCACCACCAATATGATCGGCGGCCGGGGCTGGATTGCCTTTGCCATCTGCTTTTTGGGCAACTGGAATCCCAAGGGAGCTGTGGCGGGCACTGTGGTATTCGGATTTACAGAAGCCATTGCCATCTATATGCAGTCAGTGGGAGGAGGGGGCTACTTCCCCAATGAATTATTCATTGCGCTGCCTTATATCCTGACCATTGTACTGACTGTATCCAGAAAGAATTTCAATGTTCCCGCCAGATTGGGAACGGCTTACAGCAAGGAAAATTAAATACAGAATTAAGAAGGCATCCTTTGACCGGAAGGGCAGATTTACTGGTCAAAGGATGCCTGGTTTTTAAAGAAAATTATATTCCGTAAGTATCTTTTCCCGGCCTGTAGTCATATCCGTAAAATACTCATAATAGCTGATTCCAAGGAAAGAACCGGAAATATTAATGATGTTGTCAAATCCACGGCCTTTTAATGCCATGGCTGCATTATAGCTTCTCTGACTGGTTCTGCAGTGCAGGTATACCAGTCTGTCACGGGGGATCTCTGATGTGCGCTGTCTCAATTCCCCTAAGGGGATATTTACGGCTCCGATGAGGTGACCCATCTCAAACTCGCCCCTGCTTCTCACATCAATGATGCAGGCTTTGTTTTCCACTAATTTCCGTACTTCACTCACATGAACTTGTTTGACGGCTCCGTGAAGAATGTTCAGCGCTGCCAGTGCGGCCAGATTGACCACATCCCTTGCTGTACCAAATACCGGTGAATAGCAGAGTTCCAGTTCTTTTAAATCCTCCAGAGTTCCGTTCATAGCAATAAGGGTTGCTATGACATCGATTCGTTTGTCTGCATTGCCCCTGCCTATAGCCTGGGCTCCCAGAATTTTTCCTGTAGGTACTTCAAAGACAAGTTTAAAATGCATGGGAGAACTGCCGGGCATCAGTCCAACCTTGTCCATGGACATGGTGTAAACAGAATCGCAGGGTATATTGTTGGATTTTGCAGTTCTTTCGTTAAGTCCGGTGGCAGCAGCATTCAGGCTGAAGACTCTGACTGCACAGGAACCGAGGACTCCGTTATTCCTGGCGGGGATTCCATATATGGCATCGGCAGCAGCTCTTGCCTGCCGCAGGGCCGGGCCGGCCAGAGGAAGTCTGACAGGTCTATGGGTCAGGCGTTGGTATACCTGGATAGCATCACCCACGGCATAGATATGTGGGTCGCTGGTCCGGTAATCCGGTGTTACGGCGATTCCGCCGGTTTCGCCGATTTCCAGGCCGGCCTGTTTTGCCAGTTCTGTCTCCGGTAACACGCCAATGGAGAGGATCACTGCATCGCAGGGCAGTTCCCTTCCGGAGTTTAAGATTACATGACTTTCAGTAATGGTTTTAACCCCATCACCTACGACCAGTTCTATGCCCTGGTCAAGGAGTTCTTTCTGAAGAATCTGGCTCATATCGTAATCAAAAGGTGTCATAATTTGGTCAGCAGCTTCTGCAACAGACACCTGTTTCCCGGCGGATTTCAGGTTTTCTGCTACTTCCAGGCCAATAAAGCCGCCTCCGATCACAACCACTCTGCGGATATTTTTCCGGGCTGTATACTGGTCCAGCTTTACAATGTCATTTACATTACGTACAGTGAAAACATGAGGGAGGGACACGCCCTCAATTGACTTGGGGCGGATTGGATATGAACCCGGTGAAAGCACCAGTTCGTCATATGGCTCATCATATTCCTGTCCGGATAAGCTGTTTTTAATGTGTATCTTCCTGAGGGTACGGTCAATGCCGCACACCTCGCTGTTAACACGCACTTCAATATCGTAGGATTTCTTAAAGTCCTCCGGTGTCATCAGTACCAGATAGTCTTTCTCTTCTACGGTTCTGCTTAAGTAATAGGGGAGTGAGCAATTGGAAAAGGATACATGCTCTCCCCGTTCAAATATAGTTATGGACGCATCTTCATCCAGACGCCTGATTCTGGCTGCGGCGGATGCACCGCCGGCAACACCTCCAACAATAAGAACACGTTTTCCCATGTATGCACATCCTTTATAAAATATTTTTGTTATTGTTCCTATTTTGCTGAAGCTGATTTCTTTTCCAGATTCAGCGATTTATTGTTATATACGTTCATATCAATATTATTTGTCATTTTTGCAGTTACCAGGCCGGTTATCATACCGTCGCTTACATTGAGGGCTGTTCGGGCCATATCAATGACGGGTTCGATTCCTACCAACAGACCTGCGATGCCCACGGGGAGACCGAGTGCGGAGAGTACAATGATACCGGCAAAGGTTGCGCCGCCGCCGACACCTGCAATACCGATGGAGGCAAAGGTGATGACAATTACCATTGTAATAAAAAAGGAGACTGTAATGGGCTGTCCTACTGCGGGAGCTACCATAACTACCAGCATAGCGGGATAAATGGCTGCACATCCATTCTGTCCAATTGAAGTACTGAGAGAACCGGCAAGGTTTGATACTCCGCTGTCCACGCCCATATCATCTGTCAGAGTCCTGATAGTCAGAGGCAGGGTTCCTGCACTGGTACGAGAAGTAAAGGCGAATACCAGAGTTGTCATGGCCTTTTTAAAATATATAAGGGGGCTGATTCCTACTGCAGCCAGTATCAAGCCATGAATGATGAACATGATAAGTATGGCTACATAGGATGCGAGAACAAAGGTCACAAGCCGCAGGATGCTGGTGTAGTCACTTCCTGCAATGGTCTTGGTCATCAATGAGAAAATACCAAAAGGGGTCAGCATGATAATCATCATAACCACTTCCACCACCAGGGTGTTTAGTGAATTCATCAGTTTAGTAAAAAACTCCGCCTGTTCGGGGGCATATGTCCGTACACCGATTAATCCGATTCCAAGAAATGCTGCAAAGAGCACTACGGAAAGCGTCGCATTACTTCCCTGGCCGGACAGGGCTGCAATTGGATTGGATGGAATGATGTCAATGATGGTATCTTCTATGGAAAGACCATCCTGAGCCTTTTCTTCTAATTGGGAAGTTTTCTTGCTCTCAGCTTCGCCGATTTCCAGCCCTTCGGCACTGACATGGAATGCCATAGCTGTAGTACCGCCTACGACAGCCGCCACTGCTGCAGTGGACAGGAGGACTGCCAGTACAAGGGCGGTAATCTTACCAAGGTTCCTGCCTGATTTCTGGTTGATGATGGCACATACAATGGATACAAAAATCAAGGGAATGACCATCATCTTCAAAAGTTTGGTATAGGCAGTTCCCACCAGACTGATCCAGTGGATGCTTTGGGTAACGGCTGCGTCATCCGCCACTGCCTTTAATATTGCACCAAATACAATACCACCGAAGAGACCGGCAACCACACGCACATTAAAAGATTTTCCTTTTTTCTGTAATATGAATAGAAAGCCCAGATAGATTAAAAAACAGATTATACTGATATAAACAGACATTTATTTTTTCTCCTTTTCTTTGATGTTTCTGATAATGCTCTCAACAGCAGTAACAACATTCTTTGTATCTGTAGCTAGATTGATGCGAATAAATCCATGTGCCATGTGACTGAACCATTCTCCCGCATCACAGGCAAGACGGCACGTGTCTTGAATGAAAACTGCAGTTTCTTCACCGGTGAGATAACCTCTTAAGTCGATCCAGGTCAGGTATGTTCCTTCAAGAGGCGTGACCAGGACCTTTGGAAGCTCCTCTGCAAATTCCTGTTTCATATAATTGTAATTGTGGAGAATCAGCTCTTTCACATTCTCCAGCCATTCCTCCCCATCACAGAAGGCAGCTTCCACGGCTATAATTCCCATAAGATTGACTTCTGCTGAACCAATGCTTTTGATGTATGCATCGTAGGTTTCCATAAGCTGCTTGTCAAATATGATTACATGGGAGTGAATCAGGCCGGCCAGGTTAAAGGTTTTAGAGCCTGCATTCAGGATGATTAAAATGTCTTTGTATTTACCGTTTCCTACCAGTGCGGATGATATAAATTTCTTTTCATCATAGGTGAAGTCCTGATGAATTTCATCGGAGACTACCAGTACTCCGTGTTTGTGACAGATGCGGAACATGGTGTCCAGTTCTTCTTCTGACCATACCCGGCTTACGGGATTATGGGGAGAGCAGAGGATAAACATCTTTACCTTCTTGTCCACAATCTCTTTCTCGAACTTTTCAAAATCCAGGGTGTAATAGCCGTTATTATTATCAAGTTCACATGTGACCAGTTTTCTGCCGGTGTTCAGGATGGAATCGTAAAAAGGATAGTATACAGGAGGGCAGATGATAACAGAATCCTCTTCCCTGGTATATGCTCTTACAGCTGCGTACAGGGAACCTACCACACCGGTGGCAAATCTTAAGTGTTCTCTGGTAAGTTCCACATTATGATGCTTTTTCTGCCATGCAAAGAAAGAATCGAAATATGCATCCCCTACTGTGCTGTAGCCAAACACCCCGTGATCTACGCGCTTCATCAGTGCCTCCCTTACTGCTGCCGGTGACTGAATCTCCATATCGGCAACCCAGAGCGGCAGCAGATCCGGATCTCCAAAGATTTCATGGAGTGAGTCCCACTTTAATGTACTGGTTCCCCTCCGTTCCCTGCAATTTTCCCTGCAGAATTTTTCAATGTTCATGAAAAACACCATCCCTTCCATTATATAAGCAAGATATTGAAATATAGTTTAATAACTAAACAATATTATAAAATATTTAGTGCATAATGTCAATATTATTTTAATATAATTTTTATAATTAGTACAATATTTACATAAAATATAATGATATTTAATTTATGGTTAAACTGATCAACTATATTATTTTGCAAATAAAATATTGAAGCCTGATTCTATATATGGTATTATTCATTTACAGACATTACTGATAGAACAGGAGCACCTATATGAGCCATATTTCAGATATAAACAGTGCGTATCAAAAGTTAAACGCACGGGCAGATAAATTATATGAATTTGTCATCCTATATTATAATTACATTTATTCTCACCACACATATGAGAATGAAAAGTTTAACATGATGGAGATACACACCCTTACCTACATTGATGATTCTCCTGGAATCACTGCCACGGAACTGACAAAGATATGGCATAAAAGCAAAAGCGCCATTTCCCAGGTAATTAAGAAACTGGTTGACTCCGGATATGTAGAAAAACGCTATAAGGAAAATAATGAAAAGTCCATATGTTTATATGTGACGGAAAAGGGACGGAGGCTTTCTTCTGTCCATAAGGCTTACGATGTTGCAGACATTACGCAGACTACCTCTTACCTTATCGAGCAGTGCGGTGAATCCGATTTGGATGCCTTTTACCGGATCATTGAGAAGTATAATGAACTTTTGAAATCTGATTTGGAACCATAGATGTATCAATTGAAAATAATTCGGGGAAGATCCCCCAAACCAGAAGGGACAGGCCGGCTGGTTTGGGGGATTTTTTTGCCCTTTTTTGGAAAAGCTGAAAAGTAATGTTACAAAACGTGTTACACACCACAGAAAATGGAAATTAATCGAAATTATCCTTGCTATTTCCGCTTAAATGTACTAGAATTAATGTACAAGTGGTGGAAAGTGGTACGAAGTGGTAGAAAATGGAGGGAATGTGGTTTAAAAGCCCTCGGTGTACAAGCAGGTGATTGATATGTTCATGGGCGAATACAATCATACAGTCGATGCAAAGGGACGTCTCATTGTCCCGTCGAAGTTCAGAGAGCAGCTTGGAGAAGAATTCGTCGTGACGAAGGGCTTAGACGGCTGTCTATTTGTGTATGATAATAAAGAGTGGACCGCCCTGGAAGAAAAACTGAAAAGCCTGCCGCTGACCAACACCAATGCCAGAAAGTTTTCCAGATTCTTCCTGGCCGGAGCTTCTTCCTGCGAGGTGGACAAGCAGGGAAGAATCCTGCTTCCATCGGTTTTAAGAGAACATGCAGGCATTGACAAAGATGCAGTGCTTGTGGGCGTGGGAAGCCGTATTGAAATCTGGAGCAAGGATGCATGGACAGCAGCCAATACCTATGATGATATGGAAGAAATTGCGGAAGCTATGGAAGGACTTGGTATATGATGTTTGAACACAAGTCAGTGCTGCTTTATGAGACTATTGACAGCCTGAATGTAAAACCGGACGGAATTTATGTGGACGGTACCCTGGGAGGCGGCGGACATGCCCTGGAGGTGTGCAAGCGCCTGGGAGAACACGGAAGATTAATCGGAATTGATCAGGATGCAGACGCCATTAAGGCTGCCGCAGAACGGCTGAAGGATTACAAGGATAAGGTAACAGTCGTAAGAAGCAATTACGAAAACATACAGACAGTATTAGATGACTTAGGGATTAAAAGGGTGGACGGAATTTACTTAGACCTGGGAGTATCCTCTTACCAGCTTGATATGCCGGAAAGAGGATTTACTTACCGGGAAGATGACGCTCCCCTGGATATGCGGATGGACCAGAGAAAGGAACAGACCGCAGCCGACATTATCAATACCTACAGCGAATTTGATCTGTACCGTATCATAAGAGATTACGGAGAAGATAAATTTGCAAAGAACATTGCAAAACACATTGTGAGAAACAGAGAAGCCGGCCCCATAAAGACCACAGGGGAGCTGACGGAGATTATTAAGGCAGCGATTCCGGCAAAGGTGAGGGCAGTGGGAGGACACCCCTCCAAGAGAACATTTCAGGCTATCCGGATTGAACTGAATCAGGAGCTGGAGGTTCTCAGCCGGTCCATTGACGGGATGATCGATCTGCTGAATCCTGGAGGACGGCTTTCCATTATTACATTCCATTCCTTAGAGGACCGGATTGTAAAGACGAGATTTAAAACCAATGAGGACCCATGTACCTGTCCCAGAGATTTTCCGGTCTGTGTCTGCGGAAAGAAGAGCAAGGGAAAGGTCATTACAAGAAAACCTATTGTACCAAATGAAGAAGAGATAGAAGGAAACAAGCGGGCAAAGAGTTCAAAGCTTCGGGTCTTTGAACGAAACTGAAAGGGAGGAAAAGAAAGTGGCTGCAAGAAAAAATGTGCGTTCTTATGGAAACACCGCTTATGTACAGGGAAATACTGTCCGTAAGGCCATGCCGGTACATACACCAGATAAAGTCCGCCGGCCTGCCGTCAATCACCAGGTCAGACGAAATCAGGAAAAAGCCTTGCAGATGGATCTTCCCTATGTTGTTCTGATGACTGTTGCCGTAGTCATCACTCTGGCTTTCTGCGTGCATTATCTGCACTTGCAGTCATCCATTGCGTCCAGCATTCATGTTATTGAGTCCAAGGAGGCAGAGCTGGAAAAGCTGAAAGCTGAAAATGATGCATTGGAAATGAGTATTAATACTTCCGTTGATCTGGACCACGTATATAAAGTGGCTACAGAGGAACTAGGTATGGTCTATGCCAATAAGGATCAGATCCTTCACTATGATAAAACGGAAAGTGAGTATGTAAGACAGAATGAGGACATCCCGAAATATTAACAGAAAAAGAAACAAAAAGAATAAGGTATTCCCTCGTTATATGCAGGAGAAGCTGGCGATTACTGTTCTGGTAATTACGCTGGCTTTGTTTGCATTGGTTATGAGTCTTTATAATCTGATGACAAAGAAAAAGGACGATTTTAACCAGATTGTTTTGGCCAATCAGGACTATGACAGCCGTGTGATTCCCTTCCGGAGAGGCGATATCCTGGACCGGAACGGAACCTATCTGGCGACCAGCGAAAAGGTTTATAATCTGATCCTGGACCCTAAGCAGATCATGTCAGATGCGGAAGCCTATTTAGAGCCTTCGGTGGCCGCTTTGACCGAATGCTTTGGATATGACCGGACCGAAATCATGAATCTGATCCAGGAAAAAAAGGATAAGCAGTATGTCCGCTATGCGAAGCAGCTGTCTTATACGGATAAGGAAAATTACGAAAAATACAAAGCAGAAAAGTCAAAGGAACTGAAGAGCAGCCGGAAAGCTATTAAGGGAATCTGGTTTGAGGATGAATACAAGAGGGTATATCCCTATAATTCCCTGGCGTGCAACATCATCGGTTTTGCCAATGGAGATGGAATGGATGGAACCGGAGGCATCGAGCAGTATTACAACACCACCCTCATGGGAACCAATGGAAGGGAATACGGATATTTAAATGACGATTCCAACTTGGAGCGAGTGATCAAGCCTGCCGCCAACGGCAACACTGTGGTTTCCACCATGGATGCCAATGTGCAGAAAATTGTGGAGAAATACATCAGCGAGTGGGAGAGGGAGACAGGCAGCAAACGGGTAGGCGTGGTGGTCATGGACCCCAATAACGGAGAAGTCCTTGCAATGGCAAATGACAAGGCTTTTGATTTAAACAATCCCCGGCAGCTTCGGCCTGAATATACTCCGGAAGTGCTGCGTGAGCTGGGAATCAAAGAGGCCATTGACGACTACAAGAGAAAGAATAAAAATGCCCAGCCTCTGACCCCGGAAACGGTATCCGGCCATTACAGCAGCGAGCAAATCATTTCCCTGGGCACCCAGGTGGCGTGGAACCAGACCTGGCGTAATTTCGCCGTCAGTGACGGCTTTGAGCCGGGATCAACGGAAAAGATTTTCACGGTTTCCGCAGCCCTGGAGGAAGGGGCCATTACGGGAAGTGAAACGTATGAGTGCAACGGTTCTTTGGAGGTGGGAGGCTACAAAATCAGATGTGCCAGCCGGTACGGCCACGGTCTGATCACAGTGGAGGAAGGGCTTATGAAGTCCTGCAACGTGGTCATGATGCGGATTGCCCAGCAGATGGGAAAAGATAAATTCTACAAGTACCAGAAGCTGTTTGGATTTGGTTCCAAGACAGGAATCGATTTGCCGGGGGAGGCCGATAACAAGTCCCTTATGTATACGGCGGAAACCGCAGGCCCCACAGATCTTGTCACCAATTCCTTTGGACAGAACTTTAACAGCACCATGATTCAGATGGCTTCCGCCTATTCCTCTGTCATAAACGGAGGTTCCTATTATGAGCCTCACGTGATGAAGCAGATCCTCAATGAGCAGGGGGCGGTTGTGAAAAAGGCAGAACCGGTACTGGTAAGGGAAACCGTATCAGAATCCACCTCCAGATTTATCAATGAAGCTCTGTTTAAAACGGTCAATGTGGAGGGCGGAACCGGAGGCACTGCCAGGGTCACAGGATATAAAATTGCCGGAAAGACAGGGACAGCGGAGAAGATTCCCAGGGATAAGGTCAACTACCTGGTTTCTTTCTTAGGCTATGCCCCTTCCGAAAATCCTCAGGTGCTTGTATACGTGGTGGTTGATGAACCTCACGTGGATGATCAGCCTCACAGTACCTATGCCAGCGGAATTTTCCAGAAGATTATGACAGACATTCTTCCTTATTTAAATGTGTTTCCTGATACCGACGCAGAGTCCCAGCTTTCTTCTGAGGAAGAGGCAAAGCTTCCTGATGAGGAGGGAATCACCAGCGAGACCCAGGAGGCTCCCGGAGAAGAAAGCGCGGAGGGAGAGGAAGACCCAAGTACGGCTCCTACCATGGAAAATGGGGCGCGGGTTCCTGAAGAGTATTTAAATCCGTCAGAGGAATATGTAAACAGAGATGAGGGAGATGACGGTTCTGATCTTCCGGCAGCCCTTCCGAGCCAAACCGGACAGGAGTAAACTGCCTTTAAAAGCTCATAAAAAGTCTTGAAATTCATATAATGTAATAATGATGGCAATGGAGCAGTATATGAATTCAAATAAGACTCATCACAGAGAGAAAATAGCCCTCCTGTTTTTCCTGTTATTTCTTGCCGTGACAGGACTTATGGGGCGGCTTATTTTTCTAATGGTCTATCGTTCGGAGCATTACAGCGCAATGGCAGAGGACCTTCACCAGAGGGAGAGGACCATCAAGGCGGCCAGAGGGAATATCATAGACGCCAACGGTACGGTCATTGCCACAAACCGGACAGTCTGTACCATATCGGTTATACACAACCAGATCAGAGAACCAGATCAGGTGGTGGAGATCCTTTCCAGGGAACTGGGACTTACGGAGGAAGAGGTCCGCAAAAAGGTGGAAAAGTACAGCTCCAGGGAGATTATTAAGACAAATGTAGACAAGGCTCTTGGAGATCAGATCCGAACCTATCATCTGGCCGGAGTAAAAGTGGATGAGGATTACAAGCGTTACTATCCCTACGATACCCTGGCTTCCACAGTTTTGGGATTTACCGGAGGAGATAATCAGGGAATCATCGGCCTGGAAGTGAAGTATGAGGAATATTTAAAAGGCCAGAATGGGAAAATCCTGACCATGTCCGATGCGGCGGGAGTGGAGATTGAAAATGAGGCAGAGGACAGAATTGAGCCTATAGCAGGACAGGATCTTTATATCAGCCTGGATGTGAATATTCAAAGGTACTGTGAGCAGGCCGCCTATCAGACCCTGGAGAAAAAAGGGGCAAAAAGGGTGTCGATTATTGCCATGAATCCTCAAAACGGGGAGATTATGGCCATGGTCAATGCCCCGGAATTTAATTTAAATGATCCCTTTGCTTTGAGCCCGGATATTCCGGCCCCTGCTTCTGAAAAGGAACGGCAAAACCTGCTAAACCAGATGTGGAGAAATCCCTGCATCAATGACACCTATGAACCAGGCTCCACCTTTAAGATTGTGACGGCAGCCGCAGGTCTGGAGGCAGGAGTGGTAAAACTGGAAGACCGTTTCTCCTGTCCCGGCTTCCGGATTGTAGAGGACAGAAAGATCAGGTGCCATAAGGTAGGAGGCCATGGTTCCGAGGATTTCCTCCATGGAATGATGAACTCCTGCAATCCGGTTCTGATTGATGTGGGACAGCGTCTGGGCATTGACCAGTACTACCGGTATTTTGAGCAGTTCGGCTTAAAGGGTAAGACAGGAATCGACCTTCCGGGAGAAGCGTCTACCATTATGCACAAAAAAGAAAATATGGGCCTTGTGGAGCTGGCAACGGTTTCCTTTGGCCAGTCCTTTCAGATCACGCCTATGCAGCTCATTACCACAGCTTCCTCCATCATAAACGGCGGAAACAGAGTCACCCCTCATTTTGGCTTAAAATCGGTTACCTCCGACGGGAAAGGGGTTCATGCCTTTGACTATCCGGTAAAAGAGGGAATCCTTTCTAAAGAAACCAGTGAGACCATGCGCTATATTCTGGAGCAGGTAGTAGCGGAAGGCAGCGGTAAAAGAGCAGGTGTGGAAGGATTTCGGATCGGAGGAAAGACGGCCACTTCTGAAAAGCTTCCACGAAGCTTAAAAAAGTATATTTCTTCCTTTATCGGATTTGCTCCGGCCAATGATCCCAAGGTGATTATTCTCATTACCATCGACGAACCGGAAGGGATTTATTACGGCGGAACCATAGCTGCACCGGTGGTCGGAGACATTTTTAAGAATATTCTTCCATACCTGGGAATTGATCCAGAAGAGGAAGAAACTGTATCCTCCTTTCGAATCTATAGTTGATTATTCGGAAAAAAAGACGTATACTACTTATTGTGTACCAGGGATTATAACGTACAATACATAAAATATTGAGGTGTGACATGATTAACGAAACCATTCTGGCGATTATCATAGCATTTGCCATCAGCGCCATACTTTGCCCCATAGTGATACCATTTCTTCACAGACTGAAATTCGGTCAGGAGGTCCGGAAAGAAGGACCTGAAAGCCATTTAAAAAAGCAGGGAACTCCCACCATGGGAGGTCTTATTATACTGACCAGCATTATCATTACCTCCCTGTTTTATGTGAGGGATTATCCGAAGATCATACCTGTGCTCTTTGTGACCGTGGGATTTGGAATTGTGGGCTTTCTGGATGACTATATCAAAATCGTTATGAAGCGCTCAGAAGGGCTGACCCCTATTCAGAAAATGGCAGGGCAGTTAATCATCACAGGAATTTTTTCTTATTACCTGATTCATTCAAATGATGTGGGAACAGGAATGCTCCTTCCCTTTACAGGCGGATTTAATACGGGATTATATCTGAATCTGGGCATATTTTTTGTTCCAGCCGTATTTTTCATTGTAATCGGAACTGACAACGGAGTGAATTTTACAGACGGCTTAGATGGGCTCTGCACCAGCGTGACCATTCTGGTGGCAACGTTTCTGACTGTGGTGGCCATTGGGGAAAATACCGGCATCAGCCCCATCACCGGTGCGGTGGTGGGAAGTCTTTTGGGCTTTCTTCTCTTTAATGTCTACCCGGCAAGGGTGTTTATGGGTGATACCGGCTCCCTTGGCCTTGGAGGCTTTGTGGCTTCCAGCGCCTTTATGATGCAGCTTCCGATCTTTATTGCAATTATCGGATTTGTTTATTTGGTTGAAGTGTTATCGGTCATCATTCAGGTGACATATTTTAAACGAACAGGCGGGAAACGGTTTTTTAAGATGGCCCCCATCCACCACCACTTTGAACTTACCGGCTGGTCGGAGACAAGGGTAGTGGCCGTATTTGCCATTGTGACCTCCCTTCTCTGCCTGCTTGCATACCTTGGATTATAGGAGATAATTATGGCTCAGAAAATATTAGTTGCAGGAAGCGGAAAAAGCGGCATAGCCGCCTCTAAGCTGATTCTTGAAACTGGAAATGAAGTGATTCTTTATGACAGCAATGCTGCTATTGACCGGGATGCTCTGGGCAGCCGGTTTGAGGGAAAAGACAAGATCGAAATTTTACTGGGGGAACTGAAAAAAGAGGATTTAAAGGAAGTATGCCTCTGTGTCATCAGCCCCGGAATTACTTTGGAGGCCCCTTTTGTCTCTGTTTTAAAAGAAGCGGAGATTCCTGTCTGGAGTGAAATCCAGCTGGCTTTCCGCCACGCAAAAGGAAGGCTGGCGGCCATTACGGGAACCAATGGAAAGACTACAACCACGGCCCTGACAGGAGCCATCATGAAGGCTTATTACGATCAGGTGTTTGTAGTGGGAAATATCGGGATTCCTTATACAGAGGAAGCCTTAAAGACGACAGCAGAATCAGTGACTGTAGCGGAGATCAGCAGCTTTCAGCTGGAGACTATTACAGACTTCCGGCCTGATGTCAGCGCTGTCTTAAATATTACGCCGGACCATCTGGACCGTCATAAAACAATGGAATGCTACATAAAAGTGAAAGAAGGCATTGCCTCAAACCAGACAGAACAGGATTCCTGCATATTAAATTATGATGACCCTGTTTTGAGGGAGTTTGGGAAAACATTAAAACCGAGAGCCGTATATTTCAGCAGCACCCAGCTGCTGGAAGAGGGGTACTGCATGGATGGAGATTTGATTATCTGCAATCATGGAGGAGAACGGACAGAAATCGTAAATATTCACCACCTTCAGCTCCTTGGACGCCACAACTACGAGAATGTGATGGCTGCTGTTGCCATATCTGCGGAAATGGGAGTTCCTTTGGAGGTGATCCAAAAGGCTGTCTGTGAATTTAAGGCCGTGGAGCACCGGATTGAGTTTGTTGCGGAAAAAGCAGGGGTGAAGTATTACAATGACTCCAAGGGAACTAATCCTGACGCGGCTATCCAGGCTATAAAGGCCATGCCCGGCCCGACCATTCTTATTGCAGGCGGGTATGATAAAAATTCCGAGTACGACTCCTGGATCAAATCCTTTGAGGGAAAGGTCCGGTACATGGTGCTTTTGGGCCAGACCAGGGAGAAGATCGCAGAATGTGCGGCCAGACACGGCTTTGACAATGTGATGTATGCAGAGGATATGGAGGAGGCTGTAAGAGTCTGTGCCTCCTATGCCAATATGGGCGACTACGTTCTATTATCTCCGGCGTGTGCAAGCTGGGGAATGTTTAAGGATTATGAACAGAGGGGCGAAATCTTTAAGGAATGCGTCCGAAAGCTGTAGAAGCGGCCCCTCGCTGCATTCGCCAATGCATAAATGCAAGCATCCCTGCGCATGGCTCATTGCTTGCGGGAATAGAAGATGGCAAGGAGGAATGACATGGCAGAAAGAAGGCCAGTGAAGAAAAAAAATAAACCCCGCCGTTTTTACGATTACAGCCTCTTGTTTACTGTTATATTCCTGACTGTTTTTGGACTGGTCATGATATACAGCGCCAGCTCCTATGCAGCCCAGATAAAGTTTAGCAATGCCGCTTATTTCATGGAGAGGCAGGCCATGATCGCCTTAGGCGGCTTTGTTGTCATGATCATCATATCCAAGATGGATTATCATTGGTACGCCAAATTCTCCCTTCTGGCATACGTCCTTTCTTACGTTCTAATGATTGCCGTATCCCTTGTGGGACAGGAGAGGAACGGAAAAAAAAGATGGCTGGGCGTGGGAAGCCTTTCTTTTCAGCCTACGGAATTTGTAAAGGTCGCCCTGATCGTTATGCTGGCGGCTATGATCGTTCAGATGGGGAGAAATATTAATACGAGAAAGGGCGTGCTGTCGGTGATCCTTGCCACTGTTCCCATTGCAGGAATCGTGGCTGCCAATAACTTGAGCTCCGGCATTATTATTGTAGGGATTGCCTTTGTTATGTTGTTTGTGGCCTGCAAAAAGAAGTGGCCGTTTTTTGCCTGCGGATTTTTTGCCGTGGCCCTTCTGGCATTTGCCGGGCCCATTGCCGAGTTTCTGGTGAAGATCAACCTTCTCCACGATTACCAGCTTAGCCGTATTCTGGTATGGCAGGAACCGGAAGCATACCCCTCTACCGGAGGATTTCAGGTGCTCCAGGGCCTTTATGCCATCGGCTCCGGCGGACTGGTGGGAAGGGGACTGGGAGAGAGCATCCAGAAGATGGGCTTTGTTCCGGAAGCACAAAATGACATGATCTTTTCCATCATCTGTGAAGAGCTTGGGTTGTTCGGAGCAGTTTCCGTCATCCTGATCTTCCTTTTTATGATCTACCGTTTTATGCTCATTGCAGACAACGCTCCGGATCTGATGGGGGCCCTTTTGGTTGTAGGAGTTATGGGCCACATTGCCATACAGGTCATTTTAAATATAGCGGTAGTTACCAACACCATACCCAATACGGGAATCACCCTTCCCTTTATCAGCTACGGAGGAACCTCAGTGCTTTTCCTCATGGCGGAAATAGGTATGGTCCTGGGAGTTTCCAACCAGATACGTCTGGAAGTTTGATGAGATATGAAACCATTCTCTCGCTTTTTACATAGGATAGTATATAAGAAGCCACGGGAGGTAGCGGATTGTCTATCATACAGATCCAGGGGTTACGGTCTTTAGAAGGTGAGATAAAAGTTCAGGGTTCCAAGAATGCGGCACTGCCCATAATGGCAGCGGCGGTTCTTCACAAAGGCAGGACAGTGATCCATAACGTCCCCAGGATACAGGATGTGTTCTGTATGCTGGGGATACTTCAGAGCATTGGCTGCAGTTGCAGTTTAGACGGGCACAGGCTGACCATTGACGGTTCCTCCTTATCTCAGTCAGAGATTCCGGAGGAGTATATAAAAAGCATGAGATCCTCTATCATCCTGTCCGGTCCCCTCCTTGGCAGAACCGGCAGTGCAGTCACCAGCTTTCCCGGCGGCTGTTCCATAGGAAAGAGGCCTATTGATCTGCATTTGATGGCCTTTCGCGCCCTTGGCGCAGGAGTTGAAGAAAAAGGGGATAAGCTGATTGTTTCGGCAAAGAAACTTGGAGGCGCTGATATTTACTTCCCGTTCCCCAGCGTGGGAGCCACGGAAAATGCTCTGATGGCTGCGGTTTATGCAGAAGGAGTCACGGTAATCCATGGGGCTGCAAAGGAACCGGAAATTAAGTCGCTGTGCAGCTTTTTAAACAACATGGGAGCCAGAATCCACGGAGCAGGAACCTCCAGGCTGGCAGTTACAGGAGTAAAACAGCTTCACGATTCTGAGTTTACTGTGGCAGGAGACCGGATCGTGGCCGGAACCTACTTAGCAGCTGTTATGGCGGCACAGGGAAGCATTGCAATGAAAGGCATTCTGCCTGAGGATTTAAGGTCTGCCCTCCGGATTTCTGAAAAAATGGGGGCAGAGATCAGGGAGTATGAAAATCACCTGGAAGTATCCATGATGGGGCGGCCTGATGCCCTCGATGTGGTGACAGAGCCCTATCCGGGATTTCCTACGGACCTTCAGTCACAGCTCATGGCAGTTATGGCTGTTTCCATAGGAACCAGCCGCATTTCAGAGACAATTTTTGAAGGACGGTTTAAGACAGCAGAAGAATTGAAGCGGCTTGGAGCTGACATTATAGTAGAGGAAAAAAAGGCTGTTATCCACGGACAGCATCCCTTAAAGGGAAATTCCGTGACAGCTACGGATTTAAGGGGTGGTGCGGCTCTTGTGATAGCAGGTCTGGCCAGTGAAGGAATGACGGAAATTCACGACTGCCATCATATTGAGCGGGGATATGAAAATATTTGCCGGGATTTGGCCGGTCTTGGGGCAGCAATCAGAGGAATGGAATGAAGGATACAAAAAAGAGCAGAAGAAAAGTAAAGTTAATGACAGCGGTATCGGTGCTCCTTTTGGGAGCTATCTTGTTTTTTTTCCTGCAGATCAAGGAAATTAAGGTGACCGGAAACAAAAAATACACGGCAGAGCAGATTGAGAGCTTTTTGTTTCAGGACAGCTGGAGCCGGAATGCGGCTGTATGCTTTTACCGGGACCGGTTTAAGGAACATGAACAGATTCCGTTTGTAGAGGATTACAAAATCGTATTCACAAGCCCGTTCAAGGTGGAAGTGATTGTTTATGAAAAGTCGGTAGTGGGCTATGTTTCCTATATGGGAAGCTACTTATATTTTGATAAGGACGGGATCGTGGTGGAAAGCTTCAGCGCGCGTCTGGAGGGAATTCCGTGGATTACGGGGCTGAAATTCGGGCACATTGCCCTCCACCAGCCCCTTCCGGTGGAAAACGGCCGGGTCTTTGATGAAATCCTCACTCTGACCCAGATGCTGACCACTCATGAGATCACAGTGGATGAGGTTCACTATGATACCCATGGCAATGCCAGCCTGACCATGGGGCAGGTCCGTGTTTTTCTGGGAAGCAATAGCCAGATGAACGGCAAGATCTCGGAACTGAAGGATCAATTGCCTGTTTTGGAGGGGCTGTCGGGAACTCTTTATCTGGATACTTATAATGAGGCGGAAACAGTCACTTCTTACCGATTTGTGAAGGATTCATGAATTTACATATTTTGCTTGGAATTTTGTTTAAAAAATGGTTGATATTTTTTGGAAAATCAAATATTATATTAGATAGGTTTATACAGTAAGCTGTTTATGGTTAAAGGAGGATATAATCTTGTTGGAGATTAAGATAAATGAGGCGGATAATGCCGCAAGGATTCTGGTGATCGGTGTAGGCGGTGCCGGAAACAATGCGGTTAACCGCATGATAGATGAGAATATAGCTGGTGTAGAATTTCTTGGGATCAATACGGACAAGCAGGCGTTGCAGTTTTGCAAGGCTCCTACTGCTATGCAGATCGGAGAAAAGCTGACAAAAGGACTTGGCGCAGGAGCTAAGCCGGAAGTCGGAGAAAAGGCAGCAGAAGAGAATGCGGACGATTTAGCCCAGACCATGAAGGGTGCGGATATGGTATTCGTCACCTGCGGCATGGGAGGCGGTACCGGTACAGGTGCAGCCCCTGTTGTTGCAAAGATTGCAAAGGATATGGGAATCCTGACAGTAGGCGTTGTGACAAAGCCTTTCCGCTTTGAAGCAAAGACCCGTATGACCAATGCCACTGCAGGTATTGAGCGTTTAAAAGAGAATGTGGACACCTTAATTGTCATCCCCAATGACCGCTTGCTGGAAATCGTGGACAGGCGCACCACCATGCCTGACGCTTTAAAAAAGGCTGATGAAGTTCTTCAGCAGGCCGTTCAGGGAATCACTGACTTGATCAATGTTCCCGGCCTCATTAACCTGGATTTTGCCGATGTTCAGACCGTCATGACGGACAAGGGCATTGCACATATCGGAATCGGAAGGGCAAAAGGCGATGAAAAGGCCCTGGAAGCAGTGAAGCAGGCCGTTTCCAGCCCTCTGCTGGAAACCACCATCGAAGGCGCTTCCCATGTGATCATCAACATTTCCGGCGATATCAGCCTGATCGAGGCCAATGAAGCGGCCAGCTATGTCCAGGAGATGGCAGGAGACGATGCAAACATCATCTTTGGTGCCATGTATGATGAGAATTCCCATGACGAAGCCAGCATCACAGTCATTGCCACCGGTTTAGAGGACAAGCAGGCGGAAACTCCTGTATCCAGAGTGATGACCAATTTTTCCAATCCTAACTATAAACAGCCTAAAGCGGTCCCTAACCAGGCCGTAAATCAGGAGGCAGCGGCTACAGCAGCTCCTCAATACAATCAGAACTATAATCCCAGTTATGGAAATGCTAATTATTCCAATCCGGCTTATAATAATCCTAATAACAACAGCGGCAGCTACAGCGGCCAGAACCCCAATTACGGAGCTCAGGGCGGTTACACAAGGCCGGGTTACCAGGGACAAAACAGCGGACAGGGTGCTGGTCAGCCAGCCGGTCAGCCGTACCGTCCTACGGTAAATAAGGAAGTACAGATCAATATTCCGGATTTTTTGAGAAATAAGAGATAATTAAGTACACCGAATAAATAATGAGGCAGGTTCGCGGGAACCTGCCTGTTTTTGAAAGGAGTAACAGACCATGTTCAAGGAGGATGGGGACTGGGAGCTGTCCGAGGAATACTACAGCGGAAATGGGGAAGAAAAGAAGCTGTCTCTGGAGGATTTTATTTCTGAGTCTGAGATCAGGGAGGAAGGATTGAATACAGGCGGTCCTTCTGATGAGCTGTTGAAAAAGACCATTTCAGATGTACGTCAGGTGCTGGACCTGGCTCAGAAGGGGAACAGCATTGAATCCATCGCGTCCATGACCGGGCTTGATGAAAAGTACGTTTACGACATCCAGGTCTGCGCCCAGGGATTTCGGGAGGATGATGAAATTGCTGTGGCTCATCTGGTGCTGGGATAAAGGGGGAAGTTTCCATGATGAAAAAGATTTGTCCGGTATGCGACACTTCGCTGGGTGATACCAATTACTGTAAGCAGTGCAGACGGGTGATACGGCAGCCGGTAATGTGGAATACGGATTATTACTTGAATGAAATGCGCCCTGGCGGCGAAAAAGAAGGGGAGCAGAAAGTTGTTTTACAACGGAAACCGGTTCCCGTCCCAACGCCGCCCCGGACTTCTCCTGCCGGAAAATCCGGAAAGATTTATGTTTATGGCGGCATAGCGGCCGGAATGTTCCTTATGCTGCTGGTTTTTGTATTTTTCATAGGCCTTATGCTGGCAAAAGAGTCTAATGTGAACAGCAAAAGCAATTGGGAAGAAGAGTATTACGGTGATTCGGACTATTTGGAGTTTGAAGAAGATGATGTGAAGTCTGCCGGGGTATCGTGCACCGGATACCAGCATTTTCCTGTAAACGGGAAAGAGGCTGCAGATGCCATGAACCGTTTTTTCATTGAATCTTACTATGAATACCAGGTGGAACGGGAAGAGGTTTATTCAGACAACTACGGCTTTGAAGAGGAGACAGGCGTTGTCACTTATTATCAGACCTCGGAAAGCTTTTCCTTTGAGGATGAGGTGCAGGAAGCAGGCGGTGAGGACTATGTGTACCAGTATGCGGATATCGATTACGACACTGCCACAGGCGAACTTCATGAGTATTCGTCATTTCTTAAGAGCCAGGAAGTTTCCTTCGCCTTTTTAGAGGAGTTTTTAAGGGTTGTGGAGTCTCTGGCCCTGATTCCGGAGGAGGAAAGCAGCATTTCTGGCATTATGGAAAAGGCCAGGGCGGATTTTGCAGAAAACGGTGAAGGATTTGTTCTGGAAGGGCTGTTTTACGTCAGCATTTATCAGGAAGAGGACGGAGTGTCGGTCTTTGTGGAGTGCGGAGCTCCTGTAGAGATAGAAAATCAGGAATTATAAGAGATGAAAAGAAGCAAGGAATAGGAGACAGACAGAATGAAGATAAAAGAAATATTGGGCCAGGGAAAGCCAACCCTGTCTTTTGAAATATTTCCTCCAAAAACAGAGGATAAGTTTGAGTCCGTAGAGCACGCTGCATCAGAGATTGCAAAGCTGAATCCGGCTTTTATGAGTGTTACATACGGAGCGGGCGGAGGCACCAGCCAGTATACTGTGGATATCGCTTCCGGTGTTTATCACAATTATAACGTGACTGCCCTGGCTCATTTGACCTGTGTGTCTTCTACAAAGGAAAAGGTCCGCCAGGTCCTTAAGGAATTAAAGGAAGCAGGAATTGAAAATGTGCTGGCCCTCAGGGGAGATATTCCCCAGGATGGCCCCATTGCCACAGATTACCGCTATGCTTCGGAGCTGATCCGGGATATTAAGGAGGCAGGAGATTTCTGCATCGGCGCAGCCTGTTATCCGGAGGGGCATGTGGAGTCTGTGAGCAAGACCGTTGACATGGATTATTTAAAACAGAAGGTGGAGGCAGGATGCGATTTTGTCACTACTCAGATGTTTTTTGACAACAATATATTATATAATTATTTGTACCGCATCCGGGAAAAGGGGGTTACAGTTCCGGTGGTGGCAGGAATTATGCCTGTAACTAATGTAAAGCAGATCGCCAGGATCTGCCAGCTTTCCGGAACCTATCTGCCTTCCAGGTTCAAGGCAATTTTAGACCGGTTCGGAGACAATCCGGCAGCCATGAAGCAGGCGGGAATTGCCTATGCAACAGAACAGATCATTGATCTCATTGCCAACGGAGTGGATGCCATTCACGTCTATTCCCTTAACAAGCCGGATATCGCTTTAAAAATCAAGGAGAACCTCTCTGAGATACTGTGATTTACGTCAAATGGGTCCGGTTCCTTTTCAAGGGTCCGGTCCCATTTTTAAAAGCTGACAGGGAGGTATGGCAATGGAAATCAGCCGCCGGGAAATTCGGAGATATTTAGGATACGGGGGAAATGAAGGGGATGAAACCGTAAATGCCCTGATAGAGGAGTGTTTAAAGGAGCTTACGGCCGCAGCCTCCCCCAAAAGCATCAGCAGGGTCTATCCCTTAAGGCTGCTTCCTGATGATGGAATTGACTTTACTGTATTTCAGGCAAAGAGCAGGAATTTGAGCAAGAATTTAAAGGACTGTGAGCAGGTGATTTTATTTGCCGCAACCTTGGGAGCCGGTGTGGATGTGCTGCTTCATAAGTATACAAAGCTTCAAATGAGCAAAGCTGTGATTATGCAGGCAGCGGCAGCGGCTATGATTGAGGAGTACTGTGATGAGGAAAACAGGCTTTTAAAGCAGGAATATGAAGCTAAGGGCCTTTATTTAAGACCCAGGTTCAGCCCGGGCTACGGGGATTTTCCTTTGGAATGCCAGAGAGATATTACCGCAGTTTTAGAAACCCCCAAGAGGGTGGGAATCATGCTGACGGACAGCCTTCTCATGGCTCCTTCCAAGTCGGTTACTGCCGTAATGGGAGTCAGCGGGAAGCCTCACCGCTGTGATGTGAAGGGCTGCGAGGCGTGTGCAAAGACAGACTGTGCTTACAGAAGAAGCTAGGGCGTGTCCGAAAGAACAAGTAGTTTTCAGACACACCCTAGGAACAGATGGAGGAACGTATGACAGGGATTTTGGAAGAGATAAAGAAGAGGATCGTATTTTTTGACGGAGGTATGGGAAGCCTTCTCCAGGCCAATGGCTTAAAACCGGGAGAGCTGCCGGAAACCTGGAATGTCAGCCATCCGGAAATCATCACAAAGATCCACCGGGACTATTTGGAGGCAGGAGCAGATATTATAACCACCAATACCTTTGGAGCCAATGGCTTGAAGTTTTATCAGGGTGCGGAGTTTGACCTGGAGGAAATAGTGACAGGGGCTTTGAGAAATGCCAAAGAGGCGGTGAAAACAGCCTCTTACCCTGCCGGAAAGGATAAAGGGTACGTTGCTCTTGATATAGGGCCTACGGGAAAGCTTTTAAAGCCTCTGGGAGATCTGGACTTTGAAGACGCTTATGAGTTGTTTGCCCAGGTGGTGCGGATTGGAGAGCGGGAAGGGGCGGATTTGGTCATCATAGAGACCATGAGCGACAGCTATGAGGCCAAGGCCGCTGTTCTGGCTGCCAAGGAAAACTCCAGTCTTCCGGTATTTGTGACTATGATCTTCGATGAAAAGGGAAAACTTCTGACAGGAGGAAATGTGGAGTCCACAGTGGCCCTTTTGGAAGGTCTTGGAGCGGATGCCCTTGGAATCAACTGCGGCCTTGGCCCGGTGCAGATGAAGGGGATTTTATCCGATATCATGAAGGTGGTTTCCATACCGGTCATTGTCAATCCCAACGCCGGTCTTCCAAGAAGCGAAGGCGGACGGACAGTTTATGACATTGATGCCGATGAGTTTGCGGTAGTCATGAAGGAAATTGTGGACATGGGAGCCTGTGTGGTGGGAGGCTGCTGCGGAACTACACCGGAGCACATTGAAAAGACCGCCGCCCTCTGCAAGCACCTTCCAGCCAGAATGCCGGATAAAAAGAACCGGACTGTGGTGTCCTCTTATGCCCAGGCCGTTGTCATCGGATGTGACCCGGTCATTATCGGAGAGAGAATCAATCCCACGGGAAAAGCCAAGTTCAAGCAGGCTCTCAGGGATCACAACCTGGAATACATTTTGAGAGAGGGTGTGGCTCAGCAGGATAACGGTGCTCATGTGCTGGATGTCAATGTGGGTCTTCCGGAAATCGACGAGCCTTCCATGATGGTGGAGGTGGTAAAGGAGCTTCAAAGCATCATTGACCTGCCTCTCCAGATTGATACTTCCAATATCGAAGCCATGGAAAAGGCCATGAGAATTTATAATGGAAAGCCCATGATCAATTCTGTAAACGGAAAAAAAGAAGTGATGGATGCCATCTTCCCTCTTGTCAGGAAGTATGGAGGTGTTGTAGTGGCTCTGGCTCTTGACGAAGACGGAATACCGGAAACAGCTGAAGGCAGAATCCAGGTGGCGAAGAAAATATATGCCTATGCAGCGGAATATGGAATTTCTCCAAAGGATATTGTGATTGATGCCTTGTGCATGACCGTAAGTTCCGACAGCCAGGGAGCTTTAGTCACTCTGGAAGCCCTGCGAAGGATCAGGGATGAGCTGGGAGGCAGAACCACCTTGGGAGTTTCCAACATTTCCTTCGGACTGCCCCAGAGAGAAATTGTCAATTCCACCTTTTTTGCCATGGCATTACAAAACGGCTTGAGTGCTGCAATCATTAACCCTAATTCAGAGGCAATGATGCGCTCTTATTACAGCTACAGAGCCCTTGCGGACTTAGATCCCCAGTGCAGTGATTATATTGCTGTTTACAGCGGCCAGGTGGCCACTCTGGGAGAGACGGTAAGGCCGGGAGGCAGTTCTGGTCCGGGAAATGCTTCGGTCGGTGAGATCACCCTGGCAGAGAGCATTGCCAAGGGCTTAAAGGACAGGGCACATGCTGCGGTAAAGGAGCTTTTAAAGGAAAAAGAGCCTTTGACCATTATTAATGAAGAGATGATTCCAGCTCTGGACCGGGTGGGAAAGGGCTTTGAAAAGGGAACTGTTTTCCTTCCCCAGCTTCTCATGAGCGCAGAGGCGGCCAAGGCGGCCTTTGAGGTTATAAAAGAGCAGATGGCTATGAGCGGTGCGGCACAGGAGAAAAAGGGCCGTATCATTCTGGCTACGGTAAAAGGGGACATCCATGATATCGGAAAGAACATCGTCAAGGTGCTTTTGGAAAATTACAGCTACGATGTGATTGATCTTGGAAAGGATGTGCCGCCGGAAACAGTGGTGGAAACCGCTGTAAGGGACGGGGTGAGCCTGGTGGGCTTAAGCGCTCTTATGACTACCACAGTTCCCAGCATGGAGGAGACCATCCGCCAGCTTCGCAAGGAAGCGCCTCACGTAAAGGTGATGGTGGGAGGAGCAGTTTTGACGAAAGATTATGCAGAAACCATAGGGGCTGACCAGTATTGCCGGGATGCCATGGCTTCCGTAAACTATGCGGAAGGATTATTTGCAGGAAAATAAACTTTGAATATACACTTGGAGGTACAAACACATGGGAAAGATTATATTGACGGGAGACCGCCCCACCGGAAAGCTTCATATCGGCCATTACGTCGGCTCATTAAAGCGAAGGGTGGAGCTGCAGAATTCCGGTGAATTTGATGAGATTTTTATTATGATTGCAGATGCCCAGGCTCTTACGGACAATGCGGACAACCCGGAAAAGGTTCGCCAGAACATCATTGAGGTTGCTCTGGATTACCTTTCCTGCGGGCTGGACCCAAAGAAATGCACCTTATTCATCCAGTCACAGATCCCTCAGCTGACGGAGTTGTCCTTTTATTACATGAATCTGGTGACCGTATCCAGGCTTCAGCGCAATCCTACGGTGAAATCCGAGATTGCCATGAGGAATTTTGAAACCAGCATTCCAGTGGGCTTTTTCACCTATCCCATCAGCCAGGCGGCTGATATTACAGCCTTTAAGGCCACGACTGTGCCTGTAGGAGAGGATCAGGAGCCTATGATTGAGCAGACCAGGGAAATTGTGCGCAAGTTCAATTCCATTTACGGTGACGCTCTGGTGGAGCCGGACATTCTCCTTCCGGACAACAAAGCCTGCTTAAGACTTCCGGGAACAGACGGAAAGGCCAAGATGAGCAAGTCCTTGGGCAACTGCATCTATTTGTCCGATACAGAAGAAGAAGTGAAGAAAAAGGTCATGAGCATGTACACAGACCCCAACCACATCCAGGTTTCCGATCCGGGACAAGTGGAGGGAAATACGGTGTTCACTTATCTTGATGCCTTCTGCAAGGAAGGGGACTTTGAAAAATACCTTCCTGATTACAAAAACTTAGACGAACTGAAGGACCACTATAAGCGGGGCGGACTGGGTGACGTAAAGGTGAAACGGTTCTTAAACAGCATTCTCCAGGCAGAGTTAGAGCCCATCCGTCAGAGAAGAAAGGAATATGAGGCCAATATCCCTTATGTGTATCAGGTATTAAAGGAGGGAAGCCAGAAAGCGGAAGCAGTGGCAGCCCAGACCTTACAGGGCGTAAAGGAAGCTATGAAGATCAATTATTTTGAAGATCTGGATTTCATTGAAGAGCAGGCAAGGAAGTACAAAGGACAGGAGTAAGAATTCCCTTAAAAATTTTCAGGTTAAAAAACAATAATTATTATCGATATTATTTCTTGAAATTTCCAAATAAACGTGCTATGATTAATACGTGGATTAGTAAGAACTAACTCATAAAAAGTATAGAAACAAACCATAATAATCTGGTATAATAATAGAAAACACCCTACGAGTATCCATTATACCAAAAACATGGCAAGAATAAAGGAAGCACCCTATGGGTTTCCCATTATACCAAAGAACATGGCAATAAAATAGGAAAGGAGATGGATGGTATGTCATTCATTGGAAAAGAAGTAAGTGATTTTAAGGTACAGAGTTTTGTAAACGGAGAATTTAAAGAGGTGACCAAGAAGGATATTCTGGGAAAATGGGCGGTGTTCTTCTTTTATCCCGCAGATTTCACCTTTGTGTGCCCCACAGAGCTGGAGGATCTGGCTGACAAGTATGAGGAATTCAAAAAGATCGGCTGCGAAATTTACAGCGTATCCTGTGATACACACTTTGTCCATAAGGCGTGGCATGACGCCTCCAAGACCATTAAAAAGATTCAGTATCCCATGCTGGCCGACCCTACGGGAGCCATTGCCAGAGATTTTGATGTACTGATTGAATCAGAAGGACTGGCAGAAAGAGGTTCCTTTATCATCAATCCGGAAGGAAAAATCGTGGCATACGAGGTGACCGCAGGAAATGTGGGTCGAAATGCAGACGAGTTATTCCGCAGAGTACAGGCTTCCCAGTTTGTCCATGAGCACGGCGACGAGGTTTGCCCGGCTAAGTGGCAGCCCGGAGCCAAGACCTTAAAGCCCAGCCTGGACTTGGTAGGTCTTCTGTAAAGGTGGGATGTTGATGGATGAATTGTATGACGTGGTAATAGTCGGAGCAGGCCCAGCGGGCCTGTCCGCTGCCATTTATGCCGCAAGGGCCAGATTCCAGGTGCTGGTGCTGGAAAAAGAAGCTATAGGCGGCCAGATCACCATTACTTCTGAGATTGTGAATTATCCCGGAATCGGAAAAACCGATGGAAAAGAACTGACAGAGCAGATGCGCAAGCAGGCGGAAGCCTTTGGGACGAAGTTTAAGGCGGCCCGGGTCACTGATCTGGATTTGTCCGGAGATATCCGGCTGGTAAAGACAGACAAAGGTGATTTTCAGACTCTGGGAATTGTCCTGGCTCTTGGTGCCAATCCCAGATCCCTTGGCTTTGCAGGGGAAAAGGAATTCAAAGGACGGGGAGTGGCCTATTGTGCTACCTGTGACGGAGAATTCTTTACCGGAATGGATGTGTTTGTAATCGGAGGCGGATTCGCTGCTGCAGAGGAAGCTGTTTTTCTTACCAAGTATGCAAAAAAGGTGACCATCATTATCCGGGAGGAAGATTTTACCTGCGCAGGTGCTGTGGCTGACAAGGCAAAGAACCATGAAAAGATCGAGATTCATTACCAGACGGAAATCGTGGAGGCTGCCGGAGACAGGATGCTCCGGTCCGCTAAATTCCGGAACAACCAGACCGGGGAAGAGTGGAAGTATGAGGCACCGGAAGGCCAGTCCTTCGGCATCTTTGTATTTGCCGGCTATGTGCCTGATACGGAGTGGATTAAGGGAAAGCTTCCCTTAGATGACCGTGGATACCTGCTGACAGACAGAAACCAAATGACTGAGACGGCAGGAGTTTTCGGGGCCGGTGATGTGTGTGTAAAGGAATTGAGGCAGGTGGTGACGGCTGTTTCCGATGGAGCAGTTGCGGCCACATCCCTGGAAAAGTATGTTTCTGATATGAGCCAAAAGCTGGGGCTTCCCCAGAGAGAGGCCGTCTATGAGCCCACAGCTTCTCAGGAAGTCAGGGAAGAGGAAACAGGAACAGAGTCTGAGGGAGGTCTTATCTCCTCAGAGATGAAGGGACAGCTGAAGGATTTATTCGGCAGGTTCCAGAGCAAGGTGACGGTAAAGGCTCTGCTTGACAAAAGCAGTCTGTCCGGTCAGATGGAGGACTTTTTAAAGGAGCTTTCCGGCATCTCTGAACAGGTGGAATGTTTGGTCAGCTGGGAATCGGAAAAAACAGAGGCAGATGAAGCCCTTCCGGCTTTGGCTGTATTGAAGGAAGACGGCAGCGAATCGGGAATCCGGTTTTATGGAATCCCGGGAGGCCATGAGTTTAATTCCTTTGTCATAGGCCTTTATAATGTGGCAGGACCGGGACAGGCCCTTTCCGGGTCGGAACAGTCCCGCATAGAGGGGATCAAAAAACCTGCCGATATCAAGGTGGCGGTTTCCCTTTCCTGTACCATGTGTCCGGCTACGGTCATGGCTGCAGGCCGGATTGCTGCTGAAAATGATATGGTAAAGGTCCGGACCTACGATCTGGCCCTGTATCCTGATCTAAAAGAGAGATACCAGATCATGAGCGTTCCCTGTATTATCATCAACGATGAAACAGTTGAGTTTGGAAAGAAATCTGTAGAGGACTTTCTTTCCATTCTGGAAGCTATTTAAAAGAAAAGGAGAAAAAGCGATGAATTATCTGGAAATTGAGAAAGTAATAGGACGGGAGATCATTGATTCAAGAGGAAATCCTACCGTAGAGGCTGAGGTATATCTTGCCGACGGCACCGTTGGCAGAGGAGCAGCTCCCAGCGGAGCGTCCACCGGTGAATTTGAGGCTCTGGAGCTTCGGGATGGGGATAAGACCCGCTTCGGAGGAAAAGGCGTTTCCAAGGCAGTTAACAACATCAATACCGTAATCAATGACGTGCTTGTGGGAATGGATGCCTCTGATATTTATGCCATTGACGAAGCCATGATCTCTGCAGATGGGACAGGCGATAAGTCCAAGCTGGGTGCTAACGCCATTCTGGCTGTATCCATTGCCGCTGCAAGAGCTGCAGCCATCAGCCTGGGAGTTCCCTTATACCGCTTCTTAGGCGGAGTGACAGGAAACAGACTTCCGGTTCCTATGATGAACATTTTAAACGGAGGAGCCCATGCGGCCAATACTGTGGACGTGCAGGAATTTATGATCATGCCGACCGGCGCTTCCAGCTTTAAAGAAGGCCTTCGCTGGTGTACAGAAGTATTCCACTGCCTGGCAGGCATCTTAAAATCCAAGGGTCTGGCTACAGCCGTAGGTGATGAGGGAGGCTTTGCCCCTGACGTGGAAAGTGACGAGGCAGCCATTGACTTAATCCTCGAAGCTGTTAAGAAGGCCGGATATGAGCCTGGACGTGATTTTGTTCTGGCTATGGATGCAGCCGCCAGTGAGTGGAAGGGCGCAAACAAGGGAGAATATATCCTTCCTAAGTGCGGTAAGCATTTCACTTCAGAGGGATTGATTGAGCATTGGAAAGATCTGTGTGAAAAATATCCTATTTACTCCATCGAGGATGGTCTTGATGAAGAGGACTGGGAGGGCTGGAAAAAGCTTACTCAGGCCCTTGGAGACAAGATACAGTTAGTTGGAGACGATTTATTTGTAACCAATACAGAGCGTTTGAAAAGGGGTATTTCAGAGGGGAGCGGCAACTCCATCCTTATTAAGCTCAATCAGATCGGCTCCGTATCAGAGACCCTTGAAGCTATTAAGATGGCTCACAGCGCAGGCTATACAGCCATTTCCTCCCACCGTTCCGGTGAGACAGAGGATACTACCATCGCAGACCTGGCGGTTGCTTTGAATACATGCCAGATCAAGACGGGAGCACCCAGCAGAAGTGAGCGTGTGGCAAAATACAACCAGCTACTCAGAATTGAGGAAGAGCTGGGCAAGGGAGCCGTTTATCCAGGCCTTGATGCCTTTCATATTAAGCGGTAATAAGGAATATACTTGACTCTCTTTCAATACAATGAATAGGAAAGAATTCCGCGGGAGGCAGTCCGGCAGGAATCCAAGCATTTGAAGGGGAGAGGAAACGATGGCAGAGATAAAGCGTATCAGGTGCGGAAGCGTCAACAGCTATCTGGTAGAAGACCATGGAAGAGCCATTCTTGTGGATACAGGACGGAAGGGTTTTGAAGAAAAAATATTGGCCCAATGCCGGAAAACAAAGGTAGAGCTGATCGTACTCACCCATGGTCATGTGGATCATGTGCAGAATACGGCTTATTTAAAGTCTGCTCTGGGAGTGCCTGTGGCCATGCACAGGGCAGACTTAGGACTTATAAAAGACAAAAATATAGAACCCTTATGCTATCAGGGGTTTCTGGGAATGGTGGTTGCGGAGATTTCTTCTAAAAGCATGGAGACAGACCGCATACCGGAATTTACCCCGGAAATCCTTCTGAATGAGGGGGACTGGCTGACGGATTATGGAGTTAAAGCCAGAGTCATAGAGCTTCCGGGACATACCGGAGGCTCTATTGGGCTTGATATAGATGGAAAAGCAGTGATCGTTGGAGATGCGCTGACCAACATGTTTTATCCCGGAGTTTCCATGACTTATTATGACCGGGAGGCCATGTTAAAAAGTGCGGATAAGATCAGCGCCCTCAGACCGAGAACCATATATTTCGGCCATGGCTGCCGGTTGGAAAACAGAAACTGGGGCCGGGGAAATGAGGAAGCAGAGAGGTAAGGCAGATGGTACGGATTTATCTGGCGCAGTATGAGGCTGCTCATGGAAGAGAAAAACGGCAGACAGAGCATTTGCTTGGGAAACGCCTGCTTTATCAGGGGCTTAAGGAAGTATATGGAATTGCTCCGGAGCCGGAAAATCAGGTTGTGATTTTAAAGGGGGAGCATGGAAAGCCTTACTTAAAGGATTTTCCCCACATTCATTACAATATCAGCCATACGGAGGGCTTGGCAGCCTGCGGACTGGGAGAGAGCAGCCTTGGAATTGATGTGGAGCGGATACGGCCCTTTCCGGACAGAGTTGCGGAAAGGGTCTTTTCGTCTGCCGAAAAGCGCCGTATGAAGGAACTGCCGCAGGAAGAGCGGGACTCTTATTTCTTTCGCATATGGACCTTGAAGGAAAGCTATGTAAAGGCCTTGGGCTGCGGGATCACTGTGCCTCTGGCCGATATTTCTGCCGGTGCTGATCCCAACGCCTTTTTTCATCAGGAAATGCTGGAGGGAGGGTATGTGCTTTCGGTCTGTACTTTTGAAGGAGAGGAGGTTCAGATTATAAAATTATAAAAAACGGGTAAAATCTCAGAAGAACATAAAGAACAGATTGGAGAATTGCCATGAAAAACATGACGGATCATTTTATCGTTTCTTTTCTTCAGAGATTTGACCACCACCCCTTTGATGTGACCCTTCACGGGGAGACTCACCACATTGGGAATGGAAATCCGGTTTTTATTGTAAATCTGAAAGAAGACATTGACAGCAGCAAGCTGCTGACCAGCACTTCCCTGGCTTTGGGAGAAGCCTATATGAAAGGGGATTTAGAGATTGAGGGTGATTTGTTTCATGCCCTGGATCACTTTCTTGGGCAGATGGACAAGTTTTCCACTGACAGGACAAGGCTTAAGAAACTTATTTTTTCTTCTCAGTCCAAAAAGAACCAGGAAAAAGAGGTCACCTACCATTATGACATGGGAAATGATTTTTACAGCCTCTGGCTTGACGAGACCATGAGCTATTCCTGCGGATATTTTAAGACGGAAACCGATACCTTATATGAGGCTCAGTGCAATAAGGTGGAGCGTATTTTGCAGAAGCTGTACTTAAAGAAAGATATGACTCTTTTGGACATTGGCTGCGGCTGGGGCTACCTGCTCATTCGGGCTGCTAAGGAGTACGGGGTAAAGGGAGTGGGAATTACCTTGAGCAGGGAACAGAAGAAGCGGTTTGAAGAGCAGATTGAAGCCGAAGGCCTTGGGGATAAGGTTTCCGTGGAGCTGATGGACTACCGGGACTTAAAGGACCAGGGAAGGACCTTTGACCGGATAGTCAGCGTAGGTATGCTGGAGCATGTGGGCAGGGAAAATTATGAGTTGTTTGTGAAGAACGGGTCAGCAGTGCTGAAACCGGGCGGTCTGATGCTGCTTCACTATATCAGCGCATTGAGAGAGTATCCCGGCGATCCCTGGATCAAAAAATATATTTTTCCGGGAGGAATGATTCCAAGCCTGAGGGAAATGATTCATTTGTTCAGTGAACACCAGTTTTATACTCTGGATGTGGAAAGCCTCCGCCGCCATTATTGCCAAACCCTCCTTCATTGGGAACAGAATTTCAGAGATCACCTCCCGGAGATTGAGGCAAAGATGGGAGCCGAGTTTACCAGGATGTGGCATCTTTATCTGAGCGGATGCGCGGCCACCTTCCACAACGGAATTATTGATCTGCATCAGATTCTTGTGACTAAGGGAGTGAACAATGAGCTTCCCCTTACCAGGTGGTATTGAGAAAGGGTTGCCCTATTTAAAAAAGCGTGTTATGATTCCATGGAGAAAAATTGACAGGATGTGGAAAGGACTCTTTGTGGGACATCATGAGCAGACAAAAGAAGAATGGCCTTCTGGCCCTGATTTATATAGGAACACTCCTTATATGCTTTGGCATTGTGCTGGTGATTGGCAGGCTCCATTCCCCGGCTCCGGGAGGGAAGGAACCTTCCGGTTCTCTTTTGGAGGAAGCGCCGGAAAGGGAGGAGACGGAAAAAGCGGAGTGCGGAGTGGAAAAAGATGAAGAGCATGGGAATGGAGAAGAGCTTGCCGATATGCAGGCGGAGACCGCCCCAAAACCAGTAATGCCTTTTCCTGAAGAAGAGGAAGATCAGCCGGAGGCATATAAGCCTCCGGTCATTGCCGTGATTACAGATGTTCATTATCTTGCCCCCAGTCTGACTGATTACGGGGAAGCCTTTGAAACCATGTTAAAGAAGGATGACGGGAAGCTGGTTCAGTACATTCCCCAGCTTATGGATGCCTTTACAGCCGATATGGAAAGGCTTAACCCCTCTGCCGTGGTTTTAAGCGGGGATCTGACTTTAAATGGGGAAATGGAAAGCCATGAAGCTCTGGCGGAAAAGCTGAAGATTCTGGAGGAAAAGGGCGTAAAGGTACTTGTCATACCCGGAAATCACGATATCAATAATTACGCCGCCGCCTCTTATTTTGGTGAGGAAAAAGGAGAGGCTGAGATGGCCGGGCCTGAGGACTTTTATAGGATTTACCGCCAGTTTGGCTATGATCAGGCCAGAAGTCTTGATGAAGCCTCCCTCAGCTATGTCTATGAGCTGGATGAGAAAAACTGGCTTCTGATGCTGGATTCAGCCCAGTATGAACCGGTGAACAAGGTGGGAGGGCGTATCAGGGAAGAAACTCTGGCATGGATGAAAGAGCAATTGGAGGAAGCAGACCGGGAAGGTGCCTCCTTAATCCCCATCGCTCACCACAACCTGTTAAAGGAGAGCATCCTCTATCCGGTGGACTGCACTCTGGAAAACAACCGGGATGTGGCGGAGCTGTTGGAAAGCTATGAGGTCCCTCTTTATATAAGCGGACATCTCCATCTGCGGAGAACCAAGAGAAATAAGCTGTCACCGGGAGAGGACGAAAGCGCTTTTCGTATCAGCGAAGTGGTGGCAGATGCCTTTCCCATCGCTCCCTGCAGGTACGGCGTGTTAAAATGGACGGAAAACGGGGGCCTGGCCTATGAAACACGGGAGACAGACGTGGAGGGCTGGGCAAGACAGCAGGGGATTTTGGATGAAAACCTGCTTTCCTTTAAAGAGTATGCTTCCGGGTTTCTAAAAGAAGTGGTCAGCAGCCAGATCTATGACCAGCTTCGCAACCTGCCGGAGGAACATATGGAGAAGATGGCCGGCCTTTACGGGGATTTAAACAGGGATTACTGTGCGGGAATTCCGGTTGATGCAAAGGATGTGCGGTCCGGAGAGGCATTTCGCCTGTGGCAGAGAAACCTGCCTGACAGCCAGCTCTTTGCCCGGATTGATGAGATTTTAAGGGATACGGGGCGCGATCATAATGAATGGGAGTATGAACCCTCTTTACAATGTATTTCACATCGTGATATAATGGTGAAATAATATTACATGAAATGAGGGAAAGGTTGTTTATGCAGGAAAATATCAGTGTGTCCGGTGTTCTCTGTTCATCTTATGATTCGCTTTTTGAGGCGGAAAAAAAGATTGCGGATTATATTTTAGGGCATAAGAGTGAAATTATTGACATGACGGTGGCGGAACTGGCCCTGGCAAGCGGTACAAGCGATGCCACGGTGTCCAGGTTCTGCAGAAGATGCGGTTTTAACGGCTTTCATCATTTAAAAATCAATCTGGCGAAAGAGGTGGCTGAGGAACGGGGGAATTCCATTGAGGTTTCCAATGACATCAGCCGTGACAACATCGCCCAGTCCCTCCAGAATATTCTTGCCAATAAGGTGGCGGAGCTGACCCAGACCATATCCATGATGGATGAAGAGAACCTGGAAAAGATTTTAAGTGTGATTGAACAGGCCAGGACAGTGCAGCTGGTGGCCGTGGGAAATACCACTCCCGTTGCCTTGGATGGTGCCTTTAAGTTCAATCAATTGGGAATTCCCGCTGTGGCAGGGTCTATCTGGGAAACCCAGGTGGCTTATACCTGCAATTTAAGGCCAGAGGATGTAGTCATCATCATATCCAATTCCGGATTTTCCAAACGCCTTATGACTCTTGTGGCAGTGGCAAAGGAAAACCATGTAAAAACCATAGCAATCACAAACAATGCCTCCTCCCCCCTTGGAAAAGCCTGTGACTATCACATTACAACGGCTACAAGGGAGAAGCTTCTTCTTGGAGAATTCTGCTTTTCCAGGGTGACGGCCACTGCTGTAATTGAAATATTATACTTGTTTTTATCTGTCAGCATAAAGGATTCCCATGACCGCATCAGGCGCCATGAGATTACTATTTCTGATGATAAAACATGAAAGTTCGTTCAGCCGGTTTTAATCCGGCATAAAATGCTCCCTGGGTACGGCATAATGCAGTATGGCCATGAAGGGAGCTTTTTTTGTCCTGTAAAACCAGGAGAAGAGTGCAGTTTGCATAAAAAACTGCGATATTTCTTTCGAATGCTTTCCAGGGATTGGCTAAAATGCTGAAATGATATAAGAAACATTTTTTCTTAAGCAAACTCATTGACGAAATGAAAAAATCGTATTATATTATAGATGAGATAAGAAATAAAATTTTATATATTAAAGGAGGGGTGATATATGATTTACACCGTAACATTTAATCCCGCCCTGGATTATGTAATAAAGGTGGATCAGTTCAGGCTGGGAGAGATCAACAGAACCCTGCAGGAAAATATCTTTTATGGGGGAAAAGGGCTGAATGTATCTGCTGTTTTAGCTGATTTGGGGTATGAAAATACCGCACTGGGCTTTGTGGCTGGATTTACCGGGCAGGAAATCGAACGGGGAGCAAAAGGCCTTGGATTTCAATCGGATTTTATCCGGGTGGAAAAGGGAATGTCCAGAATCAATGTCAAGCTGAAATCCAGGGAAGAGACGGAGATCAATGGCATGGGGCCTGAGATCACCGCCCAGGATGTCAAGCTGCTTTTTGAGAAACTGGACGCTTTAAAAGAAGGAGATGTACTGGTTTTATCCGGCAGCATTCCCAAATCCATTGATGATGACATCTATGAGAGAATTATGGAACAGTTAGACGGAAGGGGAGTCCGTATTGCTGTGGATGCGACGAAAGATTTGCTGGCTAATGTGCTTTCTTACCATCCATTCCTGATCAAGCCAAACAATCATGAATTAGGGGAGATGTTTGGAGTGGTGCTTCACGGGGAAGATGAAATCATCAGCTATGGAAAACGCCTTCAGGAGAAGGGAGCCGAAAATGTGCTGATTTCCATGGCAGGAGACGGAGCCATTCTCATTACCGAAGATAAACAGGTTTACCGGATGGGCGTTCCAAAGGGCAAAGTAAAGAATTCGGTAGGTGCCGGAGATTCCATGGTGGCCGGATTCATAGCCGGTTACCTGGAGAATGGAAGCTATGAGCATGCCCTGCGCCTTGGAAGCGCCGCAGGAAGCGCCAGCGCCTTTTCCGAAGGGCTTGCAGGCAGGGAGGATATTATGAAATTGTATGAGGAATTGTCAAAGGAGGGCTTTTGATGAAAATTACGGAATTGCTTAAAAAGGAAAGTATTGAACTGGGAGTAAAGGTTTCCGGCAAGGAGGAAGCCATTGACCGTCTTGTGGACTTAATGAATGCCGGCGGAAGGCTGAAGGATAAGGCCGGTTACAAGGAAGGGATTTTGGCGAGAGAAGCCCAGGGCAGCACTGCAGTGGGAGATGGAATTGCCATTCCTCATGCAAAGGTAGCCGCTGTGAAGGAGCCGGGCCTTGCCGCCATAGTCGTGCCGGAGGGAGTGGATTATGAAGCCTTTGACGGTTCTCTTGCCAATCTGATCTTCATGATTGCGGCACCTGCTGACGGAGCTGACGTTCATCTGGAGGCACTGGCCAGATTATCCACCCTGCTCATGGACCCTGGCTTTAAAGACGATTTGGTAAAAGCCGAATCAAAGGAAGCATTTTTCCAGTTGATTGATGACAAGGAATCAGAGCGGTACGGAAAGAAAACAGAAGAAAAACCAGTGGAGGCTTCAAAGGCTGCCGCCGGATACCAGGTTCTGGCCGTTACTGCCTGCCCCACAGGAATTGCCCATACATTTATGGCTGCTGAGAACTTGGAACAGCAGGGCAAGAAACTGGGAATCTCGGTTAAGGTGGAGACTAACGGAGCAGAAGGAATTGGAAATCCTCTGACAAAAGATGAAATTGCAGCAGCCGATGGAATCATTGTAGCGGCTGATAAGAACGTGGACATGAGCCGTTTTGATGGAAAGCGGGTAGTCATAGCTTCTGTTTCAGACGGAATCCATAAGGGAGAAGAACTGGTAAAACGGGCCTCCGGCGGGGAAGTTCCTGTTTACCATCACGCAGGAGGGTCTGCCGCTTCCTCAGAGAGCAGCGGCAGCCAGGATGGAATCGGCCGTTCTATTTATAAGCATTTGATGAATGGTGTATCTCATATGCTCCCCTTTGTTATCGGCGGAGGAATCCTGATCGCATTGGCGTTCCTGTTCGATGATTATTCCATAGATCCCGGCAATTTTGGTAAAAATACTCCTTTGGCAGCTTATTTAAAGACTGTGGGAGAGCAGGCCTTTGGCATGATGCTTCCTGTTTTAGCCGGATATATTGCCATGAGTATTGCGGACCGTCCCGGTTTGGCGGTAGGTTTTGTAGGCGGACTTATTGCTAAAATGGGTTCTACCTTTGCAAATCCAGGAGGCGGAGATGTGAATTCCGGTTTCCTTGGAGCGCTTTTGGCCGGTTTTATCGGCGGATACATTGTGATTCTGCTGAAAAAGCTTTTCAGCAAGCTTCCAAGATCTCTGGAAGGAATCAAACCGGTTCTTTTATATCCTCTGATCGGTATTTTACTGGCTGCAGTTGTAACCACCTTTATCAATCCCTTTGTGGGAGGCATCAACGATGCTATGACCAATGGATTAAACAGCATGGGAGGCAGCAGCAGGATTCTTCTTGGTATTGTACTGGGAGGAATGATGTCAGTGGATATGGGCGGTCCTGTGAATAAGGCAGCTTATGTATTTGGAACAGCCCAGCTGGCAGAAGGAAACTTTGACATTATGGCGGCAGTTATGGCAGGCGGTATGGTATCTCCTATTGCAATTGCCCTTTGTACTACATTTTTCAAGAAGAAATTTACGGATAAAGAGCGCCAGTCCGGTCTGGTTAACTATATTATGGGACTGTCCTTTATATCAGAGGGTGCGATTCCTTTTGCAGCCGCTGACCCTATCCGGGTGATTCCTTCCTGTATTGCAGGCTCTGCAGTGGCCGGAGGACTTTCCATGGCTCTTGGGTGTACTCTCCGGGCGCCTCACGGCGGCATCTTCGTACTTCCTACCATTGGAAATCCCTTTGGATATCTGCTGGCTGTTGTAATCGGGTCTGCGGCCGGCTGTCTTGTGCTGGCAGTTCTGAAAAAGAACAGAGAGACAGAATAAATAGTTTCTGAACACTTAGGATGCGCTTTGATCCGGTTTTAACAAGCCGGATCAAAGCGTATTTTTTGGATTCCAGAAAAAGACTTTACAACCCCTCTGCTGTGGGCTATACTTAAAAAAGAGTGCTGAAAACCGGGTAAATTCCTGGTTCAGTATGACCGGAAATGAAGTTGTTATTCATAAAATAGGAAGGGGAACAATATGTATAAGTGCTGTATTTTTGATCTGGATGGAACTCTTGTCAATACCATTGATTCTCTTTCACGTTCTGTCAGCCTAACCATGAATCACTTTGGCTATGGTGATGTGGATGTGGCTCATACTAAGGTATTTGTGGGAGATGGGTATAAAAAGCTGGTGGAAAGAGCCCTGATTTACTCAGGAGATGAAGCTCTGACTCATTACGATGAAGCTTTAGGCGTTTACAGGGAAATATTTAAGGAAAACAGCCTTTACCGGGCAGAGGCTTATGACGGTATTCCGGAGCTTTTGGAATTTCTAAAGGAAAGAGGAATCAAAATCGGAATTCTGACCAATAAGCCCCATGACAGGGCCGTTGAATGTGCGGAGGCTGTTTTCGAGAAGGGATATTTTGACTTGATCATCGGGGAAGGAAAAGGCGTTGTGTGTAAGCCGGACCCCTCCGGAGTATGGATGGCGGCTGAACACTTTCAGGCCAAGCCTGAGGAATGCCTTTACTTCGGGGACACGGACACGGATATGAAGACAGGGCTTAATGCAGGAATGGATACGGTGGCCGTAACTTGGGGATTCAGGGGACGGGAAGAGCTGGAAGCATTTCAGCCAAAGTATGTCATTGATCATCCCAGTGAGATAAAATCGGTTTTTGAATAAAATTCTGAAATTAAGGGAAATTAAGGAGAGATAGAAACAGTATCTCTTCTTTTTTTGCGATAACTAAGCCATGCAGAAAAATTAATGGGATTTGTGCGTGGGAGCTTGCTCACTAAGCACAAATGGCATTGATTTTTCTATAGGGCGCAGCCCGGCATTGATAAATTGGTGGAGTATTTCCACCAATTTATCAATGAGCATGGCTGAACGTCAGAAATATCAACGATATGGGAGGAATCATGACGAATCATTACAGATGGGGATTTATTGTCATAGGAGCTGTATGGGCCGCATTGGCGGGAATAATACTGGGCCACGGCTGGAACATCATCCATATGCCCCAAAGGCTTCCGGCGGGAGAAATGCCCCAGATTAAAAATACCAATATAAGCATAGAAACTCAGGAAAAAATGGAGGGCTACTGGACGGTAGCCGTATTTGGCGTGGATTCCAGGGAAGGGGTACTGGGAAAGGGCACCAGGTCGGATATGCAGATGCTTTTAAATGCAAATCTGGAAACGGGGGAAATCCGGATGGTTTCTGTTTACAGGGACACCTATTTGAAAATCAATGAAAAGGGAAGGTATGATAAGATCAATGAAGCCTATTTTTACGGAGGTCCAAACCAGGCGGTAGAAGCTTTAAAGGAAAATCTGGATTTAAATATCGATGATTACGCTTCCTTTAGCTGGAAGGCGGTGGCAGATGCCATCAATATCCTGGGAGGCATTGATGTGGACATCAGCCGCGAGGAATTCCGCCTGATCAATGGCTTTATTACGGAAACCGTGGAGTCCACCGGAGTGGGGTCCCATCACCTGAAAAAAGAGGGACTTAATCACTTGGATGGTGTCCAGGCGGTTGCTTATGCCAGACTTAGGAAGATGGATACGGATTTCAAACGGACGGAACGCCAGAGAGAGGTTGCGGACCTGGTGTTAAAAAAAGCCAGGGAAGCGGATTTTTCCACCTTAAACCAGATAGCAGGTGCTGTACTGCCTCAAATTTCCACCAGCATTGGCATGAAGGATCTGCTGCCTCTGATAAGAAATATGAAGCGGTTTCATTTGACGGAAACAGAAGGATTTCCCTCTAATTTAAAGGATGTGATGATTGGAAAAAGAGACTGCGTCATTCCAGTGACTTTGGAGGAAAATGTAAAAAGGCTTCATGAATTTTTATTTCAGGAGGAGGATTATCAGCCCTCTGAGCAGGTAAAGGAAATCAGCGGGCAGATTCAGTTAAAGGCTCAGGGAAGAAGATAAAAGGATCTTTCTCCGGAGCAGATAATATGGTATACTGGGCAAAGATATGATAATCATTGAAAAGGCGGGAGAGGGCGATTTGGGATATCAGATATTATCATTGTTGATATTGGCTGCATTTTACACAATCTATATTGGAAAAATGCTTGCCCAAAAAAAGAAGGGAATTCAGACGGATCACATTGCAAAGGGGGAAAAGAAAAAAACCCTCATGACAACTGAGGCCGCTATGAAGGTTGCCACATACGGTATTGTGGGGGCTGAAGCCTTCAGCATTATTTTAAATGCCGGTTCTTTAGGTCCGGCTGTCCGGGTGACGGGAATTTTCATAGGTTTTGCAGGTGTGATTGTTTTTGGGATGGCAGTATATACCATGAGGGATAGCTGGAGGGCCGGAATCCCGGAAAAAGATAAGACAGCCATGGTTACAGAAGGAATTTACAGCATCAGCAGAAATCCTGCGTTTGTGGGTTTTTACCTGACTTACATTGGAATCCTTCTCACCTTTTTTAACTGGATCCTTCTGGCTTTTACAATATGTTCCATTGTTCTGCTGCATCTTCAGATTTTAAAGGAAGAAGAATACCTGCCTACGGTTTTTGGAGATGATTATATCAGGTACAAAAACCGGGTGGGGCGGTATATAGGAAGAAAAGGGAACTTTTATGGCTGAGGCAGCCCAATATACATAGTTATGTCTGATACAGCTTAAAAGCACGATACGGAAAAGAGCAACTGCTTGTAAATCGCAGCTGCTCTTTTTATATGTGTGCCAGGCATGGCACT